>CAJXQI010000009.1 GCA_913058395.1 uncultured Colwellia sp. | reverse complement strand
AATCGAACCAGGGACACGAGGATTTTCAATCCTCTGCTCTACCGACTGAGCTATCGAGGCACAATAACAACCTAAATGATTGTCCTGTACTTTGTCTTCTTGGCTGTGCCTTGAAGACGGGGCGTATTAAACTGTTTTTCGTTTACCCCGTCAACCCTTTTTTTTAAATAAATGTTTGTTTGCCGTTTTTTTCTACTTATTGTTCTTTTATGGAACAATTTAGCCAAACATTTTACTTTTTAAAGGTTATTTGTTGTCATTAAGCGGTGTATAAAGTGTAAGTGCCAATGATGATAAAACCGGTACCAGCGATATAAGAAAGTATTTTTTCATCAACATAAGCAGATAAAAAACTACCAACAAGCACACCAACGGCCGATGCTACAATTAAAGCAGCTGATGCAGCGGTAAATACCATCCATTTGCTGACATCTTTATCGGCGGCAAACAACATTGTGGCTAATTGAGTTTTATCGCCAAGCTCTGCAATAAATACCGAAACAAATATAGTTGCGAATATTTTCCAGTCAACGGCAAACTCCATTATTTTTTCTCTGGCGTGTAGCCTTCAATTTCTGGCTCTTTACCGTCAAATAGGTAAGCAACCATAGCTGCCTCTAAAAACGCACGATCATCTGGGTTCATCATGTTCATTTTCTTTTCGTTGATCAGCATGGTTTGTTTCTTCTGCCAGTGGCCCCAAGCTTCTTTACAAATATTGTCAAAAATGCGTTTGCCTACTTCACCCGGGTATAATTGAAAACCAAGGCCTTCAGCTTCTTTTTGTAAGTTTTGACAAAAAACGATACGACTCATAATAATTTCTCTTTGTGCTGATAAATTTAATAACTTAATTTAGTTAAATGGGCAGTTGTTGCAGTTGCGTAATTAACTTCTGTGTTGATGCGGCAAGGCCAACTGATGCATTAGTGGTTAAATTGTACCACTGCAAAGTACTATTTTCGCTGATTTCTTTTGCCGGTAATATTTCACAATCAACAATTACAGGCTCTATATCTAAATGAAAGTGGCTAAAAGTATGGCGAAACTTATCTAAAGGTAATGTTGATAATTGTTTCAAGTTCAGTTTTGCCAGTAAATTGTCTAACGTATCTATCTCTGATATTTCTAAAAAGCACCATAAACCTCCCCAAATACCTGTTGGAGGGCGTTTTTCCATTAATACTTTTTGGTCAACGCGCGGAATAACCATAATAGTTTGTTTTTCAGGAATGACTTTTTTGGGTTTCTTTTGTGGATAGTTTGCTTGCTCAGCTCCTGCAAAAGCTAAGCAAGCTGTTTGTATCGGGCAAATTTCACATTTAGGTTTAGAACGGGTACAAACCATAGCGCCTAAATCCATCATGGCCTGATTGAAGTTAGCTACACCTTTTTTGGGCGTTAATACTTCGGTAATCGGCCATAAGGTTTTTTCATAGATAGCTTGTCCTGTATGTCCTTGCACCATATAACAACGGGCAAGCACACGTTTAACATTGCCGTCTAATATTGCGTGATGTTTATGTAGCGACAAACTTAATATTGCGCCTGCAGTAGAACGGCCAATACCAGGCAAAGCAATAACTTGCTCTATATCATCTGGAAATTCACCTAAATACTGGTCACGAATAATTTTAGCTGACTTATGCAGGTTTCTAGCGCGGGCGTAATAACCTAACCCCGTCCAATGATGCAACACAGTATCTTCATCAGCATTAGCTAAGTCGATGACTGTCGGGAAGCTTGCCATAAATCGTTGATAATAAGGGATCACCGTAGCAACTTGGGTTTGTTGCAACATTATTTCTGAAATCCAGACACGGTAAGGCGTTTTGTCTTGCTGCCAAGGCAAGTGTTTTCTACCCTGTAATTCAAACCAGTCTAATACTTGGCTTGAAAACAACTGAGCAGATTTGGCTGAAATTGTAGTTTTATTTGTCATAGCGGCGACAGTGTAGCGAATAAAGCTAATATTTTCATTGCAAAAATTTCTATTGCCACTATGCTCTCGACCAGAGTAAATATTCGTTATAATAAAGTGCTAAATTTGACTTAGCCTTAAGGAAAAAAACATGAAAGTAACTGCAAAGAATCGTAGTAATCGTTTACGTAAAAAATTACGCGTTGATGAATACCAAGAGTTAGGTTTTGATCTTGCTTGGAAACTAGAAGACGGCACTGATAGCGAAGCAATTGATACATTTCTATCTAAATTTTTCGATGAAGTAATTGAGCCAAACGGCTTAGGCTTTGGTGGTGAAGGTGACACTTTGTGGCATGGCTTAGTTTGCACACAAAAAATTGGTAAATGTACTGAAGAGCATCGCCAACTTGTTGAAAAATGGTTAACTGATAATGGCGCAAGCGCTGTAACTGTTAGCGATTTGTATGACGTTTGGTGGGCAGCGTAAGCAATCGCTTAGCGCTCTTGTATATTAAAGCGCATAATTAAAAGTGTTGGCAGTAATGCTGTGATTGAAATTCAATCATTAAACACGGATAATATGCGCCCGAATTTTGATGACACATTTAAGTAATTGATAGCATTATGACTGAAAGAACCCATAAAACCGTTGAGCAAGCAGAGCAAGAAGGCAAGTACATTCGAAAAGTACGTAGTTTTGTTAAGCGTGAAGGTCGCCTTACTAATGGTCAGGCAAAAGCATTAGAGCAATTTTGGGCAACTATGGGCTTGAATCATGCTGACGGTATGATTAATCCTAGCGAATTATTTGGTAACGATAACCCTATCGTACTTGAAATTGGTTTTGGTATGGGTAAATCTTTAGTTGAAATGGCTAAAAACGCACCTGAATTAAACTTTATTGGTGTGGAAGTGCATCGTCCTGGTGTTGGTGCTTGTATCGGACTGGCCCAAGAAGAGGGTGTTAATAACTTAAAAGTGTATGAACATGACGCGATTGAAGTTTTAGCTGATTGTATTCCTACAGAGTCACTATCAACCGTGCAATTATTCTTCCCTGATCCGTGGCATAAAAAGAAACATCATAAACGTCGTATCGTACAAGCGAGCTTTGTTGAAGCTATTCGTCAAAAGCTTACCGTTGGTGGCGTGTTTCATATGGCAACTGACTGGGAAAATTACGCTGAATGTATGTTAGAAGATATGACCTCTTCTCCGGGTTACAAAAACTTGTCAGAAAACAATGACTATGTGCCGCGTCCTGATTCTCGTCCGTTAACGAAATTCGAAAATCGTGGTCAAAACTTAGGTCATGGTGTTTGGGATTTACAGTTTGAAAAACTGGCTTAAGAGTTAAATTCTTCAGCGTAAAAAGAGAGCTTAAGCTCTCTTTTTTGTTTTTACAGTCAGGGTTATTCAGTTAAAAGTTTCAGTGCTTCCATACCACAAGTTTCTTCAAGTTTTGGGTTTGGTGAACCAGACAAACCAATCGCGCCAACGAGCTGATCTTTATAGGTAATAGGTAAGCCACCTGTAAGTAGTAATATATCGTCTTCCATTTTACCCAATTGACTAAAACCTTTTGTTTCAACAAAGCCAGCCATCACTGATGTTGGCGCTTTTAATGTTGCCGAGGTGTAAGCTTTTCTAAAGCTGGTATGTATGGTGTTGCTACCTGAGTTATCCCCTCGGTAGAAATACATTAACCGACCTTGATCGTTAACAACCGAAATGGATACGTTAGCGTTAGATTTTTTACACTCATTAACTGCGGCTTTGGCAATTTTTTCTGCCAGAGCTGTGGTTAACTTGTATTGCTTAGGTAGTAATTCGCTTGCCTGCAGGTGTGGCGTGAGTAGTAGTGCGAGTAGCATAGGAATTGTGTTTTTAAAAAGTGTCATATGACCTCCTGTGATTGATAATACAATTATGAAATAATCAACTAACTGACACTACAATCTGGATTGTTATTGGTGATGAAAAAGAATAGTTTTGGTGCTAATTGGCTCGACGATGTTGAATTACCAGCTAGAAATCTAGTTAGTGAGTTATTAAAACCACGGTCATTTTCAAAGGATCAATTTGTTCACCGAGCCGGTGATGTAGCCGATGGTTTATTTTTTATTGAGCATGGCAAAGTGCGTATCAATAAATTAAGTGAGCAGGGCAAGGAACTGCTCATTGTCGATTTAGTCGCTCAGCAGTGGTTTGGTTTTATTGGCTGTTTTGGCTCTGGTATTAGGCCAAATGATGCCATTGCACTTGCAGATACCAAGATTTTATTTTTATCAAAAGCCGATCTAGATGCTGCTATTCAACGTTACCCGTCATTAGCGATAAATGCTGCGAATTTCTTAGCAAAATATGTTGAAGTTTATGGCAAGGTTTATGAGCATTCAGTTTTTAAACCGCTTGAAGAGCGCTTAACGTTAACCTTGGAAAAATTATGTCAATTTCAAAACAGCCAGTGTATTAACATTTCACAGCATGATTTAGCGGCAATGCTTGGTGTTAGCAAAGAAGCCATTGGAATTAATCTAAATGCGCTAAAAGCAAATGGTATTGTCGCGTTAGGTTATCGAAAAATAGAGTTATTAAAATAGCGGACTTATTTTTCTGAGCATAATTTCCAACGTATCGGTAAACGCTTTCTCAGTAAGCCAGTAAATAATAAAACTGAATGTTAAGCTGAAGTGTTATCTATGCAATAAGTCACGTTCAATATGAAATAAATGTTGGCAGTTGCGTAAGTTACCGGTGTCCTTTAACCACTGCTCTGTCACTATTTCTCGCATTAATGCAGCTTGTAATATTCTACCCGTTGAAGCCGTCCAGTAAGTAATGGTTGCTTCTTGGTGAACTGAATTATTTGGTAGTTGCTGCGAACGAGTTTCTGCCATTTCTTCAATAATACTAGCAATGACTTTAGGTTTTAATTCCTGCGCTATTTGGCGCCTAAACTTAGTAAAATGTTTAGCGCGCATAAGCTGCCAAACTAACCAAGCTAAAAATATCACTGCGATAACTACAATAAATTCCAAAACCACATTTAAACCACTTCATTAAATAACCGCGCCATCATAGCAGTATTTATAATTCGGCCAAATTATTTTTCATATCAATTATTTTTACAGCCGTTACACTGAGGTTGAGTCGTTTTTAATGTGATTGATTGTTTAAGGATTAACTTTTATGCGTTGTCGTTTACTTGCTTTGACCATTTTTATATCTATAAGCTTATTTTCATTGTCTTCAAGCGCCGATAACTCGGTGCAAAAACTATTTAAAGAGGTTGATAATAGTGTTGTAGAGCTGCATGTGGAATCTATTGCCCAGCCAAACCCTAACCAAGTGCGTTATGAAGCGAGTACTGAGAACTCTTTAGGCTCAGGCGCCGTTATTAGTGAAAATGGTCGAATTTTAACGGCGGCACACGTGGTTGATAGGGCAACTAGCATTGAAGTGATATTTGCTGATGGTACAATTACAACAGGTCATTTAGTTTGGATTAACTCGATGTTGGATCTCGCGATGATCCAAGCCGCTAAGTTGCCAGATAATATTAAGGCGTTGCCTTTAGCTAAATCAGGTAGCTATGAAGTCGGTGAACAAGTGATGGCCATTGGCGCGCCGTATGGTGTTAGTCATAGTTTATCTGTTGGCTATTTAAGTGGTATTCGCGACCAAGACGTTATTCCTGGAACTGATATTGTTCCACGCTTTATCCAAACTGATGCTGCTATTAACCAAGGTAACTCAGGTGGTCCTTTGTTTAATCGTTCAGGTGAAATTATTGGCATAGTTAGTCATATTCTATCTGCAACAGGCGATAGTAATGGCCTTGGCTTTGCCATTTCAGTGGACTCTATTCATGACATTATTGCGAGTAAACCTGCAGTATTTGCAGGGTTTATTCCACACATCCTCACTGAAATGGAAGCGTATGCACTGAACAACCCCTATGGTTACGGCATGCTCATTCAACAAGTCATACCTGGAACCTTGGCGGCAAAGTTAGGTTTTAGAGGTGGTAACTTAAATATTATGCTAGGTGAAAAGCCACTACTTCTTGGTGGAGATATTTTGTTAGAAATATCCGGTCGACGTTTAACCGACCTTGAGTCGATGATCAAACTGCAACAGCGCTTTTCACGCTATGACAAAGGCGAAAAGCTTGTGTTTACCTTCTTGCGTAACGGTAAAGAAAAACAAGTACAGTGGATTGTTGATTAGTGACAAGCGATTAATGATTAAAATCAACAGGATATTTTTAATTTTAAGCATAAAAAAGGAAGCGATAACGCTTCCTTTTTTAATGATAAACCATAAGGTTTATAAGTTTTAAATAACCATTAGTTTAGCGTTATTGGCGCGGCAGCATTTAATAAACCTAAACCTGATTGACTGTATTGTGCTTTAAATTCAGCAATATCTTTTGCTAAAAAGTTATTAACTTCATCTACTGCTTTTTTCAACGCAGTTTTGCCTTGTGCTAAGTACAATTCAGCCGTCGGTGATGGCTTACCGTAGCGGCTGCCAGCATAACCCCAAGCAGTAAATATTTTAGAGCTAACTTTGTAGCTTTCATCAACAATACCGTTAGTTTTAGGAATAGAACGTAGGCCTTTATCTAGCGTTGCTATTTTCTTAAGTAAAGTGTCAGCCGAGTTACTTAAGGTTTTTTCTGGACTAGATTTTTCCTTATCAACGCTAGTCACTTTCCCTAATGCTTTATCAGCCATGGCTTTAATTAGCTCGACATCTTTTTTACTGTCAACTAAGGCATGAACCGCTTTAGTTAAGGTTGAATACATATCAACTGCTTGATGTTGTAGGTTATAGCTGGCTGTTAAGTCTTGTTCTGAAACGTTAAAGCGAGGGTCTTTTAATACCGTTGCCTTAGTTTCAAATTCATGGTCGTTTAACTTAACGGTAATGCTGTAAATACCAGGAACCACTTCAGGGCCAGCGGATAAAATGTCTTTATCCTCTTTAGGTTCGTCGCCAGGCATATTTAACGCGCCATCCGACTCCAATCTCCATGCAATACGGTTAATACCTTGCTTAACTTTGCTAACAAAGGTTCGAACCACTTCACCTTGGCTATTTTTAACCGTAATGCGTGCTTTATCTGAAAGCTCTGGCTTATCTTTCTTGGCTTCATCATTGTTTTTAGATTTTTCAGCTTTCTTCTTCGCTGCTTTGTCTTTAGCTGCTTTCGCAATGAGACGAGCTTTTTCTTTGTCTTCATCAGGATGGGCTAAATACTCGCCTGAGGCCATAAATGTTAAGGTAACACCATAAACTTCATTTTCACCAACATATGCAGCGTCACCCCAGAAACGAGAAGACGGCGCGCGGTTAGTGACATATTGCTGGCCATCAGAAACGTTAAGTAATTTTAAAGGCGTTTTGAATGACTTTTCAGATAAACCGCGTAGCGCGCTGTAATCGTCGATAACAATAATCGAACGACCATGGGTACCTAGCACTAAATCATTTTCACGTTGTTGAATTGCCATATCCATTACTGAAACGGTCGGCACGTTATCATATTTAAACCAAGAGTCACCGGCATCAGTAGAAGCATATAAGCCAAGTTCAGTACCTAAAAATAATAGGTTTTCATCAACGTGGTCTTGCTGAACGGAAAGGGCATAACCTTTGATGTTCTTAGTGGTTAAGTTCGTAAACTTATTACCGTATTTAGAGGCTTTAAAAATATAAGGCTTCATATCGCCTCGGCGATGATCATCAAAGACAATAAAAGCTTCATCGGCATTATAAAGAGACGGTGTTATATGTGGAATAAAGGCATTTTTCGGTGCTTTACGGGCTTTTTTCTCAACACTTTTCCAAGCTTTACCGCCATCTTGTGTCACATGAATGCGGCCGTCATCAGTACCGACCCAAATAACACCTTGTTTAATTGGGCTAGGAGCAATGGCAATAATCGCCGTATTGTTTTCTGCTGCTGTAACGTCAGGCGTTAAACCACCTGAATCTTTATAGCGTTGAAATTCTGGATTATTGGTCGAAAGATCTTTTGAAATAACTTGCCAAGTATCGCCTCGGTCAGTCGATTTATGCATAAACTGGCTACCGTAATAAATGGTGTCTTTATCAAACGGGTCTTGCGCCAGCCCTGCATTCCAATTGAAGCGTAATTCTGTTTCAGGGTTCGGTGGCGGCGGCATAATAAGGCTTTGCTCCCCGGTATTAATATCCCAACGGTTCAAATAGCCACCTTGTGATTGGCTATAACCTTTTGTTACATCATCAGGAAATGGCATAGCATCAAAGCCGTCACCAAAACCTATTTCTTGCCAATGAACATTACGAATGCCACCACTATGCCAAACTTCTGCTGGGCCGCGCCATGAGCCATTATCCTGTAAACCACCGTAAATATTGTACGGTTGGGCATCATCAACACGAATATGATAAAACTGAGAAATAGCTAAGTTTTGCACGAAACGCCAGCTATCGCCTTTGTCTTGGGTAATTGAAACACCACCATCATTACCTAAAATTAGGTGTTTTGAATCATTTGGGTTGATCCATAAAGAATGATTATCAATATGAATGGTATTGCCAACAGCACAACAATCAACTTTTTCTACTTTACTAAAGGTTTTCCCGCCGTCAATTGAACGGCGTATAAAAGTTGCTATGTTGTAAATTACGTCAGGATTATTTGGGTCTACTTCAATTTCTGAATAGTAGAATGGTCGGTCGGCAACACCAACTTCATTATTAACGGTTCGCCAGCTGTTGCCGCCATCGTCCGAGCGCATCAAGGCACTTTTTTCAGCTTCTATTAAAGCATAAACGGTATTGGGTTGGCTTTGGGCAACATCAAGGGTTATACGGCCTAAATCACCTTCAGGTAAACCATCGGCGGCAGTTTTTTCCTGCCATGTTTCACCGCCATCAAGGGAAATATACAAACCAGAACCTGGGCCGCCTGATTCAAAACGGTCAGGCCAACGTCTAAATTGCCACATTGAAGCGTAAAGCTTATTTGGATTAGTTGGATCCATTTTTATATCCGTTGCGCCTGTGGTGTTATCAACGAACAAAATTTTCTGCCAAGTTTTACCGCCATCAACAGTTTTATAGATGCCACGGTCTTTATTTTCTGACCATAAGGTACCAAGGGCGGCAACATAGGCTATATCAGGGTTTGTTGGATGTAAGGCAATACGGTTAATGTGCTCGGTATTTGCTAAACCCATTTTGCTCCAATTTTTACCCGCATCAATTGATTTATAAATGCCGCCACCAATCGATACCGAATTTCGAACATTACCTTCACCCGTACCTAGCCAAACAATATCAGGAATTGCTTGGTTGATAGCAATCGCGCCTGTTGAAGCATATTCTTCGTGCTCAAAGATCGGGGTCCACTTCAAGCCTGCATTTTCTGACTTCCAAACACCACCTGACGCTGCAGAGGCATAAACAATGTTAGGGTTTGAAATCACCGCTTCTATATCAGATATTCGGCCACTTGTTGCTGCAGGACCAATATTTCTAACTTTGATGCCTGACAGTAGGTCAGTGTCTATGGCGGCTGATGCACTAGTGGCAATAGCCGCAGTAAGCATCAAGGAGGTAAGAGACTTTTTCATCGATTTTTCCCTGTTATTATTGTCGATAATGTTTGGATTGCTTTCGTATTATTCGATAATAGTTCAATAGATGGTTTTGATGAATAAATAATCTAGCGAAACTATTTTAAGGTACGCTTATAAAGATAATATTACGTTACCTCAACTAGCTTTATTGGATGACATTGCTTAAGGCGAGCTGAGGTTACTTATCAATGTTGTATCACTTTATTGTTATAGATGCTGCACTGATAAGCTAAATTGTTTGTTTTTTGAGGTATATGACGAAATTATTTTGGCGAGTTTTATTATTAATAAAAATAACCACCAAATTATATACTCAAGCCACTCGAAGTTGCAGTTTCAGAGTTAAGCTAGGAAATCAGAGCAAGGCGCAGCACGCAGGTAATGGTTATTCCCTTATCAAGTACTGCAACGCTGAACTGGTTTTCTAGCTTAGCTCCCATAGGGCAAGGCGATAAAGGGTCATCGCCGGCGTTATTGATTTCTACAATGGAATAACCATTCTCTTCAATCAATGCCTTGGTGCTAACCCTTTCTCGGCTTGCTGAATCCTGCTTATTCAAGTGGCTTGGGTATATAATTGTTTAGTAGCTATTTTTACGGTTTTATATTCATTGTTTAAGGTTTGAATTGCGCGCCTTCATGCATTAATAGTTTTGCTTTTAGTGCTAAACCGCCGGCATAACCCGTTAACTTGCCATTACTGCCAATAACTCTATGGCAAGGTACTATTAAGGCAATAGGGTTGGCACCATTTGCTGTCCCGACAGCACGTACCGCTTTTTCATTGTTAATACTTTTAGCAATCCAGCCATAGCTTTTAGTTTCGCCACAAGGAATTTTGCTTAGTGCTTGCCAAACTTGTTTTTGAAATGCGGTGCCTTTTGGGGCTAAAGGCAAGTCAAATTGAGTTCGTTCTTCATTAAAGTATTCAGTTAACTGCTGAATGACTTCGGCAAATTTACTAGTATCTTCGGTTAAGCCCATGGTTAAATCGATTGGTGACTTACCCGCTTGAAAGGCTAGTGCGCTTAAGCCCTCATCATTAGCCGTTAAGGCGATTTCACCTAAAGGTGATTGATAAATACAATAATACATAACGCTTATTCCTTGATATCAGTTTTGATATTGTTTTCAGTTGTGAGTTGCAGTGACTGCCATAAATAAATAGCTGCATAGGCACGCCAAGGACGCCAAGTTTCTGCTAGTGCCAAAATATCTTTATTTTTCGGTTTTACGCCATCTATTGTTAGCGCTTTAATAATGCCTAAATCGGCGCTAGGAAATGCATCAGGGTCGCTCAAACCGCGCATGCCTATATAGTTTACCGTCCAAGGGCCGATACCTTTGAGTTTTGTTAATGCAGCTTCTAACTCTTCAATGGTTAAGCCTTTGGCAAATATGTTTTCGTTCTCTTTAAAAAAGCTTACCCAAGTTTGCAATGTTGCGATACGTGACCGTGTTAAGCCGATATCTTGATAATCTACAGCCATTAGGGCATCAATTTTTGGAAAATACTTTGAGGTTTTAATATTCGCTGGTTGCTCTAATTCAGCAATATTTTCGCCATATTTTTCGGCAATACGTTGTGCCAGTGTTGTTGCGCCTTTTACCGATATTTGTTGACCTAATATCGCACGAATAGAAAATTCGAAAATATCCCAGCAACCCGGTAAACGTAGGCCGGGAAAGTTTTCTATCACTGATGCTAATTTAGGATGCTTCATCAAGTGTTGATGAATTATTTGCATATCGGGATCTAAGTCGAACATACGACGAACACGCGCAATGATTTGGTGTAAATAGCTATAATCAGTAAGCTTTACGGTTAGATTCAACGCGTTTTTCTTTTTATGGTGAGTTACTTTTATCCAGCCACGGCAATCATCAAGTTCAATAGTGCGAAAGTAATGTTCAGTACTTATATCTTCTATGTTGCTCATTTTTCTTGAACGGAAAAAGCTCAGCATTAGTGGCCAATCGAATGGTGCTTTGTAAGGCAGTAAAATAGTGACTTGGCTGTCAGATGAAGTGACTTTATTACCCCTGATATCACTCGGTGTAGTTTGATAGGCTTGTAAAATCACTTCATTAAAGCGTCGAATACTATTAAAACCTGCGGCAAATGCAACGTTTGTAATACTTAACGGCGTTGAAATGAGTAGTTTATGGGCAAGTAATAAACGTTGTTGATGAAAAAACTCACTTGGCGGTAAGCCATAATATTGCATGAATAGACGGCGAATTTGCCTTTCGCTAATATCTAGTTGTTGTGAACAGCTTTGCAAACTGTAGTTATTCTCATAATATGCTTGGGTAATTTGTTTTATTTTACGCGGCAAAGGCAGATTCGGCGCTAGTTGAGGAAAACAACGTTTACAAGGACGAAAGCCTGACTGTTGAGCTAATTCTGCACTTTCATAGTATTTTACGTTTTCTGGTTTTGGTGGCCGTGCAGGACAAACTGGGCGGCAGAATATTCCAGTGGTGAGTACCGCGGTAAAAAACTTACCATCAAAACGCGCATCTCGACTTAACCTAGCGTTTTCGCAAACCTCAACACTTAACATATATATCCTTTACCATAACGATTAACTTTGCTGATCATACGTCAGGCAATGTAAATGACTAGCGAGAATCGGACAAGACCTAAAATATAAATTTATCTTCATCTCTTATTAATAGAGTTGTTTTTCATATTTTATATTTGTATACAGTATGCAATAATGCTTTTGATCTTCTATCCTCTTTTATATTACGAGAATACTATGCTGACAATAAACGCAGAAACCGTTAACCATGCTCTATCATTCCCAAAACTTGTTGATGCGCTTGAACTCGCTTTTGCTAGTGATATAACCGTTCCGCCGCGTTTACATTTTGATATGGAAAACCCAAAAGCATCAAGAGAAACAACGTTGCTCATGATGCCGGCGTGGCAAGCGGGTGAAGTTGCAGGGGTTAAAATTGTAACTGTTGCACCTGAAAATGGTAAGAAGGGCTTACCGTCAATTCAAGGCTCATACTTATTGATGGATGTTGATACTGGCGCCATGATAGCCATGATGGATGCGCCAGCATTAACAGCAAGAAGAACAGCGGCAGCGTCTGCGTTAGCTTCTCGTTTTTTATCACGCGAAGACAGTGAAACCTTATTGATGATAGGTACAGGCACTTTATCAAGTAAGCTAATTGAAGCGCATGCAAGTGTCAGAGCAATTAAAAAGGTCTATGTTTGGGGCCGTGATAAAGCAAAGGCAGAAGCAATATGCCAGCAAGTGGCGCACTTAAACTTAAGGTGCCAAGCAGTTGACAATATCGAAGATTACATAAAAAAAGCCGACATTATTTCTTGTGCAACCTTGAGTAAAGAACCATTGGTTTTAGGTAAATGGTTAGTGGCGGGGCAGCATGTCGATATGGTTGGTTCATATCGCCCTGATATGCGAGAAATGGATGATGAATGCTTAATAAAGTCGAGACTATTTGTTGATAATTTTGAAAGTGCTTTACGTGAAACCGGAGATATGGCGATACCGTTGCAACAAGGAGTTATCAGTAAAGATCAAATAGAGGCAGATCTATTTGCTTTTTCTCAGCAAAAATTCACTATGCAAAGAAATAGACAAGATATCACTGTATTTAAATCAGTTGGTCATGCTTTAGAAGACTTAACTGCGGCTAAACTTGTTGCTGACTTTGTTAAAGCATAATAAATTTAAAGTGACTATTTAATGTGAAGAATGTCAGCTTTGCATTAGAGCTGATAGCTTTATGGCAACAAATTTTAGATTGTGCTGAGGTGTTATTAGAAAATAAAACTTGCTGCAACATTGGTCATTAGTGAGGCAAAGCTAATTTTCAACAATTCAATGAGTTAGTTGTAAAAATCAGAGTTTTCATATCATTTGATTAAATATGCAATACAAATATGCTTATCTAACATTGAATCTAGCCGTTTGATATTTGACATTACAACTCACTACTATATAAATAGTGCTAAGATGTAATGGCTTAGATTGTTACTAAGCCATTACAGTTGGTGTTATAAATATGGTACATGGATTTCATGGATAAAATAATGTCGAGTAAAGGTGTATTTAATAATAAATTAAGCCGACGAGTATTTGTTTATATTTTCTTATGTAGTGCATTTTTATCAGTCTGTTCAACCTTTATTCAAATATATGTAGACTTTAAGGGCGGAGTGTCCGCCTTAGATGAGCGTTTTGATAATATAGAGTTGAGTTTTAACCAATCTATCTCCACCAGTCTTTGGGATTTTAATGAGCCTTTAGTTGAACAACAAATTGGTGGCATTCAACGTTTACCTGATATTCGCCACGTTAAAATCACCACAAGCTTTGGCAAAGTTTATGAAGTGGGCAATGTAATAGATAACCCGCCTAAAGTTGAGCAGTACCCGATCAACTTCGAAAATAATACCATAGGTACTATGGTTATCTCAGCTGACTATCAAGATATTTACCAACACTTAAAGCAAAAAGCTGGTTTTATTATTGTCTCAGAATTTATCAAAATTTTTATCGTCGCGTTTTGTACTTTTTTCATTGTTCATTGGTTAATCACCAAGCATTTATTTCGTATTACTTTATATTCTAAGGCGCTCAATGCACAAAACTTAGATGAGCCATTGACGCTGCATAACCGTAAACAAGAAGTTGATGAACTTGATGAATTAGTTAATGCCATCAATGGTATGCGGTTAACGTTAAAAAATGACATAGTACAGCTTGAAGACGCGGAAAATGCGCTTATAAATCTCAATGGCGATTTAGAAATAAAGGTTTATGAACGTACCTCTAAACTTGCAGAAAGTAATCAGCAATTACAACAATCTTTGAACGAGTTAACGTTAGCAAAAGATAAGTTGGTGCAATCTGAAAAAATGGCTTCGCTTGGCCAGTTGGTGGCAGGGGTTGCTCATGAAGTAAATACGCCACTAGGTATTTGTGTTACTTCTGTCAGTGCCTTAAAAGAAAAAATAGCTGAATTAAACCATGCCTTGATTGATAAAAAGTTAACAAAAAAACAATTAACCTCAATATTAAATATGTTTGTTGAATATGAACAAATAATTGAGCGAAGCTTAAATAAAGCGGTGGATTTAATACGCGGCTTTAAGTCGGTTGCGGTTGAACATCATACTGATCCTAAACTTAATATAAACTTGGCTCAGCATGTAAATGATGTGGTTAATACGGTGAAAACCTTATTCAAACATAAAAACTATGTCATTAAAATCAATGTTGATCCCGCATTGAATTTAGTAACTTTCCCCAGCGCTTGGAATCAAATATTAACTAACTTTTTAACTAACTCACATGTTCACGGTTTTGAAGATCGCAATGATGGTGAAATTAGTATTGATTTTCAGGCCAATGATGAAAATCTTGTTTTGGTATATCAAGACGATGGTAAAGGTATTAATGTTGATGTGAAAGACAAAATATTTGACCCATTTGTTACCACAAAACGCGGTTTAGGTGGCTCAGGTCTGGGAATGAATATTGTTTATAACTTAGTAAACACTAAGCTTGGTGGTACGATTAAAATACTTGAAAGTGAACATGGCTGCTGCTTTGTCGTTAAAGTGCCACTAGTATTAGAGGAAGAGCAAGCGATAAAAAAAGGTACACCTAATTTAAAGGTTATACCTTAGATATATTTATAAATGCTTTGTATGAGTATTCGCTACTTAAAGCGACTTATTCATCGCCCAACAATGTTAGTACCATATTGGTGTAATTTACTAAGCCTAACACTTGCTGGTCCTTGATAACTGGTGCTGTATTAACACCAAAATTCTCGAATAACCGTGCGCAATAACGAACGTCCATTTCTGGCGGAACTGACAATAAAGGTTTTGCCATAATCTCATATAAATTAACTCGTTCAGGTGAGCGATCTTTGGCAATAACCTGTTTAGCAATATCAGACAGCATGACTAAACCAAACTCATCGTTTTCATGGCGTTTATTAATGATTAATGCCGTAACGTTATGCTCTTTTGCTAGTTTTATACCTTCCGCAACGGTTACCATACCATCAGTAAATTGATAACTTTCAGTGGTCATTGCATCTTTAACTTGCACTAATTTATGGCTCATAGCTCTTCCTCAATTTTACCTTTTAAACGCTCAACTTGGTGAGCAACACCGACGGCGTCTTGGATATCAATTTGTATCGCAATACCTTTGCCGGGCTCTTCGTCAAAACCTGCGACAGTTGCAATGCGCTCAAGAATTTTACGACATAAATGCTCTTCAACAACAAATAATAATACATCGCGTTGTGTTTCAAGCTGCATACCAAAAAATGTTCTTTGGCGCTTAATGCCTTCGCCTCGCGCATTGTTTATAATGGTAGCGCCAGTGGCACCAGCCATGCGGGCTTCTTTCATCACCTTTTCGGTTACTGCATCTTCTACGAATGCAATGATCAATTTAAAGTGCATTATTTGTACTCACTTTTAGTTAGTTTTGTTCGTATATGGGTTATTTGTGCATAAGCCATTACGGCTATTATTGGAAATAAACTGGCAAATGCGATCAGTCCGAAACCGTCAATTAACGGGCTTCTTCCTGGAATAGTGCTGGCAAGCCCTAAACCTAACGCAGCAACTAATGGCACGGTAACGGTTGATGTTGTTACACCGCCAGAGTCATAGGCTAAAGGTACAATCATTTTTGGGCAGAAAAAAGTTTGTATAACCACCACAATATAACCAGCAATGATGTAGTAATGAATTGGATGGCCAACCACAATTCGATAGCTGCCAAGTGCAATGCCAATAGCAACACCAATCGCTACAGCAATACGCAAACTGTTTGCTCGAATACCGCCACCAGAAACTTCTTCAGCTTTTAACGCTACGGCAATTAATGACGGTTCAGCAATCGTGGTGCTAAAGCCGATAGCGGCAGCGAAAATATATACCCAAGTATAGTATGTCCAATTAATTGCTTCTTCAGCCAGCGCGGTCGGGTTAATAAACTCAGGCGCGGTTAGCTGCTCAGCCATCATTTTGCCTAGCGGGAACAATGCTTTCTCTAAGCCTAGCAAAAATAACGCTAAACCAATGAGTACATATAAGAAACCAAAACCAACTTGTTTTACATGGGGAATAGGGCGGCGGATGACCAATAATTGGAACACTAAAATTATTGATAATATTGGCAACACATCGACCACTGTCGATTTTAGTGTGTTTAGAAACTCAATCAGTAATTCCAAGTTAGCCGACTCCGTTGCAAATAAAATTACGTATTTTAGTCATTAGCTTAATACCATGCCGTAGGCCATTACAAAAATCATCGGGGTAAGAGAGGCAAAGGCAATAAGCCCAAAGCCATCTATCATCGGGTTTCGACCTTTAATTGATGACGCTAAACCAACACCCAGTGCTGTTACTAAAGGTACCGTTATTGTTGATGTGGTTACGCCGCCTGAGTCGTATGCAATACCGATAATCCAACTAGGTGCAAACGCTGTCATAATAACAACTAACGCATACCCACCTAAGATAAGATATTGAATTGGCCAGCCACGAATAATCCGTAGAACACCAATAACAATCGCTAAACCAACGGCAAACGCGACAGTGTATCTAAGGCCATTGGCGTATTCATTTTGTGCTATTTCTGTTGCAGCAATAATCCCGCCGCTTGCGGCAACGGTTGCTGCTTCTCGCGCTACGGCGATTAAAGAAGGCTCTGCTACCGTGGTACCAAAGCCCAGGCAGAAGGCAAAGGTTAATAACCACGAAATACTACCTTTGCGAGCAAAGGCTTTTGCCATTGACTCACCTATGGGGAATAAGCCCATTTCTAAGCCGTAGATAAAAAAGGTTAACCCGAGTACCACTAACAGTAAGCCAATAAAAATATCGCCGACATTAGGCATCGGTTGTTGTAGTACGGCAAATTGAAAAAAAGCGATCACGAATACGATGGGGAGCAAGTCCTTACAACTGCCCAGTAGTGCTTTGAAAAAAATGATAAATTGTTGGTTCATATCGCTAAAATTCACCAGAAGAAAAATTTATTATACGAACCATGTTGAAGGAAATGTTTGATCCAAAACAAGTTCGACGTCCATTGTTAATAAATAGTAGCACAGAGATTTTATTCTATCGGTGCTACAGCAACATTCCATTTTAACACTTGTAATTTAACAATATTTTCAATCGATACTGTTATTACTATCAAACAAAAAAGTAGGCGGTTAATGTCCATAATACACCAGCTAAAGATGCGGCTAATGTTGCCGGGACGAGTTGCGATTTTACATGGTCCATTAAGTCACAACCTGTGGTCATGGCACTGAGAATGGTGGTGTCAGAAATTGGTGAGCATTGATCACCAAAAACACTACCATTGAGCACAGTTGCAAAACACAACATCATAAATAACTCTGGATTAGCTAATTCTTGGCTTTGACATATTGCCCAAGCTAAAGGCATCGCTAACGGAAAAGCTATGGCATATGTGCCCCAACTTGTGCCGGTAGAAAATGCGATTATCATAGTGATAAGTTGTAAAATAACCGGTAAACACCAAAATGGTAGCTGTTCACCTAATAGCGATACTAGAAATAAGCCGCCGCCGGTTTCTTTACTGATACTGCCAATAATTACCGCCAACATTAGAATCACTGAAGCGAAAACTACGCCTTTTAAGCCATTGGTAAAACCGTCAATAACATGATTTAACGACATACCCTTAACGATGGCGATAACGGCTGACAAGAGCAGTGCAGAAGCAAATGCCCAGTTTATTTTCGGTGAGCCTAAAGCAATAAAACTGCCAATTGCAATGGCTGTTAATGTGACTAATGGTAGAACAAACTCCAAAACATGAGGCGAATACCCTTCAGGTACGTCTGAACTTTGTAATTCTTTAGCACTGAGCGGTTTTGCCGTTGGCGCGTCAAGAAGATTTTGAGTTTCAGCTCGATGTTTTGCTGCTCTAATACGCTTACCTGCAAAGGTCGTGATATTGAGACTTAACAAAAATGTGCCGGTAACAGCAAAAATACTGTAGAAGCTAAAAGGAATACTTTGAAAGAAGAAGGCGATTCGGTCGGCTTCCGTTGCTAAAAATGATACGCCAGGAATAAAAATTAATGCCTGTACATAGGCAGGCCAAGCATTGAACGCAAGAATTGAAGCAATGGGTGAGGCGGTTGAGTCGACAATGTAACTCATTTCTTCATGGCTAACTTTTGCTTTGTCGGCTAATGGTCGTACTGTTGTACCAACGAGTACGGTACTCATAGTGCCACCTTGAAAAAACAGTATACCTAATAACCATGAAACCAGTTTTGCTGACTTTCTCCCTTTAACAAAATGCTTAGTCATGTAATTGGCAAACGCTTGTGCAGCGCCTGTTTTCGACCAAACGCCAAGTAAGCCGCCAAGGAGCCATAAATAAAGCAGTAATAATGCCGCAGTGCCTTCTTTGGCAAGATTAGGAATAATAACTTTATCCGTTAGATCATAACGTCCTAGCATTATTGCGCCCACAACTATACCGCCAAGTAATGCTGTTAATGGCTCACGCGTTAGAAGGCACAAGGCGATAGTAATAAATGCCGGTAGTAACGACCAAACACCAAAATGAAATGCAGGCTTTAAAAGTTTCAGCTGTTGCTGTTCATCTCTAACCCATTGTTGGCTGAGTACTGGCGCGTCAGTGATGTTATCTAAGTTTTGTTGATTTAGTGATGAGTTTTTATAATCGACAATACTTTCAATGATGACCTTTTGCTCTTTGTATATATAGCTCGATGTTCCATGTTCATCGGTACTGACATCGTAAACATAACTTTGCTCAACCCACAGAGGAGCAATAAATTGTTTGATATATATTGCTGAAAATACTGCGAAAATAAAAGCTAGAAAAGCAATGCTATTGTGTTTTTTGGGCATAGGTGCACTCTTATTATTTTTACTAAACGTGATTCAACAATATTAAAAAACTAGAAAATTGTTATGCGTTTTAGTGTTTTACGTACTGTTGTAGCTTACGATAACAGAATTATTAATAGTTAGAAAAAATATAAAAGTTGAAGTAAAAGATTATTGTTGGTCAGCAAGATAATAGAATTAAATAAAGTTGCTGCAGCCAACGACGGGGATGAGCCGAAGGCCGCAGCGGTAAAGCGCAGGTTAGTTAAAACGACTGATTGAAAAAGGGCTAATATCAATATCTGTTTTTTGCCCAGACATGATTTGGCCGATAAGTTTTCCTGTTATCGCTCCTAAAGTTAATCCTAAATGCTGATGGCCAAGGGCAAGAAAAACATTACTTTGGTTTGGCGCTTGGCCAATAACGGGTAAGGAGTCAGGTAATGAAGGTCTGCAACCCATCCAACGCTGCTCTGGCTCTGCATTTTGTGGTGAAAATGTTGGTAACTCACTTAGTAACTCTTGGGAGTTTTTATAAAGCATATTGGCACGCTTCATATTTGCTGCTTTAGTTAAACCTGCAAACTCAGCAGTGCCTGCTAACCTAAGCCCGTGTATCATTGGCGTAATAATACACTTTCGTTCGGCTGATGCGACAGGGCGTGTTAAATGTGCTTCCACTGAATGTGGCAAATCTAGGCTGTAACCTCGTTCGGCTTCAATCGGGAGCTTATAGCCTAATTGTGCAAGCAAAGGTTTTGACCAGGCGCCAGTCGCGATGACTACTTGGTCAAACTCTTGAACGTCATTGCTGAACTCACCTTGTGAGCTTTCTTGTGATAAACATTCGATCTTAATACCACTGTCAGAGCTGCTGATAGCCGAAACTTCTGCCTGTATGAATTTGGTATCTAATTTCATTGCTTGGCTGGTAAGTACTTTACTGATCGCAAAAGGGTCTGCAGTGTGGGCTACATCAGTAAAATATAGCGAGTAATGAATATTAATACTCAAGTTTGGCTCAAGTAATAACGTTTGTGCTCTGTCGAGCAACTTGACTGCAATTCCTGCTTTTATATAACGATTAAACACTTTTTCAACATCTTTACGTTTTTGACTTTCAAAAACTAGTAAGCTGCCTTTCGATGTTATTAAATGCTCTGCTTTTGCTGCTCGTAATAAGGGTTTGTAATAGTCGATAGCATGTTTGTTGAGAGTTTTAAGTGCCGCAGTGTTTTTAGTTTTTTTACTGGTGAGCATGTTAGCAACAAACTTTAAAAACCATGGCAAAGCTTTTGGAAAATAACTTGGTGAAAGTGCCATTGGCCCAAGTGGATCGAATAGCATTTTAGGTAGCTGCCAAAGTAAACTAGCGTCAGCTAAAGGAAATACTTGCTCGGTGGCAAAATGTCCGGCATTGCGTTTTGAGCAACCTTCGCCAATACCTGCTTTGTCAATTAAGCTGACTTGAAATCCTAAGGATTGTAACTCCAAGGCGCAATTTATACCTATAATGCCAGCACCTAAAACGGCAACTTTCTTGCCTTTATTAGTATTTACTTGTTCGTTATTCATGCTCGTTTACTACCTAACGTTGTTTATTTTCTAGCGATACACTATTTGCTTATCGTAAAATGAAGCCTTGAGGAAAAATATCGTCTGGGCTTAACATAAAATCATGACAACCAGTGATAAATGCACGCCCCGTCACCCTAGGAATTACTGCGGGCTTATCAAAGTACTGACATTTTTGTTGAACACGTACGGTCATTTTTCCGCCGACAATACTTTCAATCACAACATCTTGCTGCGCGGGGAGGTTTTCTTTCGCATGTAATAACGCTACTCGTGCACTAACGCCTGTGCCTGTAGGAGAACGGTCGACTTCACCATCTGCAAATACACAAACGTGTCGAGAATGAGAACGAGTAGAGTCAGTTTTACTCGAATAGAAAATAGTGCCGTAAAGGAAACTTAAGTCATCTTCAACTGGATGATTAATGTTATAGCTTGCCATGACGGCATGTTTAATAACGCGGCCAACGTTGATCAGCTGTTGGTTATTCTCTGGAGTACAAGCAATATTTAATTCGTCGGCATCAACAAAAGCATAATAGGCACCGCCGAAGGCGATATCATAATTAACTTGCCCAAATTCTGGAATGTTGACTTGCTGATTTAACGCTTCAACAAAAGAGGGGACATTATCAAAACTAATTGCGAGTTTATTTTCCGCGTCTTTTTCAGCATAAGCCTTAATAAAGCCTGCTGGAGCATCAATACCGATAACTTGATTTTTCTCAGGCATAGCAAGCGCTTTACTTTCAATAGCAGCAGATACCGCGGCAATAATGCCGTGACCACACATACTGCTATAACCTTCATTGTGCATAAACAAAATGCCAAACGTTGCTTCACTGGTACAAGGCTTGGTAATTAAGGCACCATACATATCCGCATGCCCCCTCGGTTCAAACATCAGTAATTGTCGAAAATGGTCTAAGTTATCGGTTATGTATTGGCGCTTTTCTAGAATAGTATTACCTTTAATTTCAGGGTAACCATCAGTGATTATCCGTAAAGGTTCACCTTCAGTATGCGCATCTATGGTGCTAATTTTGTGATAATTTAAAAAATTATTCTTATTAAACTGCATGTTATCCAACCTGAGAAATAAATTTTACTACTGGTACTTGTATGACTCTAAATATTGTATACAATATGCTATATTATTTCTAGCAATAGTTTTAAATAGCTAAATAGATTTAACGGAATCGAAAGACTAATGAAGAATATTAACTGGCAAGGCGTTTACCCTGCGGTAACAACATAATACCTTGATGACATGTCTATCAATATCGACGCAATTCGCATTGATTTAAGTAAATTTAACTTGGATTAATTCAGACTACTGTGGATTTAGTTTTACGAACTTGGATTACTAAACTTTCACATTCTTAGTCTCTTATTTGTAAAACACTTTCCTGTTTAGGAATATTAGAAAATGACGGAAGCATAATATTAAATGATTAAAGGAACTTTTATTTGTATTGACGCACATACGTGCGGTAACCCTGTGCGCTTAGTAACAAGTGGTCACCCAAACCTACGTGGCAATACTATGAGTGAAAAACGACAAGACTTTCTTGAAAATCATGATTGGATACGTCAAGGCTTGATGTTTGAGCCAAGAGGCCATGACATGATGTCTGGTGCTTTTTTATATCCACCTTGCTCTAAAAACTCAGACGGTTCGATACTTTTCATAGAAACATCTGGCTGTTTACCTATGTGCGGTCATGGCACGATTGGTACGGTAACTGCTGCGTTAGAAAACAGTTTACTAAGCCCGAGAAATGAGGGAAAGCTTGTTCTTGATGTGCCTGCTGGGCAAATCAATATTGATTACCAAATGCAAGAGGAGAAAGTTACTGCTGTTCGTTTAACAAATGTTGCTTCTTATTTAGCGCATGAGAATGTTGTGTTGGATATTCCTGGCTTAGGAACACTAAAAGTAGATGTTTCATACGGTGGCAATTTTTACGTTATCGTTGAGCCACAAGAAAATTTCCCCGGTATTGATCAATGGAGCGCCGGTGATATTTTACATTGGAGTCCTATTGTTCGAGAAATTGCAGGAAAAACATTACGCTGTGTTCATCCTGAAGATGAAACAGTTTCTGGCGTAACTCATGTACTGTGGACTGGAAAAACACAAACTGAAGGCTCAGATGCTGCTAATGCGGTATTTTATGGTGAGAAGGCCATTGATCGTTCGCCATGTGGTACTGGCACAAGTGCTCGAATGGCACAGCTTTTTGCCAAAGGTAAACTAAACCTTGGTGATAATTTTGTACATGAAAGTTATATCGGTAGTCAGTTTGTCGGCAAAGTAGAAGAAATTGTTGAGTTGCAGTCATCTTCTGGCCCCATTAAGGCAATTAAACCAAGTATTCAAGGTTGGGCGCATGTCTTTGGAGAAAATAAAATCACTATTGACGATAACGATCCTTATGCAATGGGCTTTAGTGTTACATAAATTGAATACTGATTATTCAGATTAACTAACTTAGATAAAATACAAGAGAATAATATGACAATTACAGGTAAGAACTTAATTGCTGGGCAATGGTCTGGTGAAACACAAAATGGCTTTGTTGCCTTTAATGCCATTGAAAATACGCCGATGACGACACAATTTGCAGATGCTACTAAGGCTGAAATTGATAATGCCATTCTTGCAGCTCAAAACGCATCTTCTATTTATAGTCAGTTACCCGCAGTTCGTCGAGCGACCTTTTTACGTACTATCAGTGAACAAATCCTTGAATTAGGCGATGAGCTGGTTGAAACGGCTTGTGCAGAAACGGGCTTGCCAGCAATGCGTATTCAAGGTGAGCGTGGTCGTACGATTGGGCAACTTAATTTGTTTGCCGATTTACTCGAAAAAGGTGAATACAAGGCAGTAATTGATTTAGCGGATCCTGAGCGCGCTCCGTTACCTAAGCCTGAAACACGTCTGGGTTATTTACCTTTAGGTGTTGTTGGTGTTTTTGCAGCTAGTAATTTTCCTTTGGCTTTCTCTACCGCTGGCGGTGATACTGCATCAGCATTGGCTGCAGGTTGCCCAGTAGTGATGAAAGCACATGCAGCACATCCTGCAACCGCTGAATTAATCGCCCAAGCTATTTTAAAAGCGATGAACTTAGCAGATATTGATACGGGTGTATTCTCGCTAGTGCAAGGTAAGAGCTATGATATTTCTAGCCAAATAGTAACTCATCCGTTGGTTAAAGCAGTTGGTTTTACTGGCTCAGAACGAGTAGGTATGATCCTTCAACAGCAGATAAACCAACGTGCAGAGCCAATACCTTTTTATGGTGAGCTAGGCAGCGTTAATCCGCAATTTATTCTCGCTAATAAATTAAAAAATGATGCCAAAGAAATTGCCTCTGGTTTAGTTGCATCGCTTATGATGGGTCAAGGTCAATTTTGTACTAGTCCTGGTGTATGGTTTGTGGTCGATGCTGAGCAATATAGTCAGTTTGCTGAAACTGCCGCAGCTGATATCGCTCAAACACAGGCTGGTGTGATGCTAACGCCAGGCATAGCAAACTCATACAAAAATGCCGTTAATCAGTGGCAAAATATTGAAGGCGTAGAGTTATTAGCTCAAGGGCAAGCGGGGCTAGAGCATTTTTGCCAAGCAGCATTGTTTAGTACTGATTTAGCGACATTTGCCAACAATGCTTTACTACAAGAAGAAGTGTTTGGCGCTTCTGCATTAATAGTAAAATGTGCTGACTTTAATGAAATGATGCAAGGTATTGCTTTATTGAAAGGTAATCTCACTGCAAGCATTCATGCGCTGGAATCTGATATTGAAGATGCTAAAACGGTTGCCAATGTCGCTGCCCATAAAGTAGGACGTTTAATTTATAATCAAATGCCAACAGGTGTTGAAGTTTGTGCATCGATGAATCATGGTGGTCCTTTCCCTGCATCAACAAACATTCGTACAACCTCAGTTGGTAGTGAAGCGATAAAACGTTTTCAACGTCCTATTTGTTATCAAAACATGCCAAGTGAATTATTACCTGAGTTATTAAAAAGTTAATTTTATCAAGTGTTTGTAAATTATATTTTTAGTAGGTTTAAAAGAGTTATTAGCAATAACTCTTTTTTTTTGTGTTTAGCGTGCGGATCTCTATAATAGCGGTAACATTCTTAGGAAGCCTTGTATGAGCATAGTATATAAAACCAGAACTCAATTAGTTGTTGAAACACTTAGAGAAAAGATTTTAAGTGGTGAGATTAAAGCTGGTCAGCCGTTGCGACAAGCAGCCCTAGCAGATGAATTAAATGTCAGCCGTATTCCGATCCGAGAAGCTTTATTGCAATTAGAAGGCGAAGGTTTAGTCGCGTTTGAACCCCATAAAGGTGCTACAGCAACTGAATTAAATGCTGATCAAGTCGATGAGCTTTTTGAACTACGTGCCATGCTTGAATCCGATTTACTTGCAAATTCATTACCTAACCTGAGTAATGAAAAGCTTGATGAAGCCACACAATTATTGAAAAAGCTCGATAAAGCCCTAGGCAAAGAAAACGCGGCTAATACTTGGAGTGAGTTAAATTCTGATTATCATAACTGTTTGTATTCAGGTGCTAACCGTCCACAAACTCAAGACTTGGTCAATACTTTAAATAAGAATGCCGATCGCTACATTCGCATGCACTTGCTTTGGGCCGGTGGTATTTCTAAAGCTGAGTCAGAACACAATGAAATATTAGCCTTATGTAAAGCACGCGATATTGAAAAAGCGGTTGCCTTATTGCAGCAACATATTTTAGGTTCGCGTGATGAAATCAAAGCATTTCTTAATGAACGTGAATCAATTATTAGCGGTTAGTTTAGCTAGCCAACTCACAATATTCTCTTATCGATAGAAATTTGATATTTGCTTGAATTACTTGATGTATTTTTGAGCAGATATTGACTTTTTCCTGAAAAATCTATAGTATTCCCGCGCCTTCAAGCCCCGAAAGATAACGATTTTCGTTTAGGTTGCCTATCATTAGGTTAATCACGGGTGCTAAATCTAAAGCCAAAGTATTTAAATACAAGCCGATGAACCACTCTGGCTTGTGTTTTTGATGTTTTAATTAACGTAGAGAAAATAATGTTTGAATTACACGCCAGTAAAGCGGCAAATTTGAAGAATGATATGCTGTCGGGTTTAACCGTCGCACTAGCATTAGTACCCGAAGCTGTAGCATTTGCTTTTGTTGCTGGTGTTGAACCTTTAGTAGGTTTATATGCTGCCTTTATGGTGGGTCTAATCACCTCAATATTTGGTGGCCGACCTGGTATGATTTCTGGTGCGACTGGCGCTATGGCTGTTGTTATGGTGAGTTTGGTTGCCATTCATGGTGTTGAATATTTGTTTGCTACTGTGGTGCTCACAGGTGTGCTGCAAATACTGGCGGGGCTATTTAAGCTCGGCAAATTTATTCGCTTAGTACCACACCCAGTAATGCTAGGTTTTGTTAACGGCTTAGCAATTGTTATTTTCCTTGCGCAATTAGGACAATTCAAAGTCACTAATGACGCCGGTGTATTAGAATGGATGCAGGGTAGTCAGCTATTTACCATGGCAGGGCTTATCGTGTTAACCATGGCGATTATTCATTTTCTACCTAAATTAACTAAAGCGGTGCCGTCTTCATTGGTTGCAATTGTTGTGGTGACTTTATTAGTGCAGAGCTTAGATTTAGATGCACGTACAGTGGTTGATTTTGTTCGTGATATGACTAACGACCCAGCTGCTTCTATCGCCGGTGGTTTACCACAATTTAGCATTCCTAACGTGCCATTTAGCTTTGAAACGTTTCAGGTTATTTTACCATTCGCCCTTGTTTTAGCGGCGATTGGCTTAATTGAATCTTTATTAACATTAACGTTGATTGATGAATTAACCGGTACACGCGGTAACGGCAATAAAGAATGTGTTGCCCAAGGCGCTGCAAATACTGTTACTGGCTTCTTCGGCGGTATGGGTGGTTGTGCCATGATTGGTCAATCAATGATCAATGTAAACTCAGGTGGTCGTGGTCGAATGTCAGGTGTTACAGCAGCACTTGCGTTACTTGGTTTCATTTTATTCGCTTCGGAATTAATTGAACAAATACCATTAGCAGCATTGGTTGGTGTTATGTTTATCGTGGTTATTGGCACATTTGAATGGTCAAGCTTCCGTATTTTAGGCAAAGTACCAAAGGCTGATGCCTTTGTGATTATTTTAGTTTCTGGTGTTACGGTTGCCACTGACTTAGCTATTGCGGTTATTGTTGGGGTTATCGTTTCAGCGTTAGTGTTTGCTTGGGAACATGCAAAACACGTTATCGTTCATCGCTCAACTGATGAAAACGGCTCAACGGTATATGACGTAACAGGGCCATTATTTTTTGGCTCAATTTCAAACTTCCTTGAGCAATTTGATATCGACGCCGATAGCGATGATGTTATCGTTGAGTTTAAAAATACTCGTGTTGCTGACCATTCTGCGATTGAAGCAATTGATACCTTAGCCGAGCGATATACTACTCGCGGTAAGAAAATACATTTAAAGCATTTGAGCAAAGAATGTACGCAACTGCTAACTAAAGCTGGCAGCTTAGTGGAAATTAATGTTATTGAAGACCCTGATTACCACATTGCTACTGATAAGTTAGGCTAACCTAGCTTAAGCGTATATCCCGATATGATTACATTATTTATTGAGTATTGGTCATATCGGGAAGATATTTTGCAGAAATTGGTTGATAATAATTAGATGCAATTAGAATTTTTTGACGTTCCTAGTCCATGTATTGGTATTTGTCAGTCAGATGACAAAGGTCAATGCTCGGGCTGTTTTCGAACCCGTGAAGAACGTTTAAATTGGGTCTCGTTTAATTCTGATGAACGTCAAAAAGTCATTAAACGCTGTCAACAACGCAAGAAACGAAAGTCAGCCCCTGCAAAAATAAAAGTTGCAGAAGTTGAAGTCGTAGAAAAACAACCTTCATTACTTGATCCACCAGCTAAAGCTAAAATCAGCAACAGCGGCGATTTTGATTTTGGTGATTTCGAACTTTAGCCTTTAATTCCCCCTCCATTTACCGCAGATAATTGTCTATTCAACGCAATTCAACGCCCGTAGTTAATAGCAGACTTGTTGTTGTTAACATTTCATCATATTGTATGATGCTAATATTGTGTTAATGCGACTAGCCTTAATACAATGACGCACACTGATAATAATAAGCTCATTACCACTTTGTCTGAATAACGAGATGTTTTTCTGCAAGGTATGCAGCAAAACAGGAATATTCTTATGCAAAAGTTTCTCCCATCATTAGTGATGGCAGCCCTTTCTGTGTCTTTAACTGGCTGTTTGCAAAGCGAACAACAAGACGCAAAAGTACTGATCAATAAAAATCCTTACCCAAGTACCTACCAAGCATTACCTAAACAAAACACCTTAATTAAAAATGCCACGGTATTAACCGGAACAGGCGAGCGTATTGATAATGCTGATGTATTAATGGTTGATGGTAAAATTAGCCAAATTGGAAGCGCGCTATCGGCGGTTGATGCTGTTGAAATTGATGCACAAGGTAAGTGGATAACGCCGGGGATTATCGATGTGCATTCGCATTTAGGTGTCTACCCAAGCCCATCGGTTGAGTCTCATTCTGATGGCAATGAAATGTCTTCTCCAAATACCTCTGAAGTGTGGGCAGAACATAGTGTTTGGCCACAAGATCCTGGTTTTGAAGCGGCGCGAGCTGGTGGTATTACAACCTTGCAAATACTACCTGGTTCGGCAAATCTCTTTGGTGGTCGTGGTGTAACACTGCGCAATGTGCCAAGCCAAACCATGCAAGGAATGAAGTTTCCTGCAGCTCCTTATGGTTTAAAAATGGCTTGTGGTGAAAATCCAAAACGTGTTTATGGCGGTCGTAAAGTTTTACCATCAACTCGTATGGGCAATATGGCCGGCTATCGTATGGCATGGGCAGAAGCGACAGAATATAAACGTGCTTGGGAAAAGTATGATGCAGATTATGCGGCTGGTAAAAACCCTGAAGCTCCAGTTCGTGATATTGAACTTGATACTTTAAAAGGTGTGCTTGACGGTGAAATATTGATCCACAATCATTGTTATAAAGCCGAAGAAATGGCGATGATGATTGATTTAGGTAAAGAGTTTAATTATCACTCAGGTACCTTTCATCACGGTATAGAAGCATACAAAATTGCTGATACGTTAGCGGAAAACGGTAACTGTGCTGCTATGTGGCCAGATTGGTGGGGCTTTAAAATGGAAGCTTATGACATGGTGCATGAGAATGTTGCCATTGTTGATGCGGTGAAAAACTCTTGTGCGATTGTACATTCTGATTCTGCTAATACGATTCAGCGTTTGAATCAAGAAGCCGGTAAAGTGATGTACCGTGCTAATGAAAATGGTTTTGAAATCAAACCTGAATTAGCAATTACTTGGATCACACAAAATGCTGCAAAATCATTAGGTTTAGCGGAAAAAACCGGTAGTTTACAAAAAGGTAAAAATGCTGACGTGGTTATTTGGAATCAAAATCCATTTAGTGTTTATGCACAAGCAGAGCAAGTATTTGTTGATGGCGCAAAAGTATATGATCGCCATGATGAAAAATACCAAGCGAAAAGCGATTTCCTGTTAGGTCAGAGATAAGGTGAAGAAAATGAAGCATTTAAAATTATTTAAATCATCGCTAATTGCTTTGGCGCTAGCAAGCTCAACAGCAAGTTTTGCACAGAGCATTGCGATTACTAACGCAACGGTGCATACCGTGACTGAACAAGGTGTTTTGAACAATGCCACTGTAATTATTGAAGACGGTAAAGTAACAGCGATAAATCCTGAATCAGTGACAGCAGATACTGTTATTGATGCGGAAGGTAAAATATTAACCCCCGGCTTTATTGGCTCAATGAATCAACTAGGTTTAGTAGAAGTGGGCGCTGTATCTAGAAGCCGTGATGCTGGCGATAAAAAGGCTGATATTACTTTTGATGCCAGTTTAGCATTTAATCCACGCTCAACGGTTATTCCTTATAGCCGTAAGGGCGGAATTACCAGTAACGTAGTCGTGCCACGTGGTGGTGAAAGTATGTTTAAAGGACAAACTTTTGTTGCTGATTTATCGGGTGAATTTGATAGTGTTCGCGTTAGTAATAATGCAGTTATTATTGATTTGGGCGCAAAAAGTAAAGGTTCTCGTGCCTTAGACTTACAAAAACTACAAGTTAAGTTTGAAGATGCGACAAAGAAGTTAGCTAAAGCGAAAAAGAAAGCTAAAGACGCAAAAGATAAAAAAGAAGCTAAAGAGCCAAGTCGTGAAGATAAGGTAATTAATGCTTTGTTAGCTGGTGATAAAGCACTGGTTGCTTATGCTGACCGTGCAACTGACCTTTTAGCATTATTAAAGCTTAAAGAAACCTTTTCATTAGACTTAGTTTTTGTAGGTGCCGCTGATTCAGTATTAATTGCTGATAAAATTGCACAAGCGAAAGTACCTGTTGTGATGGCTGCATTAGATAATTTACCGGGTAGTTTTGATTCGCTACATGCCTCATTAGAAAATGCTGCTAAATTAACTTCAGCAGGTGTTAATGTAGCATTGACGGTTGATGGTGATACTCATAACCTTTACCAACTGCGCTTTCATGCTGGCAATGCCGTAGCGAATGGTTTGTCTCGTGATGCTGCACTTGCTGCAGTAACGGCTAATGTTGCTGATGCCTTTAACGTTGATAGCGGTAGAATTGCCGTCGGTAAAACAGCTGATTTAGTTTTGTGGAGTGCAGACCCATTTGAACTAAGCTCTCACGTTGCCAAAATCTGGATTGGCGGTAAAGAGGTTTCGACGCAAAGCCGTCAAGATAAATTACGTGATCGTTATATGAAACAAAGCAATATGCCTAAGTCTTATTTGAAGTAAAACTTAGTGCCTAATAGCCAGTAATTTAGTTTGTTGGCATAACATAATTTAAAAACCACGCTTGTCGTGGTTTTTTTATTTATTACTTATAGGCTGTTCTTATTAGCCCGTAAGATGCTAATACACCTTCTACTATGAAAGTGCTTAAGTAAGCTTTTGTACTTTCATCCATTAACGCTATATTTTAAACTCAGCGACAACGTTATATGTTATCTACTTTATAGGCAAAGTATGTCATCGGAAATATTACTGAAAAATGAATTTGGCACGATTGAATTATTTGCTCTTAGCGACGAAATTAAAGCATTACGCTTCATACATAACAAAGGTAAAGGTTCGGTGAGCTTATACGGTGGTCAGGTATTAACTTGGCAACCTAAAGGCCAACAACCGGTATTCTGGCTGAGTAAGGATAGTAAATATTCAACCACAGCAGCTATTCGTGGTGGTATTCCAATATGCTGGCCATGGTTTGGCGGTGAAGTTAAAGCAGTTGAAGGTAATATTGAACAGGTGAGTAACCATGGTTTTGCTCGACAAAGTCAGTGGCATCTTGATGATATCGAAATATCTCAGTCACAAGTGATTATTACTTTATCATTAAGTGGTAAGCACTTTTCAAAGCACTGGCCAGCAACATTTAAATTATCGCAAAAGTTAGTGTTTTCAGAGCAATTCGAACAAACACTAACCATGACTAATCTATCTGAGCAACCGGTAGAGTATACTGGCGCGCTGCACAGCTATTTTTGTATTAGTTCACCAGAAGAAAGCAATATTCCATTACTGGAAAGCATTAAGTTTGACGATAAACTTAGCGGTGAAAAGGGGACTTTGGCAAACCTAAATGACTGTGTTGGTCCAATTGATCGTATTTATCATGATAACCAAAATCAAACGATTATTGACAATGGTTGGCAAAGAGAAATTAATGTTAGCAGTATTAACTGCCAAAAATGGGTGATGTGGAACCCAGGACAAGCGACAGAATCGATGGCAGATATGCACCAAGGTAGTGAGAATGAATTTGTTTGCTTGGAAGCCGCTAACACTGATTGGCAAACGATTGCTAGTCAAGCGAGTGTTAGTATCAGCCAGAAAGTTACTATCAAAAATCTTTAGCACATAAAGTTAATTGCTGATTTAGTATTGCTAAGTATTGCGATATTCATCTCAATAAACTGCACTAATTAAATATTACACTCTGGTTTCTACCATTGTGTTTTGCTTTATAAAGGGCTTTATCAGCACATGATATATAGTCTTTTAATGTTTTGTTTTGCAATGGTAATTCACATATACCAAAGCTTACCGTGATACTAAATGAGCCGCTGGTGGTTGATATTGGAAATGATATGTTTGCAATTTTTTCTCTTATTCGCTCAATAATCACATGAGCTTGGCTTGCGGTTGTATCAGGTAATAGCATAACAAACTCTTCACCGCCCCAACGACCAATAACATCAATTTGGCGTAAGGTTTGTGATAGTTGATCAGAGATTATCCGCAGTACATCATCGCCCACTAAATGACCATAGGTATCGTTAATTTGCTTGAAATTATCGATATCAGCCAAAACAACCGATAGAGTGGTATTCTTTTGTACAATATCGTCGAAACGCCAATGAATATGGCTACGATTTGGTAATTGGGTTAAAAAATCTGTTTCTGAATCTTGTACTAAACGTGATTTGAAGTAATGCAAAATTCTTAGTAATAGGATGAAAAAAATAAAAATAATCAGAAAGAAAATAACAAAGCGGCTAACAAAAATTTTCCAATATTCATTTTGATCAGAAGCGGGCGGAGAAACAATAAACATTCGCCAATTTAGTTCCTGAATCGGCATTTGTGAAATCAATAAGCCCTCTTCAGTGTTATACATAACCTCTGATGATAAACGTGTATCAACGGTATTATTTTGAGTCAGTGATTGATACCAAGGTAAGTCATTGAGCCTAGTGATGGCATCTTTTCGATGATGACCTTCTGTTTTCATTATTTTATCAGAAGACAATGTTATGACGTTATTTTGGTCGACAAAGTAGAGTTCAAAGCCAAAGCGTTGACTGTATTCGGCAAACTTAGTGGCAAAATAATTTAAGTCGATGCCAATACCGGTAAAGCCTAAAAACTCGCCATCATTATTTAAAATTCTGTTATCAAAATACAAATGAGGATCTTCGGCATTACCAATGTCGGTAAATTGATCGCCAGGAAGATCTTTTAGGCGGTGGAACCATTCAGCATCTTTACTGCTCAACATAGTTTCTTTAGCATTAGAATCAATCATTAAGTCATGTTTAGCTAAAGCAATAAAGGCTAGCATATTATATGATTGGGATATTTTTTCGAGATATGTGACTAGGTATTTTTTGTCGATTTTGTCGCTATTTGCATAATCGATAATGAGTTGGTTATTGGCCATGAAATTAGCAACATTCAATGGCCGTAATATTTCACTTGTTATTAAAGAAAATAATGGCGTAATTGCAGAATGTTGTTGTTTATTGTGACTGTTGATAATTTCTTTAAATGTGAGGTATGACGTCAAAATAACCGTAATGATTGTGACGAAAAATATAATAACTATATAGCGATCGAACTTATTTCCAAACTTCATTAAATATTAACAGTGCCTAGTTTTATGTCTATTGCTTATTTATAGCGCGATTACTCGGCTTAAGCCATGCTTTTATCAAAATATATAGCTGTGGCAGATATATGAAGTAAAGCAATTCTAATCCACTCTTAGGTATTTATTCAAAAGTGCTTGGGTGAAACTGATTTTTAAATAGAAGCCTCGTGGTAACGTTAAAAACGGCTGACCATGGCGATTAAATGCTTGTGTTTTTGCTTGGCTATTGGCCGCTTTAGGGCGTAATTGAAGCACTTGGCCATGCTTACCGTGAATATTCTCAACATTACCTAGCACAATCATATCGGTTAACTCTTGCCAATCTAGCGCTAAAAGTTGTTCCTCTTCAGGTGATGGTGACCAAATGAATGGTGTACCAACTATGCGTTCGGCTATCGGAATTTCACGTTCGGATATAACTGGCACCCATAAAACTCGTGCCATTTTATTGCGAATATGACTAGTCTGCCATTGTGCGCCAACTAAACCTGTTAGGGGAGCAACGCAAACAAAAGTGGTTTCTAATGGCTTACCTTGATAATTTATTGGCAGCGATTTTAGCTCTATTCCTAAATGTGGAAAGTCAGGCTCTGGGCGTGAACCCGCGCTGGCACCAAGCATTTGTTCAAGTAATAGTCCTACCCAACCTTTTTCACGTTTTAAATCTTTTGGCACTCTGATATTAAGTGATGCGGCTATTTCACCTAAGGTCATGCCGGCTAGGTTTTGTGCGCGATTAAGTAATTCAGCTTCGTCTTTCGGAATGCTATTCAATGTGATGTCTTCTAAAATAATATTAACGCCATTATCGTGTAATTTTGTCATGGTGGGCAAGCGCATTTTTTACAGCTAAAACTTATCTGCAAAATATATTCCTTAGTGAATGCCAATGTGCTGTTTAATAAAAACAATTATTTCTTCTAATATTTAATTGCTCCAAGGTGCAGAGTATGGAAGAATCAATGACATTATTAATGCTGTCAGGAGTTCCTTTGATAGATGCCGAAGGCTATCGAGCCAACGTCGGCATAGTAATAATCAATGACAGGGGACAAGTATTTTGGGCAAGACGTTTTGGTCAGCATTCTTGGCAATATCCACAAGGTGGTGTTGACGAGGGTGAGTCTGCAGAGCAAACCATGTACCGGGAATTAAATGAAGAAGTCGGTTTAAAACCTGAACATGTTAAAATTGTAGCAACGACTAAACACTGGTTAAGATATAAACTACCAAAAAGGTTAATTAGGCACGAAAGTTTACCCGTTTGTATCGGTCAAAAGCAGAAATGGTTTTTACTGAAATTAACAGCACCAGAATCAGCGGTTGATTTATTACATTCAGATCATCCTGAGTTTGATGATTGGCGATGGGTTTCGTACTGGTATCCGGTAAGACAAGTAGTTTCGTTTAAGCGTGAAGTATATCGTAAAGTGATGAAAGAATTTGCCATAGCAGCAATGCCTAGCTATCGTCCTGAACGTCGTCGACGCCGAGCTTAAACCATGTTCACCTTAGATTATTATTATGTAATGTAAATAGCTCACTTCGGTGAGCTATTTAGTTTTAAAGCTTTAAAATTAGTCGCTCTGTAATGAACATGGATGGCATAACAGATAGCGTTAGCTTTTTACTCCGTAATTTTTATTTAACGTTAAACTGCTATAAATCTATTTTGCGTTGAATTTACACATAGCTTAATTACAAAAAAGTTTAATTATAGGGATTATAATGCTTACTACTCTACGTCGAATTGTGCTCGAATTTAGCCAAGCAGCAGAGCTTGATCCCGCTCTGTTACGTTTAGTGGCGCAAGTTAAAAAGGCCTTGTCTTCTCAGTGTTGCTCTGTTTACTTCGCTGATCATAACAAGCAACATTTTCTGCTGATGGCATCAGATGGCTTAGCTGAAGATGCTTTTGGCCGTACAAGTATTGGCTTTACTGAGGGCTTAGTAGGCTTAGTCGGTCAACGTGAAGAACCAATAAATATTGCCAATGCTCAACAACATCCTGACTTTATTCATGCGCCAGAAGTCGAAGAAGACAAATATAAAGCTTTTCTAGGCACCCCGATTATTCATCAACGTAAAGTGCTCGGCATATTGACTGTGCAACAAGAACAAGCACGATTTTTCACTGAAAATGAAGAAGCGTTTCTTGTTACCTTATCTGCTCAATTAGCCGCTGCCATGGCGAGTATCGAAGCACAAGGCTTGATGGGCATATATGATAATAGTCAAAGTGTCGTTAAAACTCATAAAGGTATTGGCGGGGCGCCCGGTGTTGCTATTGGTGAAATGGTGGTTGTTCACCCAACGGCTGATCTATCAACTATTGCGGTCGCAAAAGAAGAAAATACTGACCAACAACTAATTCGGTTTAACGAAGCAGTGCAAAGCACATTGGTTGATTTCACCGCAATGGGCAAAAAGTTAAAAGCAATAACCTCTGATAGTAGTTTAGATATTTTTGAAGTTTATAAACAACTGCTTGAAAGTGACAATTTTAAAAGCGAAGTATTGAATAAAATTCAGCAAGGCTGGAATGCTGAAAGTGCTTTAAAACTTATTGTAGATGGTTATGTCATTAAATTTGAAGCACTAGATGATGATTATATACGCGAACGAGCTTCTGATATTAAGGATCTAGGTAATCGCTTATTAGAGAACCTTCAAAACTTAAAAATACATGAGCAAAAACTACCAGAAAAATTTGTGCTAGTGGCTGAAGATGTCACTGCATCTATGATTGCAGATTATCAACATCAAGGTTTACTGGGTATAGTTTCATTAAGTGGCTCAAATAATTCTCATGCCGCCATTTTGGCCAAGGCGCTAAATATCCCTGCCATTATGGGCATAGAATACCTAGCCATTCGTCAATTACATCGAAAAGAAGTCATATTAGACGGTTACTCATGTCAATTACATGTTACGCCAAATGACGCTTTAGTTAATGAATATCAGCATATTTTATTGGCAGAAACAGAGTTACAAGCACAGGTCAATAAAGTAGCGCATTTACCGGCATCGACACTTGATGGACATCAAGTGAGTTTATTAGTCAACAGTGGCTTATCATCAGGTTTTGAATTCTCGCATAATGTTGGTGCTGAAGGTGTTGGTCTTTATCGCACTGAAATCCCTTTTATGAATCGCAGTTGCTTTCCTTCTGAATTAGAGCAAACCGCACTATATCGGCAAGTGCTTGAGTCGTTTCCAAATCAACCTGTCACTATGCGGACTTTGGATGTTGGTGGTGACAAGTCATTACCTTATTTCCCTATTACCGAAGCTAACCCATTTTTAGGTTGGCGTGGAATTCGGATCACACTTGATCACCCAGAAATATTTTTAGTACAAATACGAGCGATGATAAAGGCAAATATTGGCCTTGATAATTTAGCTATTATGCTGCCAATGATTTCTAGTATTAGTGAGGTTGATGACGCAATAAGGCTGATTAATCAAGCATACTTTGAATTACGAACAGAACTATCAATTACTGACACCAACAAATTAGTAAAACCGAAGATTGGCGTTATGGTGGAAGTTCCTAGTATCATTTTTCAATTAGAAGACTTAGCCGATAAAGTCGACTTTTTCTCGGTTGGCAGTAATGATCTTACCCAGTATTTATTAGCGGTTGATCGTAATAATACTCGCGTTGCGAATTTATATGACTTTTATCATCCTGCGGTTTTGCGGGCGTTGAATTATATTGCTCAGAAAAGTACAACACGAAATATACCATTAAGCATTTGTGGTGAGTTGGCAAATGAACCAACAGGGGCTTTATTGCTGATGGCGATGGGGTACAAAAATTTGAGCATGAGTGCACATAGCTTGGCTAAAGTGAAGTGGGTGATACGCCATGTTGAATTTAGTTTGCTAGAAGCTATATTGGCAAAAGTATTAACTTTGACCAATGCCAGTAAGGTGCACAGATATATGCACGAACAGTTGATTCAACTAGGTTTAGCAGACTTTGTTCATGTTAGGCATTAAGTGTTAGGCGTTAATGTCTATGATATGCTGAACATTCAATTTCTGGACTTTTTGTTGTGGTAAATTAATACGTGTCAATGCTATTAAGTGTGTTTTTAGCCTGTGCTCTATTGGGCGCAATTGTCGGTTTTTTTGCCGGATTATTAGGTATTGGCGGCGGGCTAATTATTGTTCCCGTGCTGGTATATTTACTGCCTTTTTTTGGTGTCGCTGCTGAATTAGCCTTCCCTATGGCGCTAGCAACCTCGCTTGCCTCCATTATGTTTACTTCCTCTTCAGCAGCTTTTGCTCATCATAAAAATGGCAATATTCCGTGGGATATCGCTAAACGAATAGGTATTACCGTTGCCATTGGCGCTATGTTAGGGGCAATAATTGCAGGTATGTTAACACTTGATGCCTTAACATTGTTTTTTGCTTGTGCCGTATTTTCGTTAGCCGTTTATATGTTCTTATCGATAAAAATAGAACGAAGCATTGCACTACCTGCAAACTGGATATTGCAAATTATTGGCTTATTTACTGGTATTATCGCCAGTTTAATGGGGATTGCTGGCGGCGCAATATTAGTTCCTATTTTAATGTATTGCTCATTCCCTATGCGTCAAGCGATTGGAGTTGCCACTGCAAGCGGCATTGTAGTCGCGTTATTTGGCGCACTAGGCTATGTATTAATTGCACCGGAGCAATCTTTACTACCAGATTGGAGCTTCGGTTATATTTACCTACCGGCATTATTAGGCATTGTATTAACATCATCTTTATTTGCACCAATAGGTGTTAAAGTTGGGAGTTCACTGCCGATCCCATATTTAAAAAAGGGCTTCGCAGTATTTTTGATGTTAGTTGCCTTAAAAATGATGTTTTAAATACGTTGAAAGCTGAACAGCCTTTAAGCGGTTTAAATTAAATTACTTAATACAAGCTAAATTCTTTAAGAAATTTTTGCCTAGTTGCTAATAATTAGGCATAATTTTGCTGTTATAATAATGCCGTTAAATCATTAGCAATGAACAAAAATTATCAATGATTTAAGCATTAATTCCTCCCTGTTTTATTGATTTTAAAGGAAAGCCTAGTGAAAGCATATCTTGACTTAATGCGCCATGTGAGAGACGAAGGGGTTGAAAAATCTGATCGTACTGGTACTGGCACTAAAAGTATTTTTGGTCATCAAATGCGTTTTGATCTCGCGAAAGGGTTTCCCTTAGTGACGACGAAGAAATGTCACCTTAAGTCTATTATTCATGAGCTATTGTGGTTTATTAAAGGTGAATCCAATATTGGCTATTTGAAAGATAATGGCGTAAAAATTTGGGATGCTTGGGCGACAGAAGAGGGCGAATTAGGTCCTGTTTATGGAGTACAATGGCGTAGTTGGCCCGCTGAAAATGGCGAAACTATTGACCAATTGGCACAGTTAATTGAAGACTTGAAGCACAACCCTGATTCTCGCCGTCATATTATTACTGCCTGGAATCCGGCATTATTACCCGACACTTCAATAAGCCCTGACGCAAATGCGGCATTAGGCAAGCAAGCACTGCCACCGTGTCATACCTTATTTCAGTTTTATGTTTTGAACGGTAAGTTGAGCTGCCAATTGTATCAACGCAGTGCAGATATCTTTTTAGGCGTGCCATTTAATATTGCGAGCTATGCTCTGTTTACTATGATGATTGCACAAGTTTGCGATTTAGAGTTGGGTGATTTTGTCCATACTTTTGGCGATGCACATTTATACTTGAATCATCTTGAACAAGTTGAAGAGCAATTATCTCGTGAGCCACTAGCGTTACCGACAATGTGGATGAACCCAGAGGTTAAAAGTATTTTTGATTTTACTTTTGAAGACTTTGAGTTACAGAACTATCAATCTCACCCACATATTAAAGCGCCAATTTCAGTTTAAGCATTCTGGTTTTGCTTTTGATATATAGTGAAACTCAAACTCAAAATTAAACAATAAAAAAGCCTAGCAACTTCATTGCTAGGCTTTTCATTTGTCATTTCAATAAAGACTAATTAACAGACTACTAGTGCAATAGCCTTGTTCTGATTGTGGCATCAATTTGCTTTAACTCTTTTAAAGCAAGTTCACGGTTTTCCGCTTCAATGTCAATAACTACGTAACCTATCTGATCTGCTGTTTGTAGGTATTGTGCAGCAATATTGATGTCATGCTGGGCAAATGCTTGGTTAATTTGGGTTAATACACCTGGCTGATTGCGATGAATATGTAATAGTCGGCTGGTTCCCGTATGCTCAGGAAGCGACACTTCAGGGAAGTTGACGGCAGATAGAGTTGAGCCGTTGTCAGAGTATTTAGCAAGCTTACTTGCTACTTCAAGGCCAATATTTTCTTGTGCTTCTTTAGTGCTACCGCCAATATGAGGCGTTAATATGACATTATCAAACTCACGCAATGGGCTGATAAACTCTTCGTCATTGCCTTTTGGCTCAGTAGGGAATACATCAATGGCGGCGCCAGCCACTTTCTTATTGGCTAGTGCTTCAGACAAAGCATCGATATCAACAACAGTGCCTCGCGATGCATTAATAAAAATAACACCATTCTTCATTACTTCAAATTCAGCAGCACCCATCATATTCTTAGTTTGTGGTGTTTCAGGCACGTGCAGGCTAATAACATCGGCTTCTTTTAGAAGCGCAGTCATCGTAGGCGCTTGACTTGCGTTACCTAAAGGAAGTTTAGTTTCGATATCATAAAATCGTACTTTCATTCCTAAAGTTTCAGCCAAAATACCTAACTGCATACCAATATGGCCATAACCAATGATACCGAGAGTTTTCCCTCTGGCTTCTACAGAGCCAACTGCTGATTTATTCCAAACACCACGGTGGGCTTGGGCACTTTTTTCTGGAATACCGCGCAGTAAAAGTAAGGTTTCACCTAAAACTAACTCAGCAACAGAGCGAGTGTTTGAAAACGGTGCGTTAAAAACAGGAATACCGAAAGATTGGGCTGCAGCTTTATCAACTTGGTTAGTTCCGATACAGAAACAACCAATAGCAACTAACTTTTTAGCATGGCTTAATACGTTCTTATTTAAGTCTGTGCGAGAGCGAATGCCGATAAAGTGAACATCGGCAATCTTTTTAGTCAGCTCTGCTTCTGAAAGTGAGGTTTTAAGGTATTCAATATTGGAATAGCCTTTGGCTTTCAACTCTTCTAATGCGCTCTGGTGAACGCCTTCTAGAAGTAATATCTTAATTTTTTCTTTCGCTAGTGAATTGTTGCTCATGATAGTTTAACTTCTCTCGATCAAACATTAATACAATGTTAATTTTAGATGGCTAGATTTCTAAACTATCATATAGTGTATAAACTCTAAAGGGTTATTTTATAATTTTTGCACCTTCAGTAGTGCCGATAATTAATACGTTTGCCGCTCGATTAGCGAACAAGCCGTTAGTCACAACTCCTACGATGGCGTTGATGCTATTTTCAAGTGCGATAGGGTCAACTATTTCTAAGTTATGCACATCAAGAATGACATTGCCGTTATCGGTTACAACGCCTGTACGATATGAAGGGTCACCGCCTAATTTAACCAATTCTCTGGCGACATAGCTACGTGCCATCGGGATAACTTCTACTGGCAATGGGAAGCGCCCTAACACCGGTACTTGTTTAGTATCGTCAGCGATACACACAAAGGTTTTTGCAACGGCAGCGACAATTTTTTCTCTGGTAAGGGCAGCACCGCCACCTTTTATCATATGCATATGTGCATTGACTTCGTCAGCGCCATCAACATATACGTCAATACCATCAACATTGTTTAAGTCGAATACTTCTATGCCGTAAGACTTTAAGCGCTGTGTTGACGCTTCAGAACTAGATACAGCACCAACAATTTTATCTTTAATAGTCGCTAATGCATCGATAAAATGATTAACCGTCGAACCTGTACCTACACCAACAATAGTGTCAGCTTCAACATAATCTAAGGCTTTAATTGCCGCGGCTTTTTTCATTTGATCTTGAGTCATAACGAACCTTATTTAAAAGTAATATTGAAAAATAGTATTAAAAAACAGTATTGCCATATTATAGCAATAGCGTTTCATCGATGTCATAGCAAATTATTGCTTTGAGTGAGTTAAGTTTGCTCTGGTAAGTATAAGTTAGTTAAATATAAGTTAGTTAAATATATGTTGCTGACTGGGTGTAAACACTTCGGGTAATGGGATATCCCAGCTTTCACAAGGAAGAGAGTCAACTTGCTGGCAATTATGTGCAATACCTAGAGGGTAAGGTTTTGCATTCTTGTTGGTTTGGTAGTCTTTGTGCCAAGAACTCAAGGTTCGATCATAAAAACCACCTCCCATGCCTAAACGAGCTCCTGTTTTGTCAAATGCGACTAGTGGTGTACAAATAATATCTAACTGTGCAGGTAAAATAAGATCTCTAATATCGAGTTTGGGTTCACTTATACCGTATTTGTTTTTGGTTAGCTGAGTATGCGGGGTATATTTTAAGAAAAGCAGGTGGCCTTTACTGAAGGGGTGAATAACAGGTAGGTATACACTTTTACTTTGCTGCCAGCACCAATCAATTAAGGGCTGAGTATTAAGTTCACCATCATTAGATAAGTATATTGCTACGTGCTGAGCTTGTTTGATTCTGGCGCTATTTGAAAAATGTTGCAGCAATGCTAACGCTGAACTCCTTTGTTGTTCTGGCGTTAACTCAAATCGTTGTTTTCTGATACTTTGACGAATTTCGGCTCTATTTGACGTTTTCATACCATTGACCTGTGAGATAGAAGGGATAGTTAAAAGTACACAACACATTACTTAAATTACGCGATTCAAGTTATAACAAAATTGGCAACTTAAGGCGAGAGAATCAAAGCTTAATCATGTTAGCTTTTGATTATTTTAAGGTAATAAAAAACGAGTAATAACAGAAGTCATTACTCGTTTTATTTGTCTTAAGTTTACTAATCTAGTCGTAAACTTTAAGCCGTATTATTGTTTCTCAGAAATACCTTCGTGAGTACCTGTAACGCCCATCTCTTCTTCAAGCTTAGCTTCAAGATCATGGCTTTCATCACCTTCAGCGCCGTGCATCCATTCAACAAGTTTGTTAGCAGATAAGAAGATGATCAATGCAGTGATTAATGCGCCAATACCAACACCTAAGAAGATATTTCCAGCATTAGCAACTTGTTCTTCACCTTCACCTACAAATTGACCAATAAAGGCAGCAAGTTTGTTTGATAAAGCAGTAAAGAAGAACCACACACCCATTAATAATGAAGTGAACTTAACCGGAGCTAATTTTGATACTAATGACAGGCCAATTGGTGACAAACATAGTTCACCTAAGGTATGGAAAAGGTAAGCAAATACTAAAAATAACATGCTTACTTTAATGGTAACGTCGCCGCCTTGAACCATAGTAGCCCAAACCATAACAAAGAAACCTAATGCTAAAAATACCATTGCTAAAGCAAATTTAACTGGAGATGTTGGCTCTTTGCTGCCCATTTTAACCCAAACTGAGGCGATAACAGGTGCAAGCATAATAATGAACATAGCATTTAAAGATTGGAACCAAGTTGCTGGTACTTCAAAACCCATGATATTACGGTCGGTAAATTGTGAAGCGTAGATATTGAATAAGCCACCAGCTTGTTCAAAACCTGCCCAGAAAATTACTGAGAAAACACTCATGATCAAAATAACTTTAGTGCGGTCTTTTTCTTCTTTTGATAAAGCGCGTGTTTTTAAATCGTCTTGAGCTGCTTTAATCTTATGAGCAGAAGGAGTAACACCAATATCACCTAAGTAGCTTTTTGCTAATGTTAGCTGAAGTGCTAAACCAATTAACATACCACAACCTGCAGCGATGAAACCGTAGTGCCAGTTAACTTCTTCGCCTAAGTAACCAACAATTAATGGTGATAAGAAAGCACCTAAGTTGATACCCATGTAGAATATTGTAAAAGCTGCATCACGACGGTGGTCACCGTCTTCATATAATTCACCTACAAGGCTAGATACGTTAGCTTTAAATAAACCGTTACCACAACAAATTAAGAATAAGCCGATATAGAAGACATTTTCTTCCATGCCTACGATCATTGTTTTAGGGATACCTAAAACGAAGTAACCTGCAGAAAATAGAATACCACCGTAGATAATTGCTCTACGTTGACCGATAAAGTTATCGGCTAACCAACCACCAATCATCGGCGTTAAGTATACGGCCATGGTAAAAGTACCATATAGACCAAGTGCTTCACCTGTTGTCCAGCCGAAACCACCGTCTTCAACGGTTGCTACCAAATAAAGTACCAATAAGGCACGCATGCCGTAGTAGCCGAATCTTTCCCACATTTCTGTACCGAAAAGGAGAAATAGCCCCTTCGGATGTCCTAGTAATGTGCCTGATGTAGGTTTAGTCATTTAAGTTTCCTTTAAAAGATGCTCGAGATCATAATTGTTATTATTGGTTGATTGCATTCACAAGGAAATGCACTAATTTACCGAGCAATATTGTATAAAATAGGTTAGTCAGCCCGTTTTATACCTTTGCTGGCATAGAAAGGCAAGTCCGAGTAGTTAATCTCTAATGAATGTTCAGGTAATTGCTTACTTTTTGTTGTTTTCTATCATGATTTCGCAAAATAAGGTAAATTAAAAGTGTAAATGAAAAGTTGCTTTAATCGTTCCTTCGTTACTGATAAACTCGGCGCTGTTTAAGTTCTATCTTGAATGTAGATAGCAACAATATTTCGTATATATAGGAAGAAATACGCGCAAATGATTAACTATATCCGTCACCTAGCGACCCTTCTGATTACCTTTACACTCTCATTGAATGCCGTTTCAGCTCAAATTAGCCCGCAACAAATTGAGCAATTTAAAAGTCTTCCCAAGTCTCAACAACAAGCCTTAGCAAAAAGTATGGGTGTTGATTTAAATGCGGTTATGGGGCAAATATCAGGTTCTAGTCAGGCAAGCGAATTATCATCCACGCCAGTTACACCGCGTACAAATAGTGTCAGTGAATCGGCAAACCAAGGCCAAGAGGTTCCTTCGTTTGAAGCAGATGAACAGTTATTTAAGCCGTTAGAGCGCTTTGGTATTGATGTGTTTTCAAATTCACCAAATACCTTTACACCGACTATGGATATTGCAATACCGGCACACTATGTATTGGGTGTTGGCGATCAGTTATCAATTCAAATATACGGTAAAGAAAATAATGAATATGTATTACCGATAACGCGTGAAGGTACAATACTTATTCCAAATGTAGGGCCGATAAAAATTGCTGGTTTGAACTTTACTGAAATGAAGTCATTCCTTTCTGAACGAATCACTCAACGAATTATCGGTGTTAATGTTGTAGTTAGCCTAGCAGAGCTGCGTTCTATGCGTGTTTTTGTGCTAGGTGATGCCTATAAACCAGGTCCTTATACCTTGAGCTCACTTTCATCTGTAACGCATGCTATTTTTGCTGCAGGCGGTATAAGTGATATTGGTTCTTTACGAAATATCCAAGTAAAACGTGCCGGAAAGTTAATTAAAAAAGTTGATTTATACGATTTACTTATTAATGGTGATTCATCAAACGATATTCTATTACAGTCAGGTGATGTGGTTTTTATCCCTACACAAGGTGAAACTGTTTCAATACTAGGCGAAGTTAGACGTCCAGCTATTTATGAGTTAAAGCATGGCGACAACTTTAAACAGGTTTTAGAAATGGCGGGCGGTTTGTTACCTTCAGCATTTCCCCAATCAACTATGGTTGAACGCTATAACACTAGTAGCTTACGTAGTATTGTTAACATTGACTTAACGCAACAGCGCGCTCTTGAGAAAAAAGTTAACAATGGTGATTATATTCGTGTATTGAAAAGTTCGGGTATGTATGAAAAATCGATAACTGTTATCGGTGCTGTAACACGCCCAGGTAAATACCAATGGCAACAAGGAATTAAAGTTACCGATTTACTACCTAATTTAGACTCTCATATTCTAGCGAATGCCGATCTAAACTACGGTTTGGTAGTAAGACAATTAGATAAAGCGAGAAACATAGAGATACTGCAGTTTAACTTGGCTAAAGCTTTGCATAACCAAACATCGGCTGAAAACATTGAACTTGCTCCTAGTGATAAAGTATTGATATTTTCAAATGTGACTAAACATATTGACGAAAAAATATCATTAGATGAGTTGGCTTATACCCAAGAGCAGCTGTTCGCAAAAGAGCGTGAGTTTGCGAGAAGTTTATATAAAGAAAAGTCATTTTGGCAAAAATACGGCGATAACTCATCACAGCCTTCTCTAAATGCAAATACAGAAGAAGAAGATCTTGTTTCTCAATCTTTAGTGCAAATGACTGGTGGGGATCTGAATGAAGAAGTTGAGCTTCGTGAAATGGCTTTGTTTTCTCGTCATCGTTTATTAGCGCCAGTATTAAGAAAACTACGTCAGCAAGGTGCATCTGGTCAGCCAATTCAAATAATCGAAGTAGATGGGCAGGTTAAGTTCCCTGGCATATATCCATTAGCTAAAAATGCTAAGGTGAGTGATGTTGTGGCTGCTGCTGGCGGAGTGAATGAATCTGCTTATTTGGCACGTGCAGAAGTCACTCGTAATCAATTTAGTGACGATGGTGCAACGAAAACATCTTTAAGTGTTGATTTAGGCTTAGCTCTATCCGGCGATGAACAGTTTAATATTGCTTTAAAGAGTAAAGATCGCTTAAATATTCATAAAATACCTGCATGGAGCGAAAATCATGTTGTTGAACTTAGAGGGGAGTTTGTATTCCCAGGCAAGTACACCATTAGTCGTGGTGAAACTTTAGCTGACTTGATAGTTAAAGCGGGCGGCTTAACACAATATGCTCATCCTGATGGCTCGGTATTTACTCGTAAGAAATTACAAGAATTAGAGCAGCAAAACTTATTGAAACTGGCTGGCGATTTACGTGTTGAAATGGCATCAAAATCATTAACAGAGCAAGGAACGTCAGCATCTTATGACGATGCACAAAAATTGCTTGCTGATATAACGAAATTAGAGCCTGTCGGCCGTTTAGTTATCGATTTGCCAAAAATAATAACTTCATCTAATGGTAATGTATTACTTGAAGATGGCGACATACTGTATGTGCCAACTAAGACTAATTCCATTAATGTTATTGGGCAGGTACAAGTCGGTTCATCGCATTTGTTTAATCCGTCTATGAGCGCTGAAGATTACATTGCGCAAAGTGGTGGTATTAAAAAACGTGCAGATGAAGAGCGCATTTATATTATCGAAGCAAGTGGTAGTATCAAAATGATTGAGGAAAGTAACTGGTTTGCGGGTACTTCAGATACTTCTTTAAAACCAGGCGATACGATCGTAGTTCCGCTTGATTCTGAGTACATGAATGACTTAACGTTATGGTCAACAGCAACGCAAATTATCTATAATGCTGCAGTAGCTGTAGCGGCGATAAACGGTATTTAGCTTTATTAATAATTGAAATAAAAAATTGAAAATAATGGAATAAATAAAATGTTAAATAATATAAGTGATGTAAAGGTAGCGATCATAGGTTTAGGCTATGTAGGCTTGCCACTTGCTGTAGAATTTGGAAAAAAATATGAAACTTTAGGTTTTGATATTAACCAAATACGCATTGAAGAGTTAAAAAACGGCACTGACAACACTTTAGAAGTGAGTGATGAAGAACTTTCGGCAACAAAGAACTTAAGCTTTTCATGTACTGTTGACGAGTTGAAAAGCGCTAATGTATACATCGTTACCGTACCAACACCGATTGACGAGCATAAGCAACCTGATTTAACTCCATTAGTTAAGGCTAGTGAAATGTTAGGCAGGGTAGTAAATAATGGCGATATTATTATATATGAATCAACCGTATACCCTGGGGCAACGGAAGAAACATGTATACCAGCGGTAGAGAAAGTTTCAGGTTTAGTTTTTAACCAAGATTTTTATGCTGGCTACTCACCTGAGCGTATTAACCCGGGCGATAAAGAACATCGCGTAACTAATATCCTAAAAGTTACATCGGGATCAACTCCAGAAATTGCCACTATTGTTGATGATTTGTATCGTTCTATTATTATTGCGGGTACCCATAAAGCCAGTTCTATTAAAGTGGCGGAAGCCGCAAAGGTTATTGAAAATACGCAAAGAGATGTCAATATTGCATTGATTAATGAACTGTCTATTATTTTTAATAAACTGAATATTGATACCTTAGAAGTGTTAGAGGCTGCAGGTACTAAATGGAACTTCCTTCCTTTCCGTCCTGGATTAGTTGGCGGCCATTGTATTGGTGTTGATCCATATTATTTAACTCACAAAGCTCAGTCTGTTGGCTACCATCCCGAAATGATATTAGCTGGTCGTCGCTTAAATGACGGCATGGGCGCATACGTAGTTTCACAACTAGTAAAAAATATGCTGCACAAGCGTATTCAAGTTGAAGGTGCTAATGTATTGGTGATGGGCTTAACTTTTAAAGAAAATTGTCCAGATCTTCGCAATACCAAGATTGTTGATGTTGTTAGTGAGCTAAAAGAATACAACATGAATGTTGATATTACAGACCCTTGGTGCTCATCGGAACAAGCCGAACACGAATATGGTTTAAGCTTAACCAAAGCTCCTAAGCTTAATGGCTACGACGCTATTATTTTAGCGGTATCGCATAATGAATTTAAAGCGTTAGGTATAGATAAAATTCGTGCTTTAGGCAAAACTGATCACGTACTTTATGATTTAAAGTATATTCTGCCTAAAGCGTCTGTTGATATGCGTTTATAAATAAAAACATTGTCAGTAAGAAATCATCAATAACCACAGCAACAAGTTATGGAATTATCAATGTCTCGTTATGAAGAAGTACAAAGCCGGTTAAGAAATGCACCTAAAACTTGGTTGATAACGGGGGTTGCAGGCTTTATCGGTTCAAACTTACTTGAAACGCTATTGCTTTTAAATCAAAAAGTCATCGGTTTAGATAACTTTGCAACAGGCCACCAACATAATTTAGATGAAGTGGAGTTAGAGGTAAATGCAGCGCAATGGCAAAACTTTAGTTTTATTCAAGGTGATATTCGAAATGTTGAAGATTGCCAAAAAGCCATAAGCCTGCATGATAAGCCAATAGATTATGTATTACACCAAGCAGCACTAGGCTCAGTACCTCGCTCAATTGCTGATCCAATATTAACGAACTCGGCAAATATCACCGGTTTCGTTAATATGTTAACAGCAGCGAAAGATGCAAAAGTGAAAACCTTTGTTTATGCGGCGTCGAGTTCAACGTACGGCGATCACCCTGCATTGCCTAAAGTGGAAGATAATATCGGTAAGCCATTATCACCTTATGCAGTGACTAAATATGTTAATGAGCTTTATGCTGATGTATTTCAAAGAACTTACGGGCTAAACTCTACAGGGTTACGTTACTTTAATGTTTTTGGCAAACGCCAAGAGCCTAACGGGGCCTATGCCGCGGTAATACCTAAGTGGACGGCATCAATGATAGAAAATCAAGACTTATTCATTAATGGTGACGGCGAAACAAGCCGAGATTTTTGCTTTGTTGAAAACGCAGTACAAGCTAATATTTTAGCGGCAACAGCTAATGAATCAGGAAAAAACCACATCTATAATGTTGCGTTAGGTGATAGAACTACGTTAAATGAGTTATTTGCTAGTTTAGCATCAGCACTTGGCAACAATGGCGTTGACTATACTAAAAAAGCGATATATCGAGATTTTAGAGCAGGCGATGTTCGTCATTCACAAGCCGATATTTCAAAAGCAAAAAGCTTACTTGGTTACCAGCCTGAGTATAGAATTCAGCAAGGTATAGATAAAGCCATGCCTTGGTATATTAAGTTTTTGACAAAGTAACTGAATTCATCTACTATGCCGCGCTCATAATAAAGCATTTATTCTAATATATAAGTAATAAATGCTTTTATGTTCCTTTATACGGATGTAACGGACGGCTTTATTATTTAATCTTGCTTACTAATCATTTGATAATCGAACGAGTTGTTATTAAATTATTAGAAGTTAAATAAATGAAGTTTTCTCTTGTCAAAAGTACACTTTCTGTTTTTCTTTTTGCTACTGCTTTTAATGCTGCCTCGGCTGAAATAAGCCAAGCCCAGATTGAACAATTTAAGCAACTTCCTCCAAGCCAACAACAAGCGTTGGCAAAAAATATGGGGGTTGACCTTTCAAGTTTAGGTGCGTTAACAAACGCTTCAAATAATCAAGAACCGTCCCCTTCACTCAATGATTTAGTGCCAGCACGTGCACCCACAATAGAGTTAAATGCTTTAAATGAAAGTCTTGAATCAGTAAGCTCTGAAAATATAAATACTTCTAAAGCACAAGAAAATGAAGAACAAGAACTTCAATTTACGGCAAAAATACAATCTCAAAAATTAAAGCCTTTTGGCTATAATTTGTTTGCTGGCGAACCGACAACATTTGCTCCGGTATCAGATGTGCCTATTCCATCTAACTATATATTGGGCCCTGGTGATACGTTATCAATTCAACTTTATGGTAAAGAAACTGTTAGCCTAAATTTAACGCTTAACCGTCAGGGGAATATCGATATTCCAAAACTAGGGCCAATAAATGTTGCAGGCCAAAGCTTTAGTGACGCTAAAAATTTAATTAACAATATTATTAAAGAACGAAAAATTGGCGTGAAAAGCAGTATCTCAATGGGAGAGCTACGTTCTATTCGTGTGTTTGTACTTGGTGAAGCATACCGCGCTGCATCATACACATTAAGTTCTCTATCAACGGTTACACAGGCCTTATATGCGGCAGGTGGCGTGAATAACATAGGTTCATTGCGTAATATTCAAGTAAAACGTCGTGGTAACGTTATTGCTGAATTAGACTTATATCAATTGCTTTTGCAAGGTGACACGTCTGGCGATATCAATTTAATGGCTGGTGATGTCGTTTTTGTACCAACCGTTGGAAAAACTGTTGGTGTAGCAGGAGAAGTGAATCGCCCAGCAATTTATGAACTGAAAAATGAACAAACCATAAAGGATGCTATTAAACTTGCTGGGGGGGTAACCGCGTCTGCTTATGAAAAAATAGGTAAAATATCACGTATTAATGATAATGGCTTACGCTCTGTTATAAGCATCAATTTACACGCGGATAAAAATCAATACATTAGAAATGGTGACACGCTTGAAGTCAGTTCAGTACTCTCTACACTCGAACGGAGTGTAACTGTTAAAGGGCATGTAGAACGTCCAGGTACTTACGGCTGGCATAAAGGTATAAAGCTGAGTGATATTCTTCGCAATATAAGAGATTTTAAATCACAGCCAGATCTTGAATATATTTTAATTACACGTAAAAACCCAAAAACAGGTGAGTTGACCAATCACAGTGTAAATTATGCAAATTATATAAAGCACAACGCTGTAGAGTCAGACTTTGCATTGAATGCTGACGATACTGTTTATGTGTTTAACAAACGTACCAATAGAAGTGATAGTCTAAAGCCGCTATTAGATGTGCTGAAAGCACAAGCGCAACTTAATCAACTTGCGAATATTGTTAGTGTACATGGAGCTGTACGTAATCCTGGTGTTTATCCCCTAACGGTTAACGGCACAGTGGAAGATTTATTAAATGCTGGTATGGGATACACCGAGAATTCTGAAATAACTTTCGCTTTACTCGCCAAGAAAGATGAGCAATTAAATACTCACGTGTTTTATATTGATTTAACTAAACAATCCGCTAGAGCAATGCCGTTATCACCACTTGACCGATTATTTTTATTTCAAAGAGAACAAGCACGAGAGCCACTGCTAAAAGAACTTGTTGCAGAACTTCATCAACAGGCAGATAAGGCTATTGCGCAAAACGTGGTAAACGTTTCAGGTGACGTGCATTTCCCAGGGCAATACCCGTACGTAACTAATATGACAAGTAGAGAGTTGGTTGATTTAGCTGGTGGATTGAAAGAGTCAAGCTATTTAGTCAATGCTGACTTAGTACGTTTTTCTCACGATGGTGTAAAAACTGCAAAAGTCAGCCATCAAAATATTAACTTATCAACCGACTTCTTACTTAAGTCACTTGATACCTTACATGTTAAACGCATTCCAGGCTGGCAAGAAAAACGTTCAATTAAACTCGCAGGTGAAGTGGTGTTTCCGGGGACTTATGTGTTACAAAAAGGTGAAACATTACGCAGCGTTATTCTGCGAGCAGGTGGCCTAACATCAGAAGCTGATGCAAAAGCCGCTATTTTTACTCGTGAAGCTTTAAAAAGAAAAGAGGCTGAAAAAATAGAGCACTTGCAAGAGCAGCTAGCCAGCGAAACCGCGCAAATTAGCTTAACAGATGACGATAAAAATAACGGCGCAAAGTTAGCAGAGTCGAACAACTTATTAAATAAATTAAATGTCGCTGAAGCTGTGGGTCGTTTGGTTATCGATTTACCTTATTTATTGGCAAATGAAAGCTCTAATGACATTCGCTTAGATAACGGTGATGCGCTTTATATTCCTAAAAGTCGAGAGTCTATTAGCGTAATAGGTGAGGTACAATATGCGACTTCACATTTATATAAATCAAATTTTGATCTAAATGACTATATCGAACGCTCAGGCGGTTTGAAAACACGCGCCGACCAAGAGCGTATTTATATTATTAAGGCTGACGGCTCTGTTCGCTTGGCGAGCAACAGTAATTGGTTTTCAAACCGAGATGATATGTTAGTGGCAGGCGATACTATCGTCATCCCATTAGATTTAGAATATAAAGACGGTTTAACGCTTTGGTCTGCGGTAACGCAAATTATTTACAACTCGGCGGTAGCAGTTGCTGCAATTGGTAGTTTGTAAACTTTAACGCTAAAAGTTTTTAGCTAAAAAGGCCTAAGACAAAACATTAAACAGCTATTAATTAGTAGTGAATGGTTGTTATAATACGAGTGCTTTAAGCCTAGTCGGTATGAGTTGCCTAATTTTCGATTATTGAAATAAAAAATGATATTAAATGTGAGTTATTGTGGAAAGTACTAAATTACAGGGAAAAGCTTCTCCAGAAGTATTAACAATGAAAGTTAATACTCCTTGTCAAAACCCTGAAAATAGCGATGAAATTGACTTGGCAGAACTATGGTTCGCCATATGGTCAGGTAAAAAATTAATTATCGGCATTACTTTTATATTTGCAGTTTCATCGATTATATACGCGATTAATCAGCCAAACATCTATAAAGCCTCGACATTATTAGCTCCAGCAAGTGAGCAAGGCGGCGCAGGTGGTTTAGCTAAAATGGCTGGCCAGTTTGGCGGCTTAGCAAGTTTAGCTGGTATTAATTTGGGTGGTGGCGGTACCGATAAAACAGGTTTAGCACTTGAAGTACTAAAATCTCGCCTTTTTATTGAAAACTTCATCACTAAGTACCAGTTATTGGTACCGTTAATGGCGGCTAAAAACTGGGATATTAATACTAATACTCTTATATTAGATGATGAGCTTTATAACGCTAAAAACAAAATATGGGTAAGAGACGTTAAAGCCCCAAAAACACCGGAACCTTCAGCATGGGAAGCTTTTGAAGCTTTTAAAGAGTTGTTTTTTGTTTCATCAGATAAAGAGTCGGGAATGATTACTCTTTCTATTGAGCATTACTCCCCTGAAATTGCTAAACAATGGTTGATTTGGTTAGTAGCCGAAATTAATAATACCATGCGCGATCAAGATAAATCTGAAGCGCAACGTAGCATTGACTTTTTAAGTGAAAAACTGCAAGAAACACAGCTGGCTGATATGCAAACGGTATTTTACCAGTTGATAGAAGAGCAAACTAAAACCATCATGTTGGCGGAAGTTTCACAAGAATATGTATTAAAAACAATTGATCCCGCTAACGCACCAGACGAAAAGGCAAAGCCTAAAAGAGGGCTGATTGTTATGCTAGGAATAATCTTAGGCTCTTTTTTAGCTGTTTTTATTGTACTTTTGCGCAGTTTTGCTTTTAAAATTAAATAGACACCTTAGAGCTTGGAGTCGAACAACCGTATTAGAAGCTCGTATCATGTAAATCTTTACTTTAGTTTTTTATAATCAATGTGAACCTGATTGTAAAAGACGTTAAATTTTAGCTTGGGATGTAATAAATGAAAAATTTTGCGCTTATTGGAGCTGCTGGTTATATAGCACCTCGCCATATGAAGGCAATTAGAGAAACAGGAAATAACTTAGTTGCTGCCTTAGATAAGAATGACTCAGTAGGGGTTATAGATAGTCATTTCCCCAATGCGGATTTTTTTACTGAATATGAACGATTTGATCGACATGTTGACTTGTTAAAGCGAAAAGGAACAAAAATTGATTACGTAAGTATAGCAACACCTAATTATTTACATGACTCTCATATTCGGTTTGCTTTGCGTAACGATGCCCACGCTATATGTGAGAAGCCGCTTGTGCTAAACTCTCACAATATTGATGCATTAAAAGTTGTACAAGAAGAGACTGGTAAGCAAGTATATAATATTCTTCAACTGCGCTTACATCAAAGTATTATAGACTTGAAAGCATATGTTGCTGATGAAATATCTAAAAACCCAGATAAAATTTTCGAAGTTGACTTAACTTATTTAACAAGTCGTGGTCATTGGTATTTCACCTCTTGGAAAGGCGATGATAATAAGTCTGGTGGGATAGCGACTAACATTGGCGTTCATTTTTACGATATGCTTGGGTGGGTGTTTGGCGATATTAAAAAGAATGAAGCTCATTTAAAGCAAGAAGATGTAAATGCAGGTTATTTAGAATTTAAACATGCTAAAGTGCGATGGTTCTTATCTGTTAATTATGATTATATACCAGACGAAATAAAGGCTGCAGGCCAAAGAACATATCGCTCGATTACTGTAGATGGAAATGAAATTGAATTCTCAGGCGGGTTTACTGATTTACACACTAAAAGCTATGAACATATTCTAACTGATGGTGGATTTGGTTTAGAGGAAGCTCGTAAAAGCATCGAAATAGTAAGCGATATTCGTAATCAAAATATAGTCACTAATTCATCATGTCTGCACCCCTTTATTAGTGAAGTTGTTCGTTAATTATGGTGCATTAAAATGAATGATTATTATAAGCACGAAAGTGCTATCGTTGATGATAGAGCTAAAATAGGCAAAGGCTCTCGTGTTTGGCACTTCTCCCATGTATGTAGCGAAGTTGTCACAGGTGATGGAGTGTCGCTTGGGTAAAATGTTTTTGTTGGCAATAAAGTAACAATAGGTGACAAATGTAAAATCCAGAATAATGCGTCTGTTTACGATAATGTTCATTTAGAGGGTGAAGGTTTCTGTGGGCCAAGTATGGTTTTTACCAATGTTTATAACCCTCGTTCTGGAGTTGAGCGTAAAGACGAATACGGCGATACACTTATAAAAAGAGGAATAACATTAGGGGAGAATCGTACTTTCGTATGTGGTGTTAAAATTGGCGAGTATGCAGTTATCGGTGCCGGGGCAGTGTTCAACAAGGGTGTTAAAGTTTATGCGTTAATGGTTGGAGTACCCGCTAAACAGGTTGGCTGGATGAGTGGGGTTGGTGAGCAACTAGAGTTGCCAGTTACTGCTGATCGCGAGGTGGTTTGTAAACTATATATATTCAACAACTCATTGCTTCAAAAATAAACTTAATTTGGTAGGCATATCAGCATAGAAAATAGAGGTACATATGGAATTTATCGATTTAAAAGCACAATACAAACATTTGAAACCGCGTATTGATAAACGTATTCAAGTGGTTTTAGAACATGGTAAATATATCATGGGACCTGAAGTGCAAGAGCTTGAAGATAAGCTTGCTGAGTATGTCGGTGTTAAACATGCAATAACCTGCGCAAATGGGACTGATGCTTTACAGTTGGCAATGATGGTGTTCAATGTGAAAGAAGGGGATGCTGTTTTTTGTCCTACATTTACATTTTTCGCAACGGCAGAAGCGCCAGCATTTTTTGGCGCAACCCCTGTATTTGTCGACTCAGATAGAAAAACTTTTAACATTTGTCCTATTGATCTTGAAAAACGTATTGAAGAAACACTAAGTGATGGCAAGTTAACTCCTAAAGCCATTGTTGCAGTAGATCTATTTGGATTACCGGCAAACTACCCTGAGTTGGAAAGAATAGCGAAAAAATACGGTTTAAAATTAATTGAAGATGCAGCACAAGGCTTTGGTGGAAGTATCGACGGAAAAAAAGCCGGAAGCTTTGGTGATATTGCAACGACATCTTTCTTCCCTGCCAAGCCACTTGGTTGTTATGGTGATGGCGGTGCAATTTTTACTAATAATGATGATTTGGCTGAATTAGCGAGGTCATACCGAGTGCATGGTAAGGGGACTGATAAGTACGATAATATTCGAATAGGTATGAATAGCCGCTTAGATACAATACAAGCTGCAATTTTACTTGAAAAGCTTGCTGAATTTCCAAAAGAATTAATAAACAGAAATAAAGCTGCTGCGAATTACGAAGAAGTTTTGAAGGAGAAGTATAATACTCCAAAAGTTCCTAAAGGTTATGTTAGCTCTTGGGCACAATATACTATTCTAAGTGAAAAACGCGACTCCGTTATGGCAGAGTATAAGAAAAAAGGAATTCCAACGGTTATTTATTATGGTAAGTGCATGCATCAACAAACAGCTTTTAATTGTTCTTCATCTAAAAAAATAAGCCTACCAATAGCTGAGAACCTAGCTAACCAAGTATTTAGTTTGCCTATGCACGGTTATTTAAGTGCGAGCCAATTAGCGTCTATTTTGGGCTGATTGCATAAATATTTTCAAGGATATTTAAATTTGTTTGAGATGTGAATTTGTCAATTACTAGGTTATTATCAGCTTCCTTTTTTACCTTTTTTATAAAGGCACTTGGCGCGGGACTTTCTTTTATTGTAAGTATACTGATCACTCGATACTTAGGTGTAAATGGTGCTGGTGTCTATTTTCTTTGTTTTTCTATTTTTATTTTATTTGGTACAGTGGTTCGTCTTGGCTTAGATATAGTGATAATTAAGCGAGCTTCTATACACTATATCGATAATGACTTTGGGAGTATAGTTACTTTATATAAGAAAATAATACTTGTAGTTGTTCCCTTAAGTTTATTATTAACCTCCTTTTTATATTTGACATCATCATACGTTGGGGAAATAATATTTAAATCTGAGGACATCAGTTCAGTTTTAAAATTTATGGGCTGGGGCGTATTGTTTTTTGCATTGTGTAATATTAATAGTTCATTCTTTTTAGCTACAGCACAAATTAAACAAAGTTCTTTATTTATAGCTATTATAATTCCTTTGCTGTTTATAGCATTTCTGTATAGCATGCCTACACTTATGGAGTTAACACCGCCATTAGTCTTTGGTATGTATTGCTTTAGTAGTTTTTTGGTTTTTGTTATTTCATTTTTATTTCTGAAAAGGTCATTACACTTCCCTCTGTCGACAAAGAATGGTTTTAGCACTAAAGACCTTCTTAAAAGCGCTTTTCCGATTTATGTAACAGTAATTATCGATTTATTGGTTTTAATTACACCGCAGTTGTTGCTTGGAGCGTTATTTTCGGAAGAGAGTGTGGCTATTTTTTCTGTATGTTTAAGAATATCAACGCTAATTGGTTTTATTTTTGTTTCAGCGAGTAGAGTTGCTGCACCTCAAATTGCAAGTTTATATGATAAAGGTGATTTAACGAAACTAAATATATTAGTTGTAAAGTTAACTCGAATCTTGTTTATCGTCGCATTTTTCGTGTCAATCATAGTTTTTATTTTTCCAAACATATTTCTAGGTTTTTTTGGGAAAGAATATGAAGCGGGGGCTCAAACATTACGATGTTTTGCTCTGTTGCAGCTAGTTTTAGTTTTTTATGGTATGAGTAAAACGTTATTGCAAATGACAAAGTTCGAAAAAGAATGCAGAAATGTTACCTTTTATTATTTCGTTTTAAATACGACTATATGCTTAGTTCTTATCCCACACTTTACGTATTTTGGAGCTGCATTATCAGTTTTGATTTCAACCAGTTTAATAGCGTTTTATACAACTTATTTAGTTAAAAAGCATTTAGGTATCAGTATATTTAGTAGCAAAAAAGAGGCTAATACATGCGCTTAGTTGCGATTTTAGATATATTGATTTTTTTAGCTATTACCTTTGTTGGAAATCACTTCTTATTAGGTTTGCCTTCATTTTTGATTGTTTGGCTAGCACTTATTTCATATAGATTAATTACTCATTTACCTATTCAAAAGCTCGAAGTCCTAACTCAAGCATATTTTTTTATTTTATTGATGCCTTTTATGGTGAAAGGGGTAATTAATAGTGATGAATATTATTTTGCTTTTTTACAACTGGTGTTATATGTAAATATATTCCCGGTATTGTCGAGACTGTTAAAAAATAAAAAATCTTGCAGCGCATTAGCTGTAATAACATGTATATTAGCTTTTCTTTCATTAGTATTCATCGGTGGGAGTCGTGAGTCCTTAATTTTTGGTCCTAATGTCATGTACAGGATTTTAGGTGTATTATTTTTTCTAATGTACTGTAGTTTATCCATTCAGAAGAGCCCTAAGTACTATTTGCTATTACTATCGTATGTTGCGACTTTAATAGGTTTAGTTTTAACTGGCTCTAGAGGTGCAACTGTAGTATTTCTCTTACAAACTTTGTTTCTTTTGATTTATTTTAGAAACTTCAATTTCGCTAAGTACGTAGTTTTAATTGGCTTTGTTGCTCTGTTTTTTGTTATTTTTAGTTATTGGGATGTGGTTAGTGGCATACTAGGTCGAGTTATTTATTTTGATATGAATAATGGTAGTGAGTCTGTCAGAGCGAATATGTACCTTATTGTTTTAGATGTATTTGAAGCTGAAAGTAGTACCACATTACTATTTGGTTTAGGCAATGAGAGTAATTACTTTCAAGGTATCTATCCTCACAACCTTTTTATTGAAATATTGCTATACCACGGAATTGTGTTTTTTCTTGCAACCTTAATATTAGGGGGGCTCCTATTTTTAAAATCTCGAGGAAATAATTTTATAGGTTTTTGTTTTTTAGTTTTTTTACCAATAATATTTGGCACTATGTTGTCAGGTAATTTGACTGATAACTATCCAGTTTTGAGTTTACTTTTAATCTCTTTTTTTATAAAAGATAAAAAGTTCAAACATACTGCTTAGTTAAAACTATAAGGTTATTAACTTTACGAATGACTAAGTATTTATAGTTATGAGATTAAATCTGACTGATAACCAAGTTGCTCTGATTCATAAGGGAGATTATATCAACGCTCCACAGCTTGGAGATAATATATGGTTAACAAACTAGTAAATGGTTATAATTTTTTAGAACGCATATTCACAGCAATTATCAATACGATTAATTATATATAGTTAATGTATTCAAATTGCTCTTAATAGTTGGTTTATAACGGATATAGATCGAGATTAACCGCAATTGGGTGAGTGATTAAGGAGCTAAAATAGGAAAAGATTATTTAACCTGAACACATGTGTGGACTGGCTATCATTATATTGCCAAGGAAAAATTTTTGCTAAAACAATATTTTCCTACTATTTTGCGCGTTTCGATAACGTAGATAATGACTCCGTGCTTTTGTTACTTTGGTGGTGAAAAAGGATGTTTAATTAGAGGCGAGTGCCCTTGCTAATATTTACGATTTACTCTCAAAATAGCAGTTGTGTATAATTATTGGTTTATTGGTTTAGTTGTAACGTAAAGCGCATCAACTAGATGTATTGTTGTTAACCCAGAAGCACTAGAGAAAAGATAAGAGAATTTTCCTCATGTTAAGCAAATTTAAAAACGTATTGGTTTTAGCTCCTCATACAGATGATGGTGAGTTAGGTACCGGAGCAACCTTCATAAACTCTTAGAACAAGGTTTTAGTGTTGATTACTTAGCGTTTTCGGCAGTAGCGGTTCCTATTCCCAAGAGGGTTGCTAAAAGTGTACTACGTATTGAAGTGTTAAATGCTACATCTAAACTAGGTATATCAAAGTGGAAGAGATGTAGTTCAGGAGTTTTATAATTGGGAAAAAGAATCGTCAAAGTTAAATCATTTATATAAACAAATTTTAGGGAAAAATTATGAGTAATCAACTTAATCATACTGTGATGTTAAGTGAGTTATTAGATGGAGTGAATTTACCTCTTACTTTGAATGAAGATGTTCAAATTACTTCTATTGCAGATAGTGCTAATGGTAGGCCAAACAGTCTTTGTGACTATATAAAAGGTGAACTGCCGACTAATCACGAAGGGTTAGTATTATTAGTTAAAGAAGAGGTGAGCGGCTACAACTGCGTCGTAGTGAAAAACCCTCAAGTTATAATTGTTGATATTATCAACTATATAAAGGCTAATGTTGGCTTTAAAATGAAATATCACTCTTCTAAAATCCCTTTGACAGTAAAAATTGGGCTGAATGTTGTAATAGAGGATAATGTCGAGATCGGTGAAAATACGATCATTGAACATAATGCGGTTATTCACTCTGGAACTAAGATAGGGAAAAATTGCTTAGTAAGAACTCATGCGTCAATTGGTGGTGATGGTTATGGTTTTATCAAAAATGCTGAAGGCGAATTAATTAAACAACCTCATTTAGGTGGTGTAGAATTAGCTGATAATGTAGAAATAGGGGCAAACACTTGCGTAGTGCGAGGGATAGTTAATGATACTTACATAGGAAAAAATGTGAAAGTTGATAACCTTGTACATATTGCACATGATTGTTTCATTGATGAAGATGCTTATATAATAGCGTGTTCGGAACTTTCAGGTTATGTGAGAGTAGGAAAACGCAGTCGTATAGCTCCAAAAGCATGTGTTAAGCAACGTGTTATTATTGGTGATGATGTTGTTGTTGGAATGGGGGCTGTTGTTTTGAAGGATGTTTTAAATGGTAGCGTAGTTATAGGAAACCCAGCTAAACCGTTAAGACAATTTAAATCAAATTAAAATGAATATCTTATATTATTATCATTATATCGGTTCACCTACCTCCCCTAAAGAGTGGCGGGCATATTTTTTATCTAAAGGCTTTACTGCTAATGGTCATTCTGTCTCAGTGATTGGGGCATCAAATCATCATATGCAACGTGATAATCATGAGCAAACGGAAAACGTTGTAACTAAATCTATTGAAGATATACAGTTTTACTGGTTAAAGGTCCCTAAATATGTGGGCAACGGTTTTTCTCGAATAAAAAACATGCTTTCTTTTGGTTATCAGTCATTTTTTATGGATCCTGTCGAAGAACTTGGTATCAATACACCAGATTTGATTGTTGCTTCTTCAGTTCATCCGTTTCATTTAATTGGGGCGATAAGATGGGCGAGAAAATATAAGTGCAAAATTTTTTTTGAAGTTAGAGATCCTTGGCCTCTCAGCTTAAATTTATTACTTGGTATGTCAAAATGGCATCCACTTTCATTGTTGTTACAATTGTTTCAATATATAGGTCATAAATATACTGATAAAACAATCTCTACAGCTTTTAATTTGAAGTCATATATGATGCAACATGGTCTTGCTGAAGATAAATTTATTTATGCTTGTAATGGGATTGATTCTACACAAGAGGTTTCTGAAAAATCAATTTTAGACAACAAACTAAGTGATATTCGCGATAAATATCCACGAATAGTTATGTATACAGGAACTCTCGGCGTACCAAATGCTATGAAGTATGTGATTGAGGCGTTTAACAAAATTAAATCACACAATATTGCTTTAGTAATAATCGGCAATGGTATTGAAAAAGAAAACTTACAACAACTGCGTAATAGTAAAAATATATATTTTTTTGATCCTGTGCCTAAAAACGAAGTGCAACGTGTTTTAAGTTATGCCGATGTTTGTATATTGTCTTGGCAAAATATTTCTTTATACAAATATGGTTTAAGCCCAAATAAAGTGTTTGATTATATGTGGGCGGCTAAGCCTATTCTTCAAGCTGTTAACTCTCCTAATAATCAAGTAGAGCTGGCATCTTGTGGTGAAAATATTGAACCAGAAAATTCCACTAAAATTATGGAAGCAATATTACTGTATGCCAATAAAAGTGATAGTGAATTAAAAAGCATAGGTTTAAACGGGCACAAATATTTATTAGAGCATTTTGAATTTAAAAATATAGCGCGAATAATCACTGACGAGGTAGAGATTAAATGAAACGATTATTTGATATAACAGTCTCCTTTGTTGCTTTAATAATACTATCACCAGTTATTTTTATAATCAGTAGAAAGGTTGCTAGTCAATTAGGCAAGCCTATTTTATTTAAGCAGCCAAGACCCGGCGCTAATGGCAAGATTTTTGATATGTATAAGTTTCGCTCTATGACTGATGCTTGTGATAAGTACGGGAATACACTAGCTGATCCTGAAAGATTGACTCCTTTTGGCCTTAAATTACGTTCTTCAAGTTTGGATGAACTACCTGGTCTATGGAATGTACTAAAAGGTGATATGAGTCTAGTTGGACCGAGGCCTTTACTTGTAGAGTACTTATCACTTTATAGTGAGGAGCAAGCCAAGCGTCATAATTTGCGTCCAGGCATCACTGGTTGGGCACAAGTGAATGGTCGAAATGCAATTAGTTGGGAAGAAAAGTTTAAACTTGATGTTTGGTATGTTGAAAACCAATCATTTTGGTTGGATCTTAAAATACTCCTATTGACCGTTAAAAAGGTATTTGTTCGTGAAGGCATTAGTGCTGATGGTGAAGCCACTATGTCAAAGTTTGAAGGAAATAATAAGTGAAAGATTTAATAGTTATAGGTGGCGGTGGGTTTGCTAAAGAAGTTTTATGGCTGGCAAGTGATTGCAATCGTAAGGTAAAAGGAATATTGGATGATGACATGGATGCTCATGGTACGATTATTCAGGGAGCAAAAGTATTAGGTGCTATTAATACTTGGATTGATTATGTTGATTGTGAATTTGTGATAGCAATAGGCTCTCCAAGAACAAGGTTTCAAGTTTATGAAAGAATGTTAGAGCACGGAAAACCATGTTTTGCAAAATTAATACACCCTAATGTACGCTACTCTAATACTGTGGAATTTGGCACTGGGGTTATTGTTTGCGCTGGAACTACTCTTACAGTTGACATTAAGGTTGGAGATCATAATGTACTCAATTTAAATGTGACTGTAGGGCATGAGTGTAATTTTGGGAGTTTTGTTACAATAGCTCCAATGAGTGCAATTTCCGGTAATGTTTCTTTAGTTGATTTCGTTGAAATAGGAACTGGTGCAGCAGTAAGGCAAGGTTTAACAATAGGGCAAGGTGCAATGTTAGGAATGGGCAGCGTTTTAACTAAAAATATGCCAGAATTTACTGTTTATGCTGGAAATCCAGCGAAAAAATTTAAGGAGTTACCAAAAGTATGAATGTTTCAGTAATAGGTTCAGGAACTATGGGGGTTGGGATTGCTCAAGTTCTAATACAAAGTGATGAAGTTGTAAAATTGAATATAGTGGCTAGAACGCTTGAGAAAGCTGAACTCGTACAAGCTGCTTGTTTAAAATACCTAACTAGAATGGTACGGAAAGGAAAGGTAACCGAAGCTTTCGCAGCAACGTCTATTGAAAAGTTAGTTATTAGCGACTCTTATGCGAGTATTAAATCTTCTGATTTGGTTATTGAGGCTGTTGCCGAAGATTTTGATATTAAGTTAGAGCTATTTAATAAACTAGTGCCATTCTCAACAGATAATATGATTATTGCTTCTAACACATCATCACTATCTATTACGGCTTTCGCTAATTTATTTCCGAAGCCAGAGAACATAGTTGGTCTTCACTTCTTTAACCCTGCACCAGTAATGGAGTTGGTTGAAATAGTTTCAGGTCATGTTAGCTCTGAAATAGTCGTGAATAAATTAAAAGAGTTTACATCAAAGCTAGGCAAGTCACCTGTTGTAGTTAATGAAGCTCCTGGCTTTGTTGTGAATAGGATGCTTATTCCAATGATTAATGAAGCTGTTAGTATACTTGCTGAAGGTGTAGCAACAGCAGATGATATAGATAAAGCCATGAAATTTGGCGCACATCACCCTATGGGACCACTAGCGCTTGCCGATCTTATCGGTAACGATGTAAACCTTTCTATCATGGAGACTCTTTATAAAGAAACAGGAGACCCTAAATATAGAGCCCATCCTATGTTAAGAAAAATGGTTAGAGCTAATCATCTTGGCAGAAAAACTAAAAAAGGCTTTTTTGAGTACTAGTTTATGGTAAATACAAAATTTTCTCCATGGCCTTCTTTTTCACAAGAAGAGGCTGACAAAGTTTCAGAAATTTTATTATCAAATAAAGTAAATTATTGGACTGGCCAAGAAGGGCGAGAGTTTGAAAAAGAATTTGCAATATTTACTGACTCAAATTATGCCGTTGCTCTTGCGAATGGCACGTTAGCGCTCGATTTAGCTTTAGTTGCTTTAAATATAGGTCAGGCGAACGGTGGCAGCAACAATGATGAAGTTGTCGTTACTTCTCGAACTTTTTTAGCGTCTGCTAGCTCTATTGTAACCGCGGGAGCAAAACCTATTTTTGCGGATGTAGATCTTAATAGTCAGAACATCACGGCTGAAACAATTAAGCCGCTTATAACGTCCCATACTAAAGCTATTATATGCGTGCACTTAGCGGGTATGCCTTGTGAGATGGACGAAATGATGCAGCTCGCAAAAAAATATAACCTTAAGGTTATTGAAGATTGTGCCCAAGCTCACGGCGCTAAATATAATGGACAATCTGTCGGTTCAATTGGTGATATTGGCTGTTGGTCATTTTGTCAAGATAAGATTATGACGACAGGTGGCGAAGGTGGCATGGTTACTACCAATGATGAGCAGCTTTGGAAAAAAATGTGGTCTTACAAAGATCATGGGAAATCTTGGGATGCTATTTATAACCAAGAGCACCCTCCTGGCTTTAGATGGCTGCATGAGTCGTTTGGTACCAATTGGCGCTTGACAGAAATGCAATCAGCTATTGGCCGTATCCAGCTAAAACGAATGTCAGATTGGTTCAAAAAGAGAAATAGCAACGCACGTATGTTTGACAATATTTTGAGTCAGTTTAAATGCATTCGTTTAGTCGATACTCCTGAGCATATCGAACATGCTCAATATAAATATTATGCGTTTGTAAAACCTGGGTTGTTAGCTGATAACTGGTCTAGAGATAGAATAGTTAATGAAATAAATGCGCAAGGTGTTCCATGCTTCCAAGGATCTTGTTCTGAGGTTTATTTGGAAAAAGCTTTTGATAATACGGATTTTCGCCCTAAAAAGGCTTTGACTGTGGCTAAAGAGCTAGGTGAAACAAGCTTAATGTTTTTAGTGCACCCTACCTTAACCGAAGGCGATTTGGCAAAAACTTGTGAAGCGATTAAAGCTGTTTTATCTGAGGCTACTCGTTAGTTAATGTACAAAAATTTTTGAAGTCATTACAACGTTTAATAACATCATGTATAATGATTTTCTAGCCTATCTAATTTAGATAGGCTTTTGTAATGTAAAAATACAGCCGTTACTTTCGAGTAACGCTGACTTATTCGCTAAGAAGTAGAAAAGTGGATAAACTATCAGTTAAATATGGATTTTAAATATGAGTGTTGTCGGTTTCTCTTTAAGCTTTTTGTTTGGGGCACCTCGTCCGGTTAAGCGTATAATAAGTATCTTTGCTGACTTGTTTTTTATCGCAACATCTTTCTGGCTAGCATTACTCGTAAGGTTTGATAGCTCTGTTATTTTTGACAACCAACAGTATTGGTTATTACTCCTTGCTTTAGTCCCGGTTACGTTACTAATCAACTTACGCCTTGGTTTATATCGAGCGGTAATTAGGTATATTAATAGTAGGGCCGTTATTATAATTGCTTTATCGGTTATGTTATCTACCTTGGCTCTTATTTTACTGTCTTTTTATCTAAACTATTCCGTACCTAGAACCGTTCCCATTATTTTTTCAGCATTTTTGATGATTTCTGTCGGGGGCAGTCGCTTTGTAGTGCTAGCTGCAGTGTCTTCTAGTTTTAAAAGCCATAAAGAGAAAGTTATCATCTATGGTGCCGGATCGTCGGGGCGTCAATTAGCCCAATCTCTAATTCAAGGTAACGAATATAAACCCGTTGCTTTCATTGATGATGATAAAAAAATTCAAAAGAATTCGGTGCAAGGGATTATCGTATATAGTCGAAAAGATATATCAACTCTTATCGAGCAACATGATATTAAAAGAATTTTATTGGCCATGCCACGAGACAATAAAAAGCGTATAGCAAAAATATTATCTCGATTAGAAAACCTTCCTGTGGAGATTTTATCAATTCCAGGCTCTGCTGATTTAGTTAGTGGTAAAGCCAAAATTGATGAATTACATGAAGTCTCAATTGATGACCTATTAGGCCGAGACTCTGTAGCCCCCAATGAAGATCTCTTAAAAGCAAATATAGCTAATAAAGTTGTTATGGTGACGGGGGCTGGTGGTTCTATTGGTTCTGAATTATGTCGACAAATACTCACACAAAAGCCTAAAAAAATAATTCTAATGGAGCTTTCAGAGTTTGCGCTCTACAGTATTAATGGTGAGTTACAAAAAGCAGCAAGTAAGTTAGGTTATGATTTACAAGTTGTTCCTCTATTGGGGTCTGTGCAGAAAAAAACACGTTTGCTGACGATTATGCGTACATTTAATGTACAGACTGTTTATCACGCTGCAGCATATAAGCATGTGCCGGTTGTCGAACATAATGTTATTGAAGGTGTTAGAAATAATATTTTTGGTACCTTGTTTGCTGCGGAAGCCGCGATAGAAGCGAATGTTGAAACATTTGTACTTATTTCAACTGATAAAGCGGTACGTCCTACAAATGTAATGGGAACAACCAAACGTATGGCTGAGTTAGTACTACAAGCTCTTGCGCGTCGTGAATCATCAACGCGTTTTTGTATGGTTAGGTTTGGAAATGTTCTGGGGTCTTCCGGTTCTGTAGTTCCTCTTTTTAGAGAGCAAATTAAAAATGGTGGCCCAATTACCGTTACTCACCCTGAAATTATTCGCTATTTTATGACGATACCAGAGGCTTCTCAGCTTGTTATTCAGGCGGGTGCTATGGGTAAAGGGGGAGATGTTTTTGTTTTAGACATGGGTGATCCAGTAAAAATAGCTGACCTTGCGGCTAAAATGATTCGCTTGAGCGGCATGTCTGTTAAAGATGACTCTAATCCAGACGGTGATATTGGAATCGAATTTACGGGCTTGCGACCAGGCGAAAAACTGTTTGAAGAGTTATTGATAGGTGATGATATTACTCAAACCGATCATCGACGAATTATGTCAGCTCATGAGTCTTGGTTGCCATGGTCTGAATTAGAAAAAATTCTTTTGAAATTAGATGATGCCTGTCATCAGTTTGCACACGATGAGATTCGAAGGCTAATGCTACAAGCACCTACTGGATTTGTACCAAAAGATGGTATTTGTGATTTGGTTTGGAGTGCCAAAAATGACAGTTCTGAAACTAGGACCTCTTAAGAGGGCCAATTAATTTTTTGGGGTAATTAATAATATCTGCCCAAATAATGTTAAGTTAGACTAATCTTCTGGCAATGATATAACGGATATATTACTGAATAATATTAAAGTGATAAAAGGATTGGGATGCGAAGTCGAATAAAAAAGCCGTAATACCTGTAGCAGGGTTAGGGACCAGAATGTTACCTGCAACGAAAGCAATCCCAAAAGAAATGCTGCCAATTGTTGATAAGCCATTAATTCAATACATTGTAAATGAATGTATAGCTGCGGGTATTACTGAAATTGTTTTAGTTACACATTCTTCGAAAAACGCGATAGAAAATCATTTTGATAAATCATTTGAGCTTGAAACAACGTTAGAAAAGCGTGTTAAGCGTCAACTACTTGATGAAATTCAAGCGATAAGCCCTAAAGATGTCACTATATTGCATGTTCGTCAAGGTGAAGCAAAAGGTCTTGGCCATGCAGTTTTAAAAGCCCTGCCTATTATAGGAAATGAGCCTTTTGTTGTGGTATTACCTGATGTGATTTTAGATGATGTCTCTGCAAACTTAAAAACCGAAAATTTATCAGCAATGCTAACACGATACAATGACGTAGGCGGCTATAGTCAAGTTATGGTCGAGCCTGTCCCTATTGAGCAGGTTAGTAGTTACGGTGTAGTTGATTGCGGTGGTAGTGAATTGGCACCAGGTGAGTCAAAAACTATGACGGCAATTGTTGAAAAACCGGCTGTTGAAGATGCTCCTTCGAATCTAGCTGTCGTTGGTCGTTACGTACTTTCAGAAAAAATTTGGGATTTATTAAAAATTACTCCTCCTGGTGCAGATGATGAAATTCAGTTAACGGATGCTATTGCTATGTTAATGGAACGAGAAACCGTTGAGGCGTTTCATATGTCAGGTAAGTCACATGACTGTGGTTCTAAGCTAGGTTACATGAAAGCTAATGTCGAATATGGTTTGCGTCACCCAGAATTTGCTGAAGAATTTACTGCTTATTTAAAGCAACTCGTTAATAAGTAAATATTTAAATTTAAAGCTTTAGGGTTTTGCTTTCAAAAGTAAGTTTAATAGTTATCAAGCGGTATATATGGATATAAGATATTTAACAAAACTCGCTGACACAGTGTCATCACGTAATCTTTTTTCACTATTTAAAGATGAAAAGCGTAGCGAAAAGTATTCGCTGTCCGCAGCTGGCTTACATTTAGACTATGCTAAGCAGAATATTACTGATGATGAATTTGAAAGTTTATTTCTTTTAACGAAACAAGCAAACCTTACAGAGAACATTTCTGCTCAGTTTTCTGGTGCTATATTAAATAACACCGAACAACGCTCGGTTCTACATACTGCTCTTAGAGCGCCTGAATCTGTCAAAAACGATGTGTTAGGTGTTCAAGCGCAAGAGGTTATTGAAACTGAAGCTAAAATGGCGAGCATTGTCGATGATGTGAAAACGGGCAAGGTACGAGCCATTACAGATGATAAATTTACTGATATTTTAGCTATCGGTATTGGCGGCTCATACTACGGTGTTAAAGTCGCACTTTCTGCTTTAGTTCCATATCATCTACAAGGCTTAAAAGCACATGTATTGGCTAATGTTGATGGCGATGCCGCGCAAGAAAAGTTTAATAAACTTAATCCTGCTACAACACTTGTTGTTATCTCGAAAACCTTTACTACCCAAGAAACATTACTGAACGCCACTATTGTTAAAGAATGGATGCTTAAAGCTGCTAGGAATATCAGTACTTCTGCATCAAGTATTATTGGCGACGACATCATTAGTCAACATTGGTATGCCGTAAGCACTAATATTTCTGCTGCGACAGCATTTGGTATTAAGGAAGATAATATTCTTCCTATGTGGGATTGGGTTGGTGGTCGTTTTTCTCTTTGGTCGGCTGTCGGCTTACCGTTAGCATTGGTTATCGGCAATAAACACTTTAATGATCTTAAAGCTGGTGCTTATTTGATGGATCAGCACTTTCAGCAGGCTCCATTTGAACAAAACATGCCAGTTATTATGGCAATGCTAGGTATTTGGAATCGCAACGGCTTAGGTTATCCAAGCTTAGCTATCCTGCCTTATAATCATGCGCTTAGAGCATTACCTGGTTATTTGCAACAAACCGACATGGAAAGTAACGGTAAGTCTGTCGCTAACGATGGTGAACAACTTGACTACTTAACTGCTCCAGTGGTTTTTGGCCAAGAAGGCACAAATGGTCAACATGCCTTTATGCAGTTAATGCATCAAAGCGCTGATATTATTCCAACTGATTTTATTTTATCGCTGGCACCAACAAGTAAATTTCTAGCTAATCACGATGCTTTAGTTGCTAACTGTTTTGCCCAAAGTGAAGCGCTAATGCAAGGTAAAACTTTAGCGCAAGCTAAAGCTGAGCTGCTCGCATCAGGTGCTGATGAAACTGAAGCTAATAGGCTTGCGAACCACAAAACCATGAAAGGTAATACTCCTAGTAATACCATTTTAATGGAGCAGCTAGATCCTAAATCGTTAGGGGCATTATTGGCTTTATATGAGCATAAAATATTTGTTCAAGGCGTTATCTGGCACGTTAACTCCTATGATCAATGGGGCGTTGAATTAGGTAAACAGTTAGGTAAAGAAGTACTTAATGTTATGGCAAAGCCTATGGCTGATATTGAAAGTGAAACATTATCTTCTTCATCTTTGTCACTTATTCGTCGTTATAAAAACAACTTGGAAAACACCCCAAGCTAGTTCACTAATCACTACTACACCTATTCTTTATATCTTTTTAGTATAAACAAGCTTTTACTTATATGGATAATGCTTGATTGCTGTGGCATGATATTTACCAATATTATGTTACTACCTTTAGTGAACAGCGATGCATTTAACACATTTACAAAAGCTTGAAGCCGAATCTATTCATATCATTCGTGAAGTAGCCGCAGAGTTCGATAACCCTGTAATGCTTTACTCTGTTGGTAAAGATTCTGCCGTATTACTACATTTAGCGCGCAAAGCTTTTGCTCCCGGTAAGATCCCTTTTCCTCTTCTTCACGTTGACACCAATTGGAAATTCAAAGAGATGATTGAATTTCGTGATCAAATGGCAAAAGAGTATGGTTTTGATTTATTAGTTCATCAAAACCCAGAAGGTATGGCTATGGGGGTTGGTCCATTTACCCACGGCAGTGCAACGCATACCGATATTATGAAAACCCAAGGTTTGAAACAAGCGTTAGATCAGTATGGTTTTGACGCTGCATTTGGTGGTGCCCGTCGTGATGAAGAGAAATCACGAGCGAAAGAACGTGTTTACTCTTTTCGAGATAAAAATCATCGCTGGGATCCAAAAAGCCAACGTCCTGAACTTTGGAATGTTTACAACGGCAAAGTAAACAAAGGTGAAAGCATCCGTGTCTTTCCATTATCAAACTGGACTGAGTTAGACATTTGGCAATATATCTATTTAGAAAATATTCAAATTGTTCCGTTATATTTAGCTGAAAAGCGTCCTGTGGTTGAGCGTGATGGCACCTTGATTATGGTTGATGATGACCGTATGCCAATTGGTGATGATGAAGAAGTGCAAATGAAAAGCGTACGCTTTAGAACTTTAGGTTGTTATCCATTAACGGGTGCGGTTGAGTCAACTGCGACAACATTGCCTGAAATTATTCAAGAAATGCTACTAACAAAAACTTCCGAACGACAAGGGCGTGTAATTGATCATGACTCTGCTGGTTCGATGGAGAAAAAGAAAATGGAAGGATATTTTTAAAACTCCGTTTTAAAAATAGTTATAAGTTTGAAGCTTTCAGCTTTCAGTTAAAAACAAGGAAAAGAAAGTTTGAAGTTTTAAGCTATCAGCTTTCAGTAGAAACAAATGCCATACTGATGGTTTAGGATTTACTGAAAGCTTTAAACTGATAGCTTAAAGCTTTGTCTTAACAGGGATTTGTTATGAACTTTGAGAAACTGGACGTATGGAAAAGAGCTGCGAGACTATCAGCCGAAATATACAAACAAACGACCTCGCTACGTGACTTTGGTTTTAGAGATCAAATAACACGTTCGGGTTTGTCTGTACCAAGCAATATAGCGGAAGGCATGACGAGAGAAACGTCAAAAGATAAAAGACACTTTATCACTATTGCTAGGTCATCTTTGGCGGAGTTAAGAACACAAATTTATATTGGAATTGATATCGGTTACTTACCAAAAGAAAAGGGCCGAGATTGGATTAAAGAAACAGAAGAATTATCAGCCATGTTAACCGGGCTGAGGAACTCGATTTAAGAAAAGAAGCGGTAAGCAATCAGTTTTTAGTTGTCAGTAAAAACAAGTGCCACACTGATGGTTTTAGGCTTTAACTGACAGCTTTGAACTTCCAACTTACAGCTATTTTTATTAGGAATAATAATGACAGATTCACCCAGAACAGATGTAGGTGCAAGCGATTTACTTGAAACCGATATTGAAGCTTATTTGAAGCAGCATGAAAACAAAGAAATGGTGCGATTTTTTACCTGTGGCAGTGTTGATGATGGAAAAAGTACCTTAATAGGTCGACTTCTACATGACTCTAAGATGATTTTTGAAGATCAGCTTGCTGCGATAGAAAATGATAGTAAAAAGTCAGGCACAACAGGTGAAGCGATAGATTTAGCTTTATTGGTTGATGGTTTGCAATCAGAGCGTGAGCAGGGCATCACTATTGATGTCGCTTATCGTTACTTTGCGACCGATAAACGCAAATTTATTATTGCAGATACTCCTGGTCATGAGCAATACACTCGTAACATGGCAACCGGCGCTTCAAACTGTGATTTAGCGATTATTTTGATTGATGCTCGTCATGGCGTTCAAGTGCAAACACGTCGTCATTCTTTTATTTGTTCTTTGTTGGGTATTAAGCACGTATTAGTTGCTGTGAATAAAATGGACTTGGTTGATTTTAGCCAAGAACGTTACCAAGATATTAAGAAAGAATACCGAAAATTTGCCGATGACTTAGCTTTTGATGATGTTCGTTTTGTGCCTATTTCGGCTCTTAATGGCGATAATGTTGTTGAAGAAAGTGCCAATATGCCTTGGTATCCTGGTGCGACAATGATGAAGTTGTTGAACACCATTAAAGTTGATGAGCAAAAAGATTTCACTCAATTCCGTCTACAAGTGCAATACGTTAATCGCCCTAATTTAAACTTCAGAGGTTTTGCTGGTACGGTTGGCTCTGGTCATATTCGTGTTGGTGATGAAATTGTTGCTTTGCCTTCAGGTAAAGAAAGTACGGTAAAGTCGATAGTTACGTTTGAAGGCGATATAGAACGTGCTGATCAAGGTATGGCTATAACATTAACCTTAGAAGATGAAATAGATATTAGTCGCGGCGAGATGATTGTCAAAAAAGGCAATGTACCTACATCAGCTAAGGAATTAAGTGCCACCGTTGTTTGGATGCACGAAGATGAATTAGAGCCAGGGCGAGAGTACTATATTAAACACGGCAGTAAACTTACGACAGGGCACGCCCTTAGTATTAGTCATCGCATCGATGTTAATACACTGGAAGAGTCAGCTGTTGATCAATTATCATTGAATGAAATAGGTGTTGTTAACCTAGAAACGTCTGAAGCCTTACATTTTGATGCTTACAACGATAATAAAGCCACTGGCGCCTTTATTATTATCGATAGACTAAGCAATATTACTGTTGGTGCCGGTATGATTAATGGTGCGTTAGAGTCACAGCAAGAACACCAGTATTCTGACTTTGAAAAAGAGCTGAATGTACTTGTGCGTAAACATTTCCCTCACTGGGGTGCTCGTGACTTGTTAAAACAATAACGTGCAAAATTTTATTTATTCACATCAATTGGTAAGGTCACTGTAGTGCTTTGGACTCAGTGGCTTTTTGTTGTGATATTTTTTGCAACATTACTGGCACTTGTTCGCTTCCCAAATAGTCCTGAAAGGGTGTTTGGTAGCGCAACATTGGCGTGCCTAGCAACCTCCTTTATTTCTTCAAACGATATTCTAAATAATGCAGTGAACCCTGGGCTTGTGACATTATTGTTATTAGTTTTGTGTTCATTTGCTTATGAGCGTACCAGTATTCTAAGGCGAGTATCAGCCTTAATGCTTAGCGGCAATGTAAAAACCGCTAGTATTAAAACCTTAGTTTTTACAGCACTTAGTTCAGCGCTAATAAGTAATACTGCTGTTGTTGCGACTTTAATTTCTACTGTTAAAAAGAATACGCTAGTTAACCCTGGAAAATTACTTTTACCACTGTCGTTCGCCGCAATTTTAGGCGGAACATTAACCTTAATTGGCACATCAACAAATCTGATTGTTAATTCACTATGGATAGAACAAGGTGAAAAGAGTCTTGGTTTTTTCGACTTTAGCCTTGTGGGTATTGTTGCGTTAACCGTTTGTTTGTTGATTATTTTAGTTAGACAAAATACCTTAACTGACATGGGCAATGAGCAATTAAAGGCAAAAGAATATTTAGTTGAAGCACAAGTAAAAAGTCATTCAAAACTCATTGGAAAAAGCATTGAAGATAATGGTCTACGAAACCTAGATGCTTTATTTTTGGTTGAATTAGTTCGTGAAGGGCGTTTAGTATCGCCGGTCGCGCCTGATGAGGTTATTCAACAGCATGATCGACTTATTTTTAGTGGTGATATCAGTAAAGTTTTAGTCTTGCAACAGTTTGACGGTTTAGCATTATTTGCCGAGCAAGATGGCTTGTTGCGAGAAAATCTGACCGAAGTATTGATTAAACCGGATTCAGCGATTGTTGGTAAAACTTTAAAAACGGCAGGCTTTCGCGCTCGATTTGATGCCGCAGTTGTGGCTATTCACCGAGAAGGTGCAGCCCTTTCAGGTAAGCTTGGCGAGATAAAAATTCAAGCTGGCGATTTTCTGGTATTAGCAGTTGGTAATGACTTCAGTGCTAGAACAAATTTAAGTAAAAACTTCTATATACTTTCTGGTCACACACCTGACAGCATGCTTTCTGGCTGGCGAGACTCCTTAGCAATATTTGGTTTTATTATTGCAATCGCTGTAACTTTATTTACGCCGATTACTTTACTTTCAAGTTTAATGTTTTATATCGCGGTACTCATTTTAACTGGCTGTTTAACCGTTAATGAAATTAAGCGTAGATTTCCTATTGAAATTTGGTTAATTGTGCTTGGTGCATTAACCTTAGCGCAGGCTTTTGAAAATAGTGGTGTAGCAGGTGTTTTTGCCGGAAAAATCGAATTATTGTTGGCTGATCAAAGTGCGATTATTGCACTTGTGGTCATCTTTTTTATCACCTTGTTACTCACGGAAGTTATCACTAATAGCGCCGCTGCAGCGTTGGTTTTTCCTATTGCGTATAGCATTGCTATAGGGCTAGGGGTAAACCCATTACCATTAGTGATGGCCGTCGCATTTGGTGCGAGTGGCAGTTTTATTAGCCCGTATGGTTATCAAACGAATATTATGGTGTTTAATGCTGGCAACTATAAAATATCAGACTTTATAAAATTTGGTTGGCCGATCACCGCCGCATATAGTGTCGTTGTATTGACCATGTTGCCGTTGGTTTATTCATTTTAACTACAGCTCAATTGCTCTCAAATAATTAAATCGAAATAAACTGCTAAATAAATTGGAAAAATATGAAAACTGAAAATACCGTTTGGCATGCCCAGCAAGTAGATAAGCAGCAACGATCTGAACTTAAGCGGCAACGTGCATGTTTACTCTGGTACACAGGTCTTAGTGGCTCAGGTAAATCAACCATTGCTAATGCCGTTGATGCTTTGCTTTTTGAACGAGCTCGCCATAGTTATTTGCTCGATGGCGACAATGTTCGTCATGGTTTAAATGGCGATTTAGGTTTTAGTGATGAAGACAGAGTTGAAAATATTCGCCGAATTAGTGAAGTCGCCAAGTTGTTTGTTGATTCAGGTTTAATTGTATCTACGGCTTTTATTTCGCCATTTCGAGCAGACCGAGCATTAGCTGAGAGCAAGTTAGCCTCAGGTGAATTTATTGAAGTCTTTATCGATACCCCAATAGATATTTGCGAACAGCGAGATCCAAAAGGTTTGTATAAGCTTGCTAGGGCCGGTGAGATTAAAGATTTTACAGGTATCGACTCTGCTTATGAAGCACCCGAAAAAGCCCAAATACATATCAGCACAGCTGATAAAACTATTGAACAATGTGCTCAACAGGTTGTTGATTACTTGAGTGAACAAGGCTTTATTACTAAAAATATTTAAAGCGGTAAGCTTTCAGTTTTAAGCTATCAGCAAAACCAAAACCAAAACCAAAACCAAAACCAATAGTTTGGCACTTGGTGTTAACTGACAGCTGACAGCTAAGAACTTATTTATAACTAAAAATTTCTTAGGATTTTTCATGCACTTTGATGTATTTAATGGCGATGCTGATGGCATTATTGCTTTGCTACAATTACGACTTGCCGAGCCCAAAAAATCTACGTTAATCACTGGGGTTAAACGCGATATTCAGTTATTACAACAAGTGCCTATTGCTCAAGCAAGTTCTGTTACTGTGCTCGATATTTCGATGGAAAAAAATCACTTAGCTTTAGAAAGCCTTATCAATAATAATGTTGATGTATTTTATGTTGATCATCATCGTGCTGGTGACATTCCTAACTCAGAAAATCTAACGAGCCTCATTGATACTGATGCTAATACTTGTACTAGCTTATTAGTTAATCAGCATTTGGCAGGACGATATGTTTTATGGGCAATTGTTGCAGCTTTCGGTGACAACATGCTGCTGGCTGCTGAAAAATTGTCGCAAGAGCAGGGGTTATCAATTAATGAACAAACCCAGCTAAAAGCTTTAGGTACTTATATTAATTACAACGGCTACGGTCTTACTGTTGATGATTTGCATATCGCGCCAGAAATACTTTTTGAAAGCTTATTATCTTATCCTAACCCGTTTACCTTAATTGCTGAGCCCAACTCCATATTCTTCACACTTGAGCAAGCCTATTTAGCAGATATGAAGCAAGCTAAAAATGCAAAAGTTTTATACGACAGTGAAGTAATGCAAGTGTTTGAACTAGATGATGCACCCTGGTCAAGAAGAGTGAGTGGTGTATTTGGCAACGAGTTGGCTAATAAGCATCCCAGAAAGGCACATGCGGTATTAACTCTAAACCCTGATCATAGTTACTTAGTTAGCCTACGCGCACCATTAGAAAACAAACAAGGCGCTGGCGATATTTGTGCACAGTTTGAAACCGGTGGCGGTAGAGCAGCAGCTGCGGGAATAAATCAGCTTCCGTTAGAAAAACTTGGTAAGTTCATTGAGTTAGTGTCAGAATATTATCAATAGATATTTAATACGGCTTGACTACTATTTTGACTAGGAGTCGTTAGCCTTTTATAAGGATTTTTGATGAGTTTATTGATCACTGGCGGTACGGGATTTATCGGTAGTCATACCGTTGTTGAGCTTTTAGCGTTAGATAAAGACATTGTTATTGTTGATAATTTAGTGAATTCTTCCACTTTAGTACTTGATCGTATTAAACAAATTACTAATAAATCGGTCACTTTTATTAAAGCTGATATATGTGACCGTCAGGCGATGCAGCAAGTCTTTCAACAACATGATATTGATGCTGTGGTTCATTTTGCTGGCTTAAAAGCTGTAGGCGAGTCTAGCACTGTCCCTTTAAGTTATTATCATAACAATGTTTCAGGCTCTGTTACTCTTTTGCAAGTCATGGCTGAGCATGGTGTTAAAAACCTAGTTTTTAGCTCCTCTGCGACCGTTTATGGTGAAAATAATCCTTCACCATTAGATGAAAGCATGCCGACCTCGGCAACAAATCCGTATGGCCAGACTAAGTTAATGATTGAAAATATATTATTTGATTTGGCAAGTAGTGATGAAGAGTGGTCTATTGCCTGTTTACGTTACTTTAACCCTATTGGCGCACATGAGTCTGGCCTGATTGGTGAAAACCCTAGTGGTATTCCTAACAATTTATTGCCTTATGTTTCTCAAGTTGCTGTTGGCCGTTTAGCGCAACTGCAAGTTTTTGGTGATGATTACGATACCGTTGATGGTACAGGCGTACGCGATTATATTCATGTTGTTGATTTAGCCAAAGGCCATGTAAAAGCGTTAGAGAAACTTAGTGAAATTAAAGGTTGTGTACCAATTAACTTAGGTACTGGAAATGGCACTTCTGTGTTAGAAATCGTTAATACTTTTAAAGGTATTTCAGGGCAAGAGATACCTTACAAAATTGTGCCTCGCAGGGCTGGAGATATTGCTACAGTATTCGCTGATGCAAGTGTTGCTAATTCGCTGTTAGGTTGGAATGCTCAATATGACTTGTCAACTATGATTAAAGATACATGGCGTTGGCAGTCTGAAAATCCTAATGGTTTTGAATAAGCAACAAAACTATTAGCGGTGAATATCAATTTATAAACGGATAAAAGAAAAGCCTAATATTAATAATATTAGGCTTTTTCGTTTAATAATATAATCTCTGCTGAGTTAGGTGATATCAGTAATTGTTGGCATTTGACTGTTCGTCAGCCCAAGTAATTGCTTGGTTATAATTTTGAACGATTTTTGACTTTTCTACACCAAGCTTTTCCATAACAATATTGGTTTTATGCCATTCTGCTTGCTCTATTAGCTCTACTAATTTGATCAGCGCTGCCATGGTGCCTTTACGTGTTAATAAGGTATCTTTTATTTCTTGTGCTAATGGCAGTTTAGCTAAAATGCTTTCTAAATCTTCATCAACTATTGCATCTATCAACGATAGCAAGCCAGTTAAAAAGGCAATTGATGCATCTATAGGCGTGTTGACACTTTCTGAGGCTAACTCACAGAATTTAGCTCTAGCCATTGCTGAATTTATTAATTCAGATGGCTTATCTGGATTTACATTTGCTGCGAACATTAAGCCTAAAAATCGCTTTAGTTCACTCGAGCCCAATATTACAAGTGCTTGTTTTATCGTTGATATTTCACTTCTTCGCTTAAATATTGCTGAGTTTGCGTAACGAAGTAATTTATAAGATAACGTTATATCACGCTCAAAGACTGATGTAATACTGGCTAAATCAAGATCTGGTTTAGACGTTTCATAAAGTAGCTCAGCCATAGCCATTTGCGAAGGTGATAAGTTCTTTGTTTTCACCATTTCTGGCTTAGCGAAAAAGAAACCTTGAAACAACTCGAAACCTAGCTCTAAGGCTTGATTATACTCTTCATAAGTTTCAACTTTTTCAGCAAGTAGCTTTATATGAGGAAAGTCTACTAGAGCACTTTTGACTTCTTTGATGGTATCTATAGAGGTCGCTTGCCAGTCAATTTTTATTATTTTGATAAAGGGATAAAAATGATGCCAAACAGACTTGTGGATATAGTCATCTAAGGCAATGGTATAACCTTTATCATGTAAATCTTTACAAATTTCTAGTAACTTTTTCCCCGGCTTAACGGTTTCTAATACTTCGATGACCACTTCTTCAGGGGTAAGCGTTTCAGGGTAACCTTTACTTAATGTTTCTAATGTGAAATTTATAAAAGCAGGTTTGTTACCTGTAAATTCGCTTAAGCCAACATTAAAATTGCTAGCTTCTATCATTTTAGTTGTTGCTTCGTCACCATCAATATCAGGGAAAACATTATCTATACTATCGCGAAAGAGTAATTCATAAGCAAAGAGCTTTTTGTCTATATCTAATATCGGTTGCCTAGCAGCATAAAAATACATAAAAATTCCTGATAATCCGACTTTCTGACTAATAACTTTATTATTTTAGTTAGCGTTATTATGCGACAAAATCATATTGCGCGCTTATATAACCTATTTATAACACAATTAAATAGCAATACTCACGAAAAAACATGGTAATCATCTATTAACTCAGCATAATATTCGCTATCACGCTTAGTTGAATAGTTAAGAGCTGTTTAATTAACCATTTTAAAAACTGTAGTGGAGGTTAAGTTGGCTGTCGGAACTATTATTTCTTTAGCGTTATATTTTATTGTTATGTTAGGAATAGGCTTGTATGCCTATAGGAAGTCCACCAGTGATGCCGCTGGGTTTATGCTCGGTGGTCGTAGCCTAAGTCCATCAGTAACTGCCTTGTCTGCTGGCGCTTCTGATATGAGTGGTTGGATGTTAATGGGCGTTCCTGGTGCTATGTACTTAAATGGCTTAAGTAGTACTTGGATATCTATTGGTTTAGTACTTGGCGCGTATTTAAACTACCTTATTGTAGCGCCAAGGTTGCGAACCTATACTGAACTTGCCAATGATTCAATAACCTTACCTGATTTTTTTGAGAACCGTTTTTCCGATAACTCACATACACTGCGTATTGCCTCTTCTATTGTCATCATTTTGTTTTTTACGCTTTATACCTCATCTGGCATTGTTGCTGGTGGTAAGCTATTTGAAAGTTCTTTCGGCTTAAGTTATGAAGCTGGCTTGTACATTACTGCGGGCGTAGTGGTTTTATATACATTATTTGGCGGCTTTTTAGCGGTTAGTCTGACTGATTTTGTGCAAGGTTGTATTATGTTTATTGCCTTGGTTTTGGTGCCTGTTGTTGTTATTAATGACCTTGGCGGCACTAGTGCAATGTTTACGAGTATTGAGCAAGTCAATCCTGAACTCTTAAATATGTTTAATGGCGTCAGTATCGTGGCAATCATTTCCGCTATGGCGTGGGGCCTAGGCTACTTTGGTCAACCACATATTATTGTGCGCTTTATGGCTATTCGTTCTGTTGAAGACTTACCTGTTGCACGCAAAATTGGTATGAGTTGGATGATAGTGTCTTTGTTTGGTGCTATGGCTACTGGTTTTGCCGGTGTTGCTTATGTGGCTAAAACGGGCGTTCAACTTGATGATGCAGAAACTATCTTCATTTTACTGTCACAAATATTATTTCACCCATTAATCGCAGGCTTTTTATTAGCCGCTATTCTTGCCGCTATCATGAGTACTATTTCATCACAACTATTAGTGACCTCGAGTTCACTTACTGGTGACTTTTACCAAGCATTTTTAAATAAAAGTGCCACGGATAAACAGTTGGTTTTTGTTGGTAGATTATCAGTAGCTGCTGTTGCTCTTGTCGCCGTGTTCCTTGCCTATGACAGAAACAGTTCGATTCTTACCTTAGTGAGTAATGCTTGGGCAGGTTTTGGTGCCGCTTTTGGCCCATTAGTCATCTTTAGTTTATATTGGAAGAAAATGACACAACAGGGCGCTCTTGCGGGTATGCTAACTGGTGCAACTACTGTGCTGATTTGGATATATGCGCCAATAGCTATTGATGGACAGTCTCTAAGCTCGATAATGTATGAAATAGTGCCAGGCTTTATTATGGCAAGTATTGCCATTGTTGTGGTTAGTCGCTTCACGGCTAAGCCACAACCAGAGATTGAAGCATTGTTTGAGCAAGTTGCCGAGAAACACTAATCAACTTGATTATGAATGAGACTAGGTATTGTATTGCCTAGTCTAGCAAGCTCTATAAAACTATAATCGTTAAAAAATAAAAAAGCCGTTAATATATTATTAACGGCTTTTTTCAAATTGAAACTGCTGTTGCTAAGCTTTATTCAACTCAGAAATTATATCGACCAAGTGATGTTGTTATTAATGCGTTCTTGCCATTGGTTTAATGGCTCTTTTTTATCACCCACAACAATAACGTTAGAGTGATTAAAGTTCAGTGAACGGCCTTCAAGTGTTTCGTTAGCAAACTTGGCATTAAACTCTATTTCGTCATCATTAGGTACGATAAAAACATTTACTGGGCTTGATTCACCCTGGAAAACCAAGTGCAAACTCTTGCTGCCATCAAAACGACAATAATCAGCAAATATCAATGTACCAAAGGTGCTATCGAAACTGCCTTTAAATGAAGCCATTTTATCATTCAGTGACGCTAAGGTGACATTCGCTTGGTCGGTGTTTGAAAAATGTGATGCTTCATGGTCAACATGAGCAATAGCGTAGTCACCTAAATTTTTATAAGTGCTAGAAAACATCATAAAATTAACCGTTAAGCCCATAACAAAAGCAACAGACGCTGCCATCGCTAAACGTACGCGGGTTTTGCTTTTTTGCTGCTGATGGCTTGCTAACGTTTGACGAAGAATTAACTTATTGTATAAATCATCAGGTACCGGGATATTCATCGCCTGAGCAATTTTTTCATCTAGAGCATCAATTTCGTGGACAAATTTTTGTTTTGCCGGATCATTTTTGATAGCTTCGTTCATTGCCTCATCACGGGCTTTAGGATCTGCTAATATACTGCGTCTAATATGCAAATCATCCATTGTGTAGACCTCTTAATTTCGGCTCGCTGTCTACGGCCTCTTTCAATTGATTTCTCGCACGAAATAATCGTGTCATTACGGTATTTTTATTCAGTGACAACATTTTTGCGATTTCTTCACCGCTAAAGCCGCCGATAACCTGTAATACCAGTGGTTCTCGATATTCTTCAGGCATCTGCGCTATTTTCTCGCGCAGCCATTGGTTTTCAATTTCTTGCTCATTACTGGTGGCTTTAACATCAGTAATTGTTGCTTCTTCGTATTCGCTCATGTCGAAGCGTTTACGTTCAAAGCGACGAGCATTTTCTCTTCGAAGAATGGTAATTAACCATGACTTTGCTGCTTTTTCGTCTTTCAACGAGTCAAGCGCGCGCCATGCACGTAAAAATGTTTCTTGCACTAAGTCTTCAGCTACATGCTTATCGTGGCATAACCAGTATGCATATCGATATAAATCAGCATGTAACGCTTTAACGAGTGCTTCGTATCTAACTTGTTTTGTCGCCATGTTGTAAGAGACCTGAGGCTTTGTCATTTTATTTCGCACTAATGCATTTTTTTTAGATAAGTTAACTATAGCGTGAATTACTCCTTGATAGTTAACAGAAATAACACTTAGTTTTTACGTCACTTTGATTTTGTATAAAGAATAATTTACTTTTATGTTGTTAGCGCTAAAAAGAAAAAGGAGCTTATTGAATTAAGCTCCTTTGGTGTTCGGTTAGTTGATCGCTTGCGACTATCTGATTTTCAGTGATTAAGTGCTAGTTCAGCGCTAGCTACGGATTAATCGACATATCACTACTACTTACGGCCTTGTGGTCTTTTTTATGTAGGTTTTGAATTGCTTGTAATAAGTTACTACCTAACCATTGATCGGGAGCTTTACCGTAATAACTTTGCTGTAATTCAATGAGCGCACTTGAAAAGGCTTGGTCATTAAAGTGGCTATGTAACGCGTCCAATGTTGTTAACAATTCAGCGTCTGCCGTACTAGTGCTTTGTGAACGAGCCCAAGGTATTAATTGAGTTAATGCTGCTTCACCATTGTTTTGTTTACAAGCTGCCATTAGTTCAAGGTAAGTACTATTGACGCTATTACTGTTTTTAGCTTGACTGCTTTTCTTGGCAAATGGACGCTTAGCAGAAATAAACCAAGCCAATAACGTTAATAACCATAGCGGTAAAAATACCCATGGCCAAAGTGAAGTTTCTTGAACAATAACCGTTTGAACAACAGGTGCTGTATTAGTAGGGCGTTCAATTTCATTGTTAGGTATTGCTGCCACTGGTGGTTGAGTAACATCAGGGTTTGGCAGTATGGTAATTTTTTGACTGGCAACTTTGGCGATTTCAGCTTTGTTAGTTATTGTATTCCACCAAGGAATAGTGATTTCTGGCAATTGATATTCGCCAGGTTGACTAGCAACAATGGCAAAGTTAACCACCTTTTGGCTGACCAAACGTTCGTTGTTTAAACCAGTATGTAGCTCATCTTGGTCGGGGTAAACCTTTAAGCCTTGTGGTACTGTCATGGTTAATTTAGGTAATTGCGCTTCAGATAGCCCAGCAGCGGTTAAGGTAATGGTACGGGTAATAGGGTCGCCAACTTTAAATTGATTCGGCTCTGGTTGCCATTCTTGGTGTAATGCGAGTAACTCACTAGGCAACCAAGTGCCAGAAACTTGTTCTGGAATTGCTTTTACCGTTAAGGTGATATCATCACCAACAACACTGACTGGTTTCGTATCAGCAAAGCTTAAAAAGTTAGAACGTCGTGTTGACGGCATAATAATTTCACCAGAGAAAACTGGAGATTTCAACGTTACCGTGCCGCTTTGTTGTGGGCTAATGGCGTAAATTCGTTCAATGATACGGTAGCGTTTACCATTAATAATATTTTCAGATTCATTATCTTTACCAATCTGTATGATATTAGCACCCGCCAGTGTTGGCTCAGTTAGGCTGCCACGCTTTAGTTCAGTCGAAAAATGCAATTTTACTTTTAGTGTAATTTGCTGCTGAACATAAATATCGGTAGCTGAAGCGTCTGTGGTAATAAATAAATCTTGTTGGCTTGATGCTGTCGCATCACTTGCTGCCAGTGCTTTTACCGTTATTGGTTGGCTGGCTAGCCCGTCGATAAGGAATGCGGGAATAACTAGCTCACCTGGCGTACGTGGAATTAATACCGTAGTCCATCTCGTGGTACGAGTTGTTTTAAAGTTTACCATGCTAGTTTGTGAGCTAACTGATGTTCTACCGACAATGAAGTCTTTTAACAATGCCGAGGTGTCTAAAGCATTGTTATCAATATTATCGTCAGCAACGACGGTTAATATCAGCGACTCATTAACCACGACCGGATTTTTATCTACTGAAGCACTAATTTTACTTAGCGCATAACTATTAAGTGATAATAAAATAACAAATAATGAAAAAATAACCTTTACCACTTTTTCTTAACTCCTATATTTCGGCGGTCTTGGCGACGTTTTTGATACTCTAACTGCATTTTATTGCGTAGCAGCATGTATGGGTCGTCGGTAACCTTATTAAGTAGTTGCTGATGTTTTTGCTCAGTTTCTTTAGCGAGTTGTTCTGCCGCTAATTGTGCTTGAGCACTTTGTTCGTTTTTAGACTCTTCGCCTTCTTGTGCCGATTTTGCTTGTTGCTCAGCTGACTCTTGCTGTTTGTCGTTTTTGTCTTGTTCAGAGCTTTGTTGATTCTTTTGCTCTTGTTGTTCATCAGCGTTTTTCTCATCGCTGGATTGTCCTCGCTGATCTTTATTTTCTTGTGAGTCAGATGTTTGATCAGAGCTTTGATCAGAGCTTTGTTGTTGCTGTTCGCTATCTTGACTTTCACTATCTTGATTCTGACCGTCTTGGTTTTCGCCTTGCTGGTCTTGATTTTGCTGTTTATCACCTTGTTGATCATCATTCTCTTGGCTATCGTCACCAGATTGTTGATCTTGCTGTTTTTTAAGCTGCTCAATAACTTCTTTGTTAGCTTTAGCGTCAGCGAAGTTTGGATCTTTTTCTAAGGCTTTACTATATGCTTCAAGCGCTTCATCCATTCGTTGTAACCTTGCCAAAGCGTTGCCTTGGTTGTACAGCGATTCTGCACTATCAACTTGCTGATAAGCAGCTAATGCTTGCTCGTAATCTCCAGCCTTATAATGCGAGCTGCCTTGCCAGAGCGGGTTATTAAATTGCTCGGCAGCTTGTTGAAACTGTTCTTGCTTAAAGTGTTCTTGTCCTTGTTGATCTTTGGTCTTCCAAAGGTCTTGCCAAATGTCAGCATGAGCCTTTTCATTAGGGATAAGGATCAAAGCAAAGGGCAGAGTGACTAACAAAGCTCCGCGTCTAAAATAACTTAATACTAAGGGCAGAATTAACAGTAATAAATAGGGGCCAAATTCTTGCCATTGATCGCCAGTGTTTTCACTTTCTGTGGTTTCATCTGAGTCAGCAACAAGTGGCTTATAAGTTAGCTTTTCAATATCACTATTATCATGCGATAAGGTGACATAGTTGCCACTGCCGCGCTGAGCAACACCTTGTAATGTCTTTTCGGTTAATTTAGGGACGATAATTGCACCATTATCGTCTTTCATTAATTCGCCATTACTGAGTTTAATTGGCGCACCTGCTTTTGTGCCTATGCCTAAAATATTAAGTCGATAAGGGTGGTCGCGTGACCATTGTGTTAGGTCTTGTATATCCATATTGTCAATGCCGTCTGTAAACCAATAAATATCACCGCTGTTATGTCCGGCGTTTATTAGCATTTCATTCGCCAATGTTAAGGCGGCAAATGGGTTACTGCCCAATTCAGGCATTAATTCAGGGCTAAGTGACGGCAGTAGCAATTTAATATTATTAACATCATCAGTTAACGGGCTAATACTGAACGCATCGCCAGCATAAGCAATAAGGCCAATTTCGCCTTCGTTAATGCCATCAAGTAAATCGATGGCTTTATAACGTGCTCGTGTTAAACGATTGGGTGTTACATCGGTGGCATACATCGAATATGACATATCCATAATCAGTACCGAGCCTTGAGCTACTTGATAAACAGGCTGTGGCAGCTTTTGCCAACTAGGTCCAGCCATCGCAATAATTGCAATAAAACCAATGAAAAAAGGTAACGCTAGTGATTTCGATTTTGCCTTAGTATTACCTTCAACTAATACTTTAGCTAAATGCGGTGGTATTAAGTTTTGCCAACCAGATTGTTTAACACGGTTTCTTTTTAGCAAAAGAATCATCAGCACTAAAACAATAATGGCGAGTAACCATAACGGACGAATAAAGTGAAATTCTTCCATGCTAATTATTCTCCTTTCGGTTGATTATTCTAGTTAAAGAAAATGAGTTGCTTGCGAATGAATTGGCAAGTAAGGCAATAGTACTAATGAGTAAGGCGAGTCCTAAAGGCCAATAAAATAATGCCGTTAAAGGTCGCATTTGTTGTTGTTCTTGCTCTACAGGTTCAAGTTCATCAAGTAACTGATATATTTTGCTCATGTCTTCACTGGCTCTAGCACGAAAATACATTCCGCCGGTTTCATCAGCTAAATGTTGCAGTGACTCTTCGTCGAGTTCGCTTGAAGGGTTTACTCGTCGGGCGCCAAACAGTGAATTTTGTATCATGACATCAGCGCCGATACCTACTGAATAAATAGTAATATCTTTAGCAACTGCTAATTCTAATGCTTGCTCAGGCGTTATTTTTCCTGCGGTATTTTGTCCGTCAGTTAAGAGTAATAAAACACGATTGGAATTTTTCTTTTCATCAAAGCGTTTTACGGCAAGGGCGATAGCATCGCCAATAGCGGTTTGCTTACCCACTAAACCAAGCACCGCTTCATCTAGCATTTGCTGTACGGTTTTTCTGTCAAAGGTCATTGGCGTTTGCATATAAGCGTCATCACCAAAAAGTATTAAGCCTAATCGGTCACCACTGCGGCGTTCGATAAAATCACCTAATATCTCTTTTAACATGTCTAGTCGGTTAACGGTTCTGCCATTAAGGCTCATGTCTTCAACTTGCATACTGCCGGATAAATCAACCGCGATCATCATTTCACGACCTTCGGTAGGGACATTAACTGCTTCACCTAACCATTGCGGTTGTGTGCAGGCTAAGACAAGTAATGCCCACACTAAGCTTAAGGTAGCTAATGAGCCCTTTTTTTTATGCGGCGTAAATTCTGGCGCTTGAATGCCTTTAATCAATGTAGGCATTTTAAGTGGTGCAGACTGAACTTGTTTTTTAGCCGGCAGCCAATAAATAAGTAAAGGCAGAGGCAGAGCAGCTAATAACCAGATAAATTCAAAATGAATCATGACTTAGCTCCAACAACTTCTGTTGACTTTAACGCTGACTTTTCAGTTTTCACTATTGCACTGTTGATGGTTGAACTCTCAGTAATTAAAGAGTTATCGTCAGAATATGACTCATCTTTTGGTGGTAGTGCTTGGTTAAGCCACAATTTTGCCGCTTGAGAAAACTCTGTTTCGTTGGCACTTGAAAGCAAATCGCCTTGTGAATTAGTTTTATCATTACTTTGGTATACGGTATTAAAATTGTCGGCACTGAGTTGTTGAAAACTTTCTTGATGCTTAGTTGGTAGTGTCATGGTTAAAAAAGCTTTTAAATTATCACCAGATAAGTGCGCCACTTGTGAACGAGGGAAATAGGCTAATAAGGCCCACTTCAAAGTATTGACCACCGCAACAGTATCGCTGGCGTTAGCAAGTTGTTTTAATGCTTGCTTCTTAGCTTTGTGTTTTACAATGTATCGACGAATTCTCAGGCCAACAAAAATGAGCAAAACTAATAAGCTAAGCGCTACCAGCCACCAACCTGGCGCAATAGGATAATTGTGTACAGCTCCTGGTAAATGAATGTCTTTTAATTGTGCTAACGGATCCATGATGCTACTCCGCGATGTAATTGTGTTTCTAATGGTTCACTGGCACAAAAATGCAGTAAACGAGCACCTGCTTTAGTGAGTTTATGCTCGATAGACTCACTTAGTTCAATCGCTTGCTGGTGGTATTTCTCCGCAAGCTTTTTATCACCTAGTACTAGTTGTTGCCGTTCTTGCCCATCGGTAACTGCAACCGTTATCTTCTGCTTACTTGAAGGCAATTGTTGTTCTAGTGGGTCACTGATCAAACAAACCACCAGTTCGCAATGACGAGATACATGAGCAAGGTGACGCACTGCTTCTTCGCTAAGATGAAAAGCATCGGTGATCAAGTAAACTAAGCTACCGGGTTTAGCAAGTTGTCGAATACGCGCGCAATTTTGTTCAAAGGCCAACGTTGCTTGTTGGTTCGTTGCCACTTCGTTGGTTTCTAAAGTGCTATTGGTATGTGTTTTTACTAGCGTATGTAAGTAATGCAATACGCCTTGTTGGCGACTACGAGGTTTTAACTCACTATGCTTTTGCTGATTAAAGACAATGCCACCAATGCGATCGCCTCGTGACTTAGCATGCCAAGCCACCAGTGATGCAACATGAGCAGCCTGTACTGATTTAAACAGTAATTGACTACCAAAGTGCATATTCTCGCTTAAATCAGTCGCGATAAGCACTGGTCGTTCAATTTCTTCACGAAATAACTTGGTATGTGTTTTACCGGTACGAGCGGTAACACGCCAGTCGATAGCACGAATGTCATCACCATTTTGATAATGACGTACTTCGTCGAACTCCATGCCTCGGCCTTTACTGCGGGCGAGATAATTGCCTGACATTTTACCGTGCAAGCTTTTACTTGCCGCTAAATTGATTAATGAGCTTTTACTTTGATAACGAATTAATTCATTTATGGTTAATTCGATACCATTGCTTAATAGCTCATCAAGGCTGTCTTGAGTTGAGTTCTGTTTTTTTGAATTTTTTTGACTAAACCACATAAGATAAACGCATTAAGCCACTGCAACTAAACTTAAAAGGCGGTCAAGTAACTGATTGCTACTGATGCCTTCAGCTTCTGCTTGATAAGTCATTAAAATACGGTGACGCAAAACATTATGAAATACTGCTTGAACATCTTCAGGGCTAACAAAATCACGATTATTTAACCAAGCACGAGCGCGAGCACAACGGTCAAGAGCAATAGTTGCACGCGGGCTTGCGCCATATGCTAACCATTGCTTGAGTTTATCGTCATATTTTTCTGGTGTACGGGTTGCCATGATCAAATCGACAATATAGTTTTCGACAGCTGGTGCCATATGAATTTGCATGACTTCTTTTCGGGCAGCAAATATATCAGCTTGGGTTATTTCTTTTATCTCAGGTTTTGCAACTTTTAATGCCTCACCTCGATTGAGCTTTAAAATCTCTAATTCAGCGGTGGCATCTGGGTAACCAATTTCAAGATGCATTAAAAAACGGTCTAACTGGGCTTCAGGTAACGGATATGTACCTTCTTGCTCAAGTGGGTTTTGTGTTGCCATGACTAAAAATAGTTCCGGTAACGGGTAGGTTTTTCGGCCAACAGTAATTTGACCTTCAGCCATTGCTTCTAATAAAGCCGATTGTACTTTTGCAGGTGCTCGGTTAATTTCATCAGCAAGCACTAAGTTACGAAATAATGGTCCTGATTGAAAAACAAAGCTACCATCTTCAGGACGATAAATATCCGTGCCGGTTAAATCAGCTGGCAATAAATCGGGGGTAAATTGAACGCGGTGGAAGTCAGCTTCTATTCCCTGGGCTAAGGCATTAACGGCACGAGTTTTTGCTAAACCAGGAGGGCCTTCGACAATTAAGTGGCCATTTGCTAATAACGCAATAAGTAAATTTTCTACTAATGCCGGTTGTCCGATGATTTCAGAAGATAAATGTTCTTTCAAAGAGGAAAAGTGTTCAATAGCCATAATTCAATATTCTTATTGTTTATAAATTTAATGTCAGTGGGTCAGACCTTTTAATTGATATAAGGTTCATGTAAAAAAAAACAAGCTTGTTTTACTTATTCTAAAAAATTTTCTTTAGCTTTTTAAGGCTTTGGACACATTTTGTTTAAATTTTGATAGCTAATGATTGAATTTTTTGAATATGTCGTTAGAATCATTACAAAACCGGAGAGGTCAGACCTCTTTGATGTTGCAACATAATGGAAACAAAAATGACAAAATCAAAACTAATTACAGGAAGTGGAGAACGTATTGCAGTTGTTGCTGGTTTACGTACACCGTTTGCTAAGCAAGCAACTGCTTTTCATGGTGTCCCAGCCGTAGATTTAGGTAAAATTGTAGTGAACGAACTGCTGAAAAAGCATGATGTTGACCCGCAAATTATTGACCAACTCATCTTTGGCCAAGTGGTGCAAATGCCTGAAGCGCCAAATATTGCCCGTGAAATTGTATTGGGCACTGGTATGAACGTACATACTGATGCTTACAGTGTTTCACGAGCCTGTGCGACAAGCTTCCAATCAACAGTCAATGTTGTTGAGTCTATCATGGCCGGTTTTGTTGACGTTGGTGTTGCTGGCGGTGCTGACTCTACTTCTGTGGCGCCAATTGGTGTTTCAAAGAAACTTGCTCGTACTTTACTTGATTTAAGTAAAGCGCGTTCTTTCGGACAGAAGATGTCGTTAATTCGACAGCTTAAATTTAAAGATATTTTACCTGTGCCACCTGCTGTTGCTGAATATTCAACAGGGTTGTCAATGGGACAAACTGCCGAACAAATGGCAAAAACGCATGGTATTACCCGTGCAGAGCAAGATGCACTAGCGCATCGCTCACATACGCTTGCTACAAAAAGCTGGCAAGAAGGTAAGCTTGCCGGTGAGGTAATGTCTACTCACAGCGAACCGTATAAATCATTTATCGATAAAGATAACTGTATTCGTGAAAATTCAGAATTAGCTAGTTATGCGAAGTTAAAACCAGTATTTGACCGTAAATACGGCACGGTAACCGCGGCAACAAGTACGCCGTTAACTGATGGTGCGTCAGCTATATTGCTTATGCGAGAAGGGCGAGCAAAAGAGTTAGGTTACAAGCCGCTAGGTTATATCCGCAGCTATGGCTTTGCCGCCATTGATGTTTGGGAAGATATGCTAATGGGTCCGAGTTTTGCTTCACCTATCGCACTTAAACGTGCGGGGATGGAGTTAGCTGATTTAGATCTTATTGAAATGCATGAGGCTTTTGCCGCGCAAGCACTGGCGAATGTAAAAATGTTTGGCAGTAATAAGTTTGCTCAAACGCACCTTGGTCGCGATAAGGCCATTGGCGAAATTGATATGGATAAATTCAATGTAATGGGTGGCTCGCTAGCTTATGGACATCCATTTGCAGCAACGGGCACGCGTTTAATCGTGCAAACCTTAAATGAATTAAACCGTCGTGGTGGTGGTGTTGGTTTAACAACTGCTTGTGCCGCTGGTGGCTTAGGCGCAGCAATGATTGTGGAGACAGACTAATGACGGACGTTACAATGCAAGAAAATGATTTAACTATACCGGAAGATACGAATACTTTTAGTTTGGTACGCCAAGAAAACGGCATCGCACATTTGGTCATGGACGTTAAAGGCGACTCCATGAATACCCTAAAAGCTGAGTTTGGGGAAGAAATAGCTGCAACATTAAAAGAAATTCGTGAAGACAAAACAATAAAAGGGTTAGTTTTACTTAGTGGTAAAGCGGACTCATTTGTTGCGGGCGCTGATGTTCATATGTTGGCTAATTGTACTTCTGCAGAAGAAGCTACAGCGCTTTCTCGTCAAGGACAGATGATTTTTGATCAATTAGAAAATTTATCTATTCCTGTTGTTGCTGCAGTACATGGTGCTTGTTTAGGTGGCGGCTTAGAGCTTGCTATGGCATGTCACGGTCGTGTTTGTAGTGATAGTGGTAAAACGGCATTAGGTTTACCTGAAGTACAATTAGGGTTATTACCTGGCGGCGGCGGAACACAACGTTTGCCAAAACTTGTTGGTATTCAAAAGTCATTGGATATGATGCTAACAGGCAAGCAGTTACGCGCAAAACAAGCTTTAAAAGCAGGTTTAGTAAATGTAGTTGTTCCTCATAGTATTTTAATTGAAACGGCAGAAAAGCTAGCGCTTTCAGGCAAAGTGAAACCTAAAGCACGTAAATTATCATTGACGGATAAATTGCTTGAAGGGAACCGTTTAGGTCGCAGTGTTTTATTTAGCCAAGCGACAAAAATGGTACTAGGTAAAACTAAAGGTAATTACCCTGCGCCACTAAAAATTATTGATTGTATTCGTACAGGTGCTGAACAAGCACCATCGAAAGGTTATCAAGTCGAAGCTGAGCATTTTGGTCAGTTAGTGATGAGTGATGTTTCTGCGCAGCTTAGACAAATATTCTTTGCAACCACAGATATGAAAAAAGAGCAGGGCGTTGAAGGCATTCAACCTGCTAAGATCGAAAGTGTTGCGGTACTTGGTGGCGGCTTAATGGGGGGCGGTATTGCTTTTGTAACGGCAACCAAAGCAAAATTACCGGTACGTATTAAAGATATTTCACATCAAGGTATTAGCCATGCACTTAAATATGGTTATGACTTATTGAACAAAAAAGTTAAACGTCGCTTTATGCGCCATAGTGAAATGCAAAATCAGCTAGCAAATATCACAGGTACAACCGAATTTACCGGTTTTAGCAATGTTGATATTGCGGTTGAAGCGGTTTTCGAAGATTTAACGCTAAAACAAAATATGGTGGCAGATATTGAAAGCCATTGTAAAGAAAGTACGATTTTCGCGAGTAATACGTCAAGTTTACCGATTGGACAAATTGCTGAAAAAGCACAACGCCCAGAAAATGTTATCGGCCTACATTACTTTTCACCTGTGGATAAAATGCCGCTAGCCGAAATTATTGCTCACGATAAGACCTCAGATCAAACTATTTCAACAACTGTTGCGTTTGCTAAAAAGCAAGGTAAAACCCCAATTGTTGTTAAAGACAAAGCCGGTTTTTATGTGAATCGTATTTTGGCGCCTTATATGAATGAAGCTGGCATGTTGTTACTTGAAGGCTGTTCAATTGAAGCCTTAGACAAAGCCATGGTGAAATTTGGTTTCCCTGTTGGGCCGATGCAATTATTGGACGAAGTTGGTATTGATGTTGGCTCTAAAATAGGCCCAATTCTACAAGCTGAATTAGGTGAACGTTTTGCTCCTCCTGCAGCTTTTTCTAAACTAATTGCTGATGGTCGTTTAGGTAAGAAAGCTAAAAAAGGTTTCTATCAATATAATACTAAGAGTAAAAAGAAGTTGGTTGATGAAGGTGTTTATAGTTCACTTGGACTACAAACGAGTAACAAAGCGGTTTCTGAAGCACAAGTTGAACGTTGTGTTTACATGATGCTTAATGAAGCCGCCCGTTGTTTGGATGAAGGTATTATTCGTAACGCTCGTGATGGTGACATCGGTGCTATTTTTGGTATTGGTTTTCCGCCATTCCTTGGTGGTCCATTTAACTATATTGATAAGATAGGCGCAGTTACTTTGGTTAGTAAATTGAACCAATGGCAAGCAGAGTTTGGCGAACGATTTGCACCTTGTGATGCTCTAGTTAAAATTGCACAAGAAGGTGAAAGTTACTATTCATCGTAATCAATTATTTAAGCCTTGATTATTAGTGGAATGATTTCACCGTAAACTAGGCAATAAATGGACACTTAAAGAGGCAATTTATTGCCTCTTTTTTATGTTCAAGACGAACAGTATGTCACGATGCCATGAATGGCAAAGAGTGACGATAATAAAATAATACTTTTTGAACAATTACTCTAATGTTGATAAGATGCGCACGTTTGGTAACACTTGTAGTTTTTTTGTATTATTTTTGAAGTAGGTAAAACGTGAGTTTGTTCTTTCTAGCAGTACTAGCTATTGTTTTTTCATTGTTTTTTTATTGTCAGGCTATCAGTAATGGTTTAGGTGCTAAGCGATGGGCAACGGCTGGCTTGGTATTTGGCCCATTGATCTGGCCAATGTTTTGTATGAAGAAACGCGTAAAGACATATCAGCGCTTTGGTTTTGACTGTTTACTTTTCTCAGCTTAGGCATCTAACCTTCCTTTGTAAAATTATCGGGCTAAAGGGCCTGATAATATTAAAACGCTAACTTCCTTGTAGCATTGTATCCTTTTCTCGTTTAAAGCTACTAAAATGCTTTAAAGAGCCTAATTCCACCATGTGCTAGCTGGCATCTCTTTAATTTCGATGCTTGCCGCTATAGCATTTTCTTTTGCTTCATTAGCAAATAGAGATTTAATTAGATTAAGCATAATGACTCCTAGATGCGAACTTGGCCTTTACGAGTACCAATTTCTGTAATATCTAATTCTTGGTCATTGATGCGTACCTGACCTTTACGAGTGCCGATGCGAACTTGGCCTTTACGAGTACCAATTTCTGTAATATCTAATTCTTGCTCATTGATGCGAACTTGACCTTTACGAGTGCCGATACGAACTTGGCCTTTACGAGTACCTGCTTCTTCGATATTAAAGTCATTCGTGTTTACCTCAGTCGGAGTCGCTGACATTACTAAAGATAGAATTAATGAACTAAGCATGCTATTTCCTTATTAAAATGATTTTAAATTCAATAAGGTATAAGCTAAATTTGTGCCAAAAGTTCAAAGCCCTTGTTTTTAGGGCTTTGAATCAGATGTTTAGAGAATGCTATGCTTTAACGACATAAAATTGACACTTTATGTTTAAATGGAGTTTTTACCGAATGAGGTTGATCTGTTGGTAATTTGAAAAGACAGTAAATACTTTTGAAAGTCATTTTCAGGTAATGGTTTACTATATAAATACCCTTGTAGTTGCTCACAGCGAAGGCCAGATAAAAAGCTTAGTTGCTGATTAGTTTCAACACCTTCTGCTACTACTTGCATACCAAGGTTATGGGCAATAGTGACTATTGTTGCCACCATATTTCGACCTTGTTCTGAGGTTTCAATATCATCGACAAATGCCTTATCTATTTTTAAAGTATTAAGTGGAAATTTCTTTAAATAGGCAAGTGAAGAATAACCCGTACCAAAATCATCTAGGGATAAATGAATACCCATAGCACGAATTTGCAACATGGTATCTATGGCTTTTTGTGGCGAGTCCATTACCGTGCCTTCAGTTATTTCTAACTCTAAATATTTAGCAGATAAGCCACTTTCTTTTAATGCATTCGCTATCATGGCAACTAAATTTGGCTGAGTAAATTGCACGGCTGATAAGTTAACTGCGATGCGTCCTTCGAATAACCCAGCGTCGACCCATTTCTTGGTAGCAAAACAGGCTTTGCGAAGTACAACTTCACCAATATCAATAATTTGTCCTGTCTCTTCAGATACCGGGATAAACACAACAGGGCTAATAATACCCTTACTAGGAGTTTCAAAACGTACAAGTGCTTCCATACCTGCAATTTTGCCTGTGGCAATTTCAATTTTAGGTTGGTAAAAGACTGAGAAAAAATCTTCCTTTAATCCATGACGAATAAGATTTTCAATTTGTAAGCGTTTGACGGCTGTTTTGTTCATTGAGTCGCTGAAAAATTGATACTTGTTACCACCAGAGTTTTTAGCGTGATACATTGCCGTATCAGCGTTTTTTAATAATTCCTGTGGGTTTATGCCATCTTCAGGGTAAAGCACAATACCAATACTACTATAAAGCACAATCTCTTGGCTTTTAAGTTTAAGTGGCAACGCTATAGAGTCTAATACCTGTTTTGCGATTGACGTAGTGGTATGGATATCGTTAGTGTTTTCAACAATCAAACTAAACTCATCCCCGCCTAGTCGATAAACACTATCTTGATTTCTTCCTAGACTTCTAATACGCTCGGCAACTTTACAAAGTAAGACATCACCGACTTCATGACCTAGAGAGTCATTTACTTTTTTAAAGTTGTCCAAATCAAAAACCAATAAGGCATGGGGGATTTTATTATTCACTAATCGTTGTTGGTTGGCTTGGAAATATGAGCGATTAGGTAACCCTGTTAGCGTGTCAGAGTTAGCAAGTTTTCTTAATTCAGCCTCGGTTTGCTTACGTTTAGTGATATCCGAGAAGACGCCAACAAAATGTGAAATATTGCCAGTTTCATCTTTAATAATATCAATGTTTAAGTCAGTTAAATAAAGCTCACCATTGTCGCGAATACTTTCAATTTCACCGTGCCAACTGCCCTTTGTGATCAAGTGCTTCTTAACATTCTGATTAAAACTTTCAGGGTATTGTTCAAACTTTAATAGAGAGCCACGCATTTGCTGCTTTGTTTTTCCTGTAATGCGTTGAAAAGCTTTGTTTACATCGACAACGGTAAATTGACGATCATAAATAACAATGGCATCGGAAATATTTTCAATACATTTTGCGAATAGCTTTAGGCGTTCATCTGCGCGCTTTATTTGGCTAATATCTTTTAATGTCCCAGTCATTCGAGTGGGTTTTTTCTTTTCATCACGCTCAACAATTTTTCCTCGGTCAAGCACCCAAATCCATTTGTCATCTTTGTCTTTTACGCGATAGGTTGCTTCAAAATGTTGGCTGCTGTCTTCAAAGTGCTGGTTTAGTGCTTCCCTTACTCTTGGGATATCCTGTAAGTGAATATTCGTTTGATCAGCCCCAACATTACGCTTGCCATCTTGAGGAAATTCAAGAATGCCCCATATATTAGAGCGGTATATCTTACCTTTCTTAATATTCCAGTCCCACATTTCATCGCCGCTCCCCCAAAGAGAAAGTTTCAAACGTTCTTCACTTAGCTTTATTTGTAAGTGATAGAGTCTTTTATGGCGCATTTGCTGCAGGATATAGCCAATAATCAATATGGTGATTAGGCTATAAAATAAAATGGCACTACGTGATAACCACCATGGCGGCATTATGGTAATGTCGAGAGTTTTTATTTGGCTTTCTTGACTGTTTTGCAAATCATAAGCTTGTACTTCGAAGGTATATTCACCCGGACTTAAATATGTATATGTCGCTCGTAAGTTATTTTTACCAGCGTCTATCCAATTCTCTTCTAGACCTAATAAACGATAACGGTATTTTAGGTGGCTCGGGAGCTTAGTGTTGGGAGAGATAAACTCAATACTAAATGGTGATTGCTTGTGTTCTAACGCTAAAGAGTTTAGATAATTAGGCACTTTTGAAGTACTAAAATTATTTTCGGTTAATTGTGATGCAGCTATTTCTTTATTCGCGACTAAAATATTCGTTAAATATGGTCTAGGAAGGTTCTGACTAATTTTTAGGAGTTCATCAGGTGAAAATGCATGAAAGCCATTTAAGCCGCCAAAAAATATGGTTTCGTTTTTTGTAATGATTCCACTGTCACTGATAAATTCATTATCATAAAGTTGAAAATCAATATTAAATGATTTTACAAATTCCGTGTTTGGTAATATTGCATTTATACCTTTATTTGTAGAGACCCACGCGGTTTCATTAGCATCTAACTTTATGTCAGAAATAAAGTTATTTGAAAGTCCTGCATCTTCATTAAAAATTTTTGTTTCAGCACTATGTTTATTAACAAGCCTAATACCTTGACCTCTTGTACCTAGCCAAATCCAATTTTCTGATACTGCAATGTTAGTGTAATTTCCATAATCAATGTTATCTTCAATCGAATATTCTTTTGAAGAAAAGCTTAAGCTTAAAGTATCGAACGTGACAATGCGTTTATCTATTGTGGAAAGCCAAATATTACTATTAATGCTACTTGTAAGAGATGTAAATCTCATTGATGTGTCTTGCTCAAAAATGTGAAATTCTTGTGTTTCTATATCAAAACTTTTTAATAAACCTTCTTGTTCAATGAACCATATTTTATTTTCAAGTAAAATGGAGTTACTAGAATTTAATTGCTTGGCGTCTTTCCCCCATTCCCTATTTTTACTTAATACCCCTTCTTTAACGTCATAATAAAAAAGGTTAAAATTTTCTGAAGAAGAGCTTTGTTCGGTTTTTAACCATAAATTATTTTTGTTATCTACCATTAAATGAGAAATTGGAGTGTTGTTGAGAATATTAACTTGGTTAACTTTACCTTCAGGTGTTAATTTATTTAGTTGCCCATTTTCTGTTGTGAACCAGACTGTATTATCTGACGTTTCTGCAAATGCGTATATGGCTTGGCCTACATTATTATACTCAAAAAGCCCATGCACTAATGACATTTGCAGTATATTAAATGTATTGATGCCTCCTCCAGATGTACCTAACCACATTTTACCAGCATGGCTTTTGTAAACTTTATAAATAAAATTATCGGAAAGTGCATTTTTGTGCTGAGCATTTTGATAGGCATTTACTTCGCCGGTTAAAGTATTAATGCTATTTAGTCCGTTCAGTGTCCCAAGCCAAACTGCTGAGTCATCAAGTAGTTCAATAGATCGAACTTTATTTGATAGTAGTTTTAAGTTGATTTCCTGACTGCTCTCACTGTAGTGCTTAACAACTTCGTAATCTTGCGAAATAATAAAAAGGCCATTATTCGTTCCGAGCCAATATTGATTATCAATAAACTTTAAATCATAAAGGGCACTTGCGTTAAGCTGCAGGTTCCACTTGTTGTTATCGTTTAAGGATACAACGGAAGACATTGTGCTGTTGGTTAAAAATATTCCTTGATCATAAGTACCTAACCAGTAATTGCCTTTTTCGTCTTGAAAGATGGTTTTAATTTCTTTTAGTACATTTTCAAAACCACGAAAGCGAATACGGGTAAAGTTACCATTTTCAGTATCAAACTTTTGCATGCCTTCTTTCGTTGATACGAATAGTGTACTTTGTTTATTTTGATATATGTCCCAAATCTCATTGTCTTTGAGCGAATTACTGTCATTGGCTTGGTGGTAAAAGTTATCGAAATTATCTAATGATTTGTTGTAACGACTTAAGCCTTCATTAGTGCCAACCCAGAGAACATTTTTATTATCGATAAAAAGTTTACGGATGAAATTGTCAGCGATTGAATTCTTGTTGGTACTATCATGGCGGTAATAAACAAAGTTTTTGCCATCATAACGATTTAAACCATCTTGTGTCGCAATCCATATGAAGCCATTATCATCTTGAATAATATCGTAAACATAGCTTTGTGATAAACCTTCAGCGATTGAAATGCGCTCAAATTTTAATGGCGTTTGGTTGACGTTATTGGCGAATGCGTAAGTTTGAATAGCAAGCGATAAAGCTATAGAACATGCAAAAAAAGTACAGAAGATAGAAAACTTGGAAAGTAGTCTTTGTTTGAAAAAAAATAAATGCACTAATACAACCTTATGGTAGTGAAGCCCATATCCTAGGTAAAATAACTTAATGGATATGCCTGATATTATTATTTTTTGGACGTCACACCCCATTAAATGTGATGCGGGTGATTAAGTCAATCATTGCTGTTATTTAAGTTATAACAATATAAAGTGAATGATTTTTAACACATATAATTATATCGGCAGGGTTAGTATTTTCTTTGACATTTTTTTAGCAATAATTCGCTATTGTCGGTAGTGGGAAGTTTTTTCACCATACTTTCAAATTGGTCATTGTTTTCATAGCTTAATAATGACAAGCGGTCGTCAGTAATTGCACCATGAAAGTGTTGCTGAATAAAGTTAATTATATCGGCAATTGATAATGATTTTATGGTTTCAATAAGTTGATGTTTTTGTGTGAAGGAAGCTTCTTTATTACAAATAGCAGCCCAGTATCGTTGGCTTTTTATTCTTAAATTTGTGTCTTTTTCTTGTAATTGGCTTGCAAGGCCAAACTGCAGATGTTGCCAGTGCTCTTCTGGTAAAGCTTTGACATAATCCGCAGCTCTGCCAATAAAGTCATTCATAGCAGATGTTAGTGTTGAAGAGTCGGTATGAGGTGACTGGATATAAAAGGCAATACCTGGGTAGCGATTTATAGGAATGAAGCCAACACCAACTAAATAACCATATTGTTTTTCAGTGCGCATTTCCTGGAAAAAAATAGGAGAAAGTAACTGGTTGGTTAACATGGTTAATGCCACTGAACTTAAGTCTTTATTGGGCATAGGATAATAAAGTACTGCAGCGTGGTCATGTTCAGGCAATAACATGGGTATGGTTATTTGTTGCTTTTCCTGAATATCCACACAAGGAATTTTCACTATACTTTCTTGCGATAAATGTGGCCCAAACTCTCGCTGTATGCTTTTAATCATTTGTTCTGCAGCACTCTTTGGCCAATTACCATGAATTAAGACGTCTATTGCCACTTGGTCGAATATTTGTGAAATAAAGTCTTTAAAGCCATCAAAGCTGATTTTTTCTAGTGAAGCAATTAATGTTTGGCTGCTAGGGCTTTTCGGTTGCATGCTTGCACTAAGCGTTGCGAACAGCTGTGAAATCGATTTACTGCTTTCGGCATTTCTCCAGTGGCTTATAAGTTGCTGTTTGAGCAACTCAAATTTTTCCTGACAAAACGCACAGTTAAGGAGACTGGAAAGTAATAGTGGTAATAATTGTCCTTGTTTAGTACTAATACCGGAAAGCTGCAATGTCATACCACCTTGATGAGAATACAGGTGATAGTGAATACCCGCTAACTCGGCATCGTAATGTTCTTCAACTACTGCATCACTATAAAGATCAATAAACAAACGTGTCATAGCAATATTACTGGCGCTTTCTATTACCTTTGGTGAGTCGATTGATATATATATGTAACCTTTTGGGGTATTAAAACTGGTGTCATGTTTAAACCAAACGCATAAGCCATCTTGTTGGCAAATACTTATCGGTGGAGTTAACGGGTTGTTATCTTTATCTTGATAAGCGATAAGTTGTGGTTGTGCAACAATATAGGCGTTTTCGTTTGGTAAAAATAGCTGCTCAATATGAGGTGTGTTCTGCCATTCTTCAATTTGAGCAGAAGGGATATCACTAACAGAGTAGGGGACTTGATACCATTTACTGACTTTATTTTCTTTATGCTCGTCAAATTGTTGGCTAACGGTAATTATTCGAAGGTTTGTCGCCACCATATAGCTGAGTAAGATGTTAAATGCTGATTCATCCATACCTTCCATAACATAATCACCGAAAATATAATCTTGCTCAGGGTAATGCTGCATGTTGATAACAAGCTGACTTGCTGAATCAAGTGGTGAAAGCTTTTCTTGATATGAAAATGATAACTCTGCTAATGCTTTTTTCTCTCGGTAATATTGTTCATTCAACGGTGCGTTTTTCAATAACTTAATATAAGAAAATACAATATTGATAATGGATTTAGTGTTTTGCTCACCTAACTCAGATAGTGAGATGTTAATATTGAAATCTTTAAAGTTAGAGCCGTTTATTCCAGAGCCAGCGGTTAGCGCTAATGCCCATTGTTTGCTTTTAAGTAATGATAAAATACTGCCAGGACCTTCATGACCAATTAAATAAGCAAGAATAGCCTCTGGTTTGTGGCGGTAGAATTTGTCAATACTTGGCATAGCAAAGCTAATGATTAACTGTTGATCATTTTTAACCGGGCGAACTTTAATCCATTGTTTTTGATGTTCGGCATGATAAAGCGGTTGCTCAATTTTAGCTTTAGTAACGCTATTTGATTTAATCTTGGAAAAATGTATTTTTGCTAAACTTTCCAACTCCGCAATAGCCTGTGGTCCTTCCAAAACCAAGGTCATAAAATGAGCTTGATAATTATTTTGAAAAAAGTCACACACTTCGTCACGTAAGTTATAACCGGCTTTATCGGCTAATGTTTCGCTACTTCCCACGGAAAATTTAGCAAAAGGGTGGTTTTGGTTAATGGTTTCTTTATGAACGTCATAAAGTCGTCGAATATCGTCTTTAAGTTTTAGCTTAAATTCGGCGTCAATATTTTTACGTTCTTTATTAACAAACTCCTCTGAAAGTAACGGTGCAGTAAAAAACTCACCAAAACGTTCAATTGCGGCTGCAAAGTGTTGCTGGCCAATGTCAAAGAAAAAACAGGTATGCTCGGTGGCAGTCCATGCGTTATTACTGCCGCCATGTTCATTGATGAATTTCTGGTATTCGCTACCGTCAGGGTATTTTTCTGTACCCAAAAATAGCATGTGTTCGAGGAAGTGAGCAAGCCCTTGACGATGATTTGGGTCATCAAAATGACCAACATTAACCGCTAAGGCTGCGGCAGACTTATTTGATTCTGGGTTGTGAACCAATAATGCGCGTAAACCATTGGTTAGCGTTATCGCTTGATATTGCTTTGCGTCATTAGGGCTTTTTTTCACAATTGCTCCCGCAAAATTTGACCTGTAGCGCAATTTTACTGTGGCTAGAGTCCTATTTTTGTTATCTTTCTAAATTACCCTAAGGAATAAGGTGAGTCCATTTTATTCTTAACGGATGTTATAAAAAGTTAAAGAATTCCTTTACTATAGCCGCAAATAATAAAGTTCGTTTAAATTAAGGTAGTTATGCAAATTTTTGTTATGCGTCATGGCCAAGCTGAAAATATTGCGCCTTCAGATGCATTAAGACCATTAACAGAAAATGGGATCAATGAAGCTAGAACATCTGCGCAATGGTTGGCTGAAAATCAGCACACCTTTGATTGTGTTTTTGTTAGCCCTTATTTACGAGCACAACAAACTGCAGATACAGTTATTGAGCAACTAAAATCAGTAGGTGCAAGAAAAACACTAAGTTTCATTACTCCAGAAGACAATGCAAAAGAAGTGCATGACTACTTAGATGCTGTGTTTAGCCTTGAGCAATATAAAAAGATTTTATTGGTGTCGCACATGCCTTTAGTTAGCTATTTAGTGGCAGAATTAACCAGCGATAATACTATGCCAATATTTCAAACTGCATCAGTGGCACAAATTGAATATGATACAACAAGAATGTTAGGTGAATTTGTTACCTTGGTATCACCTAATGAAGTCATATTGTAAATAGTAATTTGACTTCATTAGTGCGTTACTGTTTAGTCGCGAACGAATTTATCTTTCAATTCAACCAGAACAAGTAGTGCGCCATTGCCACCCCATTCTAATGGCGCTTGATGAAAAGCCATTACGTCTGGGTGTTGTACTAACCAGTGGGGAACTTTATTTTTTAATATCCGCGCGCCTAGGCCATGAACAATACAAACACATTGCGCATGTTCTTTTTCACAAGCAGCAAGTAAAGCGGCTATTTCGCGTTTTGATTGATGTTGGTCAAGGCCATGCAAATCAAGAATAAGGTCGGGTACATATTGCCCTCGACGAAGGTTTTTAGCTTCAAAGCTATCAACACCTTCACGAACATATTTCACTGGGCCTTGGCTATTTAAATCAGGTTCAAACTCATCTGAAAAATGAAACTCAGCGACAACTTTTTTATCTTTTTGTCTTGCTAACGTTGTTTTCTGCTTGATGGTTCTTTTTTCGGGGTGTACTCTGTCCTGCACCATAGGTTTTACCTTACCTATGGCATTTTTAAACAACTTTTTTTCTTCCGCGTTAAGTGCGTCTTTAAATTTCATTGGTGAAGTCTAAAAACATCGACGAACAATAACAAGCGAAAGGTTAATATAGCCCTTAAAATAATTATGGCGCTGAGATATTAGAGGAATATGTGGAAACATTAAATTTTGCAGATGTGAGCGAACAATTGCACACCATTGGTGATTATGTGCGTTTTGGTGCCAGTCAGTTTAATCAAGCTGAGTTATATTTTGGTCATGGCACTATCAACGCTTGGGATGAAGCAATAACCTTGATTATGCATCAGTTGTCATTACCTAGCGATATGGTTGATGAATTAATGCAGTGCCGATTGGTTACACAAGAAAAACAGGCAATATTAGCGTTATTTGAACGTCGAATTACTGAAGGCTTGCCTGCTGCCTACTTAACTAATCAAGCAATGTTTTGTGGTTTACCATTTTATGTCGATGAACGCGTTTTAGTGCCTCGCTCACCAATTGGTGAACTGATAGGTAATAAATTTGAAGGCTTAATTGATTCTGCACCGCAGCAAATTTTAGATTTGTGTACCGGTAGTGGTTGTATTGCAATTGCTTGTGCGATTAATTTCCCTGAAGCAGATGTTGACGCTGCTGATTTGTCTGTTGATGCCCTAAATGTTGCGCAAATGAATATTGAAGGTCATGGCCTAGTAGAACAAGTTATTCCAATTTATTCTGATGTTTTTTCTGGGGTTGAAGGGCAAAGCTATGATTTAATAGTGACTAATCCTCCTTATGTTGATCAAGAAGATGTTGACGCATTGCCACAAGAATTTCTGCATGAGCCTAAAATGGGTTTAGGTAGTGGTTTTGATGGCTTAGATATTACTCGTCGAATTCTGAGCGAGGCGGCAAACCATTTAAATGATAATGGTGTTCTCATTTGTGAAGTGGGTAACTCACAAGTGCATTTAACCGCTGCATTTCCTAATGTGCCATTTCAGTGGCTAACATTTGAGCGTGGTGGCCATGGTGTATTTCGAATAACCAAAGCACAACTACAGCAACATCAGCAGGAATTCTCCAGCAATAAATAAAAAGTACGTCAATGAGTTAATTGGCGATTTCGCGAAACAACATTTACGGGTCAACATCATTATGTCAGGCAATACATTTGGTAAGTTATTCACGGTTACTTCATTTGGTGAAAGCCATGGATTAGGTTTAGGTGCCATTATTGATGGTTGCCCTCCTGGTCTTGAGCTCAGTGAAGCTGATTTGCAACATGATCTTGACCGTCGCAGACCAGGAACTTCTCGCTTTACCACTGCCCGTCGTGAAGCAGACGAAGTGAAAATCATGTCAGGTGTTTTTGAAGGTAAAACGACTGGCACACCGATTGGTTTGTTGATTGAAAATACCGATCAACGCTCGCAAGATTACGGTAATATTGCTAATACTTTTCGTCCAGGCCATGCAGACTACACTTATTGGCAAAAGTACGGCATTCGTGATTACCGTGGTGGCGGCCGTTCTTCTGCTCGAGAAACTGCTATGCGCGTTGCGGCAGGCGCGGTTGCTAAAAAATACTTACAACAAAAATTTGGCATTACTATTCAAGCTTGTGTGACACAAATTGGCGACGTTTGTGCAGAAAATATTGATTGGAATATCGTTGAGTCAAATCCATTCTTTTTCCCTGATGCCAACAAACTTGAACAATTGGATGAATTGCTACGCGACATTATGCGAGAAAAAGATTCAATTGGTGCTAAGTTAATGGTCGTTGCAAACCATGTACCGGTTGGCTTAGGCGAGCCTATATTTGATCGTCTAGATGCTGATATTGCGCATGCCTTAATGGGCATAAATGCCGTTAAAGCGGTTGAAGTTGGTGACGGCTTTGCTGTCGTTAATCAAAAAGGCTCAGAGCATCGTGATGAATTAACACCAGAAGGCTTTGCTTCAAATCATGCAGGTGGTGTATTAGGCGGTATTTCTTCTGGCCAACCCATTGTCGCTTCAATTGCACTTAAACCAACCTCTAGTATTGGTGTGAGCGGTAAAACCGTTGATCTTGAAGGTCAATCGGCGGATATAGTAACTAAAGGGCGTCATGATCCGTGTGTTGGCATTCGTGCCGTGCCAATTGCTGAAGCTATGTTAGCATTAACCTTGATGGATCATTATTTAAGACATCGCGCGCAAAATGCTGATGTGGTCTGTGAAACACCTGATATTGAGCGATAAATTACCTACGGATTTTTAACTAGTGGTTTCAAAGCAATTCGTTCGCCTTTCGGCGAATTATTTTTGGTACTTCGGTATTTTGGGCTTAGTGGTGCCTTTTTTATCGGTGTTTCTTGATGCGAGAGGTTTCACCTCGCTGGAAATTGGTGAAATATTGGCGGTAATTACCGCGACTAAAATAGTGGCACCAACGCTTTGGGCGCAGCTGGCAGATAAATCAGGTAAACAATTAACCATAGTAAAAATTGGCGCTTTATTGTCTTTGTTAAGTTTTAGCTTAATTATTTGGACAGTAAGTTATTGGCCGTTGATGTTTAGTTTGGCGATGTTTAGTTTGTTTTGGACCGCCATATTACCGCAGCTTGAGGTGATGACATTAAACTCTATTCGCAAAAGTGGCAAGATATATGCCCGTATTCGATTGTGGGGCAGTATCGGTTTTATCATTGTTGCTATGCTTGGTGGCGAGTTAATTGAACGTTACTCAGCAGAAGCTTTTAGTTATATTGGTATTGCTATTCTAGCTGGGCTCTTTTTTTCGACCTTGATGAGTCAACAACCTCGTATTAAAAGTCTCGCAAAAGCCGATAATTCGTCGATCAAAGATAAAGTATTAAATAGTAATTTTTTACTTTTTTTCTTTGCTGGCTTAATGCTGCAAATGAGCTTTGGTCCGTATTATGTGTTTTTTGCTTTATACCTAAAAAACTTGGCTTATTCTGGTTTTCTCATCGGGATCTTTATTGCTATTGGTGTGGTAGCCGAAATTGGTATTTTTATTTTTGCGGGTTTATTTTTTAAAAGTTTCTCATTAAAAACACTGATCAGCAGTAGCATTTTATTAACTGCATTACGCTGGTATATTGTCGGACATTATGCCGACAGCGATAGTGCCTTAGCCTTGTCACAACTCATTCATGCATTAAGTTTTGGTTTGTACCATAGCGCTAGTATTGCCTTTATTCAGCAACACTTTAATGCCAACCAGCAAAGCCGCGGACAAGCAATTTATATCGGCGGAGTATATGGTATAGGTGGCGCTGTTGGCGCTTATATGGCAGGCATATTGTGGCAAGATGGTATTGGCGCCATGACAACATTTGATTTTGCGGCATTTACCGCCTTTATTGGTGGTGTTTTTGCTTTATTTTTACGGCAAAGTAATACCAAAAAACAGGCTGTAACAAGCTAATTTTAACGAGTGAGTAGAGCATATGCGTACTTTATTTTGGACTTTCATCGCAACACTTAGTTTGCTACTCAGTAGTAATACTGCCAATGCACAGTGGCATAAGCATAGTTTTAAAGTGATGGGCACTCAAGCACACGTTGAATTTTGGCTGCCAACCGAAGCTGCCAAAATCGGTGACCAAGATTCAGAACAAACGCGGGCAAACAATATTATTACTGCGGTCGAAAACGAGATGCGCCGCATTGATCAGGAAATGAGCCCTTACAAACCTGAAAGCGAGTTATCGACAGTAAATCGCTTAGCACCAAATGAACCTGTAAAAATATCATTAGAGCTTTTTAACTTACTCGCCAAAGCCGAGCGAATATCTCAGCAGAGTGATGGGGCCTTTGACATTACTTATGCATCGATTGGCTATCAGTACGACTATCGAATAAAGCAAAAGCCGAATAACCAACAAATTCAGCAAGCGCTCGCGGCTATTGATCACACAGGCTTAGTACTAAACAAAGAACAGCAAACAATTAGCTTTAAAAATCCTAAAATTAAAATCGATTTGGGCGGTATTGCTAAAGGTTATGCGGTAAAAAACTGTTTAGCCATATTAGCATCGGCGGGCATAAAACATGGTTTGGTTAGTGCGGGCGGTGATACCGGGCTGCTAGGTGATCGCAAAGGTCGTCCGTGGTTGGTGGGAATTAAACATCCTAGAGCGAGTGATAAAACTGCAGTACATTTGCCCTTGAGTAATGAAGCTATTTCTACTTCTGGCGACTATGAACGTTACTTTATTGAAGATGAGGTACGCTATCATCATATTATCAACCCTAAAACAGGTAAGTCAGCTCAACAGGTGGTCAGTGTTTCAGTCATTGGGCAAGATCCCACTTACGTTGATGCGTTATCGACAACGCTTTTTGTTCTAGGATTAGAGCAAGGCATGGCATTTATTGACAACCTGCCTGACTATGAAGCGATTATTATTGATAATCAGCAGAAACTGCATTTCTCCCTCGGTTTACAGCAGAACTAGCAATTGGGTTTGAAATTCGAAACTTTATAAGTAGATATCACCATTCTTAAACTAAAAAAGCACCTTCAAGGTGCTTTTTTCTTGCTCTAAACAATGCTCTAAACAATGCTCTAAACAAAGCGCTAAACATTGCTTATAAACGTTATCTATACTTGGTTTAGTGTACCGGTAACGATTGGTTGAAAGGCTGTTAAACTATCGAGTAAGGTATTGTTACCCAAGCCTTGTCCTGGCACTAAGCCAGTAAAGCTGCCTTGTTCACCGTGTAAGGCTAAATAGTTCAGTAATACTGTTTCTACCAATAAGTTGACGTTATTCGCTGATGGAGCCGAACTAGTGTCTACCGACGCATCAGGGCGCATAAAACCTATTTGCTGACTCATCGCCATTTGATTTTCATCAGCGCCATTAAGTTGTGGGCGACCGTTTGGATTAAACACTAAAAAGAAAGATGCACCTGTTGATGAATTATCACCAGTCCATTCGCCTTTACCTCTACCTTCTTCTGATTCATCTATTCGGCCATTACTGGCAACTGAGCCGTCACTGAACACATACATCATCAATGGTTTGTTGCGTCTAGCAGCATATTCAAGACAAGCGCCCATACAACGACCGGCTCGTAAATCTCGTAGCTCACCTGTTGCTCTGTCTCCAGTATGGTAATCAAAACCACCCATAGTAACGGTACCTGCACCAGAAAAGCCGTTGACGACTAACTTCATAATTGATGAGGTTTTACTAAATTCACTTTCGCTGTCAAATTCTGCTAATGAGAAAATGCCAGCAGGGCCAACAATGTCGGGGTCAAGTAGTGGGTTAAGCGTGCTAGGATCACCAAAACGATCAGCCAAATCAGCACTTTTCACATAGCCACAATTTACTAAATCTTTAATCACCGCATCACGGGTGACTTGAGTATTTACCGAAGCTAACTTTTGCGAACTAACTCTTTGAATACTTTCCATTACGGCAACTGCATCACTTTGAGACAATAAACTAAATAAGTCACCAACATCGACTAAGCCGGTCACATCAGTAGGGCGATCAATTTTTGTAGGTCGTTTACTTAAATCAATAAAGCGACTGGGCGCCATAGAGTTGCCACCTGATTCGGTGTTTCTAGAACCTGCTAATGGCATAAGTGAACCGTCAGCCCCAGCAGCTGCAATAGCGTACATTGGGTTATGTGGGTTATTGCTAGTATCGTTATCTGAACGACTCGGAATTACTGCGCCATTTATTTTACTGCGAGTATCGGCTGATGTTTTCTCTAAAATACCGCGTAAAAATGCTGAGTCAGAGTGAAAGGCAAGACCGAGTTCAGTATTAATAAAGTCAGATTGGTCGGCATTCGGGTTGGCAATAGAAGGTGCCATATCGCCAGGCAAACCTAATTTGTTATAACCACCTGTTGATAGAAAGTCGAGTTGCCCGCCTGCGCCACCAACCAAGACGTTAGAGCCCGCGATATTTGCCCCACCGGCCAAATCGAAGGAAATAAATGGTATTTTTCCTGCGCCTTGAACGTTAATGCCACATGAGGCGCGAAGCGCTTCAAGATCTGGCGATAATGTAGCATGAGCATTATTTGGATTAGCAAACATGCTAAATAACGATGCGCCAGCAACAACGCCAGCACCTTTTCTTAGTCCAGATGAGATAAAGTCACGACGACTTACTGGCCGGCTATGATCAGAAAATAATAACGGCGCATCCGGATGATAATGTTTAGTTTTTTTCATAATATATTCCTAGATATCTAGCCTATTGAACCAAAGTGACAGCACTGGCTAAAACCGCAGCACAGCTGGATTTTGCAATAGTACGGGTGCGTTCTGCGTTACAGTTGCTATTACAAACAGCTAAACGGTCAATAAGGTTGCTTAATTCATTGCTTACCGCAACTTTCGTTGGTTGGCTAGCAACGTCTAGCGGCATTAATTGTGCGAGTAGCGGGTCAATAAATTGTCCCCGTTGACTGGCTGATAAAGCAATATTTGGTTCAAGGGTAAAGTCTATATTTGGAAACCAGTTAGAACGTAAATTAACGTCTTCAATGGCGGTATCACAGTACGCGATAGCCAACTGAGTAATCCCCATTTGTTGGGCAGAAATAAAGGTTTCAATATTATTAATGCTAGGCAACTGTCGCTGCACTAACTGATAAACACCAAACACTTTACTTTGTTCTTGGGAAACTCCTGTTAATTGGCTCATACTCGCATGAATCTCGTCAAAATTTCTGATGCCAATTTCAGCACTTTCTGTGTCAGCAGGTACTTCAGCTGTCACCACTAATTCACCTTCAACTTTGACATTGGTATGTTCGCCTAAGCGTTCAAATGATAAGAAGAACTCATCTTGCTCAGCACCTTTTTCAATGGCAATGATGGTGCCTAAACCTGATAGCAGTAATGGTTCGTCAAGAGATTCATCGGTTGATAATGACCTACTTAAGTTGGCATAAACTTGGCTTTGCCCGCTTTCTTTACCGTTAATACCAATGTTTAGTCCTTCAATTGGTAGTGCTGTAGTTAATCTTTGTTGATCTAAGTTGACCACAGAAGGCTGGCTAAATAAGTAGCTGTAATTATCAAACTCGCTGATTTCAAGCATCACGAAAGTATTAGGTAAATCGATTAAATCACCAATAGAAAATAACAGGTAGTAACGTTCACCAACGCCCACGTCAAAGTTTTGCTGTATTTGTTCTGCTGTCATCGCTTTGTTAAATAATGCCAACAAACGAATGTTACCTTGCCAGATATGATTATTTGATGCTTCTCGCCCCAAAATTAAAGCAAAGCTATTGTCCCATGATGCTAATGGTGCAATTTCTTGATCTGTTATTTCAATCAGCTTGCCATTGACATAAATTTTTCGACCTTCAGTGGCATTGTAAGTTAGCACCACATGCTGCAAAGTTGCTTGCAAAACTTCATCAGCATCAGGCGTGCTTAAAGCTGGCTCACCGTTAAGTGATGTTGCTTGATTACGCAGCATAAAGTCGTAGTTGTATTGGCTTTGCCCTAAGGTAAAGTTTCGTTCGTTATCACCAGCAGAGTAACTGACAATACGAGCAGGACCTTCTTGTGTGACATTGGCAGGCGTTAACCAAGCTTCTAGCGAAAATTCACCAGTGGCAGTAATTAAGTCATGTAATTTCTTACTGTTGGCGGTACTAGCTTGCGCTTTGCCATTATTAAAAATTAAGCCGCCACTGCCTAGCCATTCAATATCACCTGTTAAAGATAAATTTGCTGCAGGGCTAATTCCTGATGTGTCGTAGGCAATATTGCCATTCCCTGTTTTAAACTGATACAGGGCGATAGTATCATTTTCAAAGCGACCACCATTTGAAGCAACAATACCGTCGGTGAGCCTTAACGCTTTTGAGATAACCATATCTTCATCAACTTGGTTAACCGGTATTTGTTCACTAAAGGCTTGTATGCCTGCCAGCATAGTATTGCTATTTGCTTGACAGTCACCCCAACAGTTATGAAATTCGCTGCCGAGCCTAATAACTAAACGCGATAGTTCGGCTTGGTCAAGGTTTATGACTCGTTGTGCTGCTTGATAAGCAACATCAATATCTTCGCTAGCAAAAAAGGGTGATTGTGCGGCACTTGCGGTTTCACTATGACAGGTTGAACAATATTGGCTGACAATTGGGTAAACATGTGAGCTAAATAAAGTTGTGCTGTCAGGAAAGCTTCGGCTACTGCCGGTCTCTCGAATGATAGGTGCCGTTAGTTCAATTTCTGTTGTTGTGCTGACGCGGTCATCAGACCAAATTTTTATCCATTGCACCATAGTATCAGCACAGGCTTGATCACTGTCTAACCAACAGTTGTGCCCGCCGGCAACTTTTTCTACTAACCTTGATTGTGCTGGTGTTGATAGATCAACTAACGGCGTTGTTGCTGCATAAGCCAAGTTAACATCATCAAAGCGCGCAAAATAGGGCGCTTGGTCGTCGACCTTATGACAAGCTCCACAGCGATCACTGCTGGCAACATTGTCAAATAGCGCCGTTTTATATTTTTGAATATCTTCGGTTTGCGGAGCAGGGCCTGTATATGTGCTATTAGGCGTGTCTGGTTGCACTGGTGGTTGAGTTTCAACTTCACTATCACCACAAGCAGTTAAATAATTAACCATCAATAAACAGGTGAGTAATTTAAGTTTATTCATCATTACTCTCCCATACAGTAATTGCCAATTTCGGCAAAAACTTGTTTTAATTGATAACCACCTTCTTTAAAAGAAGCGGTGGTTGTTGATATTTGATTTAAGTCAGCGTTACTTTCGGCATCACGTAAACAAACATTATTGAAGACCTTTTTAACCTGACATTGTGCGAAGGCTTGGCTGTTAGCTAGTTCTTCACCTAGCGACTTCATACCGCTGCCTTGACCACTAAGTGCCGGATCCCAACCTAAACTTCTGTTATCACCATGGCGCCAGTAATTACTCCATTGATCATTCGGCGTTGCGAAGCCAAATGGAAAAGTTGTATTGTTATTAAAATATTTTGCTTGTACTCGTGAACCTGTAACGCTATCAGTTGTGCCGTCTTGGTTATAAGCAATATTACCACTCTCTGCTGCGGGATCATTATCAGCATTAAAGTCATAATCATAATAAGCAAATGCTTGTGCAAGCGGGTCCATACCACTATGACAAGCTAAACAGTTATTAATAAATAAACGGCTATCGCCACCCGGACTACGACTGACATCTTGGCGAATTCTGTCTGGAGGTAAGGTATTGTCTTTAATGGGCTCAAGGTCAGTACATAAATGGTTCATTAAGGTAAACCTGAGCATTGCTCGGTTGGTACCAAGATAAAAGAAGGCCTTTGCGGCGGCTCGACTTGTTAATACGCCCGCGGTAGCGGTAGCTGGTAAGCCATTGAGACCTGACTGAGTAACTTGTACAAGGTCGGTTGATAAATCCAGTGCTCTATCTTCAATCGCAACATAGTGGTCGTTATTATTGTTGTTATAAGCTGGCAACCCTAAGTCACTTTTTCCAACATAAGTCATATTGGCTTGTAGAATTTGTCTAAAGTCGATGTCGTCACGCACCATGCCAATAATTGTTGCACTATAATCGTTGAGTGGAAAAAATATATCTTGCTCTTTATTTGTCCAAGGTGTCGAAAATAGTTTTAAAGTCGTGTTATAAAAATGTTTCGATTCCATTGCAACATAAGCAGCTTCAATTGGTTTCCCATCGACTAATAATGCTTCCATTTCTGATAGTGTTTCAGCACTTGCAGGCACCCCCGCAATACGATCATGAAGACGTTTAGCTTGCTCTAATGTGCCTGCGAAAGTGAATGGTGTAGTGAATAAAAATACAGAGCAAATAGCTGATATTAGTAATGTTCTTTTTTTTAATAGTAATTTAGTTGTTTGCAAAAAAAATGTCTTTGTGGATTTGCATACACTAGGCGAAATGACGTTACAAAGTAACACCTTCATACAACCTCCTTGAAGATGTTGAGTAGAAAAAATATTCCGACATCATGTCGAAAATATAGTGATTTTTACACATGCTCTGTTTGATTTTTAATCAGTTTGGCATGCTCTTTTTTAGGTATACGTCATTTTTCAAGAAAAATATACCGTTTTATTTAATAAAAAATAACTGTTGTACTTAGTACTAAGGATGTAGTACTTTGTATCCGAAATGTAATTATGTAAAAAATACTGACAGTGGTCAACCACTGTCACTTTTTATTATAAATTATTATAGCTATTTGATTTGTTTGCTTTTACTTATTTAATAGCCATCAAGTGCTATAGGCTAGCATAGGTTACATTTTTGTTATATTGTTGTTTATTGATTTTAAATATTGTTGTCGGCGAATAATTACACGGGAAAGTAGCATGAATCCGAAAATAAGCTTTAGCGGACTTGCGCTTTTTGTTTTATTGAACACAGGTTGTAACTCAGATACCGCGCCAAGTGAAGAAAATACAGATCCAGTCTTGGAAGAATTCCCTGTTGTATACATCGAGCGAAGTTTAGATACCGATCCCTCTGAAGAAATTAATCAAGCGGCTAGCTTTCCTATTTTTGAACCCACTCAATTCAATCCAGGGGCAAAATTAAATTTAAAAGCTAACGCTACGCCTGAAGCACTTGCGCTTGAATTAACGGCTAATATTTTTTCCACTGATGACAGCACTGACATTATTGAGCAATTCATCGATATACGAGATCTCTCAGTGTCGCCTGATGGACAAGAATTCTTAGTTTCTATTCGAGCACCTGAAGTTGAGGATGCAGATGAAAATGAACAACCAAAATGGAATATTTGGCGTTACCAGCAAAGTACAAAACTGTTAACGCGTGTCGTTAGTAATGATGTTATTGCCGAACAAGGTGATGACTTAATGGCATCTTTCTTACCTGATGGTCGTATTATTTTTGCCTCGAACCGTCAACGTTTGTCCCGTGCCATTTTACTCGATGAAGGTAAACCGCAATACACCGCTAATAATGAGCGCTCTGAACTGGCGACGCTAAATATTCATATCATGCAAGCCGATGGCTCTGATATCGAACAGCTGACATTTAACCTCAGCCATGATTTTTACCCTTTAGTTTTACAAGATGGCCATATTTTATATAGCCGCTGGGACGCTATGGGGGGCAACAATCAAATTAACCTTTATCGTATGCGACCAGACGGTACAGAAAATCAGTTGATATATGGTTGGCATTCGCATCAGCTGAGTATTGATGAAAGTAATGCCAATATTGAATTTATTAAGCCACAGCAATTGCCGAATGGAAAAATTTTATTATTGTTAAATGGTAGTGAAGAAAGTAATTTTCAAAAACGCCCAATTATTCTTAACCTTGATGACTTTACCGATCAATATCAACCGATAGCGGCAAATAATCCGATTGAAGAAACTGCAATATCTGATCTTTTTGATCGCAGTGTTGCGGATTATAATTTTTCAGAAAATTTATCGCCCGCAGGACGAATTAATCATTTATTTCCATTACCTGACAGTACTCAACGTTATTTAGCGAGCTGGGATTTATGCCGTGTTGTTATCGAGCAAGAAACTCGTGCTTGTGGGCAATTAACTGCTGAAGAGCTAGCCCAAGACAATATAGAACAAGCAACACCATTTTATGAACTTTGGTTATTTAACCAAAGTGAGAACACTCAGCAGTTAGTTGCTAGTCCAAGCCAAGACCATATATTAACTGAAGCTATTGTGATGCAAGAAGCGCAGGTAAAACCTGAGTTTATTGCCGATAAAGTTGTTGGTAGTGAACTTGATGCTGATTTAGCCAATCAGCAAGCTGGTGCCATTCATATCCGCAGCATTTATGACTTTGATGGCGTGGATTTAAGCCCACAAGGTCTGGCGCAAACGATGAACCCTACACAAACAACGGCAGAACAAAGGCCTGCACGTTTTTTACGTTTAATTCGTGGTGTACCCATGCCACCTGATGAGGTGAAAGACCTAGATAATACTGACTTTGGCCGCAGTCGAGCACAATTAATGCGTGAAATTCTAGGTTATACCACCATTCAACCAGACGGCTCAGTAAAAGTAAAAGTACCCGCAAACGTACCTTTTGCCTTAAGTATTCTAAATCAGGCCGGACAGCGTATTGGTGGGCGTCATAGCCAATGGTTAACGGTTAAACCCGGCGAAACTCTTGAATGTAATGGCTGTCATAGCGGCAATAGCGAGTTGCCACATGGTCGAATTGCTGCACAAGCTGAGAGTATCAATGCCGGAGCAGTATCAGACGGTGTTGCATTTCCTAATACAAATCCACAATTGATACCTGATTTTGCACAAACTATGGCAGAAACAGTTGAGAAAACGCTTGGCTTACCTGCGCTTAGCAGCGATTTAGAATATCTGGATATTTGGAGTGATCCTGCAACAGCTACGTTAAACCCAGCATTAACCATTAGTTATCAAAACCTCACTACGGCCAAGCCTAATGGAAGTGAGTGTTTTACAAATTGGACGGCATATTGTCGTTTGCAAGTTAACTACACTGAGCACTTAGCACCATTATGGTTAAAGCCACGTTTAGTGTTTGATGAAATTACTAATGAGCAGATTCAAGACAATACATGTATTAGTTGTCATAGTGTTTTAGATGTTGAGAACACCGCACAAGTGCCTGCAGGGCAGTTAGATTTAACTTCATCGACATCAACAGACGAGCCTGCACATTTAACCAGTTATCGAGAATTATTCTTTGGTGATGTTGAACAAGAACTCGTTGAAGGTATTCTTGTTGACAGACAAATTCCTCTGTTAGACGGAAATGGTGACCCTGTTTATGTTCGAGACGGTGATGGCAATTTAGTTTTAGACGAGAATGGCCAACCGATCCCCGTTATGACTACGGTCAATGTAGCTAATATTTTGTCAACCAATGGCGCGCAATCTAGTGGTCGATTCTTTGAAGTGCTCAACAGTGGCGTGCATCAAAATATGTTATCGCTTGACGAACAACGCCTACTTAGTGAATGGTTAGATATCGGTGGTCAATATTACAACACGCCTTTTTATCAGGCGGAGCCATAAAATGTTATTTACCAACAACGGACGTTGCATGAAACAGTTATTCATTGCCATTATCATCGCTTGTTTTAGTCAAATCACTATAGCTGAAGAAAACCTTACTGATGCAAAGGAGCTATTAACGTTAGGTCCAAGTATTGTTATAGAAGTACCTTATATTGAACTACGCTCTGGCCCTGGTCGCGGTTATCCTATTACTCAGGTTATCGAAAAAAACGAAGTAGTGTTTGTGCTAGTTAAGCGTACTGCTTGGTTTAAAGTACAAGATAAACGCGGAAACCAAGGCTGGTTTCATCAAGACAACCTCTTAAGTTTTAGTTTTAATGAACAGCCAGTGTTGTCAGCAGAACAAACTAATGATGATTATTTATCTCGAATTTGGGAAATGGGTGTTGGTTACGGTGAATTTGAACAAGCTGACTTTTATCGCTTAAGTTTGTCTTATGCTTTTAGCCCCGTGATCAGTACTGAATTGCAAATTGGTAAAGCTATCGGCAGCGTATCAGACAATGAAGTTGCAGAGTTAATGTTAGTTGCTCAACCTTTTCCTGAACTCAGCGTTATTCCATATTTTTCTGTCGGTGCTGGCGCAATTAGAACCACACCACATAGCGTTTTAGCTGATGCACAAGAAAGAAATAATACCCTGATCAGCAGTGCTGTCGGGCTTAAATATTACCTTGCTCGTAACTTTTTATTACGAGCTGAATATAAATACTCATTAGTACTGACTGATCGAGATGATAATGAAGGGGTTCGTACATGGACATTAGGGTTCAGCGTATTTTTATAATGAATACATTAAAGCAGTGGCGCACTGCCAAAGTAGTGGCATTAGCCTGTATGTTGGCAAGCCCTTTACAAAGTGCAAGCGCGGCAGAAAGTGAAATAAAGCCATCCGTTGAACGTCGAGAAGTATTGGAAGACTTGCTCGATACTGAGAATTTTGAAGTTGGCGTTAAAGTTGGCTTGATCAGTATTGAAGATTTTGAAACCAGTACTCTAGTGGCTGGACATCTTGCTTACCACATTAGTGAGGACTTTTATTTTAAAGCGGAATATGCGCAAGCTGACGCTGGTGAAACAAGTTTTGAAAAGTTATCGAATACCTCACCGTTGTTAACTGATGAAGAACGTGAACTAACTTATTACGGCTTAAACATTGGTTATAACCTTTTTCCGGGGGAAATATTTTTAAGTGATAATTGGGCGTTTAATAGCGTTTTTTCAGTTGAACTTGGTGCAGGTAGCACAGAGTTTGCTGGTGATGATCAATTCACCGTAAATTTTGCCACGAATTTCCGCGTTTTTGCCAATGATTGGATCGCTTGGGATATTGGCGTCAGTGATCATATTTTTGATACTCGCGTAACGGGTGAGGCCAAAACAACTCATAACTTGAGTTTTACCACTGGCGTATCATTTTATTTTTAAATAATAAATCTTGAGATAGACGCACAGCAATAAAATACTACATTTAGAAAAATTCTAGCGTAAAGGAATAGGGCACTAACATGACATTATTTGGTAAACGAGCAACACAGAAAAGTAATACAGGTAGAAGTTTATTTGTTGCAACGTTATTTTCACTTGTCACGCTAATGAGTACGACAAGCCAAGCGCTTAGTTTAGGTGATGATGCCCCAGACTTTACCTTGAAAACGATGTCGGGGAATAACCTCAACCTCAACGAGCAGCGCGGTAATATTATCGTCATTAACTTTTGGGCTTCATGGTGTGGCCCATGTCGAACCGAAATGCCAATACTGCAAGAATTTCATGATCAATATGAAGACTTAGGTGTTGCGGTATGGGGTGTTAATGTTGAGCAGGAAAACCAAGCAGGGCTTGATTACATTAAAGAGCTAGGCGTAGATTTTCCTATATTCTTCGACGCCAGCAATCAAATTTCCGCAGCTTACAATGTAGAAGCTATGCCTACCACCGTTATTATTGATCGCCATGGCAAGGTTCGTTCTGTTTTTCGTGGCTATCAAAAAGGTTATGAAAAAAAGTACGCCAAAGTTATTAAACAGTTGATCAGAGAATAATTATGTTAGCTAGATATCACTTGCTAAAAGGTCAGATTTTACCTTCACAGAGTGTCAAAAAAGTGTGGCGAATGTGTATTCATCTTAGCGCTGCTTTTGCATTTTTGACCTTAACAGGTTGTGCGCAAATGGGTGTGAAGCCTTGGGTAAAACCATACGAACGTCAAAATTTAGCCGACCCTATAATGTCAGCTAATCGCCATGGTATTGCTAATCGCCATGTTGCTCATGTATTTGAAGCGCGTGAATCAGGTCGTGGTGCTGAAGGTAGTGGTGGAGGCGGTTGTGGTTGTAACTAATCAGAAATTTTGCATTTTATTCATTGCTATATTTGTCTTGTTTTCCCTAGACACTCAGGCAGCTGTACTTGAAAAAGACCAGGCTGATGTGCTGTATCACAGCTATCAAGGTGGCGGCATGTCTATCGACGGCCCCGCAGTACTGGTACGTAAAAAAGCAAGTGAGTCATTAGCAGTTTCAGCTTATTACTATGTTGATACCATTTCCTCAGCCTCAGTTGATGTGATGAGTACAGCAAGCCCTTACACCGAAGAACGTAAAGAATTTCAACTTGGCGCGGAATATTTGCATGACAAAACACTGATGGCAATTACCGTTGGTCAAAGTGATGAAAGTGATTATTTGGCAAAGTCAGTCGCACTAAATATTTCTCATGACACTTTTGGTGATTTAACCACTGTTAGCTTTGGTTTAGTCGTTGGTGACAATGAAATCAAACGTAACGGCGACGAAAATTTTCTAGAAAACAGTGAACAATATCGTGTTCGTGCCGGCATTAATCAAATATTAACGAGAAACCTAACAGCAGGTATTAATATTGAAGCTGTAGCTGATGAAGGTTATTTAAATAACCCATATCGTACGGTACGCTTTATTGATGCAAGCAATGCTGCGGGGGTGAGTTATCAATCAGAAATTTACCCAAATACTCGTAACTCTTTTGCAGTGAAACTATCGTCTAGCTACTACTTACCTTACCGAGCCGCGTTATTCGCACATTATCGTTATTTTACCGACAGCTGGGATATTAACTCACAAGATTTTGAGTTGATGTATCGACAGCCGTTTGCTGACAGTTTTGAGCTAGAAGTTAAAGCACGTTACTACAAACAAACGGCTGCCAACTTTTACAGTGATTTATTTGCCCACCGTGATGCACAAAACTATTTGGCACGTGATAAAGAGTTAAGTGATTTTGATGATTTAACCTTGGGGATGGGACTTACTTATAAAATTCCTAGTAGTTTTTCGCCCAATGATTGGCAATCAGAAGTGAGTTTACAGTGGGATCACATACGTTTTAATTATAATAATTTTCGTAATCCGAATGCGGAAGGTGGCGTAGGTGCTGAACCGTTTTATGCCTTTTCTGCCAATGTTGTACGTGCTTTTGTTAGCGTTTATTTTTAGCTGACAGTGATGAGCGATAAATAGTTTATTAGCCATTATTAGAAAGTAAATATTAAACAATCACCAATGAAAAAATTTTCGGTATTATTTTAGGGACCAAAATGAAAAAAACATTCACAACAATTTATAGCCTGCTGTTTATCTTCTTATCAACAGCCGTGTTTGTTACGCAAAGTAATGCTCAAGACAACGTGGCTAAAAATATGCCTGCACAAGAAAGCAGTGCAGTAGCAAATGAGTTAGAAGACATTAAGCAACAAGTGTTAAAGCTAAACCGTGAATTGTTTATTTTGGAAGAAGACTTACTGTTTCCTGCCAGCACACAAATCGCCGTTTTTGTTTCTGTTGATATTGGTAAATTCTTTACCCTCGACAGCGTAGAGCTGAAAATTGATGATGAAGATGTTGCCGGTTTTCTTTATACCGAACGACAACGGAAAGCTTTAGAAGAAGGTGGAATTCAAGGGCTATATCAAGGTAATTTGAAAAAAGGTGAACATGAACTAACGGCAATTTTTATTGGTTACGACAATGAAAAAAGACCCGTTAAACGTGCAGCAAATTATCAATTTGTTAAAGAAGACGATGCCATCATGCTTGAGCTTAAAATAGAAGATCAAACGCAAGATTATCGCGCGAAAGTAGTTGTTGAGGAATGGTTACTGTAAGGCGTTTTGCTTACAGGCTGATATATATGACGATGACGTTTGGCAGTAGAAAAAAAATCAATTTAATAGTGACTAAGCAGGTTGCTAGCGTGAAACGAAATATTCGATTATTGGATGGGCGACTTTCACCTGCGTTATCACTGTTAGCATTATTAAGTATGTCTAGCTCAGCAACAGCGTTTAGTGGCCTAGAAACTGAAGTACAGCTTTCAACGACTTCTAAAACTGAGCTTCAAGCACCAACTGATTACCAACCAAATGATGAATATGCATTTCACGTTGCTGAGCCTGAAAAACTAGCGAAAAAACTTTATCGCAAAGCCTTATTTCATTACTTTCAAGGGCAGCCAGAATTAGCGCTACGACAATTGACTTATAACAAAGCTCGTTTGCCGGTTGTTAATGACAACGCATTGTTATTTGAAGCAGGTTTACAAGTATCGTTAGGTTTGTATCGCGAAGCGGAAAAAAACCTAACGAGCATCACCAATAAATTGTCGCAGACATTATCACCTAATTCAGTTCAAAATAGCTCAGCGCTATCAAAAGCTGAACAAAAGTCGGGAGAGCGTTTCGACTACTTCGCTTCTCAGGATTTATTAGCCGTTGCCTTGTTGCAATTAGCTGAACAACAAATTAGCCAACAACAAAAAGCTCGTGCTCAGCAAACGTTAGCGAAACTTAATCATTTACCTGAGGGCTATTATCAGCAATATCACATTTTAAGTCAGCTAGCATATTGGCCTCAGCCAGCGAATCTGCACCTTGAAATGGCAATGCCATTAGAAAATAGTGAATTAAAAACTCAACAGGCTGATGCTTATATTTTACTGAATACAGCTCTACTACATATTGAACAAAAAGACGTTGAAAATGCTGAGAAAGCATTAGTTAAGTTAAAGTTAATGAGCTGGCAAGCACCAGAGCAAAGCTTTTGGCAGCAATTGTTTTCCAGTGAAGCACTTTCAAACGATAACACTGCTAGCCTGCAAAATATCGATGAATCAGCACATGAAAAACAATCATTACAAGATTATGCCAGTCTTTTACTCGCTCAACTTTATGTCGAGCAAGAGCAATATTCATTAGCTTATAAAGAATTAGCCAACTTCCCACAAAATAGCCCTTTTACCGAGCAAGCATTGTTTTTGTTTGCTTATGCAAGTTTACAAACTCAACATTACCCAGAGTCAAAAGCTATTTTTAGTTTATTATCGACACGTTACCCAGCTAGTTATCTAGGCTGGCAAGCTGATGTGTTATTAGCTCGTCAATACCTAATACAAAGAGATCTTGATACCGCGCTCAATCAATATCTACAGTTGGAAAGTAAATATCAGCAGCAACTTACGAGTTTAACTGAATTTGAACAACAGCTAATCGCGAATCCTGTTACCGTTACTGGCGATTTTGCATCTAAGAGCGATAAAGCGTTGCTTGCATCTGTATGGTGGGAAAAAGCCATTGCCAGCGTTAAATTAACTGGGCAGTTCGATAAAGCGAGTGAGCTTGACGAATTAACAAAACAAATAGCGCAACAACAACAACAAGTGCAATGGTTAGATTACGCCATTGTGTTAAACGAGCGTCGCCAAGCTAGAATTATTGCCCAGCAACAAACACAAAAATATCAAAACCAAATTGTTAAATTGCAAAATAGTCGAGATCAACTCGCTCATCGATTGAATGAAGCAAAAATGCACGCGGACGCTAAAGTATTTGCCTCGGCCCAGCAACAAGAATGGCTACAACGTATTGCAAAGAGTAAAAGTGTTTTAAGCGCCATGGCAAACAATGAGCGCTACAAAAAGAAAGTACCCAAATACCAACAGCGTTTGAACCGTGTTGAAGGTGCGCTTACTTGGCAACTACAACAGAAATTTCCACAGCGCTTGTGGCAACATCAAACACAACTAAAGCAGTTAGATAAGTTACTCGCTAAATTACAGCAGCAAATGAATCAGGTAACTGCGATTCAGCAGTTAGTGAATAAAGGTAGTGACACTGCAATTGGCAGTGAAATGCTTAATTCTATTGATGCTGAGTTTGATTTAGGCTCGCTCAGTAAAGCAGGCTTAGACTTGCCAAAATTGAAGCAAAGACAACAGATAATTGCCCAAGACAGCTTACGACTGAAACACTCGGTAGCAGCATTAGGCAACGCAACCAATGAGAATATTCAAGATGATTTGTTAGCTTTCATTGCTGAACAACGCCAAAGCTTAAATTATTACTTACATCATAGTCGTCGAGCTATGGCAAAAATATTGGAAGAGTTTAAAAAAATCGATATTGCAAAAAATGACAATTTTCTAATAAATGATAAAAAGGAAATTAGCGCAGAAAAGTTAGTAGCTGATTTACCAAATGAAGTTGACGATGTTATTAGCAGCGAAGGAGTTGATGAATAATGCCAATTGCTGCAACTAGTTCAGGGAATAAAGGTTTGTTAAAGGCGCATAGCGGTTTAGCGCAATTTGGCAAAGTCGCCAGCGTGCATTTATTAGCACTTTCTTTGGTCGCATGTCAGTTATTTCCTGATGATGAAAATAGCACGACACCAGAAACAAACCAATCAACCGTGAAGCGTGATAGTTTAGCTGACTTAGCAAAGTCGATTCAGCAAGCTAACGAAGACGATAAACTTGAGCAAGAGCAACTTGTTAAACAACGATTATCGAAAAAAATTCGCAGTGCTAAGTTAGCTGAAATCTATCAAGCTATGCTAACGCTAGAACCAGATACGAATGTGCGAGCGCAAATTAATTATCGTCTGGTTGAGCTAGATACTGAATACTTTCAAGAATTTGGCTTAACGGAACTTGATGCAAAAAGCTCTGATGTATTGCTAGCTAAATTAATCTCTGATTATCAAGGGCTGTTAAAGCGTTACCCGAACCGTCCTGAGAATGAAAAGCTATATTATCAGCTAGCTAAAGCCTACGACTTACAAGGTGAATTAGCCAAAAGCTTAGCAATAACTCAGCAACTCGTGGCACTTTATCCGCAAACTCAGCACTTGGCGGAACTAGCATTTCGACAAGCTGAAATTTATTACAGCCAACAAGATTACAGCAATGCATTAGCCGCTTATCAAAGAGTATTAAAGGCAGAGCAGAATGAAAAGTATCGTTTAAATAGTATTTATATGTCGGGTTGGTCGCAATTTAAAGCCAATAACTTGGTTAAGGCCGACCAAGAGTTTATGAAGGTTTTATCGGAGCTTATTCGAGAACAGCTAATCATAAAAACTTCACAAGAACGTATTGTTGCTAAGTATCAACAATTTGATAATGAAGAGCTGCGCGCAGCGAGTGATGATGATTTTGCTCAACTGAGTCAGTCCAAGCAAAGTTTAGTCGGTGATACTTTACGTATTTTAACTATTTCATTGAGTCAACAAGAACAAGTACAAAGCCTAATTGCATTATTCGATAGCTATCAGCCGTTAACCGAAGAAAATCAGCATGTTGCTGCACTTGAACATGTATTGTTTAAAGCGCTTGCATCATTCCTAATAGAGAAAAAGCTTGATCACGATGCTGAATTAACTTACCAAGCCTATATACAGCGTAACCCAAGTAATATTTGGTCTACTCGTTTTAGTTTAGCGCTAATTGCTATGGCTAAAAAGCGTGGTGACCATCCACAAGTGCGAACTTTGCAACAAGGCTATGTTGAACAGTATGGCCTTAATAGTGATTTTTGGCCGTTAGCTAGCCCCGAGCAACAGCAAGAAGTTATTCCGTCGTTATTACAATTTAGCGAACAACGTAGTCGTCGTTTGTATGCCTATGCTCAAGACAGCAAAACGCCAGAAACTAAAATTTCCGCTTTTGCCAACGCCGCAAACTGGTTGGGTGGCTACCTTGAAATAGTTAAACTTACACAAGATAACTATCCAGAAACTATTGCAGCAGCGAAGATTGATTTAATTGCAGAAGAGTCGCTTTATGCTGATGCTAGTTTTGAGGCTCAGCATTATCAAAATGCCCTTACCAGTTATCAATATTTGGCCTACGGTAATGTTACCGGTAGCGCTGAAGTGAATAGCCAAGTGATTGAACAAACAAACGTTACTGTTGAGTTAAGCGAAAAGCACGCACAGATAAAGCAAGCTGCGGCATATGCGACAACATTAACCATACGTAAACTATTATTGTCGGCACAAGAGTCAGAGCAAACTGTACTTATTAATCAACGTGCAGAATTAGACCGCGCTTTTGTTGTTAATTACCCTAATGATGAGCGTGCTAAAGTATTGGCAAGCCAAGCCGCGCAGTATTCATTTGCAAGCGATGACTTTGATAACGTACATTTTTATAGTGACTTTATCTTAAGTCACTATGATATTACGTCGAACACTTTGCCAAGTGCCATGGCAACGATAAAGGCTAAGCTTTCAACTACTGCTTTTAAGCAAGTTCAAATTGCTAGCCAACTTAAAGCCAATAGCTTCTATCAACAGCAGCAATATTCCTCAGCAGAACAGAGTTACTTGTTGGCGTTAAATTTTGTCAGTCAGAAAAACAGCGGTAAGGCTGTTAAATCAAAAGCGGATAAGGCCAAAGTTTATGAAATCAATGAGCTAATTGCATCGAGTATTTATCTGCAGGGACAAGCGGCTAAAGAAAACGATCCGGAATTAGCCATAGAACATTGGCTGCGCCTTGGTAACGTTACGCCGAAAGCGAGTTACCGCGCAAATGCCGAATTTGATGCTGCCAACTTATTATTGAGCAATCAACATTGGGGTAAAGCTGTTTCAGTATTGTTAGCATTTCAGCAGCAATTCCCAAGTCATGAATATAGCATTAGTATTCCTGCAAAATTGGCTGATAGCTATCAACAATTGGCGCAATATGATCGAGCAGCTGAACAGTTAATTATTATGCAAAAAACTGCTGACTCGACTGAGCTAAAACGTGAACTGCAATACAGCATCGCAGAAAACTACCTAAAAGCTAAAGATATTGAAAAAGCTATTATCCACTTTCGAACTTATGCACATAGCTATCCAGAGCCTTTTGCAATAGCGCAAGAAGTGCGTTTTAAAATGTCAGAGTTTTATCGCGAAACCAATGAGCCAAATAAACGTTATTTCTGGTACCGAAAGCTATTAAGCTCACATAAAACCAGTGTCACCAACTCATCAAATATTAATCTTGAGTTAGCTGTGCAGCAGCGTTCAACATACTTAGTGTCAATGGCGGCATATGAACTTGGTCGCGCACATCAACAAAGCTTTAATGCGGCTAAGTTGACATTACCACTTAATAAAAGCTTGAAGCGCAAGCAAAAGTCATTAAAGCAGGCGGTTAGTTATTACCAGCAAGTGTTTGGTTTTGGTTTAGCTGAGTTTGTGCCGAAAGCGAATTATCAGTTGGCCAGTATGTACCAACTATTAGCCGCTGATGTTTTAGCATCGCAACTACCAAAAGGGCTTGATGAATTGGCGGCAGAAGAATATAGCATTTTGTTGGAAGAATTAGCTTATCCTTTTGAAGAAAAAGCGATCGAGTTATATAGCAATAATGCTGAACGCGCTTGGCAAGGTTTATATGATGAATGGATTAAGAAAAGCTTTATTGCACTTGCCACGTTAGAGCCAGCGAAATTTGATAAAACTGAAAAGCAGCCAGAGGTTATTTATGCGTTATTTTAATCGCCATTTGCAGCAGCATAAAAATGCTATCGCTATCGGGCTTTTTACGGTGATGCTATCGGCGTGTTCGACAATAAATGACACTGACGAGGCTGTAAGCGCTGAAGAGCAACAAGCTGAGTTGAAAAAATTAGCAAAAGCATTGGTAGATGAAACTGAATTAGAAAAGTCGTCTACACCGCCAGACAATAAGCTAGCCAGCGATACAAATCAGCAAGATGCATTTAAGCCGACTGAGCAAAGCTTAGAATACCAGCGTAAGCAAAAACAAATGCAGCAAAGTATTCCAAGCAATATTAGTGAGCTATATCAGCGCGCACTATCGGCAATGCAAGCAGAGCAATGGCAACAAGCAAATGATTTGTTTTCTCAGGTGATAGTACTAAGCCCAGAACTTTCTGGTAGCTATTTAAATCAAGCGATAATCGCGCAAAAAACACAGCAATTAGTGCTGGCTCAAGAAAAAATTAATCAAGCACTAAAGGTCAATCCAATTAGCCCTTATGCACATAATTTAAATGGCGTATTGGCGCGTCAACGTGGAGAATTTCAAGTAGCGGAGCAAAGCTATTTAGCGGCATTAAATAGTTTACCTAACTATGCTGATGCACATTTAAATTTAGCGATTTTAGCTGAACTGTACCAAGGAAAGTTGGCATTAGCACAACAACACTACCAAGCATATTTAATGATTCATCAAGATGATAAACAGGTTCAGCGCTGGTTGGCAGGATTATCGTTAAAATTAGCACAGACAAATGCGGGAGAATAAGATGAAGCTTTTTGCTAAAAAGCCAGTGTCGATATTGAGTGTTATCTCGTTATTTTTTGTTTTATCAACTGCTCATGCGCAGCAAGCAGTAACTAGTACTAAAAAGCCAGCAACTTACGTTATAGAAACACAGGTACAAGGCTCTCAAGAGCAGCCTAAAGTGATTTATATTACGCCGTGGCAAGAGCTTAATTCAACGTTGAGTATCGATGATCATGAGTTAACTATTCGACTACCAGCAACATCACCGGTTAACCCGAAAGTATTTAAAGATAAGGTTAATAGCTATTATCAGCAGCAAGAATCAGCAACAAAAAATAGTAAGTAAAACAGTAAATAAAAACTAACGAATTTAGTTGTTTAAATAATTAATATCAATAAACCCATTTAATAGGTAGATGCATTATCTGCTTTAGTAGTAATAAATAAAGGATTTACACCATGTTTGACATCATCATTGGCTTTCTACAAGACGGCGGCGCGTTTATTTTTCCAATAGCATTAGTTTTAGTGATTGGTTTAGCGATTACCTTAGAGCGCTGGTTGTACTTAACTAAAACGCTAAATGCTAATAAAAAGGCCTTAAGAGAAATTCAACCAGCACTAAAAGCAGGGCAGTTAAATAAAATAACTGAAGCTGCCGAAAATAATAATGCTCCGGTACTGCAAGTGCTACAAGCTGGTATTAGTCGTGTATCGCAATCGAATCGTCGTGAAGATGTTGAATATGCGATGGAAGAAACCTTGATGGAACACATGATGGGCTTAGAAAAGCGCACACCGTTTTTAGCGACCTTAGCAAACATTGCTACGTTACTTGGTTTGTTAGGGACTATCATGGGTTTAATCGCGGCATTCTCCGCCGTTGCTAGTGCAGATCCAGCAGAAAAAGCTAACTTACTGTCAGCTAGTATTTCAGTGGCGATGAATACGACGGCATTTGGTTTGATAACGGCTATTCCGTTAATTTTATTTCATACCGGATTACAAAGTAAAACTATGTCGATAATTGACTCGTTAGAAATGGCCGGCCGCAAACTTCTTAATGCGTTAGCAACACAATCATCTAATCAATCAGAAAGCCATTCTGAAGTAAGTAGTCGAGGATAAGGGCATGAGACGCCTTCGTCGCCCACCTCAACAAGAGGCCGAGCTCGATATCACTTCATTTATGAATTTGATGATAGTGCTAGTGCCGGTTTTATTGCTGAGCCTCGTATTCTCTCAAGTTCGTATTTTGAATTTACAGCTGCCGATAAGTGCTGAAAATAATGCGATGGATCCTGATGACAAGCCTAAGCGCTTAGAGTTAGTGATTGATAGCCAAGGAATGTTGCTAAATTATCCTAGTGGTATTTTATTGAAAAGTTTTGCCTCGGTACCAGTAGAAAGTAGTGATGATGTGGTTGCCGCTTCAAGCTATGACTTTCATGGCTTATCCGTGTACTTACAGGACTTGAAATTGACTTTTCAGCAAAAAGATATTGAGAAAAAAGATATTACAATATTGCTCAGTGAAGAAATTGACTATCAAACCATTGTCTCGGCTATGGACACCGTTCGCTCGTTTAAAGCAGTGGTCGCGGCAAGTGTTGTAGATGCAGAATTGTTTCCTGAAATTTCTTTAGGTGATGCTCCAGCGGCTCCTGATGAAGTGACGGAGGTAGTGCAATAATGAAACAGTCACTTCGAGCAAAACGCTTAGCTCGCCATCATAAACGCCTTGGTGGTGCTAGCAAGTTAAATCTAGTTTCCTTAATGGATATTTTTACTATTTTAGTATTCTTTTTGATTGTTAATCAGTCAGAAGTACGAGTATTGCAAAATTCTGAAAAACTCAACTTACCGGTTTCAATTGCTGAGCAACTACCAAGTGAAAATATTGTTGTTTCTGTTTTTGACCATCGGGTGCTGGTGCAAGAAAGAGCCATTTGGCAAAAAGATGCGACTAATAACGAACAGGCATTAAGCGCTGCTGATTTGGAAGCGTTGATGGCAGCATTAAAAACCGAACTGGCTTACCAAGCGTCAAAACGACCTGAGTTAACCGAGTTAGAGCAAGAAAATGGTCGTGCGGTTACGATTTTAGGTGATGCTAATATTGAGTATCAAATACTTAAGCAAATAATGACAGTCTGTGCAGAAGCAAATTATCGCAATATGTCATTAGCAGTGGAACAAATTGCAGCAAATAAAGCTGCAAGTGCTGTTAGTAGCAATATTGGGGAGGGGTAAGTTTTGAGTCATGCTAACTTAACAATTGCCTCTCATACTCAAGGAATATCATTAGATTTTTTGACTAATACCAGCCAAGATAAAAAATTCTATAATATTCTAATCGCTTTAATTGTGCTGTATTTTGCTGTCGCCGTGGTTGTACCTTTTATTGAGCGTATTGAAGTCCCTCGTGAAATTAAGGAGCAAGTACCAGCACAGCTAACACGGATTGTGATAGAGAAAAAACAATTGCCACCACCTGAGCCTATTAAGCCAAAACCACCAGAGGAAAAGGTGATAGAGCCGCCAGAGCCGAAAAAGCTTCCTGAACCAAAACCGAAAAAAGTGGAGGTTGTAAAGCCGGTAAATAAACGCCAAGCAGCAAAACAGAAAGCACAATCTTCTGGTTTAGCGGCCATGAAAGATGAATTATTGGCAATGCGTGACGTGCTAGAGATAAAACCTAAAGCAAACCAACAATTGCAAAAATCTGCGGTGAAACAAACACAGGTTAAACGCAAATTATTGGCGGCTAAAGTGAATCAACAAAGTACCGCTTTGGCTAATGCAAAAGTGAGCCAAACCGTTGCAAGTGACGAATTGAGTACTCATAACACGCAAACCATACGATTATCGGATGAAGAAGTTATTGCTAGTGGTGAAGGTGAAGAACAATACGCTGACAGTCAAGGCTTAGCTAATGTTCGCTCTGAAATGAAGTTAAGACAAACTTTAGAAGCCAGTAAAGCTAGACTTTATGCTTTATACAACAGAGCACTACGTAAAGATCCGTTATTAAAAGGTAAAGTGGTATTTAATATTGAGATCCAACCAAATGGTGCTATTAGCGAAGTATTTATTGAATCTAGTGAATTAGATAATGCCAAGTTAGAAAGGCAGCTGTTGATAATTTTACGTTCGATAGACTTTGGCGCAGAAGATGTTGAGTTAATGACAACAGTGTGGGCAATTGAGTTTTTACCACGTTAACCTTTATTAAAAAGTTTTAGATAAAGGCGTTAAAAACAAAAAAGCTAGAAGATTATCTTCTAGCTTTTTTTATATTAAAGTTTTTGAGTTCTGAGTTTTTAGCTCTAAGCTTTGAGCGAAATGCGAACGACGGTCACTTGATGTGAACGCGTGGGGCTTTTCTGTATCAAAAAACCTTACTTTACTTCTTCACCAGCGGCTTGCTTATCAGCATGGTAGCTTGAGCGTACCAATGGGCCACAAGCGGCGTGATGGAAGCCCATTTTATCGGCTTCACGCTTAAACATGTCAAAATCATCTGGGTGAACGTAACGCTCAACAGGTAAGTGATGTTTACTTGGTTGTAAATACTGACCAATGGTTAACATAGTGACGCCGTGTGCACGTAAGTCACGCATCACTTGGATAATTTCTTCGTTAGTTTCACCTAAACCTACCATGATACCTGACTTAGTTGGTACGGTTGGGTTAGCTTCACCAAATTTCTTCAATAAATCTAAAGACCATTGGTAGTTAGCCCCTGGACGAGCTTTGGTATATAAGCGCGGTGCAGTCTCAAGGTTGTGGTTGAAAACACCTGGAGGGTTTTTATTTAAAATCTCTAAGGCACGATCCATACGACCACGGAAATCAGGTACTAAAATTTCAACTTTAGTATGTGGAGAATGTTCAGCAATTTCAGTAATACAATCAGCAAACTGTTGTGCGCCGCCGTCACGAAGATCGTCACGATCAACTGAGGTGATCACAACATACTTTAACTTCATGTCTTTAAGCGTTAAGGCTAATTTACGCGGCTCGGCTTTATCTGCTTCAAGTGGACGACCATGGCCAACATCACAAAATGGGCAACGGCGCGTACAAATGTCACCTAAGATCATAAACGTTGCGGTACCGTGGTTAAAACATTCCGATAAGTTCGGACATGATGCTTCTTCACAAACTGAATGCAAGTCATGCTTACGCAATGCCGCTTTGATGCCATCAATACGTTCAGAACTTTTTGGTAACTTAATACGCAACCAGTTAGGCTTTCTCAGCATAGTTTCCCGTTCAGATGTAACAACTTTAATAGGGATGTGCGCCATTTTTTCGGCGTCACGTAATTTAGTACCAGGAGTAATGCGTGATGATTTAGTGGTCATGTAATGTGTCCAATCCCGTTTGATAAGATAAATTTTCGGTTTGCAATAATTCACTTAGATGTTTAACCAGTGAATCACCTGCTTGCTCTACAGAGGCTGGACCTTGTAGATCGATTGTTTGTACCATTTCTAAGCCTTGGTAACCACACGGGTTAATGCGTAGGAATGGTGATAAATCCATATTAACGTTCAGTGCTAAGCCATGAAAAGAACAGCCTTTGCGGATGCGTAAGCCTAACGATGCAACTTTCTTATCGTCAACATAGACACCAGGTGCATCAGCCTTGGCTTTGGCAATGATGCCAAAGTCGGCCATTGAAGCGATGATGCCATCTTCAACAAGTGTGACAAGTTCTCTTACGCCCATTTTTCTTCGGCGTAAATTAATCATAAAGTAAATAACTTGTTGGCCAGGGCCGTGATAAGTCACTTGCCCGCCACGATCAACTTTAACTACCGGAATATCGCCAGGCATTAATAAGTGTTCGTCTTTACCTGCTTGCCCTTGCGTAAACACCGGAGGATGTTCAACTAACCAAAGCTCATCGGCAGTATTTTCATCTCGATTATCGGTGAAATTTTGCATGGCATGCCAAACATCGACATAGTCACTGTTATTTAGTTGCCGAATAATCAATGTATTTTTCAAGATATATCTCTATAAAATTTTGATGGTAAGCAGTATATCCAAATTATAACTGGAATGCACCCCTGTAAAAGTAGGGTTAAAGAACGTAACGTACCTGCTCAATTGCAGTAAGCGTTTTATATATTTTTTCAATGTGCTCTTTACTTGTTACGGTAACGGCGATTGAAAGTGAATGGTAATTTCCTTTTGAGCTTGGCTTTATTTTCGGTACATAATCACCTGGTGTATGCTTTTGCAATTCACCTATCACAAGATCAGGAAGTTCGTCACAGGCAACGCCCATCACTTTAAAATTTAATACGGTTGGAAATTCTAGTAATTCATCAAACTTAGTTTTCATTTGCTTTCTCTTACGCTATACAACACCAGTACGCTTAGGGTTGTTTTAAAGGATTAACTATTAAAGCCAATCAATGTAACGACTGTATGTTTAAATTGGCGATATTTTAGCACTATTTCTAGTAAATGTGATCAGTCGTCGTGAATTTGCTTGTCAATATGAGCTATTAAATGAGGGGGATTTATCTAATATCAATGTTTTATTACGATTTTATCGCAGTTAAATTATAAAAATAATTATGGCTAATTTTTAGTAGCCAAAAAAAACTCAGCTAAAGCTGAGTTTTTTGATTAGACTTAGTTTTCAAATAATATCTAGTAATTACTTTTACACTGGTAGTCGTGAGTGCAGATTATGCCGCTGTTTAGTTCGCAAATTGCAGTTTTACATAATCCATTAACTTGTTAAGCATGCTGCCTTCTTGAACATCTTGTAAAGTAACTAGTGGGTATTGAGCAATATCTTCACCGTCTAGTTGTAAGAATAACTTACCAACAACAGCGCCTTTTTGTAACGGTGCAGTCAGTTGCTTATCTAGCTCAAAGTTCGCTTGTAAATTTTTACGTTGTCCGCGAGGGATGGTAATTGGCGTGTTTACCATGATGCCTAAATCAACTTCTTCACGATCTCCCATCCAAACACGATTACTAACAAACTTTTCACCTGCCTTATATGGTGTGTAAGTTTCAAAGAAGCGGAAACCGTAATTAAGTAATTTTTTACTCTCTACTTTACGTGCACGCTCGCTATTAGTACCCATAACAACACTAACTAGGCGCATATCGCCTTTAGTTGCTGAAGTTACTAGACTATAACCTGCTTGTGAAGTGTGACCGGTTTTTAAACCGTCAACATTCATGCTTTTATCCCACAATAAACTATTGCGGTTGTATTGCTTGATGTTGTTATAAGAAAACGATTTCTGGCTATAAATTTTGTACTCAGTTGGTACGTCGCGAATAAGCGCCATAGCTAATGTTGCCATATCACGTGCTGTGGTTTTATGTTCTTGGCTGTCTAAACCATGGCTGTTTTCAAAAAAGCTGCTGTGCATGCCTAATTGTTCAGCGTGGGCATTCATTAACTGAGCAAATGCGTCTTCACTACCAGCAATATGTTCTGCCATAGCAACACAAGCGTCATTACCTGAGGCAACGATAATACCTTGGTTTAATAAATTTACTGAAACTTCGGTACCCACTTCAATAAACATTTTTGAAGAGTCAGGGAAGTTTTTCGCCCACGCATTTTCGCTTATAGTAACTAAGTCATCATTTTTAATATTACCGCTATCAAGCTCTTTACCTATGATGTAACTGGTCATCATTTTGGTTAAGCTTGCTGGCGCAAGTAAAATATCAGCATTACTTTCTGCGATAACTTTACCTGTGTTGTAGTCAATTAATATATGACCTTTGGCATTTACTTCCGGTGCTGATGGGATAATGGTTTGAGCATGAGAAAGAGAGCAAACACTTAATAAAACAGAGCCGATAAAAGTAAGTAACTTTATTGGTTTTCTAGTGGCTCGATTAACCTTAATTTGGGGCATAATTGTCCTGAAGCGCTGTTGTTTAATGGAAATTATAAAAACGATATAAAACTCTGTGCAGTATAACATTTTTCATTTTGAATTCTATTAGGCTGAGCCATCAATTTGTTACTGATGATGAATTTTACTTAGCCATAAAGTTTTCATTTTTGGAATAATTAATCTATGCATCAGGCGAACTTGTATTTAATGCAATAAGAAAACCAGTAAGTTCTTAATTTAATTGTCGAATAAATGCATTTGGATAACCATTGCTTTTTATCGACAATAATAACCCTGTGATTTCATCACCTTGTTTTATCGGACCGACTAAAACGCGAAAAATTCCATTTATTTGTTCTAATTGAGTATTTTGTTGATGTAAGCTTGATAAAGCGTTTGCTAATTTTTCAGCTTGAATACTACTTTTACTGGCAAATACTTGAATATACTCTCCGCTAGTTACGGCAGTTATCGGTTGTGCGCTTGAAAGTGGAGTATTCGGTTGTGCTTGTTGATTTGTAATCGTTTCAGCTGCTGTAGCTGGCATTGCTGTTTTGACTAATGTAGGCGTCACTGCTTCAGCTATCACTGCTTCAGCTATCACTGCTTCTGATATTTGAGCTTCTGATATTTGAGTATTTGATATAGTCGATGTAGGTACTGTGTTTTTTGGCAATGAATTTATTTTAGAATAAGTTGTGTTGACAATTGACTTGTTATTTTGTCTTGTGGCTATGCCATTAGCTGAAAAGTCGGTGATAGCAGCAATGGTAACGTTGGCAGTGCCTGTTTTTAACATATCTAATTTGTATGCTGCGCTATAAGATAAGTCGATAATGCGACTTTCGTGGAAAGGGCCGCGATCATTTACTCTAACAATTACACTTAGGCCATTATCGTTATTAACTACTTTTAGGTAGGTAGGCAAAGGTAAATTTTTGTGGGCAGCACTCATGGCGTACATATCGTAAATTTCGCCATTGGAGGTTAAATGGCCATGAAACTTTCTGCCATACCAAGAAGCAATACCTGTCGCGCTAAAGTTCTCTGCTGATTTTAAAACCTGATAGTGTTTACCGCGAACTTGGTAATGTTTGTTACCCCCGCGACTGTGAGTTTCAGCTCTAGGCGTTGCATCGTGAAGCTCGCTACTATTGGGTAACCTTTCTGGTGTGCTGTCATGTTTTTGTTGATATCGACCATAACCATTGCTACAAGCCGAAATAAAGCAAATAGATAAAACCATGATTAAGCTGTATGTTATTTTTGCTATTGGCATATCAAGTATTTACATTCGCTATTGAGTTAAATGAAAGTTAGACGTGAAAACGCCGATGAGTACTGATGGCCATTAGCATGCCAAATCCTGCCATTAATGTCACCATCGATGTGCCACCATAACTGACTAAGGGTAAAGGTACACCCACAACAGGGAGCAAACCCGAAACCATACCAATGTTAACAAAAACATAAACAAAGAAAGTAAGTGTTAAACTTCCAGCAAGTAATTTAGTAAAAGCATGTTGAGCATTAACTGCTATCCATAGTCCACGCATGACAATAGCTAAATAAACCGTTAATAATAAACCTACTCCGACTAAGCCAAACTCTTCACTAAATACTGCGAAAATAAAATCGGTATGCCGTTCAGGCAAGAACTCTAATTGCGACTGAGTACCCTGCAACCAGCCTTTACCTTGCAAGCCACCTGAGCCAATGGCAATTTTAGACTGAATAATATGATAGCCAGAGCCAAGCGGGTCTTGCTCTGGATTTAGAAAAGTTAATACTCGTTGTTTTTGATAAGGCTTCATCAAAAACATCCATAATATTGGTGCAAATGCAGATAATAATGCGGTACACGTTCCAATTAACTTCCAACTAGCACCTGCTAAAAATATCACGAAAATTCCAGAACTTGCGATAAGTAATGAGGTACCTAAATCGGGCTGACGAGCGATTAGCAATGTTGGCAATAATACCAAAATAAAGGCGATTAAGATGTTAGATATTTTAGTCGGTAAATTATACTGACTTACATACCAAGCGATCATTATTGGCACGACAAGTTTCATAATTTCTGATGGCTGAAATTTAGTGAAACCTAAGTCTAACCAGCGCTGAGCGCCTTTACCTACATGACCAAACAATAAAACGGCTGTCAATAACATTAAGCCAATAACAAAAACAGGCACCGCCCATTTTCGATAAGCTAATGGTGGGATTTGTGCGACAAAAAACATTACAACAAGAGCCACACCTATACGCTTTGCATGGCGTATCAATATAGCGCTTTCTTGTCCACCAGCACTATAAACCACAAAAGCACCAAGGGTCATTAAAATTAATATTCCACTTAATAAAGGCAGATCAATATGTAGTCGTTGCCATAATGTCCGCTGCTTTTGTTGATCTTGTCCGGTACTACGCACTATTGAGTTCCTGTGGCTTTATTAAGTTCTTTTTTAATATTTTGCTGATAAACATTATCGTGCAGAGGGTGCTTACTTTTGTCGGTACTAACTATTTCTCTGTCACCAAAATATTGATCCATAATTTGACGTGCTACAGGAGCTGCGTTAGCACCACCGCCACCTTCGGCAACATTTTCAATGGCAACAGCAACCACTATTTCTGGGCTCTCAAAAGGAGCGAAAGCAATAAACATTGCGTTATCGCGCTTATTTTCTTTCACTTTTTTGGCGTCATATTTTTCATCTTGGGCAATATTAGCAGTTTGTGCTGAGCCGGTTTTACCAGCAGCGTCATATTTACTGCCTTTAAAAGCGTTGTAACCTGTAGCGCCAAGCTTTTGCACGGTATTGTGTAATCCGTCTAAAACGATTTCCCAGCTTTTTTTGTCTGAAAGAACAATCGGCGGTTTCTCATCAATTTCATATTCGGTGATAAGTTGCTCTTGGCTGCCTTCACTTTTTGGGTCTGCAATGACTTCTTTGGTTGCTTTTAATAAGTGCGGAACCTTGATTTCACCTTTATTAACCAATATGGATACTGCTTGTGATAATTGCAAAGGGGTAACAGTCCAAAAGCTTTGACCTATACCAACAGAAAGCGTTTCACCTGTGTACCAATTTTGATTGTAACGGGCTCTTTTCCATTCTACGCTAGGCATTATGGCACGGCTTTCTTCATGAATGTCGATACCTGTGTATTCACCAAAACCAAATTTTTCCATCATTTTACTGATGCGAGTAATACCTAGTTTGTAGGCCAAATCGTAGTAATAAATATTGCAGGATTGTTCTAAAGATTTAGTTAAATTGACCTTGCCATGACCCCATCTTTTCCAATCACGTCTTTTTGTTTCTATGCCAGGTAACTGATAGAAGCCGGGATCATAAATTTCAGTTTCTGGTGTGATAATACCTTCTTCTAACCCCGTAAGTGCTAACAGCGGTTTTATCGTTGAAGCGGGTGGATAGCCTTGCACTGCACGATTAAGTAGAGGCTTATTGCTTTTAGGGTCTAAAAGTTTTTTATATTTTTTACTGCTGATACCATGAACAAAAAGGTTACCGTCAAAGCTTGGGTTTGAGTACATTGCTAATACTCCACCATCTCTTGGGTCAATGGCAACGACCGCGCCACGTTTGCCTGAAAGGGCGCGCTTGGCGATCATTTGTAATTCAATGTCCAAGGTTAAGGTTAAGTCTTTACCTGGAATAGGTGGAGTGAAGTCTAAAGTACGGATCACTCGTCCTTGGTTGTTAATTTCTACTTCTTGGTGACCAATGGTGCCGTGCAATGTTTCTTGATAGTACTTTTCAAGACCCAACTTTCCTATATTTCGCGTTGCAGCGTAATTTTCTGCTAAGCCTTGTTGATCCAATTTAATAGAATCTTTGCGATTAATACGGGCAACATAACCTAATGAGTGGGTAGTCAAATCAGCAAAAGGATAATAACGCTTTAAACGTGCATCAATAAAAAAGCCGGGAAACTTATGTTGATTGACAGAAAATAATGACACTTGTTGTTCGCTTAAGCGCGAGTACAGCTCAATTGGTTTAAAGCGACGTTTACTTTTAATGGCTTTAAGCAGCTTGTTTTGCTTTTCTTGGCTAATGTCTAGCAGTTGGCTTATTGCTTTTAAGCTAACAGTAATGTCGTCAACTTGCTCAGGGATAACCTCTAAACTATATACTGGTTTATTATCTGCGAGTAATACGCCATTGCGGTCATAGATTAAGCCTCTATTTGGCGCAACAGGTAACAACTTAATTCGGTTAGAATTCGAGCGGGTTTGATATTTTTGATATGAATTGACTTCGAGGTCGTAAATGTTGGTAAATAGGATAATTGACAGTACCAACACGCCAATAAAGGTAATAAAGGTACGACGCGCGAATAAATTGGCTTCAGCGCTTTGGTTTCTTATGGCAACACGTTTTTTGAGTGCCATAGTTTACTCGCGATGATAAGGGTGATTAGTATTAACTGACCATGCGCGATAGAGGCTTTCAGCAACAACAATACGCACCATAGGGTGTGGCAATGTTAACGGTGATAAAGACCATTTTTGTTCTGAAGCTTTAATACAAGCGGGGGCTAGTCCTTCTGGCCCACCAACTAACAGCGCCACATCTCGGCTGTCAACATGCCAACGATCTAGCTGTTTAGCAAGTTCCGGTGTGGTCCAAGGCTTGCCTTCTACTTCTAGGGTAACAATACGATTGCCTTTAGGAATAGCTGCCAACATTTGCTCGCCTTCTTTTTCTAGAATTCGAGCAATATCAGCATTCTTACCACGTTTACCAGGTGTGATTTCCACTAAATGGAAACTCATATCACGCGGAAAACGACGACAATATTCATTAAAACCTTGGCTAACCCAAGCAGGCATTTTATTGCCAACAGCATATAAGGTAATGCGCATTGTCGTTTAGATTATTCCCAAAGTTGTTCTAGTTGGTAAGTATCACGGGTCTCGTCAGTCATGACATGAACAACCATGTCACCTAAATCTACTAAAGCCCATTCACCAATGTCAGCACCTTCAACACCTAAGGCTTCAACACCGGCATTACGACACTCAATAATCAAAGATTTAGCAATGGAAATAACATGGCGCTTTGAATTACCTGAACAAACCAGCATAGAGTCGGTGAATCCTGACTTTTTAGATACGTCTAAAGTGACGATGTCACGGCCTTTCATATCTTCGATTTTTTCAGTAACAAAAGTAATTAGATCTGAGCTTTGCAAGTGTTGTATCTCTATTAAAAACAATAATCGGCGATAATAACATTAATTTGGTTGTCAGTTAACCATGTAATGCAGGCAGGAAGGAGTTTTTTAACTAATAGTGTGTTTTAAAGCGAGGAATTAACGATAAAGTTGTTGTTGTTCAATATATTTATGCACATCCTGACTAACAAATGGTGAATAATCTTCACCTGTTTTTATTTTGGCGCGAATGTCAGTTGATGAAATATTAGCTGCAGTGCAATCGTGGAGAATTATTTTGCCGACAGGGTGTTTTTCTAATTCAGTAATATTATCAACAATATGAGCATGTAGCTGTGGGCTTATGTTTTTTTCTAATTGTTGGTGCGAATAGCCCGGTCTAATATTTACCACTAAATGACATAGCGTTAGAATTTGCTGCCATCGTTCCCAGTGGGTAAAAGAGAGTAATGAATCCATACCCATAATAAAGTGTAAGCGTTTGTTTGGTTGTTCAGCTTTTAACTCTATTAAGGTATCCACGGTAAATGAATGGTTATCTCGTTGTAATTCTCGGGTATCAATATGAAATAGTGGACGACTATTGCAGGCTAACTCTGTCATCGTTACCCGTTGCTTGGCGCTCGCATGTGGCGTACTTTTATGGGGCGGAATATGAGCAGGTATTAACGCGACTTGTTCTGCGCCAAGCCAGTGTGCAGTTTCTTCGGCAGGCAAAATGTGACCAAGATGGATAGGATCAAAAGTACCACCCATTAATAATAAAATGTCAGCTTTGGCGGAATTAGTTGTACTCATAATCTAAGCTAAATTTTTCGCTAAATTGGCCATGATACAAACTGATCAGTACGTCACTAAGTAGAATGAACGGATTAAAGTCACTACTGGTTTTACTGAGTAAATCCACTTGCGCTAGTCGCCCTAGAGCTTGTTCAGCATTCGCTAAACTAATATGGGTTAGAGCATGCTGATAAAAAGGCTTTTTCTTATCCCAAACACGGTATTGTTTAAAAATATCCGCTAGGCTATCACCTTGTTCTAGCTGCGCTAACATAGCATACAGTTGATTAATTTCTTTATGAACAAACCAAACGAGTTGGCCAAAAGCGCTGCCATCGTGCTGAAGTTGATCTAACATGGCAATACACTTTTTTAAGTCGCCAATCAGTAAGGTATCAATCAGTTGGAAAGGATTAAACTTTGCTTGCTTAATAATTATTTTTTCTGCTTCTTCAACACTAATAGATTGTTGACCAAATAAGATAGAAAGCTTTTGTAATTCTTGCGATAACGCTGGCAAGTTGCCTTCAAATAGCTCAGCCATTAAATCAATGACTTCAGGTTGTAAAGTCAGTTGTAATTGTCGAGCTTGATTTGATAGCCATTGCTTAAGCTGCTTGCCCTCAATGTCATACAAAGGCAGAAAACAACCCGCAGCTTCTAACGCTTTAAACCATTTACGTTTTTGTGTTGCCGCGTCAAGTTTAGGGCCATAGAATATTAGTTGAATATCTTGGTGCAACATGGTGAGTAATTGAGTGACGGCTTTTGCGCCAGCATCACCTATTTTACCGTTAACAAATTCGACTTCGATAATGCGTAGTGATGAAAATAAACTCATCGATTGATATTCTTGAAACAGCTCGTCCCAATTAAATTTATCATCAATGCTAAAGCGAATTATCTCATCAAAACCTTGCTGCTTTGCTGAGTTTTTAATGGTGTTAAGTGCGTCGTTCTTTTGCCAAGGTTCATCACCAAAAACCAACCAAATAGGCTTAAAACCTTGTTTAAGCGTATTGTCGAGTTGGTTATGGTAAATGCGCATATTAGCTACTTATAGGGTAAGTTGTTGTCGCTAGCTTATAGCTGAATACTAGCCATATCACGTAAGATTTTATTTGCTGCTTCTTGACGCATTTCACGTAACATTAATGATAATTCACGACTCTTTGCTAGGGCAATATCAGGGTCATCTTGATAATCACGGTTTAGCTCAAAGTTGAAATCTTGTATCTCTTTACCTGGGATCAGTACTTGATAACGTACTGTGTAAATAAGCTCGTATTCGGCAACTTGACCATTCGGGAAAACTGATAGCGTTCTTCTGTCTAGGTTGTCTTGCAAGATACGCATTTGAGGAATTGGTTTAGCGCTTGTTTTTACTAGCTTAACATCATTAATTGTTAGATGCTGTTTGACCAAGCGGGTTAATTCACCAAATTTATCAACTGAGCTAAATTCAATAGTTTGTAATTCAGGTGCTAATAAATAATTGCCACGCAGTTGGAAGCCACAACCATTTAGCATTATCGATAACAGGCTAAATGAAATAAAGATACCGACTTGGCGAATTATTGATTGAGTCATAAATTGTTCACTTATTGAGATAGGTAAAAATATTTAAGTAAAAATAACGAGTTAAAAACTAAAAATTTAATAAGTACCTAACGCCTAAACTAATGGTAGATACTTCTAAATTTCAGCGCAATGACTATATCAGTTATTGCGCTGCGATTTCATAAACTTAATTTGCCACAATGTTTAATAGCTTACCAGGAACGTAAATTACTTTACGTACGGTTTTGCCATCAATGAATTTACTGACATTTTCATCAGCAAAGCCCATTGCTTCAACGGCTTCTTTAGTCGCATCAGCTGAAACGGTCATTTTTGCACGTAGCTTACCGTTAACTTGTACGATGATTAATTTTTCATCTTCAACAAGGGCACTGTTATCAACCGTTGGCCATAGGGTGTTTTCAACAGGGTTGCCGTCGCCGATCATATTCCATAAATGGTGACTTAAATGCGGCACGATTGGTGTAAGCATTAATACCACTGAGCGAATAGCTTCGTGCATAACAACACGGTCTTCAACACTGTCAGTGCTTGCTTTACTCAAATGGTTCATTAGTTCCATAATTGCAGCAATCGCTGTATTAAAGGTATTACGACGACCAATATCATCGCTCACTTTAGCAATAGTTTTATGCAGTTCACGACGTAAAGTTTTTTGTGCTGAAGTAAGCGTTAACCCACCAATACTTGGTGCAGCCTTTGATACTTCACCTAATTGAGTAAAGTCATAAGCTAGCTTCCATACGCGTTTTAAGAAGCGATGTGCACCTTCAACACCTGAATCAGACCATTCTAGCGTTTGCTCTGGTGGTGAAGTAAACATAATAAATAAACGGACAGTATCTGCGCCGTATAAATCGATAACTTCTTGTGGGTCGATACCGTTATTTTTTGATTTAGACATTTTGCTCATGCCAGCAGAAATAACCGGTAGGCCGTCTGATTTACTAATCGCTGAGGTAACATTGCCTTTTTCATCACGTTCTACTTCTACGTCTGTAGGGGCAATCCAATCTTGTGCGCCGTTTTCCGCTTCACGGTAGTAAGTATCAGCTAACACCATACCTTGACAAAGTAAGCTCTTAAACGGTTCGCTTGATTCAACTAAACCAACATCACGTAATAATTTATGGAAAAAACGTGCGTAAAGTAAATGTAAAATAGCATGCTCAATACCACCAATGTATTGATCAACAGGCAACCAATAATTTGCCTTAGCAGGATCTAACATTTGTGTGTCATCGCTAGGAGAACAGTAACGAGCGTAATACCATGACGATTCCATAAAGGTATCGAAAGTATCAGTTTCGCGGAACGCTTCTTCACCATTGAAAGTTGTTTTAGCCCATTCCGGGTTACTCTTAATTGGTGAATTAACGCCATCCATTACTACGTCTTCTGGTAATTCAACCGGTAATTGGTCAGCTGGTACTGGTACAGATTCACCGTTAGCTAAATTCAACATTGGAATTGGCGTACCCCAATAACGCTGACGAGAGACACCCCAGTCACGTAAACGGTAGTTTACTTTTACCTTGCCTTTATTCTCACTAACCAATTTCTCTGAAATGGCTTTAAAAGCTTCATCAAAACTTAAACCATCAAATTCGCCAGAATTAATTAAGTTGTTTTTTTCTGTGATTGCCGCAGTAGCAATATCATCATTTTCATTGCCAGCAATAACTTGCTTGATTTCTAAACCATATTTAGTGGCAAATTCATAATCGCGTTGGTCATGACCTGGCACAGACATTACAGCGCCTGAGCCGTAATCCATTAATACAAAGTTTGCTGCCCATACCGGGACAATTTCGCCGCTAATTGGGTGAATAGCTTTTAAACCGGTATCAACGCCTTTTTTCTCCATTGCTGCCATATCGGCTTCAGTAGACTTACTATTGGCTTTACATTCTTCAATGAAAGTTGCTAATTCAGCATTATTTTTAGCAGCATTTACTGCTAAAGGATGCTGTGCAGCTAATGCAACATAAGTAACGCCCATCAAAGTGTCTGGTCTGGTGGTATAAATATCGAAGCTTTCAGTTGAATCAGCCACTTGGAAAGTCATCTCTACGCCTTCAGAGCGACCAATCCAGTTACGCTGCATGGTTTTAACTTGTTCAGGCCAATCGGTTAACTGGTCTAAATCGTTAATTAGTTCTTCAGCGTAGTCAGTGATTTTAATAAACCACTGTGGAATTTCTTTACGCTCAACCATAGCGCCTGAACGCCAGCCACGACCGTCAATGACTTGTTCATTAGCTAATACGGTTTGATCAACCGGATCCCAGTTTACCGTAGCATTCTTTTTGTACACTAAACCTTTTTCGTAAAGCTGAGTGAAGAACCATTGCTCCCAACGGTAATAATCTTTTTTACACGTCGCTAATTCACGGCTCCAATCATAACCAAAACCTAACGACTTTAGTTGATTGCGCATGTAATCAATATTTTCGTAAGTCCACTTTGCTGGTGCCGAGTTGTTTTTAATCGCAGCGTTTTCTGCTGGCAAACCAAACGCATCCCAACCCATAGGTTGCATTACGTTTTTACCTTGCATGCGTTGGTAACGAGAAATTACATCACCTAGGCTGTAGTTACGCACATGACCCATGTGCAAACGACCGCTTGGGTATGGAAACATTGCCAAACAATAAAATTTTTCTTTTCCAGGCAGTTCTTCTGCTTTAAAAGTATCGTTATCGGTCCAGAATTTTTGAACTTCGGCTTCAATTGATTGGGGGTTGTAAATGGATTCCATTAAGATTTCTCAAACACGCTAAAAATAAGATATTCAATCCACTGACATTACTAAATTTTGATAAACAAAATTCGTTGTTAATGAGCGAGACTGAAGTGATAAAAATAATCTCGATAGGATACCTTATCTCACGCGTTAGCGACAAGTTAAAGCGAGATAAAGCCCAAGTTTTTTGATTAAAATAGTCAGAAAGCAGCTTTAAATTGATTAAGGGCGATGAAAAGCAAATTTTGCCAGTGAATTATGGGCTATAGTAAGTTTGTAGATGTTTGTTTTTATCGGTCTATTTATTCGGGTTGAAGATTGGCAAACATAATGTGAAAGGAGGCGATATGAAAGAGCAACAATCTCGTTTTCAAACGGTCTATCAAAAACTACAAGTTTGGCTTGAAGACACTAATCAGCATGAAATGCGTTCGGTAGTTGAATTAATTACTCAGGCTAAAAATATGCTTATTGCCGCAGAACAAATTCCAGAACAGCAAGTTAAGCAATTTATTGATAACCTAAAGTATGACCTTAATGAATTTTATCAGCAGTATCAATCAGATATTAAGCATTCGATTTATCTGGAATTATTACATGAAAATGTATGGGCAAGCTTAGCTAAAATAACCGATCAATCACAAGTTGAATGGACGGAGTTAGTTGATGATTTTCAGCACCAAGGGGAATACCATGTCGGTGATTATGTTGGCTTTGGACAATTAATCTGCCAACAATGCCAGCATAGCATTACTTATACCCATGCCAATGTTATTACTGATTGTATCGAATGTGGCGGTAAAGACTTTCAACGTATTAGCCTAATGCCTTAATTCTTGTTTAGTTGTTGTTCAGTTATAGTTCAGTTAATGTTTGGTTATTAGTGGCTTATTGAACTTTTTTGTTATTGTTTTTGCTCAAAAGCTATATCTCACGGTACACTGTATTTCACTCAGTATCATTACCCGTATTCATCGCATTAATATAATAATAGCTAGGTAAGAAATACAATTAAGTGAACCGTTACTTCATTTTTATTAAAACCGCATTCCCGAGAGATTTTCTATGACAAAAGTGTCTACAAGTGTACGACTAAAACCATGCCAATTAACCGCAAACCTGACGGTAGAACAATTTGCAAGTGATACACCGACATCAGAAATAGAACAAATTTTTATTGGTCACGAAAGGGCAAAAGAAGCGCTGACTTTTGGACTATCAATGGACGCACCTGGTTTTAACGTTTATGCCATGGGAGAACATGGTACTGGCCGACAAACACTAATTAAACAAATGTTGTCGGCAACAGCAAGTAAAGAGCCGACACCACCAGAATGGTGCTACATAAATAACTTTGATGATACTAATTCACCACATAAACTTTATGTTAGTCCAGGTGATGGTAAGCAGTTACTAACGCGTATAAATACCTTTATCGATGAATTGATGGACTTATTTCCTGAAATTTTTGATAACCCGGGTTACCAAAGGCAAAAAGCGGCGATTGACCGTGAGTTTAATGAAAAATACGACGAAGCTATTGCTGAAGTTGAAGAAACGGCATTAAAAAATGAAGTGGTGCTTTATGAAGAAAATGGTGAGATTGGTTTTTCACCGTTAGTTGATGGCAAACCGCTAAATGATAAAGAATTTGCTAACTTAAAAGAGTCAAACCGCGCCGAATTTTACGTAAAGTTGGCCAAGCTAGAAGACTTCCTGTCAGAAAAATTAATTGAGTTACCGCAATGGAAGCGTATTTCATCAGACAAATTTCGTAAGCTTAAATACGAAACTGCAGAAAATAGCATTCGTCCATTTTTGAAAGAACTTGAGCATGAATTCACCAGTAATATTGGCGTGCTAAAATACCTTTCTAAAGTAAAAGACCATGTTGTAGACGCGGTGTTGGAAATTCTGGTTGATGAAAGTGCAGAATCTAGCAACGACAAAGATATGCGTAAATTGATGGTTGAACGTTTTTTACCAAACTTATTAGTACCGCGGACTGCTGACGAAGGCGCTCCGGTAGTTTATGAGCAAAATCCAACCTTTCAAAATTTATTTGGTCATGTTGATTTTGCTAGTTTTCAAGGTAGTAGCTATACCAGTTATCGCTTGATCAGGCCGGGTGCATTGCATAAAGCTAATGGCGGCTATTTGTTGCTTGAAGCTGATAAGTTGTTAACTCAACCTTTGGTTTGGGCACGACTAAAGTTGGCGCTAAAATCACAAGAAATTACCATTGAAAATCCGTATTCTGAATACGCTCAACCTGGCGCATTTAGTTTACAACCTGAAAAAATTCCTTTGAAAGTCAAAGTGATTCTATTGGGCGATCCTGAAATTTATTATACTTTGCAAGACTATGATCAAGAATTTACTGAGCTATTTAGAGTACTGGCTGATTTTGATCGTCATTTAGATAAGAATCATAGCAACTTGAATGATTACGCTAACCTTATTCGTCAACGTGCACATCGTAATAATTATCCAGAAGTTACCGAAGAAGCGGTATTAGAACTAGTAAAATATGCCTTAAGGCGTGCCGAACATCAGGAAAAAATTTCTGCCAATATAGTACAAGTGAATGACTTGCTAGATGAAGCGTTTTACCTTTGGAAGCTGTCTGATGCTAGTAATGGTTTATGCGGTAAACATGTTGCTATGGCATTAGCTGCGAAGCAGCGCCGTACCGGAAGAATGAGTGAAGCTTGGTTAGAAGAAATAAAAGAGCGACAACTGTTGATTGATACTGACGGTGACAAAATTGGTAATATAAATGGTTTAACCGTACTCGAAATTGGTGATAGCGTTTTTGGTACGCCTGCTCGTATCACTGCTACCGTATATGCAGGTAGCCAAGGTGTTACCGATATTGAACGTGAAGTAGACTTAGGCAAATCGATTCACTCAAAAGGTGTGTTGATTTTAACCGGGTATTTAGGTCATAAATACGGTCAAAATTTTCCGGTAACTATATCTGCCAACATTGCTATTGAACAATCATACGGTCATATTGACGGTGACAGTGCTTCCATGGCTGAGCTGTGTGCGCTAATTTCAGCTATTGCTAACTTACCTATTGCTCAAGGTATCGCGATTACAGGTTCAATGAATCAGCATGGAGAGGTGCAGTCGATTGGCGGTGCAAATGAGAAAATAGAAGGTTTTTATCGCTTATGTAAAGATAAAGGCTTAACCGGTAAGCAAGGGGTAATTATTCCTAAGACTAATGAAATTAATCTTATGCTAGCACCTGAAGTTATTGAAGCAGTGGAAAATGACATGTTTTCTATTTATGCCGTAGAAAATATTGATCAAGCGGTAGAAGTTTTAATGGGGCTGCCAGCAGGAGAAATGAGCCGAACGGGCCGTTATCCAAAAAAATCAATTCACGGTTTGGTATTAAATAAACTGTCGGACTTTTCTGAATTGATCAATGGTGCGGAAGAAGAATAATAAAACCATCAAGTCACATATCTTTAAAAAAATAAACACGGCAAGCGCCGTGTTTATTAGCTTTAGCGCTCGCTAAATTCTAAAACGCCAATAATAGCTTAAAAAATAAGCATTATTTCAATTCTTTTCTATACTCAAAATATCAGCAATATTTTTCAATGTGGTATTTTGTAAAGAATATTAGCAAAAGTTACTTATGAAAATATTGCTAATACCAATTGGTATTAATTAACAAATGAATATCTGGTTATAGGTGCTATCTCAGTAGGAATAATGAAGAGAGAAAGTTAGCGAAAGCGGAATAACAATAATAAGTAAAAGCAGTGAGCGGATTGTTTAAATGGTATTAATCAGCTCCCTATACGGTTAGGTATTTAGCCTACCTAGAATACATTTAAAAATAGTATTGCCCATACACTTAGTTGCTTCTCCGCTGTTGATTTCAATGAAATTGGAAACTTATCTAACTTACTTTTATATCGAACTATATAAATAGCTATGCACTCTTTTTCGAGTTTGTACTGAAGTAACCGTATTTTTGAAGGTAAGTATCGCAAATTAGGTATATCGATAAGTTTGCTGTCTGTCGATTTGTAGTTTTTAACTATGTTTTGATGAATAAGTGAGGGCTTTGTGGAAGCATCAGATCAAATATCTCAAGTATGGCCGATCGCGGCTTACTTTATTATATTGGCTGGTATGCTCATCTTTATGATGTTGCTGTCGCACTTTCTTGGTCCAAAGGGAAAGCTGCGGGCGAAAAATACGCCTTATGAATCCGGTATCATTTCTGTTTCTGATAATAAAACCCGTTTTACTAACCATTTCTTTTTATACGCTATTTTCTTCGTTATTTTCGATTTAGAAACTATTTACCTTTTCGCTTGGGTTATTGCCTTTGATGATGTCGGCTGGGCAGGCTTTATTGAAGCCAGCATTTTTATTGTGATTTTGTTAGCCGCATTAATTTACTTAGTTCGCATTGGCGCGTTGGAATTGAAAAAGCGTCATCAACCCTTTCGACAAACACAACTGCAACGCATGCAACAAAAAGAGCTACAAGGTTCAGAGCCTGAAATTTTTGGCCCCAATAAAGGACAGCTGTAATGGAGTGGTCGTTAACTAAAGCGAAATTAGACGAAGCCATGAGTCAGGTAAAAGGCGTTTCGGAAGAAGAGTTAAAACGAAATGTATTTATGGCAAAGCTCGATGACATGGTGAACTGGGGGCGTAAAAACTCCATTTGGCCATTTAATTTTGGCTTGAGCTGTTGCTATGTCGAAATGGCAACTAGCTTTACCTCACGTCATGATATTGCTCGTTTTGGCGCAGAGGTTATTAGAGCAACACCAAGACAAGCTGATTTGATGGTAATTTCCGGTACGTGTTTTCGTAAAATGGCTCCGGTTATTCAGCATCTTTATGAACAATTATTAGAGCCACGTTGGATTATTTCAATGGGTTCATGTGCTAATTCTGGTGGTATGTATGACATCTATAGCGTTGTGCAAGGGGTAGATAAATTTATTCCGGTTGATGTTTATGTGCCGGGTTGCCCGCCTCGTCCAGAAGCGCTACTTGAAGCCTTATTACTTTTACAAACCAACATTGAGCATCAACCAAGACCATTAAGTTGGGTGGTAGGTGAACAAAATGTTAGTCAAATAGCAAAGCCGTCATTAAGAGACATTAAGCACGATGAGCGTATTCAAGTAACAAACCTTGATTCACCTGATCAGGTGTGAAGGCGGAGTTAGTTTTTAATAATTAAGCGTTACCAAGCAAAAATGTAAGCACAACAACTAATAATAAAAATTTTATAGTGGCAAAGGATGTTGATAGTGACTGAAGTTGATATCAAAGCGAGTAAAGATTGGCAAATGCATCAAGCAGTTCCGCTGCTTGATGAAATAATGACGATTTCACCTGAGCTGAATTTACAGGCAGTGACCGCGATTGAAAATATTGTCGATGATATTCCTTCATTTTGGCTTGATAAAAAACAACTGATTAAATTGATGCATGTTTTAAGGCATGAACTCTATAAACCTTTCGATTTCTGCTTTGATATTACCGCAATAGATGAAAGTGAAAAGCAACATAAGTCACCACTAGCAAAAGTGTTTACCGTAAGTTATCACTTACGTTCATATCAACGTAATCAAGACATTCGGATTAAAGTCGCATTATCTACAAGTAAGAGTTCAAGTGATAACTTAAATGCTAGCTCATTAGACAGTGTTTGTAGTTTTTGGCCAAATGCAAATTGGTATGAACGCGAAGTATGGGACATGTTTGGTATTGTTTTTGACAATCACCCCTACTTAACTCGCATTTTAATGCCTAATACTTGGCAAGGGCACCCATTACTGAAAACCCATCCTGCTCGCGCGACGGAAATGGACCCTTTTACTCTGCCGCCATACCAACAAGATATCGAACAGAAAGCTTTGCAATTTAACCCTGAAGCCTGGGGCATGAAACGGCAAAGTAAAGACAGCGACTTTATGTTTTTAAACTTGGGGCCAAACCACCCAAGTGTTCATGGCGCATTTCGCATTGTTTTGCAAATGGAAGGTGAAGAAATAGTCGACTGTGTTCCCGATATTGGATACCACCATCGTGGTGCTGAAAAAATGGGCGAGCGACAGTCTTGGCATAGCTACATTCCATACACCGACCGCATTGATTATCTCGGCGGCGTGATGAATAACTTTCCTTATGTGATGGCGGTTGAAAAGCTTGCTGGTATTCAAGTACCTGATCGCGCGAAAGTTATTCGTATTATGACCTCAGAAATGTTTCGCATCCTTAGTCATTTACTGTTTTACGGCACTTTTGCACAAGACATTGGTGCGCTTTCACCTATTTTTTATATGTTTATCGACCGTGAAAAACTTTTTGGCATTATCGAAGCGTTTACTGGTGCACGTATGCACCCTAGTTGGTTTCGCATTGGCGGTGTCGCGCAAGATTTACCAAAAGGCTGGGATACCTTAGTACGCGACTATGTAAATTACTTACCTAAGCGTTTGGATGAATACGAAAAAATGGTTATGCAAAACGCTATTTTGAAACAACGTACTGTTGGTATTGGCGCTTATTCAAGCCAAGAAGCCATTGAGTGGGGCGTCACCGGGCCTGGTTTGAGGGCAACAGGTTATTCATGGGATATGCGTAAACAACGACCTTATAGCGGCTACGACCAATTTGATTTTGAAGTGCCGCTTGGTCATAACGGTGATTGCTATGATCGTTGCCGAGTGCGGGTTGAAGAGATGCGACAAAGTATTCGTATTATTGAGCAATGCCTAAATAATATGCCAGAAGGGCCATATAAAGCAGAACACCCGCAAACAACACCGCCAATGAAAGATCGCACTATGAAAGATATCGACACGCTTATTCCACATTTTCTTAATGTTTCTTGGGGCCCTGTGATCCCTGCTGGCGAGGTATCTGTCAGTGTTGAAGCAACGAAAGGCATTATGGCGTATCACTTGATCAGTGATGGCAGCACCATGAGTTATCGCACACGTATTCGCACGCCAAGCTTTGCACATTTACAAATGTTGCCACTGATCAGTAAAGGACAAATGGTGGCAGATCTTATCGCGACCTTAGGCAGTGTTGATTATGTGATGGCAGATGTTGACCGATAAATTTTAACTGAAAGCATAATTAGCTTCAGAAATTGAAGCTAGAAGTAAGACAAATGAGCAAAGCGTAAATGATGAAACTGAAGATTAGTAACGACTAATTTCAACTAACTAATCATGACGAACTAACCAGTATTAGCATTAGTAACGAGATGGCTATGGAAACAATTGACACAATTACTATTGATTATCAGCATTATCTTACCGCAAATGAAATTGCGGCGATTGAGCACGAGGCTAGCATTATGGAGACGCGTGAAGCTGCTGGTATTGAAGCACTAAAAGTCGTGCAAGCGCATCGCGGCTGGGTAAGTGACGATAGCTTGTATGCCATTAGTGATTTATTAGCGATGCCGGTTGCGCAATTAGAAGGGGTTGCGACATTTTATAACTTAATTTATCGCCAAGCCGTGGGCGAATATGTCATTCATCTATGCGACAGTATTGCCTGCCATTTAATGGCCACAGAAGATGTACTTACCGCCATTAAACAACACCTGCAAATTGATTATGGCCAAACTACCACCGACGGTAAATTTACTTTGCTTTCTAATGCGTGCTTAGGCGGTTGTGACAAAGCGCCAGTGATGATGATAGGCGCTGAGCATTATGAACACTTAACACCTGAAAGTGCAGTTGAAATTTTGCAACGCCTTGCAGCTAAGGAGCATAGTCATGAGTGACTCTTGGCAATCAAGCAACATTAAGCCGCTAACCGAATGGGTGAACTTACAGCAACCACCAACTTATAGTGAGTACTGCCAGCATGGCGGTTATCAGGGGGCAAAACATGCTGTTTTAGAACATACGCCGAATGAAGTGCTAGAGATTGTTAAAAACTCTGGTTTAAAAGGACGAGGGGGAGCCGGTTTTCCAACCGGAATGAAATGGAGCTTTGTTCCCATGTTTGCGGAGGATGACGAAAATGCCCCTGGAAATAAATACCTAGTCGCCAATGCTGATGAGATGGAACCTGGTACATTTAAAGATCGGTTATTACTTGAAGGCATACCGCATCAGTTAGTCGAGGCAATGATTATTGCCGGTTACACCATTGGCGCGAATAAAGCTTATATATTTCTTCGCGGTGAATATCACCTTGCTGCCAAACGTTTACAACAAGCCATTGATGAAGCGTACCAAGAGAACTGGCTAGGTGAAAAAATTCAGGGCAGTAAATATTCATTGGACTTATATGTTCACTGTAGTGCTGGGCGATATATTTGCGGTGAAGAAACCGCACTAATTAATGCATTAGAAGGCAAACGAGCAAACCCAAGAGCTAAGCCGCCATTTCCACAAGTTGTTGGTTTATTTGGTAAGCCAACTATCGTTAATAATGTCGAAACGTTATCAAACCTGCCTCATATTTTAAAAAATGGCATTGAGTGGTTTCAAGCCATTGCGCCTAATAGTGATGCTGGTAGCAAAATTTATGGTGCTTGTGGCCGAGTTAAAACGCCGGGCTTATGGGAATTACCGATGGGACCAACATTACGCGAGGTTTTATTTGATTATGCTGGCGGCATGCAAGACGGACTGAACTTTCGCGGTTTACTACCTGGCGGGGCATCAACAGATTTTTTAGTGGCAGAGCATTTAGATACGCCGATGGATTATGACTCTATTGCTAAGGTCGGTAGTCGTTTAGGAACTGGTGGTTTGATTGTGCTTGATGATAAAAATTGCCCGGTTGCTATGGTGTTAAATTTAATGCGCTTTTTCGCGCAAGAATCTTGTGGCTGGTGTACGCCTTGTCGTGATGGCACCCCCTGGGCGGTTGAAGTATTAACACGCATAGAACACGGTAAAGGTAGCATTGAAGATTTAGACACCCTAGCGAAACTTTGTGATTTTATGTGGATTGGTAAAACCCACTGTGCTCTAGCACCCGGAGCGGTTGAACCTTTAAGAAGTGCATTAAAGTATTTTCATGATGATTTTCTTCAGCACATTGAACAAGGCTGTTGCCGCTATGATCCTGAGTCATCAGCAAAACGAACGCAAGTGGCTACGGCAGGGAGAGCAGTGTCATGAGTGTAAGTAACAAAAATTCAGTGACTATTTTTATTGATGATCAGCCTTACCAAGTCAGCACTGAAGATAACTTATTGGCCGGCGTGTTATCACAGAAATTAAATTTACCCTATTTTTGTTGGCATCCATCAATGGGATCAGTTGGTGCTTGCAGGCAGTGTGCAGTAACGCAATTTCAAGATGAAAATGATCAACGTGGTCGTTTGGTGATGGCTTGTACCACGCCTGTTACTGACGGTATGCGCATTAGTATTAAAAATGCCCATGCTAGTGAATTTCGTGAACAAGTTATTGCCGCCATGATGACTAATCACCCGCATGATTGTCCTGTTTGCGCAGAAGGTGGCGAATGTCACTTACAAGATATGACTGTGATGACAGGGCATAGTGCTCGTGAATATCAGGGAACAAAACGTACATTTACCAATCAATATTTAGGTGAATTAGTCGGGCATGAAATGAACCGTTGTATCACCTGTTATCGCTGTACGCGTTTTTATAACGATTATGCTGGCGGTAAAGATTTTGGTGTTTATGGCTCAAAAAATCAAGTGTACTTTGGTCGTCAAACTGATGGCGCGTTAGAAAGTGAGTTTAGTGGTAATTTAGTCGAAGTTTGTCCGACCGGAGTTTTCACTAACAAAGCTTTTTCAGCACATTATACCCGTAAATGGGATTTACAGTCTGCACCGTCAGTGTGTAGCCACTGTTCAGTTGGCTGCAATTTAAGCATTGGTGAACGCTATGGCTCAGTACGACGGGTAATGAACCGGTATAATCCAGAGCTTAATGGCTATTTTCTCTGTGATCGTGGTCGTTTTGGTATTGGTTACGTCAATGGTGAACAACGACTCAGAAAAGTAAAGGGTATAAGTCAGCAATCACCAGTACAGCTTTCTACACTCGATATCGCAAAAGCCTTATCACATTTTCGCCTGAAAAATTTTATTGGTATTGGCTCTGCTCGCGCTTCACTAGAGGCAAATTTTTATTTGAAAAATATCGTTGGTAATCGTAATTTTTCAGTGGGCTACAATGACTGTGAAATGCAAGCAGCAGCGCAGCATGCACAATTAATGCAATTAGGTAGAACGCCTAACTTAGCTGAAATAGAAACTAGCGATTTTATTTTAATTGTTGGTGAGGATATTACCCAAACCGCTGCTCGTATGGCACTTTCTGTGCGCCAAGCTTTACGTAATGCAGCAATAGCAAAAGCCTCATCAATTGGTATTCCATCTTGGCAAGACAGTGCAGTGCGAACCATTGGTGGTACCTTGTTATCACCATTGTTTTCATTAAATAGCACAAAAACTAAATTAGACGATGTCGCCGAACAAGCATTATTAATGCCTGTTGAGCGTATGTCACTTTGTTTGCAAGCGTTGGAAAAACTATTAAGTTTGGGCAGTAAAGAAACTGTTGAAAAACATATTAATCAACACTTCCTGCAAGAACCCTTTTTACAAGAACAGTTAAGCACTAGTGAGCAACACTTTGTTATTGCTGTATACCAAGGCTTATGTCGCGCTAACAAACCAATGCTGGTTTCTGGCACTAGTTTAGTTAATGCAGAGTTATTAGAAAGTATTGCTAAGCTAATGCTTAGCTTCAAACAAGATAACGGCATTACCGAGCCCGGTTTAATTATTACGCCGCCGTGCAGTAATAGCGTTGGCGCGTTATCTTTGCTTGATGAGCATTCTTTATCTATTGAGCAAGTGCTAACAAAGCTGAGTGAGCAAGTTGATAAGGAAAAATCTTTAAAGTTACAAGGAGTTATTATTTTAGAGCAAGAGCTTGCTAAGTGCTCTGAAAATCAAATACAGCAATTAAGGGCATTGGCAGAAACTTTAATTGTGCTTGATCACAGTGAAAATAGACTGACCAAGCTTGCTGATATCGTTTTACCTGTAGCAGCCGTCAGTGAAGGTGATGGCCACTATGTTAACTATCAAGGCAGAGCACAAAAATTTACTCAGGTGCACCCGCCTGTTTTACCTATTCAAGAAAGCTGGCGTTGGCTTGATAACATTGCAGATATCTTAGGTGTAAAAGTTAGCGTTGAAGGTACGTCAGTAGAGCCTTTAAGAGAAAACGACAAGCTTGATGCTAGCGTTAATATTAAAGTTAATACGATTACGAAAAATTCTAGTTGTCAGTCTTTGCTGCAATTACATCAGTTTTTTGCTCAGCATTATCCATCTTGGCCAGAGCTTATTGCAGACATTGATAGTGAATCGAATGATAGAGCCACGGCGAGAATGAGCCACAGAGCTAGTGGTAGAACATCGCAAATGGCAAACATTAGTGTTCATGAGAGTAAAACGACGCAAAAATCGGATGATGATTTTCGCTTTTCAATGGAAGGGGCGTCGATTAGGCAAACCAGTAATATGCCTTTTGCTTGGGCGCCAGGGTGGAATTCAAACCAAGCGATTGGTCAATATCAAGAACATATAAACGGTCCTTTAATTCAGCACTCTCAAGCTAACTTTATTGCTATTTCAGCAGACCTTGCGAATAACACGCATTGGCAATTAGTTAACAAAGTGGCAAGTGACTCAGACAAAATTGGCTACTCTGAATCAGTACCAAATAGCTTGAGCTATGTTCAACAGCAAAGTATTTACTTCAGTGAATGGCAGGCTGCCTTAACGCCAGAATTTAAAATGCTTAAGCAAAGTAATCAACTATTTATTAGCAATGTTACTGCCGAAAAAACGGGGGTTAAATCTCGGCAGTGGTGCAAAGTGGTGTTTTCTGCCACTAATGAACAAAAGCAATTGGTAAGTCAAACGGTTATAGGCCAGGTAATGGTGTTAGCCAATTTACCGCCATCATTAGTCTTTGGTAACTTTCCACTGTGTCAATCGTTAACTTATCAGCTTGAAATGAAGATTACTGCCGCTGAGGCTCAAGAAAAAACAGATCACCTTAGCCAGTTTAATGATGATGTATTAGCAGCAAAAGCAAGTAAAGAAGCCGTGTTGGAAAGGCTGAAGGAAAACGATCAAACGATCCCTATTCGGCTAGTTTCTGGAGGGCTAAATGATGCCTGAAATGCTTTGGAAATTACTTGAAATTACTATCATTATTGCTTTGTTGATCCCAATGGCGGCGATGTTAGTGTGGGTTGAACGTAGAGTTATTGGTATTTGGCAAGACCGTCATGGTCCGAACCGAGTTGGTCCATTTGGTATTTTACAATCACTGGCTGACTTGCTAAAAATTCTTGGCAAAGAAGATTGGATCCCACCTTTTAGTGATCGCTTAGTTTTTATCTTGGCTCCAATAATTGGTGCTATTTGTGTATTAATGAGTTTTGCAGTCGTACCGTTTTCTCCTGATATAGGCGTTTCCGACTTAAATATCGGCTTATTATTTTTTCTCGCCATGGCATCACTAGCCGTTTATAGCGTGGTGCTGGCAGGTTGGGCATCAAACTCTAAATATGCCTTGTTAGGTGGCATGAGGGCAGCTGCGCAAACGGTAAGTTATGAAGTCTTTATGGGCTTGTCGGTAATGGGCGTGGTTTTACTCACTGGTACTTTTAACCTACGAGAAATAGTTTTAGCGCAATCAGAAGGCTGGTTAATTCAGTCGCAATTTGTCGGATTTTTCATCTTTTTAGTGGCTGGAATTGCCGAAAGTCACCGCTTACCATTTGACTTACCTGAAGCTGAAACAGAGTTAACTGCAGGTTTTCATACCGAATATTCAGGCTTGAAATTCGCGTTATTTTTTCTGGGTGAATATTTAGGTGTCACGCTTATTTCTGCGATGTCAGTGGTCTTGTTTTTTGGTGGCTGGTTAATGCCAGAGCCTTTGTCTGCTTGGTTACCGCCGTTGGTTTGGTTCATCATTAAAATCATGTGTTTTGTGATGTTTTTTATTCTCTTACGTACATCTTTGCCTAGGCCTCGCTTTGATCAGTTATTGAAATTTGGCTGGATGGTGATGCTGCCACTAGCGTTACTGAACTTGATAGTGACCGCGCTACTACGTTTGACGGGAGTGCTGTAATGAATAAAGAAAAACTAGCAAATTCATTAATATTTAGTCAATTAAGAACTATGTGGTTAGTACTAAAACATACTTTTACTAAAGCAGATACGGTGCAATACCCCGAACAAAAACCGTATTTAGCACCGCGTTATCGTGGACGAATTGTTTTGACACGTGACCCTAGTGGCGAAGAGCGTTGTGTGGCTTGTAATTTATGTGCAGTGGCTTGTCCTGTAGATTGTATTGCCCTTCAACAAGTGGTTGATGACGATGGCCGAAAACGTGCTGACTTTTTCCGCATTAATTTTTCTCGTTGCATTTTATGTGGCTTTTGCGAGGAAGCTTGCCCTACTTACGCGATTCAGTTGACGCCAGATGTTGAACTTGCGGAATATGATCGACAAAACTTAGTTTATGAAAAAGAACATTTGCTGATTAATGGCCCTGGAAAGTATCCAGATTACAGTTTTTATCAGCAATCGGGCATTGTCATTGCCGGTAAAGGCAAAGGAGAGGCTGAGCAAGAAAGGCCTCCGATCGATATTAAGGGGTTAATGCCATGAGTTATCTCATTATGAGCAGGAGGGGGAAGTTATGCTTACTGATTTAGCTACTATTGACAGCTTATTTTACCTTGCGGCTACGGTCGCGGTTATCGCTAGTTTAAAGGTTGTCACGGGCAGTAATACCGTACACGCATTGCTGTATTTAGTGGTATCGCTACTCGCTGTTGCTGTGTGTTTTTATTTAATGGGCGCGCCATTTGCTGCTGGTTTGGAAGTCATTGTTTATGCAGGTGCAATATTAGTGCTTTTTGTTTTTGCTGTTTTAATGTTTGGTTTGGGTAAAGACGAAACCATTAATGCCCCGAAAAGTAAAAGTGTAGCTAACATGTTTGGCGCAATGTTATTGGCTTTTGCCTTACTACTCGAACTAACCGTTATTATTAATAATGCCCAAATACAGCAAACATTACAGGCTAATGTGGTCAGCTCTAAAGCCGTTGGCATTATGCTATATGGTCCATACCTACTTGCTGTCGAAATTGCATCTTTTTTATTGTTGGCTGGGTTACTTGCTGGTTATCACTATGCCAAGCCAGACGTGCAGGGGAGCCAGTTATGACCACTATCCCATTATTTCACGTGCTGGTGTTATCTAGTCTACTTTTTGCCATTGGCTTTATTGGCGTTGTCGCGAGAAAAAACACCTTGTTCATCCTAATGAGCTTGGAAGTGATGCTTAACGCGGTTGGTGTTGCTTTTATAGGAGCAGGCAGTGCTTGGCAACAAGCCGACGGACAAGTGATGTTCATTCTAATTTTGACTTTAGCAGCTGCGGAAGTTGCTGTGGGCTTGGCGCTACTAATTCGAATGCAGAAAAAATATCGCTCTTTAGATATCGATTTACTTAATGAGATGAGGGGATAACCGTGCTATTAGCAAGTTTGCCTTTTTATCCACTTGTTAGCTTTTTGCTATTAATCCTTTTTGCCAAACGCTTATCATGGCGTCTAGCAAGTGCTATCAGTGTTGGTGCTATGGCATTGACCGCTTTAGTCAGTGGCTTATTGGTATTTGAATTATCCAATAGCTCAAGTCACTTTATTAGCGTTGATTTATGGCATTGGTTTAGTTTAAGTAGCCAGCAAAGGATGGCTGAAGTCAATGTTAGTTTCTACCTTGATGGCCTTTCTGCCGTAATGATCAGTGTGGTGTCTGGCGTCGGTTTTTTAATTCATTTATTCGCTGCAGCCTATATGAAAGATGACGCTAATTTTTCACGATTTATGGCTTATATGAACTTGTTTATTGTTGCCATGTTGATATTGGTATTAGCTGATAATTTAGTTTTATTGTATCTGGGCTGGGAAGGCGTTGGTTTATGTAGTTTCTTATTGATTGGTTTTTGGTATCAAGAGCAAGCTAATGTTTTAGCGGCACGTAAAGCCTTTATTGTTACTCGTATCGGTGACACGTCGATGGCGATTGGCTTGTTTTGGCTGTTTAGTAGTTTTGGAGAACTCAATATTACTGCCGTAAGTGAGCTTATACGGGGGGTAGGTAGCTCTGAAATTGGCTTCAGCTTGCAAGAATCGACGGATATTTATTGGATTGCTTTGTTGTTATTAGGTGGCGCTGTTGGTAAATCGGCTCAGTTACCGCTGCAAACTTGGTTGCCTGATGCCATGGCAGGGCCAACCCCAGTTAGCGCGCTCATTCATGCAGCGACTATGGTCACTGCTGGCGTATATTTAATCGCTCGTATGCATAGTGTGTTTCTTTTTGCGCCTGAGGTGATGAACTATGTTGCTTGGTTAGGCGCTATTACTTTATTGTTAGCGGGTTTGGCTGCATTGGCGCAAACTGATATTAAACGAGTATTGGCTTATTCAACGATGAGTCAAATTGGCTATATGATGTTGGCGTTGGGGGCAGGAGCGTGGTCAGCAGGTGTATTCCATTTAATGACCCATGCTTTTTTTAAAGCGCTACTCTTTTTAACTGCAGGCGCGGTGATTTTAGCACTGCACCATCAACAGAATATTTTCAAAATGGGCGGCTTGTTAAAAAGGCTACCATTTGAAAGCGCACTTTTTGTTGTTGGTTTGATTTGTTTGATGGCGCTACCGGGGACATCAGGTTTCTTTTCTAAAGAGGCGATAATCGCAGAGTTATGGTTGTCAACTACTGCAGGTCCTGCGTTGTGGTGGTGTGCCATTATCGGCGCATTGCTGACCAGTATTTATAGCTGCCGATTATTCTTTTTGGCTTTTCTTGGCAATGAGCGCTTTACTGAGAAATTGCATATTGAAAAAGCTAGCTTGATGCGAAGTGCACTACTTATATTGGCACTGTTGTCGTTATTCGGTGGCTTGATCTCACTTGATCTTAGTGAGGTATTTTTTAAGATCAAGGCAGAGGAGTTAATATCTGTTAATGAGCCATCTTGGTTACACACGATTGCTATCGCTACCCCTTTTGTCGGTATTTTATTTTCTTGGTTTTATTTTAAAAACTACCGTGTAGATTCAAATTTAGAGGACGGTGTAAAAACTAATTTGACGGCAAGTGAGCACCGTTTTGCTATCTTTTGTCGAAATGGCTTAGGTTTTGATAGCTTATATGACGTATTACTTATTAAGCCTTATCAATTGCTTGCCAAGCTTAACCGAAGGGATTTTATTGACCAAACAATGATGTCGACGGCTTGGTATGTTGGCTTGTGGCATGACGTTATGACGATGATTCAAAATGGTAACCTTCGCTGGTATTTAGCGGCATTTGGTTTGGCTATTATGACGCTGATAGGAGTGAGTATTTTATGACGCTTACTTTTATTATGTTAGCTCTGCTTTTTGCTGGGGCGCTTGCTTGGTTTTCGGAAAATCGCTGGCAGGGCTGTGCAAAATGGTTGGCACTTATTGTATTGGCTTTGCTAGCGACAGTATTTACTATTTTTGTTATTAGTCATGATCAACCTTTTGACAATCTGCAAGTATTAACGCGGGTAAGCTGGATTCAAACTTTTAATATTGAATACAGTATTGCACTTGATCAACTCAGTATTGTTTTGATTACACTGACTTGGCTATTAGCTATTATTTGTGTGTTAGTGTCATGGCAAGAAATTAAACAAAAAGCTGGCTTTTACTACTTTAATTTGTTGGCAACCATTGCCGGTATTATTGGCGTTTTTGTTGCTGTAGATATGTTTCTTTTCTTTTTCTTTTGGGAAGTGATGTTACTGCCAATGACGGCTATTATCGCGATTTGGGGTCATGAAAAGCGTCACTTCGCTGCCTTGAAGTTCTTTATTTTTACGCAAGTAAGTAGCTTATTTATGCTCGTTGCCATTATTGCTACGGGTTATTTTCATTTACTGGTAACAGGTGAATTGAGTTTTCACTACCTCGATTGGCTGGCGCTAGATATGCCACTGTCATTGACGCAATATTTGATGTTAGGTTTTTTTATTGCCTTTGCGGTTAAGTTGCCGTCAGTGCCCGTGCATAGCTGGTTACCAGATGCTCATACTCAAGCACCTACCGCAGGCAGTGTATTATTGGCGGGAGTTTTACTAAAAACTGGTGCCTATGGGTTAATTCGCTTTGTTATTTTTTTATTCCCGCAAGCCAGCATGCAGTTTGCACCTATTGCCGCGACGTTAGCTGTTATTAGCATTGTTTATGGCGCGAAGATGGCCTTTGCCCAGCAAGATTTTAAACGCTTAGTCGCTTACAGCAGTATTAGTCATATGGGCTTTGTGATGTTGGCGTTGTTTGCTTTCAACAGTATTGCCTTTCAAGGTGCGATTATTACTATGATTGCTCATGGTTTAAGTAGTGCAGCATTATTCTCAATGGCTGGGATGATTTATCTACGTATTCATAGTCGCAATTTAACTGATATGGGCGGCTTTTGGCAAAGTGCTCCTCGTATGGGCGGCTTCGCCTTAGCGTTTGCTGGCGCTGCCTTTGGCTTACCGGGTTTAGCCAACTTTATTGGCGAGTTCTTTAGCTTAGTGGGGGTATTTCAGGTGATGCCTACATTTGCCATTATTGCGGCATTAGGGCTAATTGGCTCAGCAATTTACGGTATGGTGTTATTCCAGTCTAGCTTTCAGGGAACGGCTAAGCAGGAAATTTTAGATTTAAGCCATAGAGAGCTACTAATTTGCAGTTCGCTATTTTTGATGCTGTTGGTGATTGGTTTATATCCAAACTTATTACTTAACTTTTCATTTGGAGTATAAGTGACGATGTTAACGACCGCACATTCACAAGCTTCATTAAATATCGAAATAATTTCGGTAATTCTACCACAGCTCATTATCGCTTTTGGCATTGCTTTGGCATTGTTATTAGTCGCCTGGAAGCGTTCACAGCGCACAATAGCGCTGTTTACTGGTGCGGTGATGCTGATTGCTCTTGTTGCTAATGTTAGCTTATTAACGATTCAACCGACGGCAGTGACGCAATTGCTAAAAGTTGATAGTTATAGTGCATTTGCTTTTAGTTTGGTGCTGATCTCGGCTTTAGTTTCTTTACATATGAGTCACCAATTTCTAAAAGCTCATATTGAAGTACATGATGAATACTATTTATTGTTAATGTTACTCGTGCTTGGGGCGGGTATTTTGGTGACAAGCAACCATTTCGCTAGCCTATTTTTAGGTTTTGAATTGCTGAGTATTAGCTTAGTTGGCTTGGTCGGCTATCATCGTGAGAGCAACTTTAGTGTTGAAAGTGGTTTTAAATACTTGATATTAAGTGCAACGGCTTCAAGCTTTATGTTGCTAGGTATTGCTTTTATTTATAGCGTTACGGGCAATATGAGCTTTGATGCTAACGTGCCAAATGAAATATATCATCAACAGGATTTACGACTATTTTTTGAAATGGGCATATTGTTGTTTATTTCCGGCATTGCTTTTAAGCTTTCCATTGCACCATTTCATTTTTGGACCCCTGATGTTTATCAAGGCGCACCGACACCAGTGACTCTATTGATGGCGACTATTTCCAAGGTGGCAATGTTTGTTGTGTTGGTTAAGTGTGTTGTTGCGCAAAACTACTTGTTGTATGACAACGTGCAATTGTTGCTGATGATATTAGCTGTCGCATCGATGTTGATGGGGAATATTTTGGCATTAAAACAACAAAATTTGAAAAGACTGATTGGTTACTCCTCCATTGCTCATATGGGCTATCTACTCATCGTAGTTATTGTGCTATCAGGTGAAAGCCTTAGTTTTACTTGGCAGAGTGTTTTGTTTTATTTAAGCGCCTACGTTGTTGCTAATCTATCCATTTTTATGGTGATGGCGGCAATACAGTCGCAATGTTCGAGTAAAGTCGGTCAATTGCTACAATATAAAGAAGAGTTATTGTTGAGTGATTTACGTGGACTATTTTGGCGCATACCAAGTCATGCATTGTTAGTTATTCTAGCGGTGTTAAGTTTAGCTGGTATTCCACTAACCATGGGCTTTATCGGTAAGTTCTATATTTTAAGTCAAGCAACAATTGCCCATGCATGGTGGTTAATCGTTACGTTAGTTATCGGCAGTGGTATCGGCTTAGCTTATTATTTGCCTATTATTTTTACGTTATTTGAAAAGGAAGATTGTACTGAATTGCAAGCCAATAAGAGACCTATTATTGAGCATTTTTTAGTGTACAGCTTTATTATTATTGGTTTGTTGCTGGGGATTTTCCCTGATGTTGTTAGCCAATTCATTGTTTCTAATCCTATGTAAAGGTTATGAAATAGGTCAAAACTTTTTATTATTAATAAATTGCTAATTAGTTGTGCTTTTAACCAAAACTTGTAGTTTTAGGCTTTATTTAAAATTGTATGTTTTAATAGGTTGTTGATATTTAATGACTTATTTTGTTGGCGTGATTTTTGTTTAATGTAATAAATATAATTAAAATAATTGTGTTTCTACAAGGAAATAAACCAATGAAATTAGCTTCGTCATTACTTTTTATCACAACTGCAACGCTATTAAGTGGCTGTATTGTTGTTGCCAACCCTTCACATGCTAACCACCATAGCCAACAAGAGCTAACCATTGATGCTACAACATTAACTGCTTTTGATGTTGAAGCAGGGGCTGGCTCATTAGTTATTTCAGGTTCAGATAATGCCACTGATATTACTGTGGTTGCTGATATTTATACCGATAAACGTAATAGTGATAACTACCAACTTGAATTGACTGACTCTGGTAAAACCGCTTTCTTAGTATCAAAAATTAAAAGTAGTAGTGGCTTTTGGCAAGGTGACTCGCCACATATTGACCTTAAAGTGACTGTACCAAGTCATATGATGTTAATGCTTGAAGATGGCTCAGGTGCGGCTAGTGTTAGTAATATACATGGCGCTGTTGATATTAAAGATGGCTCAGGTGAGTTGACAATTAAGGGCATTAAAAGTGATGTAACAATCAATGATGGCTCTGGCGGTTTATATGTCAGTGAAGTTATTGGTAACGTAACTATTGTCGATGGCTCTGGCGAAATCGAACTAAGTGAAATTGACGGTAATGTCGATATTGATGATGGCTCAGGTAGCATTTATGCAAAAGAAATCTCGGGAAGTGCTATGTTTGAAGATGGCTCTGGCGATTTAACGGTTAGAAAAGTTGATGGCGTGATCACCATTGATGATGGCTCAGGTGATATTGATGTTGAACAAGCTGGTGGCTTAAAAATCTTGGACAGTGGCTCTGGTGGCCTACGAGTGAAAAAAGTTAAAGGCGGCTTTGAAATCGACAGCTAAGCTTAATTTATTTGCTATCAACTACGCTATTTTTTGACTTTTTTACGGAAGAATATTGTATTGATTGATTTTTGTTCTATTTGGTTTTGAATGTCAAACAGCCATATTTCATCGAATATGGCTGTTTTTGTTGCTAAATCGAAGCAAAATGGTTTTATTACTTGTATAAAGAAACTACATCTGTATAATGCGCGCCTCTGAGAACGTGATGTGAATTTATTCACTAGAAACGTTAATCACAGAATTTTTAATGAGTGGGGTATATCCGCCCAATAGACTTGCCCAGTTAACTTTTCAACGTTAACGTAATGAATGTGCCTTAAGTCTTCCTGGTGGTTTCCTCGTATATGTACGTAGGAATTTTGGCATCTTGCCGGTTTCTACCATGAGAAGACAAAAATTATATGACTGATCTTAACAATGCCTCTGTAGGCTTTGACACCCTTGGTTTGCCTGAAAACTTAGTATCTGCTGTAAAAGCACTAGGTTTTGAATCATCTACTGCAATTCAAGCGCAAACAATTCCTCCTTTATTAGCAGGTAAAGATGTACTTGGTGAAGCACAAACCGGTACTGGTAAAACTGCAGCATTTGGTTTGCCTGCACTAGCAAAAATTGATGTTACTTTACGTAAGCCACAATTAATGGTGTTAGCACCAACACGTGAATTAGCGATTCAAGTTGCCGAAGCAATTGAAACCTTTGCTAAAGATATGAAAGGACTTCGTGTAGCTACTTTATACGGTGGTCAATCTTACCAGCCACAATTTCAACAATTAGAACGTGGTGCACAGGTTGTTGTTGGCACACCTGGTCGTTTAATGGATCACTTACGTCGTAAGAGCCTTAAGTTAGCTAACTTATCATTTTGTGTGCTTGATGAAGCCGATGAAATGTTAAACATGGGCTTTTTAGAAGACATTGAGTGGATCCTTGAGCATTTACCAAAAGAAACTCAAATGGCTTTGTTCTCTGCAACAATGCCAGCGCAAATTCGCAAAGTAGCGAATCGCTTTTTGAAATCACCTGAGCATATTAAAGTTGCTGCAGTGAAAAAAGCTAAAGCCAATATCACTCAATATGCATGGAAAGTTAGCGGCATTAATAAAATGACTGCATTAGAGCGTATTGCTGAAACAGTTGACTACGATGCGATGATAATTTTCGTACGAACTCGTAATGATACTATTGAAGTAGCTGAAAAATTAGAACGTGCAGGCTATGCTGCTGTTGCTTTAAACGGTGACATGAACCAAGCACAGCGTGAACGTACAGTTGATCAACTTAAGTCAGGCACGTCATCTATTCTTGTCGCAACTGATGTGGTTGCCCGTGGTCTTGATATTCCACGTATTTCATTAGTTATTAACTATGATTTACCAGGTGATAACGAAGCTTATGTTCACCGTATTGGCCGTACTGGTCGTGCTGGTAGAAGTGGTACAGCGATATCATTTGTTCGTCCACGTGAAATGTACTCTTTACGTCATTATGAACGTTTAACTTCTGGTACGGTTGCAATGTATGACCTACCAAACATTGAAGAAATCGGTAAAGCGCGTATAGAACGTACTCGTACTGAGTTATCTACAGTTATTGCTGATAAAGAATTAACGGCAATGCGTGAAATTATTGAAACAATGGCTGCAGAATCAGAGCTTTCAATGACTGACTTAGCTGCCGCTTTGCTTTATCAAAAGCAATTGAAGCAACCATTACAACCGAAAGAAGACCCTAAACCTCGTCGTGATGCACGTGAAAGAAATGACCGTGACGCAAGAGGTCGTAATGATAGTCGCGGTGGTCGTAATGACCGTGACGGCAGAGGTCGTAACGATTCTCGTGGTGGTCGTAACGAAAACCGTGCTGAACGTGCTCCGCGTAAAGCAAAAGTTGGCCGTTCAGATGTTGATTGGCAGACTTATCGCCTTGAAGTAGGTAAAGAACATGGTGCTCGCCCTGGTGATATCGTAGGCGCAATCGCTAATGAAATTTCATTAGACAGCAGCTACATTGGTGCAATCAACTTGCACGAGAAGCATAGTTTCGTACAGTTACCTAAAGGTATGCCTGAGAAGTCTTTTACACAATTAAAGCGTGTTCAAGTTCGTCGTCAAGCGTTAGCGATTACAGTATCTGATACGCAACCTGCGGCTGAACGTCCAAGCCGTCCACGTAAAGAACAACGTACTAACTAGTTTTTACGTAAATAGATTCTGAAACGCCAACTCTGAATAAGAGTTGGCGTTTTTTTTCATCTAAAGAATTTATTTACCTGTCGGTGAGTACCTAAATTAAGAAAAACTCTCTGTTTTATATTATTTAGATCATCGATAGTTTGAAGGTTATCTGAACGATTTGTTAACACTGAAATTCACTGTAAATAAATTGTTACGTCTGCGGGCTGCACTAGGTATAGGCTTGATCCGAGTCGCTTAAAATTCATCTGATTTATACGTAAAAATAGTTTTACGCAGTAAAAAATGTCGGATTCTTTATTCACTTCCTCTACACCTAATTCACGGTAATAATCGCTTTATTGCTAGAGTGAGAGAATTTAACTATGACAGAAGTAACAAACCCGCTTAATTTACGTGGTATCGAATTTATTGAATATGCATCACCAGATTCAGATTTTATGGAAAATGCATTTTATGGTTTCGGCTTTTCAAAAACAAAAAAATTCAAAGGTCGTGATATTGATTACTTTAATCAAAACGATATCCATTTCTTCTTAAACAACGAACAAGCAGGTTTTTCTCGTGAATTTGCAAAAAATCACGGTCCGGCTATTTGTTCAATGGGCTGGCGTGTTGAAGATGCACAATTTGCTTTTGAGCAAGCCGTAGCTCGTGGCGCGAAGTCAGCGCAAGATGCAGACAATAAATTGCCGTACCCAGCTATATTTGGTATTGGTGACAGCTTAATTTACTTTATTGAAAAGTTCGGCGCTAAAGGTTCTATTTATCAAGATGACTGTGAAGATCTTGCTGAGCCAGTAATCGTAAAAGACAAAGGCTTTTTAGCCGTTGATCACCTTACTAACAATGTTTATCAAGGAACAATGGAACATTGGGCTAACTTCTATAAAGACGTATTTGGCTTTACCGATGTACGCTACTTCGACATTAAGGGTGAGAAAACAGCCTTGATTTCATATGCATTACAGTCTCCATGTGGCAAATTCTGTATACCAATCAATGAAGGTAAAGGTAGTAAGAACAACCAAATTGATGAGTATTTAGATGAATATAATGGCCCTGGTGTTCAGCATTTAGCTTTTATTAGCGATGATTTACTCGGTTCTTTAGATCAGCTTGATAAAAACATTATCGATACACTGAATATTGTGCCTGAATACTATGATGATGTATTTGACCGCATCCCATGGGTTAAAGAAGACCCACAACGTATACGTGACCATCAAGTACTAGTAGATAGCCAAAAAGAAAATTCTTACTTATTACAAATTTTCACTAAGAATATCTTTGGTCCTATCTTTATCGAAATGATTCAACGTGTTGATGACCAAGGTTTTGGTGAAGGTAACTTTACTGCGCTATTCAAATCAATTGAATTAAACCAAATGGAGCGTGGTGTACTTTAACCGTACCTTCACTTTGTAGAAACCAATTGATTATCTAAGCCAGCTTCTGCTGGCTTTTTTATGTTCAGGACGAACGGTATATCGCGGTCACATGGATGTGAAAGAGCGTATATGTTCAGGTAGTTCCTAGCCATCCATGGCTTCACGACATTAGTGCATCTCGGTAATTGCTCCTGCATTACTCTAGTAGCCGACTTCCATGTCGGAACATGCACGTCGATGAGCGGTCAGTTTTTATGTTCCCGACAAAAACTAAGTACCTGCATCCATGCAGGCAATATCGCGGTCACATGGCCATTCCTTGCCATCCATGGCTTCACGGCATTAATACTTCCATGTATGTCGATGTGAAAGAGCGAATATGTTCAGGTCGTTCCTAGCCGTCCCGGTAATTGCTCCATGCATGTCGATGTGAAAGAGCAATATTTCAACGGCTTATCCCTGTGATTGCCACCTTGTGATATTTTTCAAGATTTTAGGCACTCCTCAACGTCATTGTGAAAGAGTGGTGGAGAGCTCTTCATTGGTAATGAGCAGCTATTAGAGAATGGCTTGACTGCAACTAAGTTCCTTATAAGTAACTATTGGTGGTAATCACTTTTGAATTGTTAACGGTCACTTTGTGCGCATTCCTGACATTAACTATGGGTTATGCTTTAGGACAACTGATAGCCATAAGCTGACATTAGCTTTTGTAAATTCACGATCAAACCCTAGACAATTCTAACCAAATTTTACTGCTTGTGTGTGGGACTTGTTTAAGCTCATTCTTGACGTTGGTAGATCATTTTATAACCTTAACTATGGAGCCTAAAGCGATGATAATAAGTAATAGTTGGGAGTCAGGAAAATTTTATTTAAAATGTATCTGACTCCGTTTATCTATGAATAAAGCTTATTTTTCGCTTGTATTAAGGAGTTAAATTGAACATTATAATCATACTATATTTTACTTGCTTATCTAAATATGCCTTTCAATAACAATGTACGAGAACGAAATAACGTCAAAGTAACAGGCAATGGTGAAACAACACTTATGCTTGCTCATGGTTTTGGCTGTGACCAAAATATGTGGCGATTTATGCTTCCGTCGTTGGAGTCTAATTATAAAGTTGTACTATTTGATTATGTTGGATGCGGTCAATCGGATACTTCTGCGTTTGATAAAAAACGCTACCAAACTCTTGATGGCTATGCCCAAGATGTTATTGAAATTTGCGAAGAATTAAAGCTTCAAAATATTGTATTTATTGGTCACTCAGTTAGTAGCATTATCGGGATGCTCGCGGTACTTCAATCACCAACGCTATTTTCAAAAATTGTAATGGTTTGTCCTTCACCTTGTTTTTTGAACTTTCCGCCAGACTATTTTGGTGGTTTTGAAAAAGATGACTTAGAAGAACTGATCAACTTAATGGACAAAAACTATATTGGCTGGGCTAATTACCTAGCCCCTTTGGTTATGGGGCAAAGTAATAGCACCGAACTAATTAAAGAGTTGGAAGAAAGTTTTTGTTCTACAGATCCTAATTATGCCAAACCTTTTGCAAAGGCAACATTTTTTTCTGATGACAGAGAAGCTTTAACCAAGCTTCACTTACCAACCATGATATTGCAAAGTAGTGACGACAATTTAGCATCGGTTGAGGTAGGTAAATACATGCATCAAAAAATACCCAACTCGGTTCTAAAAGTGGTTGATTCTCAAGGACACTGTTTACATATGACAGCGCCAGATACTGTGCTTCAAGCCATTAAACAATTTTTAGGATGAGAAAACCGACTCTCGACTCCTTTCCGTGTATTTTGATAATCACGGATATGCAGACCAATAGACTCGAGTATTGCAATAAATACGCGATGGAGGTATTGGCTATAGATTCAAATAAAACAACTGAATATAGCTTGTTTGACATTATTTCTAAGGCTAGTTCTATATTCTTCGAAAGTTATATTCGACCTACCATTGTTAGCTCAAGATCATGCCAAGAAATTCAAATGTCGTTACTGTTAAATACCAACGAAAAAGTCCCTGTAGTTGCCAATGTTGAGCTAGTAGAGTCAAAAATATACTGGTCTATATACATAGCTGTTACTCGTGACAAACTATATCAAGAGCTTTTAGCTGCAAGAGAGCATTTAGAAAATAAAACTGAAGAGTTAACTTTGTTAACAAGAATTGACCCGTTAACAAGTTTATTTAATCGTAGAGCTGCAATTGATGATTTCACCAAAGTCATTCATCAACTACATCGCAACTTTGTGCCTGTCTCATTCCTACTAATTGACATAGATTGTTTTAAAAAGATTAATGATACATACGGGCATGACCGAGGTGATGAAATCTTAATCGACCTTTCTTCTATCCTGAAAAAAGTGACTCGCACTAGTGATATTGTGGCACGTTGGGGAGGGGAGGAGTTTTTAGTGGTCTTGTACAATTCAAATATCGAAAATACTCGAATATTCTGTGAGCGACTGCATATAGAAGTTAATAGCATTAAACTTACAGGAGATAATAACTTATCTATTAGTGTTGGGGTGGCTGCTTTAAAAGCCGATAATTTAACTTGTTCTGATGTCATTGAAAAACATGTCAAGGAAGCTGACATAGCATTATATGAGGCGAAAAATAATGGTCGTAGCAGAACTGAATTTTTTGACGATATAAACTTAAATTAGATATAACCTAATGTACCCTCCCATAAAATAATAACATTATGAACGACCCTATAGTACATGGTTCTCTATCAGGATAAAGGTAGATCTACTTATTCTGAACACTGCAAACAGCTCAAGAAACTATCGATGCTAATATCAGCTACCGTATCATTGAAGAAGGCGTCCATGCCTTCAGTTTGAGTTAAATATCGGTTGCTTCCGAAAGCTCAAGCGCATCATCTACTTCAACGCCAAGATAACGAACCGTACTCTCTAGTTTCGTATGCCCAAGTAATATTTGAACTGCTCTCAAATTTTTTGTTTTCTTATAGATTAAAGATGCTTTAGTTCGTCTCATGGTATGAGTACCATATAATGTGAGCTCTAAACCTATACTTGAAATCCATTTTTTAACGATCCTTGCATATTGACGAGTAGTTAAATGAAAATCTTTTTTTACTCTACTGCCAAACAAATAATCACCAGACCTAAGCGATTTTTGCGCTATCCATTCTTGCAGTGACTTTCTAGTTTTAGGGGTTAATTCAAATTGAACCGAACAACCTGTTTTCTGTTGAATAAGCATGGCTCTGGACTGAATAGTAGCTCCATGAGCAATATCCAACACTTTTAGTTTAATAAAATCACAGGCGCGTAATTTACAGTCTAATGCCAAATTAAACATCGTTAATTCTCGCAGGTTATTTGCCAGCTCTAACCGTATCCTAATTGACCATATTTCTTCGAGTTTAAGGGGAAGTTTTTGACCAACTAGTTTGCCTTTATTCCAGCAGGTTTTTCGTGAAGTTGATTTGCTGTTATACATAATAGTGCTCCTTTCTTGAAGGGACTATAAGTATGGTTTGATACACTAAAATTTATTTATAGCAGACATTATGCGTATGTAAGAGAAGCATTCTTCTCTTAGCCAAAAGCGGAAGTTAGATTTTGAGTTAAAAACGGCAGAACAGAGATCCTAAAGCTTCCTTTTTTACTTAGAAATTTACATCTATTCATATCGGAAATTATGCCTAACATTTTTGCACTGAATTTGATCTCAAATCTCCAAAGCGGGCATTGAATCATGTAAGTTTCAAAATAAATTTAGAGTGTTAAATCTAACTCACATTTAGCCCCCTAACCTCTTAGAGAGCCAATCATTTTATCTCAAGCGATAAATGCATAGTAAGGTGTAGGAAGTCCCGTTTGACAATACCAATAAAATATCAGTTGTTGGCATTTATCAAAAGTAACATTGAATACATTATTAGCAAACCACGACTACATTAAGCTATGATTATAAAATAATAGGATGGATAATATTTTGAAAAATAATCAAGCTAAAAAATAATCAACTTTTTTGTCTTTACTGAAAATAAAGACTTATATAACTGGGTTGATGCTAGTTTAAATTTGGGTAACCTGCCTGTTAACAACGTCACCCACTGCACAACACAGAAGCTAAATTATGACATTGTTGATGCTAAGGATATTAATATTTTTATAGTAGATGAATTTGTTTACCCAAGATTGTTATCTAAAATTAAAACTGTTTTCTCATTATCTCAATATAATTTTTCAATTTTAGTTTTAACAGATTCAAAAGCCTCTAAAAATATTAAAACTTTAAACTTAGCTACCATTGATTTTGTACCATGGGATAGTCTCACCGTATTTTTATTCGAGCATTTAATTAATTCATTAATTCGTGATTTTGAACAGAATCAGATATTACAGAATTTAGCCCATTATGATCCTTTAACCAAAGCAGCTAATCGTAGGCTGTTTGATGATAGAGGAAATCAAATTGTAAAAAGATCTAAACGTCATAAAGAGCCACTTACATTGATACTATTTGATTTAGATGACTTTAAAATAGTGAATGATACTTTTGGCCATGAAATAGGAGATTCACTTCTTATAAAGTTCACCGAAATTGTAGATAAATGCAAACGAGATACTGATACTTTAGCGCGTCTTGGTGGTGATGAATTTGCTCTTTTACTACCCAATACCTCTTCAGATAATTCGAAAGTAATTATAGATAAAATTATTAATTCATTGTCAAAAGAATACATATTAAATAATAATAAAGTACTTATTAAAGCTTCTATTGGAGCTGTTTCTACACCAGCTCAACCTCCCTTAAATTTAAATTTTCAAAGCTTAATTAAAAGCGCTGACATGGCAGTTTATGAAGCCAAGAAAGTAAAAGGAACATCAGTGCATTACGTTTCACCATTTTAAATCTATAATTAAATTACTCGACTCAGTTCAATCACTTTTTTTGATTAAATTAAGCAATTTATTGCGTTTGATTGTTTTTATTATTTCCATAAAATACCTCATATATTTTAATTGTGTTGAAAACGTAAATGAAAAAATCATACGATAGAAGTGTAGACATACTTGTTGTTATATTCATTTTATTAAGTTTAATTATTTCCAGTTTTGCTTTAGCTTCAACAGAAGAAGCTGAAAGTAAAGTTAAACGTGTTTTTGAACAAATAGAATCATCACTATCTTCTTTAAAGAGTAAAAACGAGTTCACTAAAACTAATATTAGAACTGAATTAACTAAGTACTTTCTACCTGAAGTGAATAGCCAGTATTTTAGTTATAAAGTGCTTAATAAAAATCTCCCTAAAATATCAAAAGAACTAAAAGTTGAATTTGTTACGGAGTTAACATCCCAATTAATCAATACATACAGCCACTTACTAACTAAATATAACGATGAAAGTATATCTGTTGGTAGAGGAGTATTGTCAAAAAGTGGAAAAATAGCCATGGTCAACTTGACAATAGTAGGCAAAAATAAATCAAACAAAGCCGTTGTTAAATTACTAAAATCTAGTGACGAAAACTGGAAGTTTTTTGATATTGTTGTAGAAGGCATTAGCTTGATTGATACAAAACAGGCTGAGATAAATTCTAGTATCAATAAATTGGGCGTAGAAGCGACACTTCAACACTTAAAAGAAATAAATAGTAGAAATATTACCCCCTCCTAAACAAAACTAAGTAGTTAAAATATCGCCATGGATTTACTTAATAGAACAATTAATCTGCCTCAGATAACTGAGTTACTTTTAAATAATAAGCTAGTGATAACCACAATGTTTATTGCTGTTTTTTTTATAATTAAGCGCCTAATCGTAGAAATAATTAAAAAAAAGTCGAACCAGAGTAAACGAACAAAAATTAATTTAGTAAATAATTTATTTACCATATTAATGATTATTGCAATTTTTAATATTTGGTCTGAAGAAATTCAAAAGTTTGCCTTTTCCATTGCTGCTTTTATTGTAGCTATTGTTTTAGCTACAAGAGAGTTTATTCAATGTTTCATTGGCTTTATATATCTACTCTCAAGCCGACCGTTTCGTATTGGCGATTGGGTGCAAGTAGGTAATTATTGTGGAGAGGTTCATTCAACCGACTGGGCAAAATTAACACTTTTAGAGGTAGACAAAGATGACTATCAGTACACAGGTAAAACTCTTTATTTACCTAATAGCCAACTTATTACTTCTGTTATAAAGAACCTTAATTTTCTAAAGCGATATGCTATGCATCATTTTACGATTGTGCGTGATGCTAGCGTCAATCCGTTTGAATTTTTGGACACATTAAATGAAAAAGCACGGTTATATTGTGATGACTTTAACGATGTTGCCATTCGTTATAATCAACTTATAGAGAGTCGGTTAGACATTAATATTTCTGGCCCAGAGCCACATATTCAAGTAGCGACATCTGATATAGGTGATACCCAAGTATTTTTTACTATTTTTTGTCCAACAGAAAAAGCAATGGAAATAGAACAAAAACTTACCTCAGATTTTATGAAGCTATGGTTCGAACATAAAATTTTTGTTTCGGTTAAGTGATCAAAAATTCAGAAGTAACTTTATTGTTTTCTATGGATAATAAAGTGCTTCTCTCAACTTTTGTCCAGTGTGCTTTAATATCGGACAACGGCTCTGAAGACACGATAATATTATCTTCACTTTGACAATAAAATAGAGAGGCAGGTCTAATATCACTATTTGATGAATAGCGCGTAAACAAGCTGTTTTTCCCATTTGTTAGAGCAAAATTAATAAAAGCGTTAGTATCAGCATGAACTTGTTCTCGGTATTTATTAATACGGGATATTGTTGCTTTCATTGCTTGCTTTAGTTTTTCAAGTGGTGCTTCCTGATCAAAGTTTATTTCATCCAGAAATAGTGCAAAAGCACATTCAGAATCAGTATTTCCCTTGATAAAATCAAATGCCTTATCTGACAAATCATTAAAGATTAAACGTCTAAATCGACTAAATTGATCAAGTCGTCCGTTATGCATCCATAAATAAGGCCCGTATTGAAAGGGATGACAATTACTCTGAGAAACAGGCATGCCAACAGAAGCATCTCTAACATGGGCAAAAAAGTTTTGCGTTGGGATCTTTGTTGCTATTTGGCTTAAATTTCGATTACTCCATGCAGGCTCAACACTGACAAAAGTCCCTGGGATGATGTCACCATGATCAGGATACCAACCAATGCCAAAGCCATCACCATTAAGTGGGTTCACTCGCATTTTTGCTTTTTTGCTTTGCTGCACTAATGAGTTACTCGCATCAAAAATTAAAGCATTCATAAAGGTTCTTTCACCTGAATAAGCAATAAATCTACACACGGTTATTTAGCCTCAGTATTTAATAGAGTGATCGAGCCATCGAGATGAACATCTCGTTGCGGGAATGCTATGACGATATTATTCTCTTCAAATAACTCATCTAATCTAAAACGGATATTACTTCTCGTTATGCGTAAACCGCCTTCAACATTTGAGTGTATCCAATAAGTCGTCTCAAACATTAGCGAGTTATCGCCAAAATCTTCAAAAGTAACCAGTGGTTTTGGTTCTTTTAAAACAGCACTTTCTTCTTCTGTCGCTTGCAAAATAAGGGCAGCTACTTTTTTTGCTGGTGAACCATACGCAACACCTACTTTAACCGATGTTCTCACTAATTTATCGACTAGAGTCCAGTTAACAACCGTATTCTCAAGTAACTTACTATTAGGTATCAGTAAATGAACACCGTCCACTCTTCTTATTCTGGTAGAGCGGGTATTGATTTCTTCAACAATACCTTTAGCATCCTCAACTTCCAAAAAATCGCCTATTCTAATGGGTCTTTCCCACATCAAAATCCAACCGCTAATGAAATTATTGATAATATTTTGAGCGCCAAAGCCAAATCCTATCGCAATAGCGCCAGATAAAAAGGCAAAAGCGGTTATTGGAATGTTGATCAAATCAAGGGCTGTTATCATTATTATTGCAATAGCGACTATGTATAGAATCCGCTGTAATAAATGTATGACGTTAGGATCAGTTTTTTTATTCGTTAAACGATTGGTAATTAGCTTCACCCCCCATTTTGTCATCAAAATTCCAACTACCAATAACAGCGGGATCATCAACAAGTCACCTAAAGTGATAGGCTGCTCAGAAATAGTAATAACTTCAGATGATAAAAGCGTTTTAATCTGTTCAAAGTTCATCATTAAATCTCACGTTAGTTTTTATTTTGATCCTAAAAATACTTTTGACGGATCAACTAAAAATCTAGTGCCAATTGCTTCTCGGCCAAATAACATTAGATAACTCATATCCGAGCGATCTGTTAGCGTAATTTCAATAGCCCATGACTCAGCACCTAGCACTATAGTTGTTTCAATAACGTACCGTTGTTCTGAAGTGCCATTAGATGACTTTACTTTACGCATATCACTTATTGGCGCAGTACACGTTACGATACGATCAACATTATGAGCATCAGGGTGAATATCAAACGTTACTTGATGTATTCCATTTGCAATAGATTTTTTAATATTATCTACGTGTAATGAAGAGGTTTTTGCTCCTGTATCAACTCGTACTTCCAAGCCATCGATGCCAAGTTCTGGTAAAGTTATAGATTCTAATCGGCCAATAATTTTTTTATTCTTCATACTCAAAAACCTTCACTAATTATCGTTATTTTAAGGTAACAATTGTTCTTGCACCGTTTCTATATGCTCGGCAATATCTTCATCATTTTCACTAAAGTAAGCAATATGAAACATTGCCTCTCCTTCTTGAACAAGTGGGATATTTTGTTTACCAATTAATATACCTGAGCGTGTGGCTTCGACGTAACCGATAACATCACCATAAGGGCTACCAATTTCAGCTAGCATTTGCCCTTTAGTAATTTGATCACCTAAATTGACAAGATTATGTACTATGCCACTGGCATTTGCTCTTACCCACTGACTACCATTGGCAATAAATGGCGCTGTTTTTTTCTTTTTTATTATGGTGGTTTTTCTAGTCATACCTAAATGTTGTAAAACATTTAATATACCTTTCATACCCGCACGAATTGAAAACTCATCAAAACGTAATGCCTCTCCGGCTTCATATAACAATATTTTGGTCTGATGTTCTACTGCTGACTCTCTTAATGAGCCATCGACCAAATTTGAATTTAATATAACAGGTACACCAAAAATATTTGCTAACTCCTTAGTTTCAATATCTGACATATCAGCTCTAATTTGTGGCAAATTAGAGCGATGAATAGCGCCTGTATGTAAATCAATACCATAATCACAATGTTTAACAATTTCGTTTAAGAAAATATGCGCCACTCTGCCTGCTAGAGAACCTTTGGCTGAGCCTGGAAAGCAACGATTTAGATCTCGACGATCAGGCATATATCGGCTTTGATTCACCACCCCATAAACATTTACCATAGGTACAGCAATAACTGTACCTTTAGTGATTTTAAATTTCTTTTGATTGATTAATCGTCGAATAATTTCAATACCATTTAATTCATCACCATGCACTGCTGCACTGATAAAAATTGTAGGCCCAGCTTTTTTTGCTCGGATTATATGCACAGGTAAAGAAACATCAGCATCTGTGTATAACTTTGCTACAGGTAATTCAATTTTTCGTTGCTCGCCCGGTAAGATATCAAAATCACCTATTGTTAATTTATCCATGTTTATTACCTTACTATCCTTTCCCACGTGTTTTGGTGTGGTTCGGTTTTGCATTCTTTTCTAAAAACTCAAACACCATTCCAGCAACATTCTTACCTGTTGCTGTTTCAATGCCTTCTAGACCCGGTGAAGAATTAACTTCCATCACCATAGGACCATTTTGTGAACGTAATAAATCGACACCACACATATTTAAGCCCATTGCTTTTGCAGCATTAACCGCTGTTTCACGCTCTTCTTTTGATAATTTAACTACTTCAGCAGAGCCGCCACGGTGTAAATTAGAGCGAAACTCGCCTTCAGCACCTTGCCTTTTCATTGCAGCAACAACTTTACCACCAATAACCAAACAGCGAATATCGGCACCACCAGCTTCTTTAATAAACTCTTGCACTAAAATATTAGCCTTTAAGCCCATAAAAGCCTCAATAATAGATTCAGCCGCTTTTGCGGTATCAGCTAACACAACACCGATGCCTTGAGTGCCTTCTAATAATTTAATAACAACAGGTGCGCCACCCACATTTTTAATTAAATCTTTAATATTATCAGGTTTGCTTGCAAAGCCTGTGCGCGGTAGTCCAATCCCTTTACGAGACAATAGCTGTAACGAACGTAACTTGTCACGTGAACGACTAATTGCCACAGACTCGTTAATATTAAATGTGCCCATCATTTCAAATTGTCTTGCTACTGCCGTGCCATAAAAAGTAACTGATGCGCCAATACGAGGAATAATTGCATCATATTTAGGCAGTTCTTCACCGTGGTAGCGAACTGTAGAGCGAGTGCTGGTAATATCCATATAGCAATGTAAAGTATCAATAATATCAACTTCGTGGCCCATAGCTTCACCCGCTTCTTTTAAGCGTCTGGTTGAATATAAGTTTTTGTTTCTAGATAAAATAGCGATCTTCATAATATATACCTTTTGGGTTATCACTTTAACTTTATAAAGTGATGTGTTCATTTTTCTGAAGTGTATAGCTAGATTTAAAAACAATAAAACGCTATATTTTGATGTTATCAATCAAAAAAATTGATTAACCAATTTAGGTAACAAAATGAAGATAGATTTATTAAAAACATTTTTGGAAGTCAATAGAACTTTGCATTTTAGGATCGCTTCAGAGAATTTATTTATCACTCAATCAGCGGTAAGTGCTCGGATTAAACTGTTGGAAGATGATTTAGGTGTGTTGTTATTTGACCGTAGCCAAAAGCATTTAAAACTTACCCCAGAAGGGAATAGATTAATAAAACATGCCAATGAACTACTCTTTATGTGGCAAAAAACTAAGCAAGATGTAGGGATTGCTGATAGTGGTGCTCATCAACTAGTTATCGGCTCTATGATGTCAATTTGGGATATTATCTTGCAAGATTGGTTAAAAAAGATTCATCGTAATATTGATGATGTCAGCCTGCTTACAAACACTTATTCACCATTAGAATTAAGGAAGAGTTTGCTTAGCCGTGTTATTGATATCGCTTTTTTATTTGAACCGCCTTATGTAGAAGATTTAATCTCAGAAAAAGTAGCAACAGTGCCTTTACACTTAGTCACTACAGATATAAATCTAATCAATGAAATATCGTCATTAGACAGCCATATTATGGTGGATTATGGTGAATCTGTTAATGCGCAGCACAAAAGAGAATTCCAAAATTCACCACCCGCAAAACACTTTATGAGCCAACCTAGAATAGCTTTGAATTTTTTATTAGATGCTGGGGGAAGTGCTTATTTGCCAAGACAAATGACATTTGAATTTATTGAGAGTAACAAACTCTTTGTGGTAGAAAATGCACCTGTTTATTCAAGAGAAATTTTCGCGTCATACTTAGCGAAAAGTCAGAAGGTCGATATTATTGAACAAACCCTGAACCTATTTCCCTATGTGACTATTTAAAAAACAAACTCAAATTACACAACCTACTTCCAATTAAATAAGCTGAATAATTTGAGTCTATGAAAGCATAATTCGTTTACTTAACCCTCGTATTAATCTTTAGGTAAAGCTGTGATGAGTTTATAATCACCAAGTTCTAACTCTTCATTAATACAGGTTAGCAAATATTTAGTCATATCTGATTGAGTAACTTCATCTTCTATTGCATATTCTTTACATTGAGTTAAAAGACTCATGACATATGCTTTATCTGCTTCCATTTTTTCTGGTTCAGCGTCTTCACTGTATGCTAAGTTTGAAGATAATGTTAAAAGTGCAATAGTTAAAACTGTAATTAATTTTTTCATTTTTTATTCCTAAGTAAAAACTTATCAATAATCCCAATAGTTGCTAAACGAATCTAGCTGTCTGTCAAGTGATCTTTGTTCGTTAATTAAATCCAATTTTTGTCTGATCATATATTTATCTTTAGAGGTTTTTCTGAGCGCTTGTTTATTAGCCACGACTTCAAAACATTCAATACCTGAATCACTACTTAAGTTGTTGTTAACGTCTATTTCAGTATCAGCATATGTATCAAAACTCATTTCTTTACCTTATAAAAATTAATAGTTAATTTTCACCAGATAATGTATGTAATTTATTAAATAGGAAAGTGAAATATTTTGGTGTTTGTAATCAAAATTTTTTATCAAACATCCATTAAATAAAAAATTTAGAATGGGGGAGGATAGGTCGGGGAGCTAGCTATAGATTTAGAGAACGCTTAAATAAACAAACCGTAATAAGGAATTTTATGAAAGAAACTCTATTAAAGTGAGTAATTAAAACCATTTTTTCTTTTTGAAAAGCCAAATTTGAAAAAAAACAACCACAATTAATAGTAGAATAAAAATAACAAAAGCGTTGCTGTTTTCAGCCCCAGGAATACCACCAACATTAATACCTAATAGCCCAGTAAGGAAGCCTAAAGGAAGAAATAAAGCGGCAACTACCGACAAAACAAACATACGATTATTCATTTGTTCTGCTAAGGTATTATTTAACTCTTCTTGGCACACAATTGCCCGATCTTTTATTGAATCTAAATCTTCAATAAAGCGTGTTAGCTGATCGGTCGCTTCCCTTAATTGAATTTTTTCTTCTGATGTAAAAAAGGTTATTTTATCACTCAATAATTGCGCCATAGCTTCGCGTTGGGGAGATAAGTAACGTCTTAATGAGATAATTTGCCGACGCGTTGTTGAAAGCTCATTTCTTAGGCTGTGCGTACTAGAGGCTAATATTTTTTCTTCAATATCAGACACATTCTCTTCTATTTCATAAACCGTATTACTCATTCTTGAAATTAATCGTTCAGCCAACACTGATATAAATTCTGATGAGGTTTTTGGCCCACATCCATTATCAAAATCAGTAGCTATATCTCTAGTGGAGAGTAATGTTCTTCGCCTTGTACTGATCACTTTATCTTTAGTAAACCAAAGACGAATAGATACCATATCTTCAGGGTCACTGTTAGGCGATAAATTAACACCTCTTAACGATATTAGAACACCATCATGGAGTGGTGTTGCCCTTGGTCGCGTTTCTTCATCTAACAAAGCGTTGGAAACAACGGAGGGTAGTTTGCTATGCTTTTCAAGCCAAGACTTTGTTGAGGGTAATGTATAATCAAAATGAAGCCAATGTGGCTTACATACATCAATATTTTCTAGTGATGTGATTTTATTTACTTGATCGTCTTGTGTAAAATAATAACCATAAATAAACTCTGTTTGCTTCATATCCACCTCAACAATAATTCTATAATATTCATTTAAAATAAACGTCTAAATTAATAATAAAGTGCCGCAGCCAAGGAAAGCGATAAAGCCAAAGATATCAGTGACCGTTGTTAATATCACAGCCCCTGATAATGCAGGGTCTATGTTTAATCGATTTAAAATCCAAGGCACCCAAACACCAGAAAGAGAGGCGACAAGTATATTACCTAAAATGGCAATACAAATAGTAACGGATAACATAGGGTTTTCAAACCAGTAGAAAGTAATAAAACCTATTACCGTTGCCCATAAAATACCGTTAATTGCGCCCACCTTTAACTCTTTCTTCACTATGGATTGCCTGTTTGCATCAGTAATTTGCCCTAACGCCAATCCTCTTATAATTAACGTTAATGTTTGGCTACCTGATATGCCGCCCATTGAAGCAACTACTGGCATCAGTACGGCTAATGCGACAACTTGCTGTAACGTCGCTTCAAATAAACCTATGAACCATGAGGCTAAAAAAGCGGTTATTAAATTAATACCTAACCAAATTGCACGGTTTTTGCTACTCAACCAAACACTTGCAAATAAATCTTCTTCTTCACTTAAACCTGCTGCTTGAATTATTTGGTTATCTGCTTGTTGCTCTTTAAATTTAAAAGCAGAATGTAAATCCAAACGGCCCGTTAAACAGCCTTCATCATCAATTATAGGTAATGCAGCCTTTCCTGAAAGTATTACTTCATCAGCGGCTTCTCCTATATTTTTACTTGCATTAATAGCTGATGTTTCGTGATACATAACTTCCGCTAGTGGTTTACCATCATCCAAGAGTAATAATTGATTTATTGGTACTCCACCTAAGAGTTTCGATTGATGATCAATAATATAAATAATGTCAGTTAGCATTGGCTGTTCTTGTGCACAAAGCATCTTTGCTGCTGATACTTTTAATTTTTGCGATACTTTGATTTCATCAAAACTTTGCCAACGGCCCACTTCATCATCAGCGTAATCTTGTGATTTTTTGAAATGCTCTTTTTGTTTTGCTGTCATTTGAGTTACAGCATATTCAATAAAGCGTTCACTTAAATTTTCAGTAAGCTCAAGTAGACTATTAGCATCTAAACGATCAAATAAAGGAAAGCATGCATCATCATCCAAGGCATTCAATATCATTTGTCTAGATTCATTCTTCATTTCTAGAAAAATAAGTTGTTGAGCCTCACTGCTAAATAATTTCCATAAACTTAATCGCTGCTCAAGAGGAAAAGCTTCTAACAAGATGGCGACATGCTCTGGTAGTAGGTCTTCTTCTATTTTTAGCGCAATATCCTGTAAATGGAATTCCCCTTCAAATAATTCATCAGCTTTTTCGATGTATTCAGTTAATAACTCTAAAGACATAGTTTTTCCTAGGGGGGGGGATAAAATTTTTGGATTAACCCAAGTAAAATTTTGCGTTTTATATTTATGCCTATTTAACTATAGAATCATTACATTCACTATTAATTAAATGATAAACGTTATGGAAATGCCAAAATTGCAACCCTTTGCGATTAAAACACAAAAACTTTCTATTTTTTCAAAACTATGGCGATTACTTTTTAGAAAGCGTCAATGGCGGCTTATTGAAGATTGGCACTATATACTACCGAATAAAAGAGTTGTTATTATTCCTAAAGGGTTTGTTTTTGATGGTAGTTCATATCCGGCAGTAGTCCGGCTCTTTTTTTCTCCCTCAGGACTATTGTTAATTCCTGTTATTCTCCATGATTTTTGCTTTCAATATGATTATTTATGGGCAGAGCAAGATGATAGAGCATTTAAATTTAAACAAGGTAGTGGATTTTTTAAGTGGTCAGCGTTTATACGTAATGTTGGAGTTGAACGGAATGAACTAGTTATTATTGATTACTTTATATGGCTAATGTGTTTAGCATTTGGTTGGGTTAATTGGTTGGTTTTTCAGCGTAAAGAAACAACACCATTACTGCCTTCAAAGCTAAAAATCAAATAAAATTAACGGCAAAAGATACCCTCCTATTATTGAGTGCTAACAAGAAAATAAGGAGTCATTCGCGTTACAGCATGAAAAATAATATTTTCCATGCTTAGCGAGCTAAGTAAAATTCTCTATGTATAAATATGTAGTACTAAAATGTGTTTTACAGTTTAAGCTACCTTCCCACTGTTCAAGCTATGAAAAGGCTTATATATTGTTAACCTTTTATATTTTTGCCATAGTAACTCTATTTGAGTTTGTCCTTCACTCTGTTCTCTACACATTTGAGAAAATTGCTTTTCTATATCACTAGCTGGTGTGCACAGTTCTTGCTCCAACATATGTAATCGTCTTCCAACACTTGTCAAAGTTTCCGCCTCGACTATAGTAAAATCTCCTGACTTATTAAAACCACGTGGAAAATGAACATCATCGTAAAAGGGGCTTTCAGTCTTAAATCCGTGAGTTAAAATCATTGTAACCTCAGTTGGCTGTATTTGGATTTTGACGGATTATGCGATTAACAACCCAAACTGTAAATCAACTAATAATTATCGAAACGATAAGAGATGGTATAATGAATATTGTGTTACTTTAATATGATTTTTTCTTGTTAGTTTATTAATGCAATAAATGGTTTTTGCTTGATCTAGATAGACCTTAATTCCGCAGATGATTAAGTCAATTGAGCGACCAAAAATAAGATTTGAAATTCTATGGAGGTAAGTGCCCTATAGCTCCACAGAATTTAATACCAAAATCATATTAATCTAATGTCCGCTTTGGTATTTTCTAATCAAATTAGAATTTTTGACTTTATAGATTTCTGATGAAATTGAGAACAATTCTATTATCTAACGCGGGGCTGATTTTCATCGGTTCAAATGTCGCTAGATAAGCCAAGGCTAAGGTCTTCTTTCGTATCAAAGTGAACATAAAATAGAGTTGTTTTGACCAGTAAATTAGGTCATGTTTGTGGCATTAGTTAGCATTTTAAAATGACTTGCCACCGGCAACTATGAGCTTGTTGCCGCCTGTTGGTATAGCACAAACCTAGTGTTAACAATTGCCAGTGTCGTCTGAGCCAGTACATTTTCAACATCGATTCTTTCTGACTCCTATCGTTATTTTCCTGTAAAACAGTAGCGCAGAGTAAAAGTAAGATTTAGATAAATTCTTATATTATAGAGATAAAAAAAGCGCCTTAAGGCGCTTTTAAATAGTGATGCGTAAGCAGTTAATTACTTGCTAAGCGCTTCACCTAAATGAGGGCGAATATCTTTCAATATTTCTTTTGCTAAGCGTGGGCTACTTGCCACAATGTTACCTGAGTTGCTGTGGTTATGACCGCCAACAAAATCTGTAACTAAACCACCAGCTTCGATAACCATTAGTTCGCCTGCAGCAGTATCCCAAGGCTTTAAGCCAATTTCAAAGTAACCGTCAACACGGCCAGCTGCTACGTATGCTAAATCAAGTGCAGCAGAGCCAGCACGACGCATATCTGAAGTTTTGCCGAATAAAGTTTTAAACATATCTAAGTAAGCATTTGTATGTTGCTTATGTTTAAAAGGGAATCCTGTAGCTAAAATTGCACCTTTAAGCTCTTTAGATGCTTTAACGCGAATACGAAAACCGTTAAGTTGTGCGCCTTTACCACGACTCGCTGTGAATAACTCACCACGAATTGGATCATAAATAACAGATTGGTCTAATTTACCTTTAACTTTTAAGGCAATTGAAACGGCAAAATGAGGAATACCTTTAATAAAGTTACTAGTACCGTCAAGTGGATCAATAATCCATTGATAGTCGCTGTCTTTACCTTCGATTAAACCACATTCTTCACCAATGATGGTGTGATTTGGGTAAGATTTTTGTATCGTTTCCACGATAGCTTGTTCAGCACTTATATCAACATTAGTAACGAAGTCGTTAGTACCCTTAGATTCAATCTCAATCTTATCTACTTGTTCAAAAGCGCGCAGAATTACTTTGCCCGCAGCACGCGCAGAGCGCACGGCAATATTTAGCATCGGATGCATTATCGACTACCCTATATGTTGTAAAATGTCATAAACAGCTATGTAAAAGAACGAAGTTAACTTCAGTATAATAAGCCTGAAATTAAGCGCGCAGAGTATAGCAAAATAAATAAGCTATTGCGATACCGTTATTAACATAAGTTAAATTCTTTTCTCAATGGTGAATAAGTTATAGCGCAATGGACAAAACTTTCCTTATTTTCTTACTACTTATAAGTAAATGGACTAATCCATATTGATAAGCACTAGAAAACAAATATAAAAGGCGTGATTTTTTCGCAGTACAAGGATAATGTTCTGTGTTAACATTATCGACAATTTTAGCCATCTAGATAGGCAGCAATAGTATGTGAATTGTTGCCTTCAAAATAAGTAAGTGTAGATAATGTCAGATTCTTTGTTAAGTAAAGTACGTATCGTTCTCGTTAATACCTCAGATTGTCGTAATATCGGCTCTGCCGCTAGAGCGATGAAAACAATGGGCTTAAGTGAACTTATTCTTGTTGATCCTATTGAAATGCCAAATGGTCAAGCGCAAGCATTAGCAGCTGGTGCAACCGATGTATTAAAAAATGCCAAAGTTGTTAGCACGCTTGAAGAAGCAATTAGCGATTGTGGTTTAGTGGTTGGCACGAGCGCACGTTCACGCACTTTACCTTGGCCTATGCTTGAACCTCGTGGCTGTGGCGAGAAAATGATTGCAGAAGCACAAGAGTATCCGGTTGCTTTGGTATTTGGTCGCGAAAGTAGTGGTTTAACTAATGATGAATTACAACTTTGTCATTTTCACGTACAAATTCCAGCTAACCCAGAATATAGCTCGTTGAACTTGGCGATGGCAGTACAAACGCTAAGCTATGAAATTCGTACTAGCTTTTTGGCACATGAGCAGAAAGCGTTTACCTTAAACGATGATGAAGAATACCCAGTAGTTGAGGAAACAGAACGTTTTTATCAACACTTTGAAAATGCATTAAAAGCGACAGGCTTCATTGTACCGAGTCACCCTGGATTAGTATTAACAAAGTTACGCCGATTATTTAACCGTGCGCGACCTGATGTAAAAGAATTGAAAATGATGCGTGGTATTTTAGCGTCTGTAGAGCGCGCTGCTAAAGCATCGAAAACTGATAACAAAACTGACTGATTTTAGTCGCCGGTAACCTACTAATAAGTAAACAGCGGCTAGAATAGCAAGAATTAAGGAAAGTGGTATGTTTAGCCGCATGAAAGAAGATATAGCCAGTGTTTTTGACCGAGACCCTGCCGCACGTAATGTTTTTGAGGTTTTAACAAATTATCCTGGTTTACATGCCATTTGGTTTCATCGTTTAAGTCATAAGCTTTGGAAAAATAATTGGAAATGGTTGGCACGTAGCTTATCGACCTTTTCTCGCTGGTTAACCGGTATTGAAATTCATCCAGGTGCTACAGTTGGCCGTCGTTTCTTTATTGATCACGGTATGGGCGTTGTTATTGGCGGCACTGCTGAAATTGGTGATGACGTTACGCTTTATCAGGGCGTAACTTTAGGTGGTACAAGCTGGAATGCTGGTAAACGTCATCCAACCTTAAAAGATAATGTTGTTATTGGCGCAGGAGCTAAAATATTAGGGCCTATTACGATTGGCAGCCACGGTAAGGTGGGTTCAAACTCAGTGGTGGTAAAAGATGTTCCTGACAATGCAACTGCTGTTGGCATTCCAGGGCGCATTGTTAACGCAAATAAAGATAATAATGCCGCTGAAAAACGTGAAAAAGCTGCTAAGAAATTTGGCTTTGACGCTTACGCTGTTGCTGAAGACAATCCAGATCCAGTCGCTAAGGCGATAGGGCGTTTATTAGATCATATGCATTTAATGGACAATAAGGTTTCAGACCTATGCCGTGAAGTTAATCAACTTGGTGGTGAAGTGTGTCAAGAAGCCTTACCTGAATTGCGCGTTGGCGAGTTCGTTGAAGATGAGCAAGCTGCCGCGAAACGCCGAGAAACTGCAGCTGAGTCATTCGACCCAACAATTTAGCGAATACATTCTATTTATAGGCAGTATTAATGCTATTACTGCCCTTTTCATTGACTATTTTTTTATCCCTAGTAGAATACCTGAGTAAATCAGTCGGGTATTTAGTTGACTAATTTACAAGGTTATGTAAAATGCGCAGCGAATTGATAGGGGTAATAAATGAAACTGACGTCTAAAGGACGCTATGCTGTAACTGCAATGCTAGATGTAGCCATTCATGCTGCAACTGGTCCAGTGCCGTTGGCCGATATTTCTGAGCGCCAAGGTATCTCGTTATCGTATTTAGAGCAATTATTTTCGCGCCTGAGAAAAAATGGCTTAGTGAATAGTGTTCGAGGCCCAGGTGGCGGTTACCGTTTAGGTAAATGCTCTGCAGAAATTGCCGTATCAGACGTAATCAATGCTGTTGATGAAAGCATCAACGCCACTAAGTGTGGCGGCAAAGGCAACTGTCAAGATGGCCAACAATGTTTAACTCATTACCTATGGTCAGATTTAAGCGATAGAATTGAAGATTTTTTAAAAAGCATTTCACTTGCCGAGCTCGTCGAGCAACGAAATGTAAAATTAGTTTCTCAACGTCAAGACCAAGCCAGCGCAAAAGCGAAAAAGGCTCCGTCATTAGAGACGCTAATTACCACCCGTAACATTATGAACGATTGGCATTAATTGCCTGTTTAATTGGAGATTATTAATCAATGAAGCTTCCTATTTATTTTGATTATTCAGCAACAACGCCGGTAGATAAGCGTGTTGCGGAAAAAATGATGCAGTACATGACAACCGATGGTTTTTATGGCAACCCAGCATCGCGTTCACACAAGTTTGGTTGGCAAGCTGAAGAAGCGGTTGATATCGCTCGTAATCAAGTTGCTGATTTGATTAATGCTGACCCACGTGAAATCGTAATTACTTCTGGTGCAACGGAATCAAATAATTTAGCCATTAAAGGCGCTGCGAATTTTTACAGCAAAAAAGGTAAGCACATTATTACCTGTAAAACTGAGCACAAAGCAGTTTTAGATACGTGTCGTGAATTAGAACGCCAAGGTTTTGAAGTAACATACTTAGACCCTGAAACGAATGGTTTAATTGACTTGAATAAGCTTAATGACGCTATTCGTGAAGACACTGTTTTAGTTAGCATTATGCATGTTAATAATGAAATTGGTGTTATCCAAGATATTGCTGAAATTGGCGAAATGTGTCGTGCCCGTAAAATCATCTTCCATGTTGATGCTGCACAAAGCGCGGGTAAGATCAACATTGACTTACAACATTTGAAAGTTGATTTAATGTCATTTTCAGCTCACAAGATTTACGGTCCAAAAGGTATTGGCGCACTATATGTTCGTCGTAAGCCTCGTATTCGTCTTGAAGCTCAAATGCACGGTGGCGGCCATGAACGTGGTATGCGCAGTGGCACATTAGCGACTCACCAAATTGTGGGTATGGGTGAAGCCTTTAGAATTGCCAAAGAAGAACTAGCGCAAGACGAAGCACACGTAACAAAAATGCGTGATCGTTTATGGGCGGGTTTAAACGATATGGAACAAGTATTCATCAATGGTGATGCTGATAAACGTTACCCTGGTAACTTAAATGTTAGCTTCAACTTTG
>CAJXQI010000008.1 GCA_913058395.1 uncultured Colwellia sp. | reverse complement strand
AAATGCGCCATCACTTTTTTCACAGTATCAGAGGCGTTGTCGCCAGCTTTATAGCGATCGGCAAATTCCGATAAAATATGAACCGAGTCAACCACGGCAATTGGCATTAAGAATATTGCGATCATCGACGACATAATATGCACGGTAAAGCCCAAACCAATCAAGCTACCCATGATGATCAGTACAGTGGCCATAGCAACAACCATAGGGGCAATAATCAGTGGGATATTGCGAAAGAAATACCACAGTAGAATAAATATCGCTAAGCCAGCTAAAGGCGCTGCAACGCCCATTTGTACGAACATTTCAAAACCGAATTGGTCTTCCGCAACCGGCAGACCAGTAATATGAAAAGCTAAATCACCTTGTTGAGGTGAAATATAGTTCAGGCTTAATGCTCTAATTTGTTCAGCAATAATATAGCTTTGATCTTTGTTAACGATAGGGACATAAATGGCAATCGCCTTATTGTCACCTGACACTAAAGTATTGTTAAGCATCGGCAGGCGCTTAACTGCTTGTTGAATCGCTTGGCTGCCTTGGGCACTTGTCGGTGCGCTTTTCATTAAATATTCAAAAACAATACCTTGGTTATTACCGTTTTCATCGCTTAGTTGGCGAATATTATCCACGACATTTAGTGACAGTAAATCAGGGACAATCACACCATCAAGGGTCAGGATATCATTGGTAAGTTTCTCGATTACGGTTAGCGTTTCAGCAGTGAAGATATTGCTTTTGCTAACTAAACCAACAACGATCATATCGCGCATTAGAAAATCAGTTTTTATTTGATTGTGAAATACTCGCGCTGGCGCATCTTGGCTGAGCATATTTTCTGGGTCGGTATCAATCTCTATCATTGGCAGCATCGCCAAACTAAGCAAGGTAACTAGCAACACTAACGAGTAAATGGCTTTAGGCTTAGCAATGGCAAAGTTTAAAACGCGTTGATAATTCAAAGTATTTCCCTTGAGAGTTAATAACAAGTAAAGCAATTAAGGTGTAACTTGTTATATTAGAAAAGTGTAATATACTTTAATATTAGCAGTATCTAATGTAATATCCAACAAGATTTGATTTATTGCCGTATTTTAACGCTTAAAAGAGACACCAATGACAACATTAGCACCCATTGATATTAAAGAAATGCGCGGCAATGCTTCGCAGGCCGCTGATTTGTTAAAAGCGATGAGCAATGAAAACCGTTTGTTAATTTTGTGCCATTTGGGTGAAAAAGAAATGTCGGTTAATGAGCTTAATAATTTTGTCGATTTAAGCCAATCGAGTTTATCTCAGCATTTAGCAAGATTGCGTAAAGACGGCTTAGTGAAAACACGTCGCGAGTCACAAACCATTTTTTACAGTATTGCTAACCCCTCAGTAGTTAAGCTTATTGGTTTTCTTCATAGTGAATTTTGCTCATAACTGATTAACCACAATATTTTAAAATATTGAGGTTAATCATTACTAAAAAGCTTCTTTCTGACCATAGCGCGATAAGCTTTCGGCGTTAAATTCAACATCTTTTTAAACAAACGGGTAAAGTTTGCTTGGTCTTGATAACCGACGTGAAAGGCTATTTCCTGAATAGATAAATTACTAGCCCCTAACAGTTCTTTCGCAGTTTCTATTTTCAATTTTTGCCAATATTGTGTGGCATTGACGCCTGTCGCAAGTTTAAACCTTCGAGTGAATGAACGCTGGCTAATGCCAAACTGTTGCGCTATTGCATTTAACGTTAAGTCTGAACTTAAATTGGTTTGCAGCCAAAATTGAATTTGACTGATCAACTCATCAGGGTGGCGATCAACAGCACCTTCCAAATATCGCTGATCTTCGTAAGGCTTTCTAATTTCGTGAGAAAAATTACGTTCGACTTGTTGTGCTGCATTTTGGCCATAAATCTGAAAAATTATATGCACAACAATATCAGCCAAGGCATTTAGGCTCGCGGCACAATAAGTGCGTTCAGACTGAGTAATAAAAAAGTCAGGCTTTAAATCTACTTGCGGGTAATCACGTTTAAATTGTTCAACATAGTGCCAATGCGTTGTTGCTGGGTGATTATCTAAAATGCCAGTTTCTGCCATCATACAGACACCCGTACCGCCACCAATAAGTGTTGTCCCTTGCTGCCAGATGCAACTTAGCCATTTAAGCATTTTAGGTTGTTGGGCAATAGTCGGGCGTGGGTTACGCCATAAGCTGGGAATAAAGGCAAAATCAGGATGTTGAGCACTTTCAATATCAGTATCAGGCAATAGTCTGATTAAAGCACGGGTCGAAATTGGTTTAATTGACTCTGCGACCATTTGTATAGAAAGCCTCGGCGCTTGTCTGTTTTCTTGTAACGCTACCGCTTCACCAGCACGTAACATTTCTACCGGTAAGCTAACACTGGTTGCTAACATATGATCGTATAGCAACAGGGCGATGTTGATGGTGTTGTCTTTATTACGTTTAAATTTTGCTTTCATACTTTTCGCTACTCAAATTTGGCATAAATAGCCTGCTTGGCTATTTTTACATATTTTATGGCCATTAATGATTATTATTTTTAACCACTTACTTTTAAACTCATTTAACTAAATATTAAGTTTGAATTTTAAAGAGATTTTTTCATGACTGCATTACCGATTATCGTTGGCATGGGTGGCATAAACGCTGCCGGTAGAACCTCCTTTCACCAAGGCTTTCGTCGTATTGTGATCGACAAACTAAATGCTGAAGCGCGTCAGGAAACTTTCGTTGGCTTAGCCACTTTGATGAACTTATTAACTAGCCAAGACGGCAAGCTTGTTGATCAAGATGGTAATGTTGTTGATAAAGCCGATGTTGAACAGCAATTTGGTGAAGAAATTTTAGCGGGTACCTTAATCCGTAAAATTGAAAATGAACATTTTGATCCTGATGCAACGCCATGGCAGCAAAAATTGACTATGGATGTTGGCGACCAAGGCATTACTTTTGAAACCCGTGCACGTGACTTGCCTAAGCCTTTACCTCGTACATGGAAAGTGACTGAGTTAGAAGAAAAACGTGTACGTGTTGAAATTGCGGGCGAAATTGAAGTTAAGCATGACTCCACGCGTGATAACCCGATTAAAGCCGCAGGACAACTACCGACCGGCTTTAAACCGGCTAGTATGTATAACAGCCGTTACCAACCACGCGGTTTACAAGCAACTATATTTGGTGCTGCAGATGCCATTCATTCAACTGGTTATAGCTGGAATGAGATTGCTGATAAAGTAAGCCCTGATGAAATTGGTACTTATTCCGCTTCAGTTTTTGGCCAAACCCAAGCTGAAGGCGTAGGTGGTATGATGCAAAACCGCCTTAAAGGCGAACGTGTATCGACGAAAAATTTAGCACTTGGCTTAAACACCATGCCAACAGATTTTGTTAATGCTTATGTAACGGGTAATGTGGGTACAACATTTACTTCAACAGGTGCCTGTGCAACTTTTTTATATAACTTAAAAGCTGCTGTGCAAGATATTCAAGCCGGTCGAATTCGTTTAGCGATTGTTGGTAGTAATGATTGTGCGATTACACCTGAAGTGGTTGAAGGCTTTGGTAATATGAGCGCGCTAGCCAATGAAGAAGGCTTGAAAAAGTTAGATGGCAACGGTATTGCTGACCATCGTAATACCAGTCGTCCTTTTGGTGATAACTGTGGTTTCACTATTGGCGAAGCTGCGCAATTTATTATTTTGATGGACGATGCTTTAGCACTTGAATTAGGTGTAAATGTTTTAGGTTCAGTTGCTGATGTGTATACCAATGCCGATGGCATTAAAAAGTCTATTACCGCACCGGGCCCAGGTAACTATATTACTATGGCGAAGTCTGTTGCATTAGCAGCAGCTATTGTTGGTGAAGAATCAATACAACAACGCAGCTTTATTTTAGCGCATGGTTCAAGTACACCGCAAAATCGCGTGACAGAATCATTAATTTATCATCGCATCGCTGAAAGTTTTGATATTAACAATTGGCCAGTAGCTGCGCCTAAAGCTTATGTTGGTCATACGATTGGTCCAGCTAGTGGTGATCAGGTAGCCATGGCTTTAGGCATTTTTGCTCATAATATTATGCCAGGTATCACTACCATTAAAAAAGTTGCTGATGATGTGCATAATGAACGTTTGAACATTGCTACCGAGCATTGGGATTGTCATAACATGGATGTCGCTTTTATTAACTCAAAAGGTTTTGGCGGTAATAATGCCACGGCAACGTTGCTTTCTCCTGATGTTACTTTGTCGATGATGGAAAAGCGTCATGGTAAAGATAAGATGGCAAGCTATCAAGAAAAAACGGTAGCGGTTGAACAAGCCAGAGCGACATATCAAGAGCAAGCTAATAATGGTGAATTTCAGCTTATTTACCGTTTTGGTGATGGTACATTAATGGATGATGATATTACCTTGTCGACAGAAGATATCGGTGTTACGGGATTTGCTAATAAAATTCAACTACCAAAAAACAACCCGTTTAATGACATGACTTAAATTATTTTAATTGAATAAATACAAAGCCCTGCAATTACATTGACAGGGCTTTTGTGTTTATTGCACTATAGTTATACAAAAATAACTTTAGTTTAAAGATAAGTCATAGCAAATACTGATTAATGTTAAGATGTTTTTAAGTGGTTATTTGAAAGTTGTAAGCTACACGTTTAATTAAGTGCTTAGAACAACAGACGAGAAGTGGTTGATAAAAGGATTTTTTGCTGTGGGAATGAGAAGTTGCTATACACAATGTGATTTTAATTTTAGTGTTTTTCTATTGATTAAAGTGGTACCTCAATAATGAGCATTTCCCCGATAAAAATATCATTAGAGCTCGAAGAGCAGCCTGTTGAAGTGAAAGCTAAGCAAGGTCGCCCATTAATTTTTGCCATCGTATTAGGTATGTTGGGAGCACTTCTCAATAGTATCCCCGTAGAACTTGCCTACAATATTTCATTAGTCATAGGTAATTTAGCTTTTATTATGGCCGCAGCTTATCTGCGACCTGTATTAACGCTAGTATGTGCTTTGATTTGTGTTACGCCTTTGTTAGTTGTTTGGGGACACCCTTTTGGCTTCATTACTTTTGGTTTAGAAGCGTTATTTGTTTCATTTATGCGAGGACGAGGTTGGTATTTACCGACCGCTGATTTCCTGTATTGGCTTATTATTGGTATGCCGCTTACAGCAGCAATAATTTGGTTTACAAATACAGATGTGGACGCATACGTATTATTTTCTTCATTTAAGCAAAGTATTAATGCTGTTTTTTATACCGCCTTAGCCGTGATCGCTATTTTTATCTTTGGCGAAAAAATTAATGAATGGATAAAATCTCAACAGCCACCACTAGTAAAGAGCTTAAAGCAATACCTACATTACATATTATGGGTAATGTCGGCCTTTTTTGTTGTCGGTATTTGCTTGTTTCTAAGCCGAAGTTTAAATGAGATTCAACATCAGCAATTCGAAGAAAGATTAGATATAAGTAGTCAATACTTAAGTAGAATTGTTGACAATTATGTCGATGAGCACGTAAAAGCTATTGCACAAACAGCAAGTAAATTGTCGGTAATTGAACCAAGTGGTTATTCTGATGCCTTAAGTAACGTTCATCAGTTATATCCCGGCTATTTAACCATGCTTATCGCGGACCATAATGCACATTTAATAGCAACGTCTCCTAGTGATAGGATGAAAAAAATCAGTGGTGAAAGCTATAGTATTGCTGATAGAACATATTTTTCTCAGGCCTTTTATAATGAAGCTCAATATGTTTCACCTGTTTTTTTAGGACGAGGATTCGGTGTTGACCCTATTGTGGCGGTTAGTGCACCTATTTATTATCAAAACGGTGACAAACCTGTTGGTATAGTTGAGGGCTCATTGAACTTGAATATGTTTGAGCAAGAAGCCAAACAAATTGAAGAAAGCGGTAGCAAAATAGCGATTATACTGACGGATGAAAATGATAATGTGATATATGCTGATAAAGACTTAGCTCTAACGACTTTATCGACATTTAGCTTCTCACTTGAACAGGAAAAATTGAAGCATGAATTGATGACTATTGGCGAAAAAGGAGTCAATGCTAAGAAATATCTATATCGCCAAGTGAATTTAAAAAATGATTGGAAAATATTTGTTATTGTTGAGCATGCTGAGTTATTGCACTTAATTGAACAGCAATACTTAACTATTTTTATGTCACTTTTTGTAATTTTTATTTTTGTAGTGTTATTAGCAAGTCAGTTTGCCCATACCTTGAATCAACCTTTAGATTTTGCATTGAAAGAACTAGCACATGGTGATGGTAAACAGGGTTATAAAACGATTCCGTTTGAAGCGCCTACTGAATTTTTAGCCATGTATCGCGAGTTACAAGAAGGACAAGAGCTGTTATTAAAGCACCAGTTTATTTTGGAAGAAAAAGTAGAAAAAAGAACTCGCGAACTTAATAAAGCGAATAAGGCGTTAAAAGAGTTAGCCAATAAAGACAGCTTAACAGGGCTTTACAATCGTCGTTATTTAGAAAGAAAGTTTAGCGAGTTACAAGCTATTCTATCGCGTAACAAAGCGACAATGGTGGTGGCGATGTTAGATTTAGACAACTTTAAAAGTTTAAATGATGAGTATGGTCATCTTATTGGTGATAACTGTCTTGAGTATGTTGGTCAATTAATGAAAAGTAAATTTGACCGCCGTAGTGATATCGTTGCTCGTTTTGGTGGAGAAGAATTTATTATTGTTGCTCAACACGATGAAAAGCATGGTGTAGTGCAAAAGCTTGAAGAGTTACGAGAAGAAATCGCCTGCCATTGTTTTCCTTATGATGGAGAGCACTACCTAGGTGTTACGATTTCTATCGGTGTAGTGACGGCAGAAGCTAGCTATGCGGAGAGAATCGAGCAATGGATAAGTATTGCGGATGAGCAACTGTATTGGGTAAAAGATAATGGCCGTAATAAAATGTCTGTAAAACATTTAGAGTGATGCTAATGCTTGTAAGGCCATATTGCTGAGCAGATCAGCGTAGCGCTTTAATTATCTAATAACTAAAAAACGGCTAATGCCGTTTTTTTAGTTAAATTGGCAACAATTATTATGCTTGCTTTTGTTGCTCGGTAGTAACAAAGTCCAGTATGCCAATTGCTGCTTTTCGGCCTTGGTCAATCGCGGTTACAACAAGGTCTGAGCCTAGTACCATATCACCACCAGCGAAAATATTAGCTTTACTGGTTTGTAAGGCGAAATCACTGTTATCTACCGCAACTACTCGGCCGCGGCTATCTACTTCTACGCCAGCATCCTTCATCCATTGTGGCGGGCTAGGTAAAAAGCCGAAGGCAATTACAACAGCATCTGCAGGCATAATAAATTCAGAACCTTCAATAGCCTCAGGGTTTCTGCGACCATTTGTATCCGGTGCGCCAAGCTGGGTTTTAACAAACTTAACACCACAGGCGTTACCGTCTTTGTCGGTAGCAATATCTAAAGGTTGGATATTAAATTGAAAGTTAACACCTTCTTCTTTCGCATTTTGTACTTCACGTGGTGAGCCTGGCATATTTGCTTGGTCGCGTCGATAAGCACAAGTTACTTCACTAGCACCTTGTCGAATAGAGCTTCTCACGCAATCCATTGCAGTATCACCACCACCCAATACAATCACTTTTTTATCTGAAAAGTTAACGTACGGTTTGGCATTTTGATTACCGTCTGCTTCCGATAGTTGCATTAACTTTTGGGTATTGCCAATTAAGAAGTCTAAAGCATTATAAACACCAGAAGCTGATTCATTATCAAAACCGCCTGTCATGTCTGTGTATGTGCCAAGTGCTAAGAATACGGCATCAAACTCTTCGCTAATATCAGCAAAGCTAATATCAACACCTACATTGGTATTTAAGCGGAATTCAATGCCCATACCTTCTAGTATTTCTCGGCGAGTTTGAATTACATCCTTTTCGAGTTTAAAAGAAGGAATACCAAAGGTTAGCAAACCACCGATTTGAGCATGTTTATCAAAAACAACAACATCGACACCATTTCGAGTTAGCACGTCTGCACAAGCAATGCCTGCGGGGCCAGCACCAATGATTGCAACACTCTTGCCGGTTGCAATGACTTCAGATAAGTCGGGTTTCCAGCCTTGTGCAATTGCGGTGTCAGTAATGTATTTTTCTATATTGCCAATCGTGACAGCGCCAAAATCGTCATTTAGTGTACAAGCTGACTCACACAGTCTATCTTGTGGGCAAACGCGACCACACATTTCAGGCAGGCTGTTAGTTTCATGACAAAGGTCAGCAGCTTCGAAAATTTTGCCTTCGGTAACTAACTCTAACCACTGTGGAATATAGTTATGTACAGGACATTTCCACTCACAATAAGGATTACCACAATCTAAACAACGGTCTGCTTGACCGGCACTTTGCTCATTGCTTAATGGTTGATAAATTTCAACAAAATTAATTTTTCGCTGTTCTATTGCCTTTTTAGGCGGGTCAATGCGTTTGACATCGATAAATTGATAAACATTTTTACTCATTAATTTATTTCTCCAACTCGTGCTCTTCTCTATTGCGCTTGAACACGAAGTTCTGCAGATGAACGACTGTGATGACCTAGCAATGTTTTCACATCAACCGCTTTTGGTTTCACCAATTTAAATAATGGAGCATAGGTAGAGAAGTGGGTTAAAATCTCTTGTGCTCTTAAGCTGTTGGTTTCGTCGAAATGTTGGTTGATAATGCCACGTAAATGTTCTTGATGAATATTCAACTCGCCAATAGGTAGCATTTCGATTGATTCGTTATTTAAACGTATATCAAGGTCGTTATTTTCATCTAGCACATAAGCAAAACCACCTGTCATACCAGCACCAAAGTTAACGCCAACTTGCCCTAAAATCGTAATAATGCCGCCAGTCATGTATTCACAGGCATGGTCGCCAGCTCCTTCAATAACGGCGTGACAACCAGAGTTACGTACTGCAAAACGTTCACCGGCTTTACCACAGCCATAAAGTTTGCCACCAGTAGCCCCGTATAAACAGGTATTACCCATAATCATGGCTTCATGGCTTAAATACTCAACACCTTTAGGTGGCTTGATGGTTAACTTACCGCCAGCCATGCCTTTACCGACGTAATCGTTGGCATCACCGGTTAATGTCATCTCTAAACCACCGGCATTCCAAACACCAAAGCTTTGACCTGCAGTACCATTAAAAAATACTTTTATTGGGCTAGCTGCCATACCTTGATCGCCATGTTGGCGGGCAATTTCACCCGACAATGAAGCGCCAACAGAACGGTCGGTGTTTTGAATGGTTAATCGATACTCACCACCTTGGCTATGAGCAATAGCATCGGATGCTAGTGCTACAAGTTTTTGGTTTAGCTCACCTTTGTCAAACGGTTGATTGTCTTGTGTTTGATAAAGTGCGGTATCTTCCCCGGCAATAACTGGAGCGATAATAGGCGACAAATCAAGCTTCTGCTGTTTAGCGCTTATGCCAGGTAACATTTCAAGTAAGTCGGTACGACCAATAATTGCAGTTAAGCTTTCTACACCCAGTGCCGCTAATATCTCACGCACATCCTGAGCAATGAATTTAAAATAGTTCATTACTTGATCGGGTAAGCCTTTAAAGAATTGTTCACGTAATACGTCATCTTGAGTTGCAACGCCCGTAGCACAATTATTTAAATGACAAATACGTAAGAACTTACAACCAAGCGTGACCATAGGTGCGGTACCAAAACCAAAACTCTCGGCACCTAAAATTGCGGCTTTAACGATATCAATACCTGTTTTTAAGCCACCGTCGACTTGCAGGCGTACTTTGTGACGTAGGCCATTAGTAACTAATGATTGATGTGCTTCAGCTAAGCCAAGTTCCCAAGGACAGCCAGCATACTTTACTGAGGTCAGTGGGCTAGCACCGGTACCGCCATCATAACCAGAGATAGTTATGAAATCGGCGTAAGCTTTTGCCACTCCTGAAGCTATGGTGCCAACACCAGGACCAGATACTAGCTTGACAGAAATAATCGCTTTTGGATTTACTTGCTTTAAGTCAAAAATAAGCTGAGCTAAATCTTCAATAGAATAAATATCGTGATGCGGTGGCGGAGATATTAAGGTGACACCGGGAACTGAAAAGCGTAATTTAGCGATTAACGGCGTAACTTTATCGCCAGGTAATTGTCCGCCTTCTCCTGGTTTAGCACCTTGTGCTACCTTAATTTGTAAAACGTCGGCATTGACCAAATAGTGAGGGGTTACACCAAATCGTCCTGAAGCAATTTGCTTGATACGCGAATTTTTTACCGTACCAAAACGACGTTCGTCTTCACCACCCTCACCAGAGTTGGAATAACCGCCTAAGCGGTTCATCGCTATCGCTAAGGCTTCGTGTGCTTCTGGGCTTAATGCGCCGATTGACATTGCTGCACTATCAAAGCGTTTAAATAATTCACTTTCAGTTTCGACATCAGCAATGTCGATTGCTTGTTGATCTTCTTTTAACGCCAATAAATCACGTAATGCGGCAGCAGGGCGGTTATTTACTTGTTCGGCAAATATTTTATAGTCATCGTAATTACCGCTTCTAACCGCAGTTTGCAATGTGCTAACAACGTCAGGGTTATATGCATGATACTCACCGCCGTGAACATACTTTAAAAGTCCGCCATGGTTAATTTTTTGGTGTGTCATAAATGCTCTGCGAGCAAGGTTAATATTGTCTTGCTCGATATCGACGAAATCTGCTCCTGCAATTCGGCTCGGTAAATCTGGAAAACAAAGTTGCATGATATTGCTACTTAAGCCGATAACTTCGAAAAGCCCTGCACAGCGATAACTTGCGATGGTAGAAATACCCATTTTAGACAGTATTTTCAACAAACCTTTGTTAATACCTTCACGGTAATTAACGACGGCTTGACGAGCGGTTAAGTCAATCTGCTTTTGCTCTACTAATTGTTCAATTGTTTCGTAAGCTAAGAATGGGTAAATAGCAGTTGCGCCAAGCCCAAGCAATACGGCAAATTGATGTGAGTCTCGCACTGAAGCGGTTTCAACGACAATATTGGAGTCACAGCGAAGCTGTTGATCAACTAGGCGCTTTTGTACTGCGCCCACTGCCATAGCCGCGGGAATTGGCAACATGCCTTGATGTATCTGACGGTCCGATAGTACCAAGATAACTGTATTTTTCTCGCGTACTAACTCTTCAGCTTCGTCACATAAACGCAGTAAAGCAGCCTCTAAACCTTCTTCTTGATCGTAGTTCAGCGTTAATGTATCTGAACGGTAATGTTTAGGGTCAAGCTCACGTATTTGTTTTAAACCGGTATACATTAATACGGGCGTAGCAAATAAAATACGATCAGCGTGACCAGTAGTTTCATTGAATACGTTATGCTCACGTCCAATACAGGTGCCTAACGACATGACATAGCGTTCACGCAATGGGTCTATCGGTGGATTGGTTACTTGAGCAAATTGTTGTCTAAAATAATCATATAAATTACGTGGTTGGCTTGATAATACGGCCATTGGCGTATCATCCCCCATAGACCCCGTAGCTTCTTGGCCATTTTCTGCTAACGTTTTGACTACCTGATGAATTTCTTCATAGCTGTAGTTAAACATTTTATGGTATTGAGAAATTTCTTTATCGCTAAATACACGTTGGCCAATTAACTTAGCGTCTAATTTATCAAAAGGCACTAAGCGGCGAATGTTATTATCTAGCCATTCTCTATAAGGATGGCGAACTTTTAATTCGTTATCGATTGCGCTAGAGTCGAAAATTTTACCGGTATAGGTATCAACGGCTAACATCTCGCCAGGGCCTAAACGACCTTTTTCAATAACTTCGTCTTCACCGTAATCCCAAATGCCCACTTCAGACGCTAAGGTGATAAAACCATCACGGGTGATAACATAACGTGCGGGACGCAAGCCATTTCGGTCTAAATTACATGCAACATGGCGACCGTTGGTAACCACAACACCAGCTGGACCATCCCACGGCTCCATATGCATTGAGTTAAATTCGTAAAAGGCTTTTAAATCGTCATCCATTAATGGGCTATTTTGCCATGCAGGTGGCATTAATAAACGCATACCACGATATAAATCCATGCCACCAGCAAGGAATAATTCCAACATATTATCTAACGAAGATGAATCTGAGCCGCTTTCGTTAACAAAAGGAGCGGCGTCTTTTAAATCAGGTAGTAAAGGCGAATGGAAACGATATGATCTTGCTCGGCACCATTGACGGTTGCCTTTGATGGTATTTATTTCGCCATTGTGCGCTAAATAACGAAAAGGTTGCGCTAAGTGCCACTGCGGAGAAGTGTTAGTGGAAAAACGCTGATGAAAGACACATATTGCCGTTTGCATGCGAATATCAGCAAGATCTAGATAAAAGTTCGGTAGATCTACAGGCATCATTAAGCCTTTATAGATGGTAACTAAACAAGACAGGCTAGCAACATAAAAGCGCTCATCCGTTATGCGTTTTTCCGCACGGCGGCGAGCCATATATAATCGACGCTCTAAATCGCGATTTCTCCAACCAGGAGGGGCATCAACAAACACTTGTTCAATAGTTGGCAGGTTACTTTTAGCAATTTCACCTAAGGTACTGATGTCAGTAGGAACAGTTCTCCAACCAACGAGTGTAAGGGTTTCACGAGCAAGTTCTTCTTCAAGAATTTCTTTACTTAGGTTTGCTTGGACAGGATCAGGATTAAGAAAAATCATTCCAACTGCGTATTTTCGACCTAATTGCCAATTGTTTTCTTCGGCAATTGCACGGAAAAAACTATCAGGCTTTTGCATTAACAGGCCGCAGCCATCTCCAGTTTTCCCGTCGGCTGCAATGCCGCCACGATGTTGCATCCTATCAAGAGCATGGATAGCAGTCTTTACCAGTTTATGGCTTCTTTCGCCGTGTTGATGGGCAATTAAACCAAAACCGCAATTGTCTTTTTGATAAGTATGATCGTAAAGCTGCATTCTCTTCTCCTAAATGAACACTCCAACTATTGATTTTAAATTTAGCTTGAATGGATATAATTATGCTTATTTTGCATAAATAGTCTAAATTTTGCTGCTGGATTATTTCTTACATTAAACATTTACAATTGAAACGTCAATGTAAATAGAGTATTTGCTCGTAGTTTTTTTACAGGTCATTAACCGCTTTATAGCGTGAATTGCTTATTTAAGCGCTGTTTACTCTATTTTTATTAGGCATATAGCCGTTTTATGTCAATAAAAAGCAATGGTTAAGTTTATTTTTGTAATTTAATTACATTTTGTTGCTGGGTGATTTTACTGGAATAAAATGTATTCATTAAATTTATATTCAATATTTATTCAAAGTTATAGTGTTGTTTTTAAAGGTTAGCAGAGTCTGTAATGTACTATTTTTACTTTGATTGCTAATTAGCGTTATGAATGAGGTGAAGTTATTCTGTAAACAGCTTAATGAAAAATATGGATTGGGCAGGGGAGTTAGTGATAAAAGTGCTTAAAATGATAAAACATTTCAATAAAATTAAAAAAGCCCTAACAGTTCGAAACTGTTAGGGCTTATCAATTTAAGTATTATTTACGCATTAGTTGAGTCTTTGCAAGCTAAGTTGTATTACCTTAATAACGTTTCACTATATTTGGTTTATTAAGGTGTGTTGGCAAGCGTTAATTACGGCTGGTAACCGCCGGCAACACCTTTAGTAGTAACACTAACGGCGTCATGAGCGTGTAACGATTCTAAATGGTTAATACGCAACCAGAAGTCATCAAACTGTTCTGTGGTGTTCATTGTGTGCTGTAAACGACGGGCAGCGTCTTCACAGAACATCAAGTTTTGGCCATTTAGCAATGCAAATTCTTGTTCGTCTTCACGTTTAACTGCCGCTTGTACTGGTGTTTTAAGTGAATTCTCAATTAAGTCGACTAAATCAGTGATAGGGAACTCTGTTGTCGTGCTATTTAATTTCACTTTAATTTCAGCAACTGAACGTTGGCTATGAGGCGTTGCAACAACACCTTCTGTTGTGCCAAGCCACTCATGTACTGTTTCTAGGTCAACGTTTGCACCTGCTGTGAACTTATCTTTGAATGCTTTCTGGATCAGCTGACGAGCTAATGCCGCTGAACATGGGCAAGTTGACGAATAACGTACATCAACAGAAAGTTCAATATCTAGTTGACCTTTATTTAAACGGCCAGTAATAGTAACTGGATAAGCTTTCCAACCTTGCTTGCCACTAATAAGTGACTTACGGCGTAAGTGGTAGTCAAAGTTGAATTGTACTTTTGCGTTGTCGCTTAGCTCTTGGTGACTGCTAATAAAACCATCTAACAAAGTCACTAAGCTTTGATGGTTAAGTACGTTTGAATTAGATAACTCGTCAAGGAGTAAATACAAACGCGACATATGAATGCCTTTTGCTTTTGGCTCTTTAAGGTTTACAAACGCATCAACATAAGCTGAAACCATACGCTCTGATTGACCCTTTGAGGCAACCATGATTGGCATTTCTATATTACTCATGCCGACCCAATCCAAAGTTCCCTCAGTTTGTGCTGTGGTATGATTTGCTATATCAGGCATTATTGTTGGCATTTTGACTCCGCTATTCGCTTGTGCACTATGTAAAGGGCTATCGTGTAACTGCAGTACATAGTAAAAATTATAATTAGCATTGCTATCTGAAAAGTTGATAGATCCCACTTTTGTAATTATAAAGTGGCATATAATGCAGTGACCTTAAAAAGGGCGCCATTTTGAACGATCCACCCGCTAAAAGCAATGCTTGTCATAGCGATAATGATATTGATCAAATATATGATATTTACTTTTAATACCAGAGGTAAACAGTATGAATATTAAGTTCCATTGCATTGTATTCTTCGGTTAATACGGTGAAAATGGTAAATATAAAATGACACAAAACTATTTCCCTGAGGAAACTTCATGGCGACGATTCAACATTTAGACCTAACCTTGATTAATGGTTATTTAGAAGCTTTAGACGTAGATGTATTGCAGCAAATGCTAGATTTATATGTGCAACAGTCTCAGGTTTATCTTTCAGACATTGATGAAACTATCGCTCGGGAAGATCAAAAGCAGTGGCAAGAACATTGTCATAAAATGAAAGGCTCAGCTGCCAGCGCAGGTTTATCTCAAGTTCATGAAAAGCTTATCGCAATCGAAAAATCAACCGAAGCATGGTCAATGAAAGTAGAGCATTTGAATGTTTTAAAGCTAACGAATCAACAGGCAATCGATGCTTTTAAGCAATGGCTGTCTAGTCAGTAGATTTTATTAAGTATGACTTTATTAAGAAATTAAAGCGCTAGCAGGTTAAAATATTTAACCTGCATCGGTCTAGATATATTCAGATGAAAGCAGTGAATACTGCTTAATCGACACTACCAATAAAGCGATAACCTTCACCATGAATAGTATTAATTAATTCTGGTGCATCTTCAACGGATTCAAAATGTTTACGTAAACGACGGATGGTAACATCGACGGTTCTGTCATTAGTACGTAAATCTCTGCCAGTCATTTCTTTGATCAATTGCTGACGTGTAACAATTTGCCCTGCATTAGCAATTAATAAACGTAATGCGCGGTATTCTCCACGTGGGATAGAAATTTCTTTATTGTCAGGCGAGGTCATTTTTCTTGAGTTGCCGTTAAGTGACCATTGATTAAAACTGATAATTGAATCGCTTGATTCAGTTTTACTACTCGACATTCTATTTAGAATGTTGCGAGCGCGAATAGTGAGTTCACGTGGATTAAATGGTTTGGTTAGATAGTCATCTGCGCCAATTTCTAATCCTAAAATTTTATCTATATCGCTATCTCGACCCGTTAGGAAAATTAACGCTAGGTCATCATTGCTGGTTAATTCACGCGCTAATAGTAAGCCGTTTTTACCGGGTAGGTTGATATCCATAATAACCAAGTTAATGGTATTGTTTTTTAATTCGCTATCCATGCTATCACCATCTATTGCTTCGGATACACGGTAGCCTTCAGCTTCAAATAGATTTCGTAGATTAAAGCGTGTTACGTCTTCGTCTTCTACGATGAGTATGTGTGGTTTTTGCATGTTAAATGTCCAGTTTTATCTAGTTTATTGTAAATCAATAGTTAACAGGTATTGATTAGGCTCTTGTAATTATAGACGATTACAAGACTTATAAATATTGGCTAATGGTATAGAAGCTTGTACTAAAAAACAATCATCGGCACCTTTAATAACGCAATTGTAAAGCAATCCGCTTAATAATTGTTCCGTTTAGATCAAACAATTAGTTAATAGGAAAATTAATCTCAACTGTGACACCTTTGCCAAGCTCACTATTGAGTACTATTGTACCGCCAAGTGCTTGTGTGACTAAGTTGTAGACCAAGTGTAAACCTAATCCGCTGCCGCCTTCGCCACGCTTTGTTGTGGTAAAAGGTTCAAAGACCTTGTTTTCAATAGTTTTGTCGACACCGATACCATCATCTTGAAAAAGTAGATTAAGTTGGTTGCTCAATGGCATCACGCTAATGGTTATTTTTCCGTTTTCTCTGCCTTCAAAACCATGAATAATTGAATTCATAATCAAATTAATTAATATTTGATTGATAGGCCCAGGTTTACTGGAAATGTTTAGATCCTGCGGACAGTCAATATCAATGGTGTAAGGTAAACTGTGTAATTGTGGTCTTAAAGTTAGTAATACTTCAGTTAATAATTCTTTAACATTGAAGCTGCGAATTTCTTCGCTTGATTGGTCTACCGCAACCTTTTTAAAGCTAGAGATTAAGTTTGCTGCACGATTCAAATTACGATAAATAATGGCAATATTTTCACCGCCTTCGTGCAGAAACTTTTTTAACTGACTAGATTTTAATGTTTTGTCTTCAAAGGCCGCGGTGATTTCTTCAATGCGATCGGCGAGCAATGTTGATGCTGTCACACCTAAGCCTATTGGTGTATTCACTTCATGGGCAACACCTGCGACCATGTCTCCTAATGAAGCCATTTTTTCACTTTCAACCAGTTGGCCTTGGAATTGGTGCAGTTTCTCTAAAGTCGAAAGTAATTCTTGGTTCGACTCTTTCAATGCTGCGGTACGTTTATTAATTTTATCTTCTAGTTCATGTGAGTGCTCAAGTGTTTGCTGTTCTGCGGCATTTAATTGCGCAATGTGCTTTTCCATTCGAGCAAATAATATATTGATATTACGTGCGAGTATATCTGCCTCACGATAAGGTTGGGCTTGGCACTTTTGCAGAAAATCTTTTTGTCTGGCGGCCACTTGTACAGTATTTACTAAGGAAACATATGGCGCGCCGATATAGCGTTCCAACTGCAGAACAATAAATATAGCTAAAAGCAAGAAGATAAAAATAATCAGCACACTAGTGCTGAACAACTTATCTGTGATTAATGTTATGTGTTCTTTGCTATTTTGTAGATAAACATAGCCAATGACTTTATTATCCACTTTAATTGGACGCATATACTCAAGATAATTTTCTTTAAATCTTGGCTCAAGTAAATTATTAATTTCAGCAGACTTTTCAGAAATAGCAGAACGTCGTTCGCTGCGTTTGTAACTATAAAATAGCTCAAGCTTATTATTTTGACTATTGAGTTGATAAATATGCAAATAATTTAAGTTGGGAATTTGATGAGAAATAGTGAGACTATCTTTTAAGCTCTGTCGATCGGAATTAACAAGATAATCTTTACTGTCGTCCGCCAATTCATTCGCCCAATATTTAATGTGATTTGCGGCTAAGTTATTATAACTATTACTGTATTGCTGTGAAATAATGACGAGATTAATAATGCTAAATACAATAACAAAGCCAATAATCGAGAGTAGTAATAATCGTCGAATTGACCAAATGCGTCGTGTTGTTGGCATAAAATATTAAGCTTAATTAATGACGTGTAATATGATTGTAGAAAACCTTAGAGTGTTCAACAATGGCTTTTTCTAGTTATTTTAATTTTTTGCTTTGGTAAAGCATTGATAAATGGCAAAACCTTTCTTTATCGCTAGTGTTTTGGTTTCACCGATGGCCTTCTCCATAATTGGCGGATACTTTAAAAAGCTATTCGCGACTATGGTAATACAACCGTGAGTAGATAAATGTTGCTTAATTTTCGTTAAAAATTGCTCGGTTGCTGCATAGTGGGTTTTAACACCTTGATGAAATGGCGGATTAGAAATAACAAAATCATAGCGCTCTTTCACATCTGAAAGACTGTCTGATGCAAGACATTCTCCGCTTAGTTCATTGAGTGCTAAAGTCGTTTTCGCTGACTGTAATGCTAAGGCACTAACATCGACTAAAGTGAGTTCAGTGTCGGGAAAAAGTTTACCAATACAGGCAGCAATAACGCCAGCACCACAACCGAAGTCGAGCACTTTACCTTTTATCGATAGTGGTAAGTTTTCTAACAAGACATCGGTGCCAACATCTAAGCCATTCTGGCTAAAAACGCCAGGTAATGCCGCTATTTTTAGCTGTTTATCAGCAACGGTTACTGAGTAATATTTATAGAATTTATCAAGTTCAAATTTTGGTAAATCTGACTGAAATTGTCCAACATACAACAAACAATGACGAGCGGCATCAACCTTATTGCAAAAGTTTAAATAGTTTTTACTTAACTTATCTGCCGATTTAATACCGCCTTTGTTTTCACCAACAATAATAACCGTAGCGTCTTCTGTCATTGATTCAGCAAGCATCGCCAGTGTAAAGCCAAATTCCGCCTTACTTTTAGGAAAGTTAATGATCACTAAGTCATGTTTTGCTTGAGCTTTATATTCAACACAGAAATGGCTGGTAACTTGGTTGTTTTTTGCTATTTTGCTGAGTTTGTAATCAGCAAAATTAGTGTGGTAACAAGTTATTTTTGCCGTGGTGTGATGAGTCAGATATTCGGCAATAATGCCATCATTAGCAATATTAACGAAAAGAGGAGTAGTTGCTGAAATACCATCGATATTTCGTATTAACAGTTGATTAATATTGCTGATTGCCATGGAATTACCTGTGTTTGCGCTTAATTCATTATAATACTTGCGATTTTTTGTACGTATTTTGCTACAAATATGCGCAGAGATTATTTTTAGTATGTAATAATGCAAGCTATTCTACGCGATTTTAAACATCTCGCCATCAATAGTCCTAAAGGAGTTGGCTATTTTTAATAAAATGATTTTTCGCCTGAAAATAAAATGGCTACATAGCCAAAATAGGCAAAAGCTTTTGACCTTCCGTTATTTTCTATTAGGGCGTTTTTTTGGGAAAAGTGCGCAGGCAGAAGTATATTTAGCGTTAAACGATCCTCACAGTTTTATGTTGGTACAAATGCTAGCTCGTTTACAGGATAAATATGAAGTAGAGTTAAAAATATTCTTTATTTGGGGCGCTTTACCTGGAGTGACAATAGCTCCAAAGCTGCATCGACAATGGGCAATTCAGGATGCTAATTTAATTGCTGAGCAATATCAATTAGTGAAAATAGATAAAGTTCCTTCGTCAAGGTTATTTTCTACAGGTCAGCAAGCTTGGCAATTGCTGCCTAATAATATCAATAATGCCGAGCAAATTTTTTTACAAACTTGGGGCGGTACTTATAGTGAACACTATGTCGCGTCGACACCGACTATTACCCATCAAGTGAAAAACCAAGCTCGACTTGAAAATAAGGGGCATTATTGTGCTGCTGCTATTTGTTTTGCTGGAGATTGGTTTGTTGGCGTAGATAGACTTTTTCATTTTGAAAAGGCTTTAGAGCAACACAGCTTGATAACATCGGTTAGTAATGAATTATTGGCCGATGTAAATGTCAGTAAGGAACTTGTTAGCACAAAGTTTACTGATTTTAAAAAACAGCCAACAATTAACGTAAAATTACAGCAACTAGAAATATTCTTGTCTTTACGTAGTCCTTATTCATATTTGGGTTTTGTGCAAGCTATTGCATTGGCCGAGCGCTATCAACTTGAACTAGTGATTAAACCTGTTTTACCTTTATTGATGCGCGGTGCTTCAATTCCCATCGCTAAGCAAAAATACATCTATTTGGATGCTTTAAGGGAAGCGAAAAAGCTTAATATTGAATTTAATGGTTTTGTAGATCCCTTAGGTGATGGTGTCATCAACGCATATAGTATGTTTGCTTGGGCACAGCAACAAGGTAAGGGTAAAGAGTACATGTTGGCGTGTTTTCGCGCGGTCTATGTAGAGAATATTGATTTATCTGATACCGAGAATATCGATAATATTATTGGTGAGTTAGCATTAGATAAACAAGCTGCGCATGCCTATAAAGCTGAAAACAATTGGCAGCAGTGGGCTGATAATAACCAAGCAGAACTGACAAGTTTAGCGTTTTGGGGCGTGCCGTGTTTTAAAATGAAAAATTTTAGCTATTGGGGGCAAGATCGAATTTCTATTTTAGAAAAAGAAATAAGATCAAGTTTATCAATAAATTAGATTTTTATTGTTAATATACGTTTAGACGTCTATTGACGAGACTTAGATTTAAATGTTTTAATAATTTAGTCCCTTATTCCAGTTGGGTTAGTTCATTTTGTAACTAGCCTAATGATGAAGGGCCAGAAGAGGAGCGTTTACCAGGTAGCTATTGTGAAGAGTTCAAACTCTAGTGAGCAATAGTGAGGGGGGAAAACGCCGAGGTAATTGTATTTTTGTTGATACAAATATCGGTTGTTGTCGCTAAGTCATATTTTATGCTGAGTGCTAGGTTGAATCCTTGCAACTGTCACCTTTTAGGTGGAGAGCTTCTGGCCTTTGTTAAGGCCAAAATTCATTTCTTGAATTTGGCTTTTGCAAGCGCCTATAAGTTCTCCGAACGAAACGAGTTCGAGAGAAATGAATCAAATAACTTATTGTAAAACACCCCCCAAATCGGAATCTTCCATTGTATGGACGGCTTTGATCACGCCATTACTTAGTGATGGCGCGATTGATTATGTCAGCTTACAAGCCATTGCAGAGCAACAAAATGCTGCAGCCAATGGTATTTTATTGCTAGGCAGCACAGGTGAAGGTCTGGCATTAACTAGTGAAGAGCAACTCGCTATTGTGGAATTCGTTGTGGCATTGTCGCTTGATGTGCCTTTGATGGTTGCTGTTGGAGGCCATAACCTTGCTGCGCAATTAGCTTGGATAGGGCAATGTAATCAACTTCCTGTTAGCGCATATCTACTGGGTAGCCCAATTTATGCCAAACCAGGGCCGATTGGGCAAACTGCTTGGTACCAAGCCTTGCTCGACGCAGCAGACTTCCCTTGTATGCTATACAACGTGCCATCACGAAGTGGTGTCGAAATTGCCATTTCGGCATTACAAGCACTGCAACATCATGAAAATTGCTGGGCGCTTAAAGAAGCGAGTGGTGATCTTAACAAGCTATTAGCCTATCGTCAGCATTGCCCCGATATCGAATTGTTCAGCGGTGAAGATGCCATGATGCCCTATTTAGGTAATGCCGGTGTGCGGGGCTTAGTGTCGGTTTGTGCCAATGTTTGGCCGCAGGAAACCCAGCGTTATGTGGCGTTAGCATTATCTCAGCAATGTGATGGCCTATTTCCACTTTGGCACAATGCCATTGCCGCGCTATTTCAAGTCACGAGTCCTATTCCGGTAAAAGTATTAATGACCGAATTAGCCGTTATTAGTACAGCGACATTGCGTTTGCCATTATGCCAAGAAGAGTTAGCTAGCGATCACAATTTGCACACTATTCATCAGGAAATTCAGCAATGGTTTGTAGAGCAAGCACTTAAAAGCAATGACAAAGCATCATTTGCTTTTGAACCTGCGCTCAATAATACCCAATCAGCCCCTTTATCAACAAGTAATTTAAGAGAAGTAAATCAATGAACTGGCAAGAAACTTTAACAGCGTTAGAATCAGGAAGTGTACGTGCAGCAGAGCAAAGTAGTTGTGGGAATTGGAGTGCTAATATCGACGTAAAACAAGCAATATTATCGGCATTTAAAGCCGGTGATAATACTGAGTTTGGTGGTATATATCAGGGGTTTGTTGATAAGCATAATTTACCAGCGCGTGAATTTTCGGTCAGTGATAATGTCCGTATGGTACCGGGTGGTTCATCAGTTCGTCGCGGTGCTTATGTTGCTCCTGGTGTGATTATTATGCCGCCTGCTTATATCAATGTTGGAGCATTTGTTGATAGCGGTACTATGATTGATAGCCATGCCTTAATTGGCTCATGTGCACAGGTAGGTAAAAATGTTCATGTATCTGCGGCGGTACAAATTGGTGGCGTACTTGAGCCTATTGGAGCAAGTCCGGTGATTATTGAAGATAATGCTTTTCTTAGTGCTGGTGTGATCATTGTTGAAGGTATTGTAGTGAAAAAAGGTGCGGTGTTAGCACCAGGAGTTTCGCTTTCAGCTTCAGTGCCTGTTTACGACTGTGTTAATAATATTATGTTAGAGAAAGGCGCCGATATTCCCGAGAATGCCGTGGTTGTACCTGGAACTCGTCCTATTTCTGGCGGTTGGGCGGAAAAACAAGGCTTGAATATGGCGTGTGCATTGATTGTTAAATACCGTGATGAAAAAAGTAATGCGGCCTTAGAACTTGAAGCTGTTTTACGTTAGGGCAAAAAATGAAAGCAACACAAGAAAAGTTAAGTGCTAGATTTAGACCAAATTGGCTTAATCCTACAGTGCTTAACGTATTGAAAAATCGCCATCAGTTGCAGGTAAATACCGACGAAATTGATGAAGATGAAGTTGGCTTTTTTCTTTATGATTTAGATGCGCTTGCGCAACACTTGTCAGAGTTAATGCAGCAAGATGTGATTAAACTTTGGTTTGCTGTTAAGGCTAACCCTTTGTCACGCGTTATTACTACCTTAGCTGAACAAGGTTTTAATTTTGACGTTGCCAGTCAAGGTGAGCTAAGCCAAGTGTTAGCGCAAAATGTTGCTGCTAAGCGTATTCTTAATACTGGGCCTGCTAAGTCAAAGCGCCAAATGAAAGCCTTTTTACAGCAAGGTGTTAACACCTTTGTTGTTGAAAGTTTGTTGCAGCTGCAGTGGCTTAATGAATCGGCGATAGAGCTGGATTGCAAACCTCAGGTACTACTTCGAGTGCAACTACAGTGGCCCGACGGTGAAAAAAATCCGCTTGGTGGCAATGAAGTGACGCCTTTTGGTTTATCGTGTGATGAGTGGCAAACAATTAACGTCTGTGACTTCCCAGCATTAAATATTAATGGTCTACATATATTTCAATGGGGCAATATGCTCAGCAATGAAAAAATGTACCATTTATGGTCGCAAATGGTTGAGCCACTAACTCAGCTAGCTGAACAAGTTGGCATGACGCTCGAAGTACTCGATTTAGGTGGCGGCTTAGGTGTTGATTATTTACAAAAAGGTCAGACGTTAAGTTGGCAACGAATTGTTGATGACTTAGCGAAAATAAAAGCACGAGCTGGCGTTAAGGAACTATGGCTTGAACTCGGCCGTTATGCTGTGGCTGAATCAGGCTATTACGTCACGTCAGTTGTTGATAAAAAGCAAAACTTTCAACAGCAACAACTCGTGTTAGCTGGTGGTATCAATCATTTATTACGACCGGCAATTACTGAGCAAGCATTTCCTGCGGTAATGTTGCGAGAGTCTACTGAGTCATTAGCCAACTTCGATGTTCACGGCCCGTTATGTACTAGCTTGGATAAGCTTGGTCGATTAGCTTTTCCACAAGATATTGCTGTCGATGACCAGCTAGTTTTTGGTTTATCAGGTGCTTATGGCTTTACTGAAAGTATGCCATTTTTTCTCTGTCATCAAATAGCGGCGGAATATGTGCTGCAAAATGGAGAGATTGAGTTAGTACGTGCTGCAGAGCCTGCTACTTGGTATTTGCGTTAATGGCTGTGCTAGTCAATAGAAAGGTTATTTATGAATGTAATTAGTAAAAAAGTGATGCATGTTGGCGAGATGGAGCTGATACGTGCAGCAGAGTCCGCCTCTTGGTATTTACGCTAATGGCAGCGGTAGTCGATGAAAAGGTTATGTATGAATTCAATCAGTAAAGAAGTGATGCACGTTGGCGAGATGGAGCTGATACGTGCAGCAGAGTCCGCCTCTTGGTGTTTACGCTATTGGCAGCGGTAGTCGATGAAAAGGTTATGTATGAATGTAATTAGTAAAGAAGTGATGCACGTTGGTGAAATGGCCAGTGGTGCAGCACTGACGGTACCAGTATATCGTATTAAAGGCTCTCAACATGGCTCACAGCAAGGCCCTAGTGTTTATATTCAAGCGAATATGCATGGCGCAGAAGTACAGGGCAATGCGGTTATTTTTCAGCTATTAGAGCAATTAAAGTACATTGAACTAAAGGGTGATATTACCTTAGTGCCATATGCGAATCCTGTTGGCTGTAATCATAAAAATGGCGAGTATACCTTAGGTAGATTTGACCCTATAACTGGGGTTAATTGGAATCGTATGTTCCATTTTGACGCCAGTATTATTGAACCGTTTGCACAAGAATATGTAAATAGTAGTAGTGAAAAAATTGAGGCTGCGTTTAAAGCGTTAATGCTTGAGCAAATTGAACAAAAACTTAATCATAATATTTATGGTTTAACGACAGGGCAAAGAATTGCTTATCAATTGCAACGCTTAGCTCACCAAGCAGATATTGTGCTAGATTTGCACACCGGTCCTATCTCAAGTAAACATTTGTATTGCCCTGAATACGCTAAGGAAAGTGCCAAATATTTTGATATTCCGCATACCTTATTGATCCCTAATAGTTTTGATGGTGCGTTAGATGAAGCTACTTTTTGTCCTTGGTGGCAATTACAGTTAGCACTTAAAGCGCTTGGACGAGACTTTTCTATTCGAAAAAATAACGTTGAAGGCGAAGGTGGTATCGTTAAAGAAAGCTTTACCGTTGAACTGGGGTCGCAAGAGCAAATTGATTTAGACGTAGCTCATCAAGATGCGCTTGGTATTTTAAGTTATTTACAGTACCAGAATGTGATTAACTCTAATGACTATCACCCGAAAGCAATGATTCGTTATAGTTGCATGTTAGAAGATTATAAAGCGTTATATTCGCCAATGGGCGGCATGGTCGATTACTTAGCTAGTTTTGGCGAGCCTTTACCTGCAGGAGAGCCTTTAGCACGGATATTGCGAATGGATAATTATGGTGATGGCGATCCATTACACTATATTAATTTGGATCATCCCGTGATCCCTATTTTACACTTTGCCTCAGCAAGTGTGAATCAAGGTACTGAATTGTATAAAGTATTTAGTAGGTATAGTATTTTGTAATTAATACGCAGTCAGTTATTTATGCAAACAGAAATTGGCATTGAAAACGCCCTGATTTAATCTAAACACAGGGCGTTATTTTTACTTACTTTAGATAAGAAAGTGCTTAAAAAACCACATGTTCTTTTAAGTAAGTAAATAAGTCTCGGTAATGTTTACCTACTTTTTCAGTACTGTGCTCTTTTTTAGCATTTCGTACAAGTTGTCTAAGCTTTTGTCTTTCCATGGTGTTAAATTGTGCCAACAAAGCTTCAATTACATCGTTGCCTTGGGCAATTAAGTCGTCACGCATTTGCTCAAGCTTTTCAAACTTCACTGACTCTTGTTGATGTTTGTTCGCCATCACTTCCATTGCGTGTTTGATGGGCTCAAGATCGGTTTCTGCCAGAATTTTTGCGATATGGCGAATATGTCGACGTAAAGCTTCATGTTTGTTAGTGATTTTATCAGCAACTACCATGGCTTGCTTTAGCTCTTCAGTAAGTGGTAATCGGCTGCGTTGGTGTTTAGACATTTTTACGATGACAAGACCAAAATCTTGCAGTCGATGCATTTCACGCTTTATTTCCGATTTACTCAGTAATTCTTCTTCTAATTCGTCGATCTGATTGGCAGACTTTGTCATAATGTTAGGTAATAAATTGATAATTCCCTATAGTATACAACAAAGCCGTTACAGCAAAAACATTCCTGTTGCTGGTATCGAAAAAAATAGCGAACAAATGTGAGAAATAATTTACCCATGAGCGATTCTGATAGTATCCAAACGCAAATAGAACATGTTAAGCAGCGCGTTAACGACGCAATGGCAATGGCCAAATCATTAGGCGCTGATGGTGCTGAAGTTGCCATGAGCCGTCAGCAAGGCTTAAGTGTGAGTACGCGTTTAGGGGAAGTTGAAAATGTTGAGTTTACTAGCGATGGTGCGCTGGGTATTACCGTATATAAAGAAGGTCGTAAAGGTAGTGCTTCTACGGCTGATTTATCTGAAAAAGCCTTGAAGCAAGCGATTGAAGCGGCAGTAAATATAGCTAAATATACCTCTGTTGATGATTGTTCTGGCTTAGCTGATAAAGAATTATTGGCGATGAACCCTGAAGACTTAGATTTATATCACCCAAAAGTACTGTCTACAGAAGAGGCGATTAGTCTAGCTAAAGAATGTGAAGACACTGCTCTTGCCTATGATGAACGTATTACTAATTCTGACGGCGCAACTCTAGCAAGTTTTGAAGGCTTTAAAGTTTATGGTAATAGTCATGGTCAATTAGTCGGTTACCCGAGTACACGTCATAATTTAAGCTGTGTGATGATCGCTAATGAAGGCGAAGATATGCAGCGCGATTATGCTTATACCGTTAGTCGTGAATTTGATGCCATGGAAAGTGCCGTTAGTATTGGCAAGCAATCTTCAATTGAAGCGCTGTCGCGTTTAGGTGCGCATAAACTGGCCACCACTAAAGTACCCGTGATGTTTCGTGCCGACATTGCTAATAGTATCTTTGGTCACTACATTGCAGCCATAAGTGGTGGTAACTTATATCGAAAATCATCATTTTTGATGGATTCAATGGATAAGCAAGTGTTCCCTGAGTTTTTATCGGTCAGTGAGCGTCCACATCTGAAAAAAGCCTTAGCAAGTAGTGCCTTTGATAGTGAAGGAATTGCAACGATAGATCGTGAAATTATCACCGATGGTCGCTTAGCAACTTATCTATTAACAAGTTATTCAGGCCGTAAGCTTGGTATGCAATCAACGGGTCATGCCGGTGGTATTCACAATTGGCAGTTAGGCATAAAAGAATCAGGTCAAGGTGGTGATTTTGATGCGATGTTGAAAACTCTTGGCACAGGACTATTGGTAACCGAATTAATGGGCCAAGGCGTTAATGTTGTAACCGGTGATTACTCACGCGGCGCAGCTGGATTTTGGGTTGAAAATGGTGAAATCGCTTACCCAGTTGATGAAATTACTATCGCGGGCAAGCTGCAAGATATGTTCGCGGGCATTGTTGCTATCGGCAATGATATTGATATGCGTGGTAGCATTCGAACAGGCTCAATTATTATTAACGAAATGCAAGTAGCAGGTAATTAATCGAGTTGCCTAACGTTTAAGTTGGAAATTTTTTTAGTTAATTAAAAAGCGAGCCAAGAGCTCGCTTTTTATGTTTAGGACGTACTGTAAAACACGGATGCACGGATGCATGGATACTAAGAATGTATATATTCGGGGGTGCGGTCACATAGCTGTGAAAGAATGCGGGCAACACCAAGCTACTTAACAGAAAGATTAAGGTTTAAGTGCCTAAAAACAATGTCGCGGTACCTAAAAAGGCAAAAATACCAACTACATCTGTGATGGTCGTTAGAATAACACTGCCAGCCAGTGCAGGGTCAATATTCATCTTTTTTAACATCAATGGGATGGTAACGCCTGCAATACCAGCTGCAGTCATATTCATCAACATGGCAAAAGCGATTATTGCCCCTAACATGATGTTTTGCTGCCAAATAGCCACTACGGTTGCGATTAATATGGCCCAAATCATACCGTTAAAGAAGCCAACAGCTAATTCTTTATAAAGTAAAATTCGTGAGTTACTTTCGCCAACATGCCCCAAAGCAATACCACGAATAACTAAGGTTAAGGTTTGATTACCAGCGACGCCGCCCATGCTAGGAACTAAAGAGTTTAACACTGCGAGTATGGCTAATTGGCTTAAAATGCCTTCAAACATACTTGATACGGCAACGGCTAATAATGCGGTTATTAAGTTAACCCCCAACCAAACAGAGCGTTGTTGGGTACTTTTTAAAACGGGCGCGAAGGTATCAGCTTCATCGTCTAAACCCGCCATACTCATCATCGAGTGTTCAGCTTCTTCACGAATAATGTCAACCACGTCATCAACGGTAATACGGCCGAGTAAGCGATCTTCTTCATCAACAACAGGTGCGGAAAACCAATCATGCCGTTCGAATAGTTGCGCAACGTCTTTTTCGTTCATATCAGCGGTAATAGCTTCAATTTCATCGTCAATCAGCGTTGAAACAATCGTTTCTGGTTTTGCAGTAACAATGGCTGATAATGATACGGCACCAATGAAATGATCTTCCCTGTCTACAACGTAAAAGGAGTCAGTTGCTTCCGGTAATTCACCACGTAAACGCAAGTATCTTAATACTACGTCGACGGTAACGTCAGGGCGAATGGAAATGGTATCAGTGTTCATGATACCGCCGGCAGTGTCTTCTTCGTATGACAGTGCGGCTTCTACACGACTGCGATCTTGTGAGTCCATTGAACTCAGCACTTCACGATATACACTGTCAGGTAGAGTACGGAAAACTTCTGCTAAATCATCAACGTCCATGCCTTCTGCGACTTCAGCAAGCTTTTCTGGACGGATATTTTTAAGAATACCTTTTCGAACTTCTTCATTAAGCTCTTCAAGTACTTCACCGTGATGATCAGCATCGATTAATTGCCAAAGTACGGTACGGCTTTTCGTTGGCGATGATTCTAATAATAAGGCGAGATCAAACGCAGGCATGTCCTGCAGTAGTTTTCGGACATAGACATACATACCACTACCGAGGGCATCATTAACCTGCTGTAGACGTTGGTGGCTGTACTCTTGTTCAGAAACTTCCGGCATATTGTTGTCCTGTGCCGTTGCAAAACGAAATTGATATTTTTTATTATGAAGGATGTTTATTAAGGTAATGTTGCAGTGAACTTTTAATAAACATCGACAATGAGTTTATCGTAATTTGCCACTTTTCGCAGCTTTTTTATTGACTTAATAACTGGTTGAACAGATAAGCGAGTGCTACTTATTCGGCTTCGTCGAATTTATCACTAAATAATTGGCAAATCTCATTCAAGGCTTGTTCTGCATCTTCACCAGTGGCCGTTACGCTGACGATTTTTCCCTGTGCACCAGCTAGTAGCATTAGGCCCATTATACTATTGGCATCGGCACTGTTGCCGTCTAAATCTAAGGTAATCGTGGCGCTGAATTTTTGGCTTAGCTGGGCCAACTTAGACGCTGCTCGGGCGTGAAGCCCAAGCTTATTGATGATTTTTACTTTGCGGTTAATCGGCATAGTGAATGTCGTTAATCCGTTAGTTAAGTGCTAGCAAGCGTTAAATCACGGTGACGCGATTGCACGTCAACCCGCTCTTTACGCATATTATTAGCGAGTAACTCGGCAATATAAACTGATCTATGTTTACCACCTGTACAGCCGATCGCGATAGTGACATAGCTACGATTGTTACGTTCAAGGTGTGGCAACCAGGTCATCATAAAACTATTAATTTGCCAGATAAACTTAGTAACTATAGGTTGAGTCGCAAGAAAGTCTTGTACCGGTTTATCTAAGCCTGTGTGAGCTTTTAATTCTTTATCCCAATAGGGGTTAGGCAAAAATCGAGCATCAAATACGTAGTCTGCATCTTGCGGTACGCCATGCTTAAAGCCAAACGATTCAAATACCACCACCATAGTGCCAGACTTTTTACCCAGAATTCTTTCTCTGACTAAATCGGCCAACTGATGCGGTGAGAGCTGGCTAGTATTAATATATAAATGTGCGCGTGTGGCAATTGGCTCTAACAGTTGCTTTTCTAACGCGATAGCTTGATCAAGAGCTATGTTCTGCTTAATCAAAGGGTGTAGGCGTCGTGTTTCGCTAAAACGACGAATAAGATCGCTATCATCAGCGTCTAAATAAAGTAAATTTAACTCAACTGCGCTAGGGAGATAATCAATAATTTCCGGCACGTCATTTGGGTCTGCAGGTAAGTTACGGACATCAAGGCTAACGGCAACATTTTCGTAATCATTAATAACGGTATGCGTTAAGGCAGGTAGTAAATTTACTGGAATATTATCGACACAGTAGTAGCCTAAATCTTCTAATACACGCAGTGCAACACTTTTACCTGAGCCGGAACGGCCACTGACAATGATTAATTTCACTGGTATTTAACTCGCTTGTTGGATTAATTCGAAAAGTGCTTGGTTATTCTCACATTTACGGACTTGTTTACAAAATTGTTTATCGCGAAATATTTGCGCGATGCTTTGTAGGGTACATAGGTGATTTTGGCACTCCTCTTCCGGCGCAAACAATGCGATAAAGATATCGACAGGGCGATGATCAATGGCATCAAAATTTATTGCTTGCTCTGTAGTGATTACAACGGCGATTGGTTTGCTGGCATTTTCTAAACGTCCATGAGGAATGGCAATGCCATTACCGATGCCGGTTGACCCCATTTTTTCTCGCTTAACCAAACTTTCCAATAATTGAAATGTGTCGTGGCTTTCCAGCTTTTCTGCCGCTAAGCTGCTTAAATATTCTAAGACGCGCTTTTTGCTAGAGCCCGGAGCTGCGCATATTGTGCAGTCCGGAGTTAAGATATCTTGCAACTTCATAATTACTTCAAAAACCTAATGCGAAGGGACGTTAATGTTTGTTTATTTTGCCTTTGTATTTCAATATTTGGCGATCCAACTTATCAATCAAAGAATCAATAGAAGCGTACATATCGTTATTTTCTGCTTTAGCATGAACTTCACTGCCACTTAAATGTACAGTGGATTCAGCTATTTGATTGAGTTTTTCAACAGTTAAAACAACATGAACATTATTGATATGATCAAAATGTCGTTCTAATTTTTCAAATTTTCCATTGACATAATCACGTAATGAATCGGTAACAGCGACATGGTGTCCGGTAAGATTAATTTGCATATGCGTCATCCTCTTTTGCGGGTTAATAAACCAAGCCTATAATAGGCTTTTACGTTGATTCGATGGTGGTATAGAGAGTGATTCTCGATACTTTGCAATGGTACGCCTAGCCACTTTAATGCCTTGTTCAGCTAAAATTTCTGCCATTTTGCTATCGCTTAATGGTTTAGCTGGAATTTCTGCAGCAACTAGTTTTTTAATTAATTCACGAATAGCGGTTGATGAGCATTCGCCGCCATTTTCGGTACTAACATGGCTTGAAAAGAAGTATTTAAGTTCAAATATGCCTCGTGGTGTGTGCATATATTTCTGCGTGGTAACGCGAGAAATTGTTGATTCATGCATATCTACCGCTTCAGCAATATCGTTTAACACCATTGGTCGCATAGCTTCAGGACCATGTTCGAAGAAACCTTGTTGGCGTTGTACTATACAGTTAGATACTTTTAATAAGGTATCGTTACGGCTTTCTAAGCTTTTAATAAACCATTTTGCTTCTTGCAAATTAGAGCGAATAAACTGCGTGTCATTAGTCGACTTCATTGATCTCGACATTGCAGCATATTGCTGATTTACCGATAATTTAGGAGCGGTGTCTGGGTTTAATTCAACAGTCCAGCGGCCATTTTTCTTCTCGACTGAAACATCAGGAATAACATACTGTTCTTCACTTTTAATAACGCTGTCGCCAGGACGAGGGTCGAGAGTTTGAATAAGGCGGATGACTTCACGTAACTGGTCTTCTTTCAAACGCAATTTACGCATCAATTGACGGTAGTCGCGATTACCTAATAAATCGATGTATTCGCCAACGGCTAGTTTACTTTCAGCTAACCATGGTGTGTCTTCGGAGAATTGGTTCAATTGAATAAGCAAACATTCAGGAATTGAGCGTGCTGCGACACCAATAGGATCAAAAACATTGATTCGTTTTAAAACGACTTCAACTTCATCAAGTTCTAGGTCTTCAATACCAACACTTTCCAAAATTTCTTCTGCAGATACGGTTAAATAACCCGCTTCGTCTATAGCTTCAATTATAGCGATTGCAATGGTTTGATCGGTTTCGGTAAAAGGCGTTAATTCCATTTGCCAAATAAGATGGTCTTGAATGGAGTCTTTAGTTTCACCTTGATAAGTATAATCTTCAGAAGCGACACCAACACCGCCACTACTAGCACCTGCGCTGAAATTATCATCCCATGTGGTGTCAGTATTAAGTTCTTCAGGAATATCAGTTTTTGCGAGGCCTTCGGCAGAGCTAATTTCATCGATGGTAGGCGTTGAATCTTCGCTACCATCTGAAGGAGTCACTTCGGTACTTGCACTTGTACTAGCTGAAAATGCTTCTTCTAAATTGTCTGGAGTACTTTCTGAGGTGCTCGTTTGATTTTCATCCATTTCAAGTAGTGGATTACTTTCAAGCGCTTCTTGAATCTCTTGCTGTAGATCCAAGGTCGACAATTGCAACAGCTTAATTGCTTGCTGCAATTGTGGAGTCATTGTTAGCTGTTGTCCGATACGGAGCTGCAGAGTAGGACGCATTTAGGTTTTCGTTTCCCTGTTACTTTTAGAACATTGTTATTTTATTGCTAAAGCCTGCCATTAACTATAGCGTGAATTGTTCGCCTAGGTATACATCTCTTACGTGTTGGTTTGCAAGAATTTGATCCGCATCACCTTCTGCAATAAGTTCGCCATGGCTAACAATATAAGCGTGTTCACAAACATCGAGAGTTTCACGAACATTATGGTCGGTAATTAAGATGCCAATACCACGTTCCTTTAAGTGTAGGATAATTTTTTTTATATCACCTACTGAAATTGGATCAACACCAGCAAAAGGCTCATCAAGTAGAATAAATTTTGGATCAGCGGCTAATGCACGCGCAATTTCAACGCGGCGGCGTTCACCGCCTGATAAGCTCATGCCTAAATTATCTTTAATATGACCAATATTGAATTCCTCAAGCAAGTGCTCAAGCTTTTCTTCTTTTTCAACATCCGACAATGATTTTCTGGTTTGTAAAATTGCCATGATATTGTCATAAACTGACAATTTCCGAAATATTGATGCTTCCTGTGGTAAGTAGCCAATACCTTTACGAGCGCGCTCATGCATAGGCAGCAGAGTAAGGTCTTCATTATTTAAAACAATAGCACCGCTATCATTATTGACTAAGCCAACTATCATATAAAACGAGGTGGTTTTACCCGCGCCATTAGGCCCTAATAAGCCAACGATTTGACCAGCAGACACTTCCAAACTGACATTTTTAACGACTTTTCTGCCTTTATAAGATTTTGCTAAGCCTGTTGCAGACAATGTTGAATTCGACATTTACTTTAGCTTTTCCTTAAGGTCTTTCGGTAATTCTGTTTTTGCTTTAGGTTGTAGTACTGTTTCAACTTTTGCGTTTTCTAAACTTTCAGCATTAACGTATTCAGTTTCAAAGTTATAAGTGATTTTACTACCACTTACTTCACTACCTTCTTGTGTCAGTAAAGCGTTTCCAGAGATAACGACAATATTCTTTGCTGGTTCGTATCTAATTTCATTGGCTTGCAAATTAATTGGACTACCGTCTTCTAGTGTTTGCTCGAATGTAGCGGGTGAACCTTTCGCAATATAAGTTTTATTTTCGCTTTTGTCCTGCGTGATAACTTGTACCAAGTCAGCATTAATGGTCAGTGTACCTTGAGAAATAATGACATTATCAATGTAGCTGAATATTTTGTTTTTCAGATCGGCAGCTTGTCGTGAAGAAGAAATTTTAATTTCTTGCTCAACATCAAATTTTTCAGCACTTGCTAAAGGAGCTAATAATATTAATGCCGCTAAGTAAGCTGCTTTAGTTTTTAGTTTTTTTATAAATGGTTTGTACATGTTCAGTCAATGTCATCTGTGTTGTGTTTAAGTCTACAATTAATCCTGAGCCATACATAGTAAATCCTTTACCTAATATTAGAATAGTTTGCTCTGAGCTAATTATATTGCTTTTCAAGTCCATTTCTAAGTTCTTCCCGTGAACTTCCTGTATTAAACTCTCTTTGTCAGTGGCGATTAGCCTGACACGATTTTCTAATCTTACACGGTTGTTATTATACAAAGTGCCTTCGTTGGCGGTTACTTGCCAAGTCGGTTTGTTATTTTTTGGATACAAGGTATAACGCGGGTATTCAAAGTGTGTGACCTCTAATTGCTCGTAATGTTCCATACGTTGTGCTTCTACTACATATGATAAATTACCAGCATCTTGATAAACATCACTATTAAGATTTTCTGCGATGAATTCTGGTTCGTTGCTGTTACCGAGTACACTGGTGTCGACCTCCTTCGCACTATACCATTCGATTAAACCATAAGTGGCTACGGCGAATAGGAAAAACGCGATTGTCGCACTGTATATTCGATTCATACGCTTGCGCCTGTCGCATCAGCTAAGGTGTTTTGGCTTTGCATCATTAAATCGCAAACCTCGCGCACTGCACCAAAACCGCCACGTGTATACGTAATATAGTCACATATTTTTAAAATAGCAGGGTGAGCGTCGTTTACCGCAATACTTAAGCCGACATAATTAAGGCATTCAAAATCAGGCATGTCATCACCTATATAGGCAATTTGCTCTGGCAGTAGGTTAAGTGACTTCGCCATAGCTTTTAATGCCGGAAGCTTATCTTCTTGTCCTTGCACTATGTGCTTAACATTTAATGCTGTCATACGAGTTTGAACAATGTTGGATTGTCGGCCTGTAATAACTGCAACATCAACACCACTAGCACCTAAGGCTTTTATGCCATAGCCGTCTTTAGTATGAAAGGCTTTTAGCTCTTCTCCGTCATTGCCCAAGTAAATGCGCCCGTCAGAAAAAACGCCATCAATATCACAAATAAATAATTTAATATTTTTCGCTTTTTGCCAAATACTGGCGTCAACTTTGCCGTATAAACTGTCCAATTTATAGCACTCCTGATTTTAATAAATCGTGCATATTCATTGCCCCAATAGGGTGATTGTCTTTATCGACAATAATTAAACCGTTAATTTTTTTGTCTTCCATAATCTTCAATGCTTCTGCCGCCAACATATCTTGCTCAGCAACATAAGGTTGTTCGGTCATGACACTGGTAATCATATCTTGGTGGATATCTATTTTTGCATCTAGAATTCGGCGTAAATCACCATCGGTAAATAATCCGATAAGAATATTGTTGCTATCAACAATCGCGGTCATGCCTAAACCTTTCAGTGACATTTCAACTAACGCGTCTTTTATCTTAGCATCAGCTTTAACCATTGGGATACGGTCGCTTTTATGCATGATATCGGCTAAACGTAGTAATAGTCTTTTACCTAAACTACCGCCAGGATGTGATAAAGCAAAGTCATCAGCAGTAAAACCGCGAGCATTTAATAGTGCAACGGCAACGGCATCGCCCATCACTAAGGTAGCAGTGGTACTTGACGTTGGTGCTAAACCTAGCGGACAAGCTTCTTGTGAAACTTGTACGCATATATGTTTGTCAGCCAACTTTGCTAAGGTAGAGTCAGGCTTACCTGTCATGGCAATAAGCTTTGCGCCAATACGCTTAATAACAGGAATAATTGCTAATACTTCACCGGTTTCACCAGAATTAGAGATGGTGAGTACTACGTCATCTAAGGTGATCATACCCAAGTCGCCATGACTGGCTTCTCCGGGATGGACAAAAAATGATGGCGTACCTGTGCTAGCCAATGTCGCCGCAATTTTTCCGCCAATGTGGCCTGACTTACCCATGCCAATAACAATCACTCTGCCAGAACAGTTAAACATTAGTTCACAGGCTTTGGCAAAGTCGTCATCGATAAATGCTGACAACTCAGCGATGGCTTGTTGCTCTATTTCAATAACATTTTGTGCTAATTGCTTAAAGTTTTTCATCATAATATACCGCTAGTTAGGCTTTAAGTTGGCTAAAAAGTAATATTTGGTAACCAATAAATACCGCTAATAATAGTAGCCCTTTTGCTCGCGTGATACGAAACTTTCCACTGCGACTAAAGCATAAAATGAATAATAAAAAGGTGGTTGCTAACATATAGGGAGCATCACGAGCGGCGGCATCTTGGTCAATATCACCCGGAGAAATTAAACCTGCTAGTGATAACACTGCCAGAATATTAAAAATATTTGAACCGATAATATTACCTAACGCTAAGTCATCTTCTTTTTTTATAATGCTCATAATACTTGCTGCAAGTTCAGGAAGACTGGTGCCGACAGCAATTACGGTCAAGCTGATAACCAAGTCACTAATGCCAAAATCTTTAGCAATAAACACTGAAGAGCTAACTAAAAAACTCGCACTTAATGGCAATAAAATCATTCCGAAAATTAACCAAAAGAACGAGCGTGGCTTACTGACAGCGTCAGGTACTTCTTTTTCGGCTTCTAGTACCATTTTATCGTCAATTGGGTTTTGTTTAGCGCGTCTTAATGTCACGAATAGCAAAATAGCAAGATAAGAAACAAAACCTATGATTAAAATTAGTCCTTCATTGAAACTAAAGTTGTTGTTAGCCAACATATAAGTGGCAATTGCGGTAATTAATAGTATTAAAGGAATTTCACGTTTGATGGTTGATGAAGAAACGGATAACGGGTGAAATAAAGCGGTTAAACCTAGTACTAAGGCAATATTGGTTATATTTGACCCAATGGCATTACCGACGGCGATATCGGGGTTTCCGTCTAAAGACGCTGTTGCTGCTATCATCATTTCTGGAGCCGATGAACCCATAGCAACGATAGTTAAACCGATGATCATAGGGGATATGCCAAAGTTACGCGCTAACGATGACGCACCAAATACAAATTTGTCTGCACTCCACACTAAGGTGACTAGTGAAAGCAATAAGATCAAAGTTTGCATGAACAAATGGTCGAACATTCAAAGCTCCTGTTGGTTAAGGTAAATATATTAATTTTGCGCTAATAATGAAATAAAAGAGGAATTATATACCAATCTTGGAATTTGATGACACCCAATTACTACTCATAAATGCTGCTTTTGCCAACAAGTTTGTCAGGCAAAGACTATTATAAACTTTTTCTAAGTTTTTTGGCAGATGCATTCAACACTAAATCAATAAAAGTACTAAACCATGAAAATTACATCAAGCAAAGTCGATCTTACACTTTATTACATTTACATACTCTTTTAGTACCAATTAGTTGCTAATTTGTAATGACTGATATGTTGCGCTGGGGTAGAATTCTTCTACATAAGACAATAATAAACAACGATGTTAGCCCCCTACATATGTCTGAAATTTTAGTTGATATTAAAGATATGACCTTTAAGCGTGATGAACGTGTCATTTATGATGGCATCAGTTTATCGATCCCTAAAGGTAAAATTACTGCAATCATGGGCCCTAGTGGTATTGGTAAAACAACATTGTTGCGTTTGATTGGTGGTCAAATAAAGCCTGAGTCAGGCCAAATACTATTTGATGGTCATGATATTCCCCAATTGTCCCGCGGCGCACTATACGATGTACGTAAACGCATGAGTATGCTTTTTCAAAGTGGCGCACTATTCACTGATATGAGTGTGTATGACAACATTGCTTTTCCCATGCGAGAACACACTGAACTGTCTGAAGACTTGATTGAAAAAATGGTCTTAATGAAGTTAGAAGCTGTTGGCTTACGCGGTGCTAGAAATCTTCGCCCTAGTGAGCTTTCTGGTGGCATGGCTCGTCGTGCTGCACTGGCTCGGGCAATTGCTTTAGATCCTGAACTCATTCTTTATGATGAGCCTTTTGCCGGACAAGATCCTATTTCAATGGGAGTTATTGTGCGTTTGATTAAAGATTTAGGGCAAGCCTTAGGCTTAACTTCAGTTGTGGTTTCACATGATGTGCCAGAAGTGATGAGTATTGCGGATTATATTTATATTATTGCGGAACAAAAAATTATTGGTCAGGGGACGCCAGAAGAAATTTACGGCCAAACTTCACCACTAGTTCAGCAATTTGTTAAAGGGGATTCTGATGGTCCGGTGCCATTTCACTTCCCAGCGGCATCGTATCGAGATGAACTTATTGGCCGAGGTGATAAGTAATGAATCAATTACAAACTTTAGGTCGGGTCATTATCAATCAAGTTTCTGGCTTAGGCCGAGCATTGATGATGTTAGCGTCGTCATTATGCCACGTACCTAACCCGCGTAAAGGCTTTCCTTTATTAATGAACCAGCTTTATTCGGTTGGTGTTTTATCGTTAATTATTATTTTAGTTTCTGGACTGTTCATCGGCATGGTATTGGCGTTGCAAGGCTATACTATTCTTGTTGGTTATGGCGCTGAAGCGAGTTTGGGGCCAATGGTTGCCTTATCTTTATTGCGTGAACTTGGGCCGGTAGTTGCTGCTTTACTTTTTGCCGGGCGTGCTGGCTCAGCACTAACGGCAGAAATAGGCTTAATGAAAGCAACAGAGCAATTATCAAGTCTTGAGATGATGGCTGTTGATCCATTGCGACGTGTTGTTGCACCACGCTTTTGGGCTGGGTTTATTAGTTTGCCATTGCTAGCGGCAATATTTTCGGCTGTTGGCATATTGGGTGCTCACCTAGTGGGTGTTGATTGGCTAGGTGTCGATAGTGGTACATTCTGGTCAGTTATGCAGGCGCAAGTGTCATTTGAGAAAGACATTCTTAACGGCATTATTAAAAGTTTAGTATTTGCTTTTGTGGTTACTTGGATCGCAGTTTATAAAGGTTATGCCTGTGAACCGACTTCTGAAGGCATAAGTAGAGCTACAACATCAACCGTAGTGCAGTCGTCATTATTAGTGTTGGGATTAGATTTTGTTTTAACAGCGTTAATGTTCGCGAATTAGTGAATGCTGTTATTTAATTAAATATTTTTTGAATTTGGTGGAAGACATGGTGTCGAAAAAAATAGAGTTATTGGTAGGTTTGTTTGCAGCAATAGGTATTGCGGCATTATTAATGTTGGCACTTAAAGTGGCAGACAGTGGTATTTCTGGCAATGGTACAACTTACCAGTTATATGCCAAGTTCGATAATATTGGTGGGCTTAAAGTACGTTCGCCAATTAAAGTTGGTGGTGTAGTGGTTGGCCGCGTTAGTGATATTTCGCTAGACGCCGAAGACTATACGCCAGTGGTGACCTTAGATATTTATGCTGAATACGATGATTTTTCAGAGGCTACATCAGTATCTATTTTAACAGCAGGTTTGTTAGGTGAACAATACGTTGGCTTACTACCTGGTTTCATTGATGAATCAGTTGAAACCTTGCAGCCAGGTGACTTTATTGAAGATACAAAACCGGCTTTAGTATTAGAAGAACTTATCGGTCAATTTTTGTTTAGCCAAGGAAGTGGTGATTAATTATGATTTCTAGTGTAATGAAAAATATTATCTTTACTATCGCATTGTTGGGTTTATCAACAGCTGCCAGTGCAGATGTTGATAAAAAAGACCCGTATCAAATGATTGAGACGGTTGCAGACATTACCTTTAAGCGCTTTGCTAATGAACAAAGTGCAATACGTAAAGAGCCTAACTTACTAAAGACTATTGTTCGTGAAGAACTTATGCCTTATGTAAATTATCAATATGCTGCATATAAGGTTATTGGCAGTAATTTTAAGAAAACCAATAAAGCTGATAGAGCTAAATTTGTCCCAGCATTTCGTGAATATTTAATTACTTCGTATGCTCAAGTATTTACTTTATATAATAATCAAAAAGTAGAGTTTGCGCCGGCAAAAGATTTTTCAAAAGAACGCGTTGTCTCAGTCAATACCAGTGTTATGGAACCAGGACGTGATCCAATCAATATTTCTTTTCGTGTTCGTAAGCATAAGAAAACGGGTGAATGGAAAGCTTACGACATGGTGGCTGAAGGCATTAGTTTACTTGATAGTAAACAAGCTGAATTAAGTAGTTTGATTCGTCAAAAGGGCTTACCTCATGTAACAGCGATGTTAAAAGAGAAAAGCACAAAGAATATCGTATTTAAGTAATATTGCTTAAAATTTTATTATTAGAATAACGAAAAAATAGCGTACTATGGCGTTATTGGTAGGTTGATATGATAGAAGTGCAACAATCAGAGCATAAAGCAGTTATTAGTGGTGTGCTAACACGTGCTACAATAACGCGAGCATTTGATAAAAAATATCGAAAATTGGTTGATGATAAAAAAGTCATCATCGATTTGGCTAAAGTCAGTAAAATTGATACTGCAGGCTTAGCTTGGATATTAATGTTAGTTGAATTAGCTGCCCACAATGCTTGTAAAATGGTGTTGATTAACTTACCTGAAGATTTATTGAAATTGGCAAAGCTAAGTGCAGTTGATACATTACTGCCAATACAGATGCCAATTGAAAATACCTAACCAAAACGCTATTTGGAGCAAGAAGTGGATATAAAAGATATAGAAAAACTTATTACTGATGCAGTTGAGTTAGATGAAATTCATGTAGCCTTTGATGGTTCACAATGTAAAGTCATTGCAGTAGCAGATTTTTTAGGTGAGTTAAGTCGTGTTAAGAAACAACAGACTATTTACGCCCCTTTAGCAGAAGTGATTAACGCAGGTACCATTCATGCTGTTTCAATTAAAACGTTTACCACGACCGACTGGCAACGTGAAAAAATGTTTAACTTACCACTTTAATTAACACTGACTGAAAAGAATATACCATTGGACGCATTTAAAATTATTGGTGGGCAACCACTGCAAGGCGAAGTTACGATATCTGGCGCGAAAAATGCTGCCTTACCTATTTTAATGGCCGCATTACTTTCCGAAACACCGATCACCTTTTCCAATGTCCCAAAACTAAACGATATTGAAACGACCACTAAATTGTTAGCTCAGTTTGGTGCTAAAACTCAATGGCTTAATGACGATAGCTTAATGATTGACGCGAGTAACATCGATCATTGTCGTGCTTCTTATGAACTAGTTAAAACCATGCGAGCGTCTATTTTGGTTTTAGGCCCTTTATTAGCACGTTTTGGTCATGCTGAGGTTTCATTACCTGGTGGTTGTGCAATTGGTGCTCGTCCCGTTAACCTTCATATTCAAGGTTTGAAGTTAATGGGAGCTGATATAGAAGTAGAAAATGGCTATATTATTGCGCGTAACGATGGTCGCTTAAAAGGCGCAACTATCTTTATGGACACAGTAAGTGTTACGGGTACTGAAAACCTTATGATGGCAGCAGCACTGGCTGATGGCATAACGGTCATTGAAAATGCCGCACGTGAACCTGAGATTGTTGATCTAGCTAATTGTTTGAATGCGATGGGCGCAAAAGTTGTTGGCGCCGGTACTGATACGTTAACTATCGAAGGTGTTGAAAAACTCTTTGGTGAAGAATATTCAGTGATGCCAGATCGCATCGAAACGGGTACATTTTTAGTCGCCGCCGCGGTAACACAAGGTAAAGTTAAATGTTTAAAAACTGATCCGAAAGCGTTAGAAGCTGTGTTAAGTAAATTACAAGAAGCGGGCGCGGTAATTACCACAGGTAGTGATTGGATAGAGCTTGAAATGTTGTCTAAGCCGAAAGCCGTCAATATTCGTACTGCGCCACATCCAGCGTTTCCAACTGATATGCAAGCACAGTTTGTTGCAATGAACGCTATTGCTGATGGTACTGCTACAACGACAGAAACCATTTTTGAAAACCGTTTTATGCATGTGCCTGAGCTTCAACGTATGGGCGCTAATATTAGCCTTGAAGGCAATACCGCTATTAGCAGTGGTGTTGAGCAATTAAACGGTGCACAAGTAATGGCTACCGACTTACGTGCTTCTGCAAGCTTGGTTATTGCCGGCTTAGTGGCGAGCACTGAAACGCAGGTTGATAGAATTTATCATATTGATCGTGGTTACCAGAAAATTGAAGATAAACTACAAGCACTTGGCGCTAATATTACGCGTATTAAAGCGAGTTAATATACTTAGGTTGCTATAATTTACGCTAATATCAAAAATCCCAGCTAAGGCTGGGATTTTTGTTTCTATATGCTTTTAGTCTTATTCGGAGTTCATTATATTTTGGGGATTTCAACTATGGTTACCGGTAGGGTTAGTTGTTGATTTGCTCGAGAGATATTGAAGTTTAAGGTGGTTCCTGGCGCAGTTTCAGCAATAATATCTAAACCATGCTTAGCGCTACCCAATTGAATGTTATTAATTTGATATACAACATCACCAGCTTTTAATCCTGCTTGCATTGCCGGGCTTTTGGCTGATACGCCATTAATAATAAAACCTTTAAAATTAGATACATTATCTTGTGCATCGACCCCTAACCAACCACGAACAACACGACCATTTTCAATGATTTTTAGCATAATTTTATGAGCAAGTTCGAAAGGCACCGCAAAGGATATACCTTGTATATTTACATTTCGATTAGCTTGGGCAAATTTGGCTGAATTGATGCCAACTAATTGGCCATTAGAGTTAATCAACGCACCGCCTGAATTACCATTATTTATTGCTGCGTCCATTTGTAAAAACTGTAAGTAACTCGTGCTTAAGCCAACTTGTCCAGTAGCACTAACAATACCTTGGGTAACGGTTTGCCCTAGGTTTAATGGGTTACCAATCGCTAATACTACATCACCAACCTGTGATTTTAAGGTCGAATTTTGTGGAATAACTGGTAAATTGTTTGCTTGAACTTGCAGTACGGCAAGATCGGTTATTTCATCATAACCAATGAGCTCAGCGTGTAGCTTTTGTCCGCGTTGTAATACAACGACAATTAAATCAGCACTTTGAACTACATGATAATTAGTCAATATATAACCACGTTCATGCATGATAACGCCACTACCTAAGCGTGTTGTTGTTCTTGGCTGCTGGCCATAATTACCATCGGTTTGAATATCTTCAGAATAGATGTTTACTACCGCAGGACCAGCTAAGCGTACTGCTTTGGCATAAGACAGTGGCTGAGTTTGTTGTTCTGATTTATTAAATATTTGCCAAGGAGACAAGTTCTTCTCGCGCAGTTCTGGCACTAGCAGTAGCAAAACAACGGCAAACATAACACCGTAACTAGCAGAACGAAAAATAGTTTTTAAGACACTGAGAATTTTCAACTGAATTATTTTTATTAAATTGATTTTTTGTAGACTAACATAATCTTTTGGTTCTGATAAAGTTTTGTCGAGAGTTAACCGATTATTGATGTCAATTTTGTTCCTTGTTACCAATGAATGTCCATTAAAAAAGCCTGTCAATTTGACAGGCTTTTTGGTGTTTATTAGCCAGTTAGCTACAGGCTAAACTGTTCAATAATATGCTTTAACGAATCATTAAGAATAAAGAAGAGTTATCACGAACCACGTTAAGCGCAAATACGCCTTTATGGTCACTTAGGTAACTACGTAATTCACCAATATTCTTAATACGTTGGCGGTTAATTCCGTTGATAACATCACCTTTACGTAAGCCCGTTGCAGCTGCAGGACTATTCTCTGCAATGTCGACTACCGAAATACCATTGCCGTTATTGTTATTTTCAAACTCAGCGCCATCTAACATACGATGTAGGCTTGCTGCTTCAATATTTGCTGCTTCAGATTTCTTCAGTGTTACATCATATTCTTTTTCTTCGCCATCTTTTCTGATAACAGTAATTTGTATGGTTTTTCCTGCTCCGATTGAACCAATTTTTCCTCTAAGCTCATTAAAGGTTTTGATCATCTTACCATTTACTTTAGTAATGACATCACCGGCGCGAATACCAGCTTCGTCAGCTGCTGAATCTGGTGTTACTTGTTCAACAAAACCACCTTGGTTTATATCAAGCTCCATCGCTTTAGCTATTTCACTATTAACGCTTCGACCTGCAACACCTAAAACACCACGTCTAACTTCACCAAATTCAATAATTTGATTGACTAAGTTCTCAACCATATTACTTGGAATAGCAAAACCAATACCGACATTGCCACCATTAGGCCCAAGTATTGCGGTATTTATGCCGATAAGCTCGCCGCGAAGGTTGATAAGTGCGCCACCTGAATTACCACTGTTAATGGCGGCATCTGTTTGAATGAAGTCTTCATAGTTTTCGATGTTTAAACCACTACGACCTAAAGCACTGACAATACCTGAAGTAACAGTTTGTCCTAGGCCGAATGGGCTACCAATAGCAACTGCGAAATCACCGACGCGTATTTCATCAGAATCAGCGATATTAACTTCGACTAAATCATCGGCTTCAATTTGTAGTAGCGCAATATCACTTGCCTCGTCACCACCAATTTTTTTCGCTTCAATTTGGCGACCATCTTTTAAGGTAATTTGAATTTCATCAGCATCGTTAACTACGTGACTGTTGGTAACAATATAACCCTTGTCAGCATTAATAATAACACCGGATCCTAAACCTCGAAATTGACGCTCTTGTTGTTGGCCTTGGCGTGGTTTACCAAAGAAAAATTTAAAGGCGTCAGGCACTTGTTGTTTTACATCATGGGTGCCGCGAACTGAAATTAACACAACTCCCGGTGTTACGCTTTCAAGCATAGGAGCTAGGCTCGGCATGCTTTGTCCATTTACAACATGAGGTAATGCAGCTTGCACTGGGAGGCTTGCCATCGCAATTGTGCTGGAAAGTAACACGGTATTAACTAAAACTGATAAATTTTTCATACAACAGAAAACTCCTAATTAAATAATTTATACCCATTTAAAGACATGGAATAAAAAAATTAGTTCCTAACTATTTGCTTAGCTATTTGTAACACTTTGTTTCTTATCATCAAACAAACCGCTTGGTGCGCCAGAATAATCAAGTGGTGGCTCTGAAATAACTTCATCATTTTTACGAGCGTCTTTGTTGTGACGTAAACTGACAGTTTGTGCCAGCTGCTCTTGTGTTTCTTTTGAGAAAAATGGCATGTTTTCAATATTTTCAGGCGTTGCTTGTTGCAACAATTGTGTGCTTTGCGCCATTTGTGTCATAGCGATTTGACAAGTATGATTCATTTGATCAAGCAGTTTTGCTGAGTTTTCAAGATGTTCTGCAACATCAAGTTTATATTGTGCTAATTCTGATTCAGTTTGGCTGGCTTTTTCTGCCAACTTTTGAGTTTCTTGAGATGATGAAAAAAGTGCTTTGTTAGCAAAAAAACCGACGATTGCGCCAACGATAAATAGACCTAGTCCTAAAACAACATTCATATTATTGTACCTTCATTGTATTCATGGAAAAAATTAGAGAAAATAACCTTCAATTCAATATAACGTGCTTCACGCCACTTAACTAGTGAATATATTTGCAAAAAACTAATTTTCAAGTGTAGTTTGCGCAAACGTTATTGAAAAACAAAATAAGTTGCTAACTAAACGGTTGTTAAATGATTAAATTATCCCCTATTGATAAGTATACCCAAGATTTAACGCGAGATGATTTTCTCTTTGACGCAGCACAAGAAAATGCGGTGAAGAATCTACAGCGATTGTATGAAGATTTAGTGAATAAGCCTTTACCTGTAAAGGGGTTTAAAAAAGTACTAAATCGTTGGAAACGTGTTGTTGCGAAATCAGAACAAAAAACCATTACCGGCATATATTTTTGGGGCGGGGTTGGCAGAGGTAAAACGTATCTTGTTGATACCTTCTATGATTGTCTACCGTTTGAAAATAAAACACGGGTCCACTTCCACCGTTTCATGCATCGAGTACATGAAGAATTAAAAACGTTGCATGGCCAGGCAGATCCATTGAAAATTATTGCTAAGCGTTTTGCTGATGAAAGTTGCATTATTTGTTTTGATGAATTTTTTGTTTCCGACATTACCGATGCGATGATTTTAGGTACGTTGTTTGAAGAGTTATTTGCTCATAATGTCACGTTAGTTGCCACATCAAACATAGTACCAAACGATTTATATCGTAATGGTTTGCAACGTGAGCGTTTCTTACCTGCAATTAAATTAATTAACCAGCATTGTAGTATTGTTAATGTTGATAGCGGTGTTGATTATCGTTTACGCACCCTTGAGCAGGCAGAAATTTTCCATTTTCCACTTGACCAACAAGCCGACGACAATTTAAATCACTACTTTAAACAATTATCTACAGATGTACGTAATCTTGGGAAGGTCATTGAAATTAATAACCGACCGTTACCAACAGTGCAAGAGTCTGATGGCGTAGTGCATTTCGAGTTTTCGACATTGTGTGAATCTGCACGTAGTCAAGGTGATTATATGGAGCTAAGCAAAGTTTATCATACAGTGCTATTAGCAAATGTTACGCAAATGGGCGCAGATAAGGATGATAGTACACGTCGATTTATTGCCTTGGTTGATGAGTTTTATGAGCGAAATGTTAAGTTAATAATGTCGGCAGAAGTCGCGCTTGAGCAGCTATATACAGATGGGCGATTAAGCTTTGAATTTAAACGCTGTTTAAGCCGCCTACAAGAAATGCAGTCACATGACTACTTAGCCAGTGAGCATTTGCCTTAACCTTAACCTAGTTAATCGTTGTCGAAAAAATTAAAACAGATTTTAAAGGTGAATAAAATAAAAGTCAGCTTAGTACTTATCGCAATTAGTATGCTTTTTGTCTCTGGACAGGTTGTTGCTAAAGAAAATCCATTTAATCAGGCGATGGCACTTACCACAAAATACATGCCTGCTGCCATGGTAAAAATGTGGGATACAGAGCATCTAACCTGGCGAGCACAACTGCTTCATGCAGCTTGTACTAAAGACTTTTATGGCATTAACCAAGAAATAAATGCTAGTTTTTCACTCGTACATGACTATATTCTTGACCAAGCTATTTTAAATGGTGAGTTAAGTGAAGGCAGCGTTAAGTTAGCACTGCAAGATGCGGCTAAGTTACACTATAAAATTTATAGTTCAGCATATCGCTACGGGTATACCTACCGAATTAAGGTCTTACAAAAATATCACCCAGAAATAACCCCTATTTTATGTGATGACGCGAAAAACATGTCAGAGCAATATTTAGCAGACAATGCACCCATGTTACCGTGGCAACACACTGGTAGCATTAAAAATGAATCATGGGGCGCCAATATACTTGCGATGCGCATAATGAATAAGCGTTTTTTTCCAGCATATTTAGCTCGTCAACGGCAATTTGGACACCTTGTTGATGCGCAAATTTATACCATGATAAAAAATGACATTAAAACATATGAGTTATTTGCAGAAGTTACTGGAAGTTATGCTTTTCAAGATTTATTGACAGATGAAATTGCAAAAGCGTATAAATTAGCGAGAAATAAGAAACTGCCAAATTCTCCTTGGCTAGCAATTTATACAAAAAAAGCCGCAGTTTGGGCGTCTCAAGCTTATATGCAAAGTACTATTTCTGCTCTTAAACGTGCGGAAGAAAAATATCCCAATATATATCAGGATATTAAGCAGCACATGGATAGTTATATTGAATTACAACTCAATGAACTAGAAGCCGAAAAAGAGCGGCTAAAGCAGCGCACTGCCACAAATTAGTCGAGCTTAATTTTTAATAAAGTATATTGAGTGAAAAAGATTAAAAATTAGGCGTGATCTTTAAAGAATTCTTCTGTATAATCCGCCATCCCTACGTTACAAGAGCTTATTCTTTTTCCAGAGAATCTGCAACGGACTCGATGCTCGAAGGGGCAACAGCGTAGTCTTATAACGGATAACTTAAGATTTTCTTGGGTTATTATTTAAGTAACATTTATATAATTGGGTTTTTAATGAAAACTTTTGTAGCTAAACCAGAAAGCGTACAACGCGAATGGTTCTTAGTGGACGCCGAAGATAAAACTTTAGGTCGTATCGCTACTGAAATTGCAAGCCGTTTACGTGGTAAGCATAAAGCAGAATACACTCCTCACGTAGATACTGGCGATTACATCGTTGTTATCAATGCTGAGAAAGTACGTGTAACTGGTAACAAAGCGAAAGGTAAAATTTACTATTCGCATACTGAATATGTTGGTGGCCTTAAGCAAATAAGCTTTGAAAAGCTTATTGAAAAAGCACCAGAGCGCGTTATCGAGCTTGCTGTTAAAGGTATGTTACCTAAAGGTCCTTTAGGTCGTGAAATGTTCCGTAAACTTAAAGTTTACGCGGGTACTGAACATAAACATACTGCACAACAACCACAACTTTTGGAGCTTTAAGCAATGGCTGATAATCAATATTACGGTACTGGTCGTCGCAAGAGCTCAACTGCTCGTGTGTTCATGAAAGCTGGTAACGGTGCAATCACAATTAACAAACGTGACATTTCTGTGTACTTCGGTCGCGAAACTGCTCGTATGGTTGTTCGTCAACCATTAGAGCTAGTTGAAATGTTAGAAAAGTTTGACTTTAACATCACTGTTTCTGGTGGTGGTATTTCTGGTCAAGCTGGCGCAATTCGTCACGGTATTACTCGTGCATTAATGGAGTTCGATGAAACTTTACGTAGTCCTCTACGTCAAGCTGGCTTCGTTACTCGTGATGCTCGTAAAGTTGAGCGTAAGAAAGTGGGCTTACATAAAGCACGTAAGAAACCACAATTCTCAAAACGTTAATTTTTACGTTTACGATTTCAAAAACCGGCTTATGCCGGTTTTTTTATGTCAAAAATTTGATTGGCATCATAAATCATTTACATTTTTTTCCGTAAAATTCATATTGGCAAATATCAACTTACTACTCGATAATAATTTCATCTCATATTTCCTAAGTAGTCATTAGCTTTAAAGATTTTGCCAAAATATATTTGCAATAGACATGACAACAAACCAGTTAATGCGAATGGTTTTTATTTACTGTGTGTGATGATTAGCAATTGACTTTTATTTGCATAAACCTCTGCTGAAAAGGGGAATTGCCTTGTAAAAAACAAGGGTTTTCTTTATGATCAGAGCAATTTTTTTGTCGTTGATTTAGTCAATCAGCAATCAGCACAATTGCTAGGTGAAATTCTTAGTCATGTGTTGTTGTTTTAGCTAGATAATAATTGGAGAGTTTGAATGAGCAATGCGCCCGTTAATAACGGCCGTCGACGCTTTCTAACTGCAGCTACTTCGGTAGTTGGTGGTGTTGGTGTTGTCGGTGTGGCTGTGCCTTTCATTGGATCTTGGAACCCTAGCGCTCGAGCGAAAGCTGCAGGTGCGCCGGTTGAAGTCAATGTAAGTAAGATAGAACCTGGTCAATTAATTCGTGCTGAATGGCGCGGTAAGCCGGTGTATGTGGTACGTAGAACAGATGAAACTCTTTCTAGTTTAAGTGCGCATGATGGCCAATTAAAAGATCCAAATTCTGAAGTTCCACAACAACCTGTTTATGCAACTAACGAGTTTCGCTCGATTAAGCCAGAATTTTTGGTGGCATTAGGTGTGTGTACTCATTTAGGTTGTGCTCCTACTCACCATAAAGGTGATTTCGAACAGCACGTTGCCGGTGTTAAAAATGGCTTCTTCTGCCCATGTCATGGTTCTAAGTTTGATATGGCTGGTCGTGTATTTCAAAGTGTACCAGCACCAACTAACTTGATGGTTCCTGAGCATTCATTCCCTACTGAAGATACCTTATTGATTGGTGTGTCTGGAGGAGAAGCATAATGCTGAATAACTTAATGGCTTGGATCGAACAGCGTCTACCTTTGATGGATGCAATGAACAAACATGCGGCACAATACCCTGCACCAAAGAACTTTAACTTTTGGTATGTATTCGGTATTTTGGCGAGTGTTGTTTTAGTTAACCAGTTATTAACTGGTGTATGGCTAACAATGAACTACGAACCATCAGGCGAAGGTGCATTCGCTTCTGTAGAATACATCATGCGTGATGTCGATTACGGTTGGTTATTACGTTATATGCATTCAACGGGTGCCTCAGCATTCTTTATTGTTGTTTATATGCATATGTTCCGTGGCATGATGTACGGTTCTTACCAGAAACCTCGTGAGCTATTGTGGTTATTTGGTATGTTAATTTTCTTAGTGTTAATGGCTGAAGCATTTATGGGCTACTTATTACCTTGGGGTAATATGTCGTACTGGGGTGCACAAGTAATTATCTCTATCTTTGGTGCGATTCCGGTTATTGGTGATGACTTAACGCTTTGGATCCGTGGTGACTATGTTATCTCTGGTGCTACGTTAAACCGCTTCTTTGCATTGCATGTTATTGCCTTACCATTAGTGTTGGTTGTGTTAGTTTTCTTACACATTTTAGCACTACATGAAGTTGGCTCGAACAACCCTGACGGTACTAGCATTAAAAAACCTAAAGGCAGTGTTCCTCCAGAAGAGCAAAGCAAATTTACTTTCCACGAACAATACACTAAGAAATACGATATTGTTGATGCGATACCTTTCCACCCTTACTACACGGTGAAAGATTTAGTTGCTGTTGTTATCTTCTTAATTGGCTTCTGTTGGGTTATGTTCTTCGCACCAGAAGGTGGTGGCTACTTTATGGAAGCGCCAAACTTCGAACCTGCTAATGGTTTGAAAACACCAGAGCACATTGCTCCTGTATGGTATTTTGGCCCGTTCTATACAATTTTACGTATTATTCCTGACAAGCTTCTAGGCGCTGTAGGTATGTTTGGTGCAATTGTCGCATTATTCTTATTACCTTGGTTCGACCGAGGCACGGTTAAGTCTTTACGTTTCCGTTGTACTGCTCATACGGTAAACCTTGTGCAATTTGCAATTTGTTTCATCGTGCTTGGTGCGCTAGGTACATTACCTGCAACACCGTTAAATAACATGATTGGTATCGTTGCGAGTTTCGGTTATTTTGGTTTCTTTGTTGCGCTGTGGATTTACAGTAAAAACGAGAAAACGAAGCCAGTTCCAGAGAGGGTTACAGGAAAATGAAAAAACTTATTTTAGCAGTTTTAGCTGTACTTCCTATGTTAGCTGTAGCAGCTGGGCCTAGTCTGCAATTAGATGAGGCTAATAACGACTTAAGCGATAAAGCGTCACTAAAACGTGGTTTCGAAGCTTATATTAATAATTGCTTAGCTTGTCATGAGTTGAAATATCAGCGTTACAACCGTACTTTTGCTGACTTGGGTATTTCTGATGAAGACGGCATGGCTAACTATATGTACACCGGTGAAAAAGTCGGCGATCATATTACAAACACAATGCCAGGAAAAGAAGCCGCTAAGTGGTTTGGTAGCACACCACCAGATTTAACACTTGAAGCTCGCTTTAGAAGCCCTGATTGGATTTACACTTATTTGCGTTCTTTCTATGTTGATGAAAAACGTCCATTTGGTGTTAACAATAAAGTTTTTAAAGATGTTGGTATGCCGCATGTATTGCAAAATCTTCAAGGTGTTCGCACTATGGATGAGCACGGCAACTTAAGTGAAGCAACAGGTGGTTCAATGACCGCAGAAGAGTATGATGCTTTTGCTCGTGATTTAACCAACTTCTTGGAATATACTGGTGAACCAAATAAACTTGAACGTGAAAACATGGGTTATTGGGTTATTGGTTTCCTATTTATCCTATTATTCTTCTCTTACTTACTGAAGAAAGAATACTGGAGAGATGTACACTAATTACATATGTCGTGTAAAACAGTGTAAACTTTAGATATTACTGGGGGCTTTGGCCCCCTTTGTTAGTTTTTTTAATAAGAATTTTTTGGAGGCATTATGGCCATAGCCGCAAACAAACGCTCTGTTATGACTTTATATTCGCATGCTGATGATATGTATAGTCATCAAACCCGCATTGTGTTGGCAGAGAAGGGTGTTGGTGTTGACATCCATTTGGTTGACTTAGCCAATTTGCCAGAGGATTTACTTGACCTAAATCCTTACGGAACCGTTCCAACGTTAATCGATCGTGAACTAGCGCTTTATGAAGCGTCTATCATTATTGAATACTTAGATGAGCGTTTTCCTCATCCACCATTGATGCCAGTTTACCCTGTATCTCGTGGTCGCAGTCGTTTAATGATGCATCGTGTAGAGCAAGACTGGTATAGCTTAGCGAAGACTATTTATAATGGTCCAGCTGACGCTGCCGCTAAAGCACGCCAAGAATTAAAAGAAAGCTTGTTAAGTGTTGCACCAATTTTAAATGAAGCACCTTACTTTATGAGCGAAGAGTTTAGTTTAGTTGATTGTTATTTGGCTCCGCTTTTATGGCGTTTACCTGTAATGGGCATTGAGCTTGATGGACAAGGTTCTAAAGAGCTTAAATCATACATGTTAAAAGTATTTGAACGTGAGTCGTTCCAAGCATCATTAACTGAATCAGAGCGTGAATTACGCTTTGGCGCTCCGGTTTAAAGACGTAAGTTATGACCATCGAAATGACATCAAATAAGCCTTATATTGTTAAGGCTTTTTATGAGTGGATTTCTGATAACGACCTAACACCTTACATTGTTGTTGACGTTAATGTGTATGGCGTTATGGTGCCTATGGCTTATGTTAACGATGGCCAAATTGTTTTGAATGTATCTGGCTCTGCTGTTGGTAGCATTGCATTAAGTGATAATAGTATTGAACTTAGTGCCCGCTTTGGCGGTAAACTTGAGCATATTAGCGTGCCTTATGGTGCTATTGCTGCTATTTATGCAAAAGAAAATGGCGCAGGTACTTCGCTAGAAATTGAACACCCAGATCCTGAAACGCGTGAGCAAGACTTAGCGTTAAGTAAAGTTGATACGCCAAGCATATCAGCGGTAAAAAGTGATGCTAATTCAGTTAAAGGTGAGTCTGCTGCGAAAAAGCATGAAAAGCATGAAAAGCATGAAAAGCATGAAAAGCATAAAGCTAAAAAGCCAAGTTTAACTGTGGTGAAGTAGTTTGAAGGGTTAGAAATAGTTCATTGTTATTAAAAAGGTAAGCGTCACGCTTACCTTTTTTATTGCCTAAATTCTATTGCCAATTAAAGCTAAATATTTATTAGAATGGCGTGCTACGCGTTAAGTTTACTTGCGTGGCTTAAGTTACTATGAACTCGTTAAAGCTGTGCAAAACAGCGGTCAGCTGCTGCTAGTGTGAACTCTAATTCTTCTTCGCCGTGAGCAGTAGACAAAAAGCCAGCTTCAAACGAAGAAGGTGCAAGGTAAACGCCTTCTTCTAGCATTAAATGAAAGAATTTTTTAAATTTATCGCTGTCACATGCAGTGGCTTGAGCGAAACTAGTGATTTTCTCTTCTTCAGTAAAGAAGAAGCCAAACATTGCGCCAACATAATTAATTGATAATGATACGCCATTACGCTCTGCAGCCGCTTTAAGGCCCATTGCTAGCTTTTCTGTCGCAGCACTTAGTTGTTGATGCTTATCACCTTTGCAAAGCTCGTTTAGCGACGCTAAACCTGCGGCCATGGCAATAGGGTTTCCTGATAATGTACCTGCTTGATAAACAGGGCCAACTGGGGCAATGAAGTCCATGATTTCTTTCTTACCACCGAAAGCGCCTACTGGCATACCACCGCCAATCACTTTACCTAAAGTCGTGATATCTGGCACTATGTTGTAATGTGCTTGAGCGCCACCTAATGCCACACGAAAGCCCGTCATTACTTCATCAAAAATTAAGACACTTTTGTATTGATCACAAACAGCTCTTAAACCTTCAAGGAAGCCCTCAACAGGTGGAATACAGTTCATATTACCAGCCACTGGCTCAACAATAATACAAGCAATTTCATCACCAAGTTCAGCAAATATTTGTTCAACTTCTTGTAGATTGTTATAGCTAACCGTTAGCGTGTGCTTAGCAAAATCGTCAGGAATACCTGGAGAACTTGGCACGCCCATGGTTAACATGCCAGAGCCTGCTTTTACTAACAATGAATCAGCATGGCCATGGTAACAGCCTTCAAACTTCAATATTTTATCACGGCCAGTAAAGCCACGAGCTAAACGAATTGCGCTCATGGTTGCTTCAGTACCTGAGCTAACCATGCGTAATTTTTCCATAGAAGGTACAATTTCGCGCACCTTCTCTGCCATGGTAATTTCTAATTCTGTTGGCGCACCGAAACTTAAACCATTTTGTGCTGTTTCAATCACGGCCTCAAGAATTACCGGGTGATTGTGACCCAAAATCATTGGGCCCCATGAGCCAACATAATCGACATACTTATTATCTTCAGCATCAAAAACATAAGCACCTTGTGCTTTTTTGATAAACAGCGGTGTGCCGCCTACGCCGTTAAAAGCACGTACTGGTGAATTTACGCCGCCAGGAATAATATCCTGCGCAGCATCAAATAATTGCTGTGAATTTTTCATCATAATATCTACTCGTTGTTAGTGTAGCCACGCTAATTTGCGGTTACTATCAATATTTGTTGGTATGCCAAGTAACAGGTTTTTCATATCGGCTGAGCCTGTTTTCAACCCCTAAACTTAAGGCAAATAACGCCATACGGACTAAGACGCCATTTTGTGCTTGACGAAATATGGCTAAGTTATCTAAATCATTTAAATCTGTATCTAATTCGTTAGCTTCAGCACGAGAATCTCGTGGTAACGGATGCATTATTACCGTATTTTCTTGACAATATTTTTGATAAATTTCGCGATTTAAACTGAAGTGACCGCGGTATAAATCTGCTTCGTCTTTACTAGCAAAGCGCTCTTGCTGAATGCGAGTTTGATAAATTACATCACAAGCTAGGTTGCCTTCGATTTTGTCGGTCAATATCACTTTATGGCCGGCATTTGTCAGCGTTGAAATAATACTATCAGGCATTTGTAACGCTTTAGGCGCAATCATAGTAATGGTGATGTTGTTATATAAACTTAATAACTTAGACAATGAATGCACAGTGCGACCATGTTTAAGATCGCCCATAAGAACAATATTTAAACCATCCAAACCCATGTCATAGCGAGCCATCTCAGACTGAATAGTAAATAGGTCTAATAACGCTTGTGTTGGGTGTTCGTTAGCGCCATCGCCACCATTAATAACGGGAACACTGCTACCCTTAGAAAACTCTTCTACTGAGTGCATTGTTGGGTGACGCATAGCAATAACATCTGAATAACCGCTGATCACGCGAGCGGTATCAAATAAAGACTCACCCTTTGAAAGTGAAGAGTTCTCTTGACCAACAGTTTCACGAACAAAGCCACCTAATAAATTAAACGCAGTACCAAAACTAACGCGTGTACGGGTGCTGGGTTCAAAAAATAAGTTACTGAGTATTGCTCCTTCGAGTACATGACAACGCTTTTTACGCATAGCGTAAGGTGCCATCAATGTCGAAATTTCCAAGATACGAGAAATACTCTCTCTATCAAATTGTGAGACAGATAGGATATGACTCCCTTCAAATTTCATCATAGCTTGTACCTAATAAGTGGAATATAAAGCTGAGGATTATAATTACAAACCTAGCTGGTTCCTGAATTTAATGGGCCGCTGTTTTTGTTAAAAGACAACGAAAATTTGCAGCGAAATATAGCACAAAACTTGAATGTTTAGAATGCGAAATCTTGATTTGAATTAAGATAATTGCTTGGTAATTGAGCGCTATACAAAGTTTTTAAATCTAGGTTATAGTTGTTTATAGAATGGAGACTAAATAGCCATGGATATGCGAAGTTTTTTATTGTTTTTTTCCGCACTAATGTTACTGCTGAGTAGCTTAATTTCACAAGCAAGTGATGTGGTTCGCTATAATATTTCCCAAACTCATCCTGATGCCAAGCAAAGTTACTATATTGATTTGCTTTCACTGATTTTAGAGACGTCACGAGAAAAGTATGGCGCTTATCAATTGATCCCTGTTCCTTTAGAGATGTCGCAAGGTCGAACGTCGATTATGGTGCAGCAAGGTCAAGCTATTGATGTGACTTGGCGCATGACGTCGGAAGCATTAGAGGCCGAGCTACAAGCAATTTATATCCCAATGCTAAAAGGCTTAATGGGAGTACGTATTGCAATAATTCGTCATAATGACACCGCGACTTTTTCGCCTAATTTATCATTAGCACAATTAAAGTTATTATCGGCAGGGCAAGGCTATGATTGGCCTGATAGTGATATTTTACGGCACAATGGTTTTGATGTTATTGAAGGTAGTGCATTTTCTTTACTGACGATGTTGGAGAAAAATCGTTTTGATTATTTTCCCCGTGCGTTGCACGAACCTTGGTTAGAAATAGCGAATAAAAACCAGTTTATTGTTGAAGAACATTTTTTATTAAAATACCCCGCACCAATGTATTTTTTCGTAAACAAAAAAAATAATCGTTTGGTGCAACGTCTAGAGTATGGCTTTCATAACCTGATTGAATCAGGTGCTTTTGATGAGTTTTTTTATAATCACCCAGTGACACAAAATATTTTAGTGAAAGCAAACTTACCTCAGCGAAAAATTTTCAATTTAGAAAATCCATTACTGTCAGAGAAAAGCCGAAAAATTCTTAGTAATAAATCCCTTTGGTTAGATTACTTTCACTGAGCCTAAAACGGTTTAACGTAAGCTAATATCACCACGATAAATAAGATAATTACAGGCACTTCATTGAAAATTCTATAAAATTTTCCTGAGCGAGTGTTTTTATCTGCGGCAAAGGTTTTTACTAATTTAAAACAGTAGCCATGGTAAATCAGTAATAAAATCACCAAGGTTATTTTTACATGTAACCACTTTGCCGCGACAAACCAAGCGTAGCCATAGTTGTAAATAATGGCGATACCCAAAGCTAGGGTAAAAATTGCAAATGGTGTCACGAAAAAGAGTAAGCGTCGCTCCATACCTTTAAGGTGCTGATGTACTAATGGTTCATCCGACTCGGCATGATTAACAAATATGCGTGGTAGATAAAAAATTCCAGCAAACCATGCCACCATAAAAATGACATGAAATGCTTTGAGCCAAAGAATGGTATTCATTAGTGAGTTTTTCCTTTCAATAAATAAGAGCGAATAGCGTCAAAAGTTATTATACCCATAATATCATTTGGATTATCTTGATATATATACACTCCTCCCTCTCTTTTTCTCACTAATAATAAATAAGCTTCAGCTAGGGTGGATTGGTTGGAAAGCGGTATCAATTTGTGCCGAACGATGCTCTGGCTATTATCGCTATTTTTTTGCTCGGGTTGACACCAAATGTATTCACTCTCATTTTGTAAATTTTCTTTCTTTATAATTACATGTTGGTGCGAGGTATGTTCTGAAATGGTAGCTGCAATGGTTTTATTGTCGTTATCGGCAATTTGTATTAATTGCTCTTGCATCACCCCTATAACACCAACTCGTTGCAAAGACTTCTCAATAGGTGGTCTGCGATAAGCTAAACCTTGAACTTCTAACTGCATAATAAATATTGAACGGTTGCGGAAGAATTGTCCTGATGAAATACAAGAACTAGCAATAACAATCATGGCAGGCACTATAATTTCAATTTGATTAGACATTTCTACAACACAGAGCAAAGCCGCAAGTGGGGCATTTAATGTTGCAGCCATAAATCCTGCCATCCCCATTAAGGCAAAGTCACTCGCTTGTAAATTACCTGGCATAAAATACATCGCAAGTACGGAAATACAAGTGCCAATAATAGCGCCAATTCCTAATATTGGCCCTATTATTCCACCGGGAATACCTAAACCTAAAGTGGTAATGGTCATTAGTATTTTTGCAACCAGCAAGCCAAGTAATAGTTGTAATTCAGGGCTGTTTTGCAGTGAAAAATCGATAGCACTTAAATCTGCCCCCATGGCGTAAGGCATAAAATAGCTAATAGTGCCAGTGATAACAGATGCTACTAAAATGCGTTGCACAATGTGAAAGCGCGCACTGAACTTAATTATCACGATCAAATAGCGGTTAAAGGCAAAGGCAATAACGCCCAAAACCACTCCTAATATTACAAGTGCCAAGTAGTGCTGACTGTCTAAGGTAATGGTCGTAAAATATTCAAACTCATGAGCGGTACCAAATATTGCACTGGTGGTCATTGAGCCAACAATGGCAGCAATCATTACCGGTATGAAAATATGTACTTTGTACTCACGTAAGATAACTTCCATCACGAAGATAACTGCAGCAACGGGTGTATTGAAACAAGCGGCAATACCTGCAGCGATACCGCAAGCACTTAAGCTGCGAATGGCGTTGTAAGGTAAATTGAGTTTGCTACCAATGTAGCTACTACAAGCGGCACCTAGATGTACTGCAGGACCTTCTTTACCAACAGAAAAACCCGCAGCAAGCGCGACCGCACTGCCAATAAACTGATTAATGGTATTACGCAACGGCATAACACCATTAGCGGTTTTTAAGCGATGTAAAACAAATGGAATACCGGTGCGAATATATTTATAACCGGTCAACCATGAAAAAAAGAGGATGACAACAGCACCGATAATTGGCAATTGGAAACGACTTAGCGCCGTTAAGCTGCTATAGTCGTCTTTTTCGCTTAAATAAAATGATTGAATGCCTTCAATGGCAAAAATAAATATAACCACCAACATTGCTGACGCAAAGCCACCTATTGCGGCGAGTAAGCACAGTTGCCAAGATGTTTGTGGTAAGGCAAGACACTTTTTAAAGTGAGTTATTATTTTCATATTTATATTAAGCGAATAAACAGGCTTTTGGATATCATAATACTTTTTAAATGAATTGGTTAGCAAAAATAAATCTCAATACTGTTGTGACGCGCTTCGGAGCATTCCGTTCTGCTGCACTTTTATTCGCGATTATCATTATTTCGTTTTTTTCGGGTTACCGTATCGGTAACTACTATCATGGCTATCAAATACAGACTTTAGAGCAACAAAAGTCTCGTTTAGATGTGCTTTATCAAAAGTTAGTCGAAAAAACACAACGTATAAACACCCTAGAAGTTGAACTTGAAGTTGAGCGAATGGCTAACCAGCGTAGCCAGAAAATGTTGAAGTCGATTGAGCAAGAGCATGCTCAAGTAAAGAAAGATTTAGCATTTTATGAAAAAGTGATGGCACCTGAAAAGCAAGCTAACGGTTTAGTGATTGACGGTATCAATTTAACCAAGACAGAAAGTCCTAACCACTATCGTTTTGAAGTCGTGCTAGTGCAACAGTTGCTACGTAAACGCTACGCCAAAGGTTTTGTAGAATTGTCGATAACCGGAAGTTTGAATGATAAACCAACCAACATTCCACTAGCTAAGCTTTCCACGCTAACTAAAAAAGACTTATCGTTTAGTTTTCAGTACTTTCAAAATATTAGCGGTGAGTTGACCTTACCGGAAAATTTTATTGCTGAGAAAATTAACGTATCAGCGATTTTGCCGAAAAGTAAATGGCAAGCTTATAATCGAATAGATGAAAGTTACTTTTGGAAAAAAACAATAGAAAATATTGATCAGAGTTCGCCATAATACTTGATTAAAACAGTCAAGTTTAAGATAATTGTATTTGTTCCCTTCGTATTAAGTAGAGTTTTATGTCAGATCTTGAATTACCAATTAAATTTTCAGACGCTGCGGCGACTAAAGTATTGTCGTTGATCACGGAAGAAGAAAACCCAGACTTAAAACTACGTGTATACGTTACAGGTGGCGGTTGCTCAGGCTTTCAGTATGGTTTTACCTTTGATGAAAAAGTCAATGACGGCGATATGACCATCGTAAAAAAAGGCGTCACTATGGTGATTGACCCAATGAGTTTGCAGTATTTAGTTGACGGTGAAGTTGACTATATTGAAGGACTAGAAGGTAGTCGCTTCTTAGTTAATAACCCAAATGCAAGTACGACTTGTGGTTGTGGCTCTTCATTTTCGATTTAGTATTTAGCTAAATTGTAGCGTTCCATCACATTGAAAGCCGACATAAGAGTCGGCTTTTTTGATTTTGGTTTTTGGGTTTTAGTTTTTAGTTGTCAGTTGATATCGAGCCAAAAACATTTCGGCAGTTTCTTTTGCCAAAAATTCGCGCTTTTCTTTGCTGAAGCCATCTTCCATCTGAAATAGTTGTGGCCAAAAACAACTTGCTTTAATCAAGCCGTGCAATTGGTCGCTAGCAAAGTCGACATCATTAATTGCTAGCTTGTTATCTTCAATAGCGCTGTTAAGCCAACGAGTAATCGCATTTTCTTGGCAAGATATTTTCTCGAACTCTTTCTGTAGCGCTGCTGAATTATAAAAAAAGTGTCCTATAGCGACTTTAGTCACATCCATATGATCTTCACTAGAAATAAAACTAATTTCAGCATTAAGTAAAGCAATAAGTTGAGGTTTTAGTGCTATATCTTTTTGATAATTAACATCTACTTGCGCTTCAGCTTTTTGCCAAAGCTCTGCAACTAAGTACATCAATAACGCTTCTTTGGTTTCGAAGTGATTGTAAACCGTGCGCTTTGACACTTGAGCGAGCTCAGCTAGCTTGTCCATGCTAGTTCCCTGAACACCGTATTCTTTAAAAGCTGCTTTTGCAGCAGCAATAATAGCCTCACGTTTTAATTGGCTGCGCGTTTTGCTAACTGTTTTCATAGAACTCAAAATCAAGTGGGAATAACTCTATTTTACACTGAGTAGTTTACTTTTCAATTGCTATATTTTAAACTGCACCGTGTAGTTTACTTTTTGCGTTATTTAAAGCGTATGTGATGTGGTGAAAATTTAGATGAATAGATTTAATAAACTGATTTTCAATAAATGGGTTTTAGTAATAATTTTTGGAGGCGTTGTGATGGCAAGTACAACATTAGCGAATAGTAGTGAAAGTAATGTGAGTAACGAGCAAGAAGGGAAATTTCAAAATAGTGAAATTAACTATCAAAGTTCGCTAAGCAGTGTTTGGAAAATAGCAAAAGCTTATTGGCAAACTGATAGAGCCGCTCCTACGCCAACAAAAACTATACCACTTAAACAATTAACTAAAGAAAACCTGCTCAGTGAGAAGCATGATGCACTTTATCGTCTAGGTCATTCAACATTGCTGCTAAAGTTAGCCAGTGATTTTATATTAATTGATCCGGTATTTAGTGAGCGAGCGTCGCCAGTACAATGGGCGGGACCAAAGCGTTTTCACCAGCCACCAATTAGTATTGCAGAACTACCCAATGTAAAAGCAGTTATTATTAGTCATGATCATTATGATCATTTAGACAAAGCCTCTATTTTAGCACTTGCTGATAAAGTAGAGCAGTTTGTTACACCATTGAAAGTAGGCAACTACTTGCGAGATTGGGGTATCGCAGATGAAAAAATTACTGAACTAGATTGGTGGCAAAGCAAACAACTCTCAGAGCTAACTATCACCGCAACGCCGGCGCAGCATTTTTCCGGTCGAGGACTGTTTGATAAAGACGAAACGTTATGGGCTAGTTGGGTTATTGAACATAAAGGAACTAAACTTTTTTATAGTGGCGATGGTGGCTATTTTTCTGGTTTTAAAGAAATAGGCAAACGCTATGGACCATTTAATTTTACCATGATAGAAACCGGTGCATATAACGCATTGTGGCGTGAAATACACATGACACCAGAAGAAAGTTTGCAAGCACATCTGGATGTTAAGGGCGAATTTATGATCCCCGTCCACAACGGCACCTTTGATCTAGCATTGCATGATTGGTTTGAACCGTTTGAGCGTATCGTTACTTTAGCAAAGCAACAAGGGGTTTCACTACTAACACCTACTTTTGGTGAGGCGGTTAATCTTGCTCAGCCAATAACAACAAAACTCTGGTGGCGAGAAGTAATGTCGACGGAAACTGAAGAGTTGTCTAATTTAGTTACCAAAGTGCAATAATAAATGAATTGCATCTTCAAGTGGCTTGGGTATAGCAATGCTTCGTGACGTTTACGTTTTGTTGCAAAGCTAAACAAGACGCTTAAGCTTTTGCCCTGTATCATTATTAGTAATATGGCCAGCCAAGTGCCAGTTTTTTAAAAATATTTAGGAAGAATTATGAGTACCGCAAGTCAACGTCGACAATGGTTCGCCGAACGCCCATACATTATTGCAATAATTATTACAGTAGTCTTAGTGGTTTGGATGGCCTCGGGCTTAATGCAAGCACAAGAAATTCCAAACGAAAAAAGTGAACATAGCGTTATTGTGCCTAAAGTTAAAGTAGAAACTATGTATGCCAAAATTATAAGTGATACGGTGGCATTATATGGTCGAACAGAGCCTGATCGCGTAACTACGCTTAAAGCAGAAATCTCCGGGAAAATTGAACAAGTACTGGCTAAACGTGGTGCTAAAGTTGAAAAAGGTCAAATTATTGTAAAGCTTGAAATTAATGACTTAGAGTCTCAATTATCTCAAGCAAAAGCATTATTAACTCAACGCGAAATAGAACACCAAGGTGTCTTAAAGTTAAGTGCTGATGGCTACCAAGGAAAAGTACAAGTAAGCAGCGCTGCTGCAAATCTAGCAGCCGTTAAAGCGCAAATTAAACGACTTAATATTGATATTGCTAACACAGTAATTCGAGCGCCTTTTGATGGTGTATTAAACACGCGTTATGTTGAGCAAGGTGACTACGTACAAAGTGGTGACGACATTGCCATGATTGCAGATTTAGACCCACTTATCGTGCGAGCACATGTTAGTGAAAACAACATTGGTCAGCTTATTGTTGGCCAAAAGGCAAAAATTCGATTACTCAATCATGAAAACTTGGCTGGACAAGTGCGTTACATTGCCAGTGTTGCTGATGATGCCACCAATACTTTTAAAATTGAGATTGCTATTGCTAATAACGACAGTGACTTACTGGCCGGTTTAAGCAGTGAAGTTAATATTAACTTGGATGAAATGCCCGCTATTAAAGTTTCTCCGGCATTATTAGCATTAGATGAACAAGGTAATATTGGCGTTAAAACGGTTGAAGGTAGCCACGTGAAATTTACTGCTATTAATATTATCAAAAGTGAAAAAGATGGTATTTGGTTATCGGGCTTAGGTCAGCAAACCGATATTATTACCCTCGGCCAAGGCTTTGTTAGAGCGGGCGATAAAGTAGAAGCTATTTTCTCTAAAGCATCGAATGTTAATGCAGCACTTGCTAGCAAAAGCGAATAAGGCGGGGAATTATGCTTACATTAATTGATGCAGCATTAACTCGAACGCGTTCGGTGTTAATGGTATTTATACTTTTACTGATTTCTGGTGCAATTACCTATGCCAATATCGCTAAAGAGTCTAACCCAGATATAACCATTCCTAATATCTACGTATCTATCGTTCATGACGGTATTTCGCCAGAAGATGCTGAACGTATGCTGATTCGTCCGATGGAGAAAGAGTTAAAATCTATTGCTGGTATTAAAGAAATGTCAGCAACTGCAAGTGAAGGCCATGCCTCTATTAACCTTGAGTTTATTGCTGGTTTAGACCCGAAAGAAGCTTTAGCGGATGTGCGCGATAAAGTCACATTAGCGAAAGCAAAATTACCGTCTGAATCAGAAGAGCCTGAAGTACATGAAGTTACCATGGCGAATCAAAACCCTGCTATTACGGTTATTTTATCGGGTGCGGTAACCGAGCGTGGTTTGATTACTATTGCTCGTGATGTCAAAGATAAAATTGAAGCTTTACAAGAAGTTTTAGAGGTTGATATCGGTGGTAATCGTGAAGACATGGTGGAAATCATTGTTGACCCATTATTGATGGAGAGTTACGGCTTAGATCAAAATGATATTTACAACTTAGTTGAGCGTAATAACCGTTTAGTGCCTGCAGGAACTATGGATACCGGTAAAGGTCGCTTTGCGATCAAAGTACCATCAGTATTTGAAACCATACAAGATTTATTAGAATTACCGATTAAAGTTGATGGCGATAAAGTTATTACCTTCCAAGACGTTTCAACAGTGCGACGAGCTTATAAAGATCCAAGTTCATTTGCACGCTTAAATGGCGAACGCTCAGTTGCCATTGAAGTTAAAAAGCGTTCTGGTGAAAATATTATTAACACGGTAGCAAAAGTAAAAGCCTTAATTGAAGTTGAACGTCAACGCTGGCCTAACCAAGTGTTTGTTGACTATGTTGGTGATCAATCAGTTGATGTTCAAGACACTCTAAATGACCTGCAAAACAATGTGCTTTCAGCGGTATTATTGGTTGTTATTGTTATCATTGCCACCTTAGGTTCACGCACTGCATTGTTAGTTGGTTTAGCTATTCCAGGCGCATTTTTAACCGGTATTTTGGTACTGGCAATTGCTGGTTTAACGGTCAATATCGTTGTGCTATTTGGTTTGATCATGGCTGTTGGGATGCTGGTTGATGGTGCAATTGTTGTTACTGAATTTGCAGACCGAGAACTTAATGAAGGTAAATCTAAGCGTCAAGCTTATGGTTTAGCTGCAAGACGCATGGCTTGGCCTATTATTGCCTCAACCGCAACAACATTGGCTGCATTTGCGCCACTGATGTTTTGGCCGGGCATTATGGGCGAATTTATGAAGTATTTGCCAATTACCTTAATTGCGGTATTAACTGCATCATTAGCAATGGCGTTGGTATTTGTACCTACTATTGGTAGCGTTATTGGTAAGTCGCGAAAAATAAGCATTAAAGAACAAGCGCAAATTGAGCAGGCTGAAAAAGGTGATTTAACCCAGTTGACGGGTTTTACTGGCAAATATGTCAGAGTATTGAAAAGCGCAATTAACCACCCTTGGAAAATACTTGGCGGCACTTTAGCAATGTCAATATTTGTTATATTTTTGTATGGCTCTTCAGGGTTAGGCGCAATATTCTTTCCAGAGATCGAACCTTCAAGCGCAACAATGGTGGTGCGTTCACATGGTGATTTATCTATTAAAGAAAAAGATGAAATCATGGTCGCTATTGAAGAACGTATTTTAGACTTACCTGAAATCAAAACACTTTACACTCGAACCGGTGGTAATGACCAAATTGGTACTTTCCAAGTTAACTTTACTAACTGGCAATTTAGACGCTCTGCTGATGAAGTTGTTGCTGAAATAAGAAAGCGCACCGATGACTTAGCTGGCGTTGAAATTGAAGTGAGAAAAAATGAAGATGGACCGCAAAACGGTAAAGATTTAGTTATTGAGTTGAGCTCTCGCTTCCCAGAAAAGCTTAATGAATCTGCACGTATCATTAGTAATGCACTGCATAATCATAGCCAGTTTACTGATATTGAAGACTCGGGTGCTAAACCAGGTATTGAATGGCAGTTGAAAATAGATCGCAGTTTGGCGGCTACCTACGGCGCTGATGCTGCACTTGTCGGCTCAACGGTGCAAATGGTCACTAACGGCTTAAAGCTTGGTGAATATCGTCCAGATGATGTTGATGACGAGCTAGATATTCGTGTGCGCTTTCCTGAGGATAAACGTAATATTTCGCGTTTGGATACTTTGCGCTTAAAAACCTCAGCAGGCTTAGTGCCAGTCAGCAGTTTTGTTGAGCGTAGTGCTGCACCGAAAATCGATAGTATTCGTCGCATGGATGGTAAGCGTGTTGTTAGTATCAAGGCAAACTTAGTACCTGGCGCACAGTTAGTTAAAGAGTTACCTTTGTTACAAGCCCAGTTTCCTGAGCTAGGAATTGATCCATCAGTTGAAATCGCTATTAAAGGTCAAAATGAAGACCAGCAAGAATCAGAAGACTTTTTAGTGAAGGCTTTTGGTATTGCGCTGTTTGTTATGGCGATTATTCTTGTCACCCAATTTAATAGCTTTTATCAAGCATTTTTAATCCTTAGTGCCGTTATCTTTTCAACGGTCGGCGTATTCTTAGCCTTGTTTTTAGTACAAAAACCATTTGGTATTGTTATGGGGGGAATAGGTGTTATTTCTCTCGCAGGTATTGTGGTAAATAACAATATTGTGCTGATTGATACCTATAATGTTTTACGCCGAGAAGGTTATGCTGTGGTTGATGCCATTTTAAGAACTGGTGCGCAACGTTTAAGACCAGTGATGTTAACGACAGTGACTACAATTTTAGGCCTGTTACCTATGGTGTTGCAGGTTAATTTAGATTTCTTTAATCGTACGGCTGTTTTTGATGCGCCATCGACACAATGGTGGAATCAACTAGCAACTGCTATTGCCGGAGGTTTAGCGTTTGCGACCGTACTAACATTGATTTTAACGCCATCGTTATTAGCTTTACGTGATTTGCGCAAAGCTAAAAAGCAAACCATGAAGCAAGCTGATTCTATTGATTTAAAAGCTGTTGATTCTGCTGCGTAATAGTTTAATGAATTACAGTTAAAAGAATCAACTATTGTTATATCAAAAAGCCCGTAGCTGAAACGCACCGGGCTTTTTTGTATCTACTTGATTAAGGCATTCTTTCTTTACGATTACTGAATGTATTGTCCAAATAGTCTTTTCACAATTACGGGAACTGATTGCAAGTTATTACGCTTTTATAGATACTTAGGCGTAATTAGAATGTAAACAGTTAAACAATAATCTTAAGGGAAAACATGAGCTCAAAAACAAAAATTATTGCAAGCACCTGCTTAGCAGTATGTATGAGTGTTGGTAGTTTTTTTGTGTCAGCACAACAATTAAATGCTGAGCAGCAAGCGCAATTAAATGAGCTAAAAGCAACGGCATTACAGTCAGACTTGTCTTATCAGCTAATTGAATCATTAACCACGGAAGTTGGTCATCGCTTGATGGGCTCTGAAGGTGATAAAAAATCAATCGTTTGGGCAGTGAATAAAATGAAAGCCCTTGGTTTTGATAAAGTGTGGACAGAAGAAGTTACCGGTAGTTACTGGCTACGTGGTGATGCTAAAGCAAGAATTATTGCACCGTACCCACATGATGTCGTGGTGTTAGCACTAGGTGGTAGCGTTGGCACTGCTGAAAAAGGCTTAACAGCAAATGTTGCTCACTTTGAAACCTTTGCTGATTTAAAAGCAGCACCTGACAATAGCCTTAACGGTAAAATTGCTTTTGTCTCTTATCAAATGGAGCGTCATATTGACGGCAAAGGCTATGGGCCAGCTGTTGGTACACGCGTTACTGGTGCTGTTGTAGCTGCTCAAAAGGGTGCTTCTGCTTTGGTTATGCGCTCTGTAGGAACCGATAACAATCGCACAGCACATACTGGTGTTATGCGTTATAAAGATGGCGTGAAAAAAATTCCAGCGGCAACATTATCAAACCCAGATGCTGACTTGTTAGTGAACCAATTGAAGCGCGGTAAACCTGTAAGCTTGTTCCTTAAAATGACCGCTAAAACTGATGCTGAAGTTATTGCAAAAACGGCTAATGTGATAGGTGAATTTACCGGTAGTGAATTACCGAATGAAATTGTTGCTTTAGGTGCACATCTTGATAGTTGGGATGTCGGTACTGGTGCACTAGATGATGGTTTAGGCATAGGTATGGTTGTTGCAGCAGCGCATCATATTGGTCAACTACCTAAGCGTCCTAAGCGTACTATTCGCGTGATTTTATTTGCGGCGGAAGAAGTGGGCTTATTAGGTGCAAAAGAATATGTAAAAGTGCACAAGAACGATATGATGAATCATGCCATTGGTGCTGAGTGGGATTTTGGTATTGGTCGTATTTACAAAATGACACCTGGTGTTGGGGCACAATCCTTAAATGCTATTCGTGAGCTAGCACAATATTTAGCGCCTTTAGGCGTAGCGCTTTCACCTGATAATAATGCCAAAGGGCAATCTGATATGAGTGCGTTAAGTAACTTGGGTATGCCAAGTATTAACTTTTCACCTGATGGCTCAAATTACTTTGATTACCATCACACCGAAAATGACACTTTAGATAAAGTTGAGCCTGAAGCATTAAAATTCAATACGGCAATTTATACTATGTACGCATACTTTGCTGCGCAAGCGGCGGTAGATTTTAGAAAATAGTTAAAGGTTGAGAGTGTTGTTAGCTATGAAAATAGCTAACAACACTCGACAGAAAACTTATCACTGAAATTATCCTTTCATCAATAAAAGCTGACTAACATTATTTATATTTAGCCCAAAGTCATCGGCTTTTACATCATGAGTAATAAAGCTAGTACCTTTCGCGAAATCAGTTTATTTAATCAATTTAGCTTAGTGATTTTAACTACTTTCGGTGAATGAAATATAATGTACGTTGTCACTAAAGCTACAGTTTACAACTGAAACACCATACCGTTTTGTGATTTCTTATTAGCGTATAACCGTTGATCTGCGGTTTTTAGTATTTCATCCATGTTTTGTTCGCCATCACTAGCTGCAGCGCCACAACTTATTGTTATTGTTAGGTGTTTATTTTCATAAGGCATTGGGTTATTAATAAAAAAGTTGCATAAACGTTCACTTGCTTGTTCTGCTTCAGGTAAGGTTTGACTGGCTAATACCACAACAAATTCATCACCAGCATAGCGAAAACACTTATCATTCTCTCGCACTAATTCTTGTAATTGGCTTGCAACATACGCTAATACTTTATCGCCGCAATCATGGCCGTATGTGTCATTAACCGCTTTGAATTTATTACAATCAATAAATAATACAGAAAAGGGAACACCGTAACGACGTTGACGGATAAGCTCCTCACTAATACAAACCTCCATTAAACGTCGGTTAGCAACACCTGTTAAACGGTCGTAATGCGCCATATATTCAAGTTGTTCTCGGATTAATACATTTGATAGGCAAAGGCTAACCTTTACTGCCAACTGCTCTAAATGGAATGTACCTAACTTATTGTGAAAACGAGCAGGGGCTTTATCAGTAAATAACAAGCTACCAAACAACTTACCTTCTAATGATAATGGGGTTAATGCAACCGACTTCGCACCTTTAAGTAAACTTTTTGGCACAATATTACTAAGTTGTTGCAATTCATTAGTCAAAAAAGGTTTCTTGTTGGCATGCAATAAAGCGAGTTTTTCAGCTGATATTTTTTTGGTATGTTGTTGATGCCAGTTAGAATGTAAATTACCATTAATTAAGTAACTTAGCGGTGTTGGCTCTGCAAGTAGTAATGAAATGCCAGATAACTGAAACTTTGTTTGAATTAAGCCAAGCAACCTTTGTAAAAGTTCTTCACTCGATTGACAAGCAAGCACTTCTGTCTCAATTTCAAATAGTTTACGAGCGATACTTTCGTTAACTTTTGAGTTTTCAATTAACTGGTGAATGTTCGACACTTGTTACACTCTATCTGCTCATTTTTTGTTCATTGTGATATTTTCTAGCTGATAGTGCAAGCGTAGCTTAATGTAAGTGTTTAGCTGAAGCGGTTAACATACTTTGGTATTATATTTGCTTGATGGTTTGAAGATAAATTTATGTCTTAATGTCGCGTCAATAAATAATACGACAATGCTATTAAGTTTTTAACGAGCAATGTCGATATAGAGGTTACTTAAGTTGAATAACATTTTTTGCAAAGAGGCAATATGAAACGTCTACTCATGGCTACGTTATTAGCCGGCGCTAATTTTTTCAGTGTATCAGCTGCCGAGCTTACTGCTGTGCAAATTTATAGTGACAATGTTTTACTTGATTTGATTAAAGAAAATAAACACTTAAGCCAGGTGGTTATTGATGATTGTCAATTGGTACAAGACATTGAAGCACGTGCGGTTAAATCACAAATGCCTTCTTACCAATTTTTGTGGGGCGATATGCTGGCGTATGGCGTTTGCGTTAAAAAAGACGTGCCACTTGGCCTACATTTTATGCAGGCGTCGGCAAACCAAGGCTTGTCTGAAGCGTTAGAACAAATGGGGCGTTATTATCATATTGGTAAGTTTGTGCAAGTTGATGTAAACCAAGCAATGATGTTTCTAAAAGAATCTGCCTCATTGAAAAACTTAAAAGCACAGCTCAGGTTAGCTGATATTTATTTAGCGGGCCATGGTAGTCCTTTGGATTTTCCTCAATTGTATGTTCAGTTGCACCAGTCAGTGACAGACGATAAAAAGGTACACAAAAATATTGCTATGCACTTAGCAAAACTGGCGGAAAAAATGCCTGAACGGGTGGTTAATGCCGCCAAAAAAGGAAAATATTAACCGCCTAAACACTGAGGTGATGATTATTTTCCACAAAAAGCCTATTTGGGGGACGTTCAGTAAAGCGTTAAACGCTAAATTAAGCATCGTCATGTTGTTTGGGTATATAGATAATCTGCGATATACTTAACAAAAAACCACTATTGAATAAATGTGACTGAAAACGACCCGCACCAACAGCGAGAAGCTGACAAATATGAAAAGCCAGTAGCTAGCCGCGAGCTACTATTATCGATGATCGAAAAATCGAATATCCCACCAACATTTAAAGCACTGGTTAATCAGCTTAAATATCATGATGAAGATATGCTTGTTGGTTTGAAACGTCGTTTACGTGCCATGGAAAATAGTGGTCAAATCGTTTTTAATAAATTTAAGCAATATGCTATCGCCTCACGCAGTAATGTATTAACGGGTAAAGTGATCGGTCATCGTGATGGTTTTGGCTTTTTCGCGCCAGATAATGGCGGTAAAGATTTATTTATTTCTTCACATGAAATGCAGCGCGTGATTCATGGTGATATTGTCGAAGCGATATTGCTTGATCGTACTGATCGTAAAGGTCGCAAAGAAGTTAAAATTCTTGATGTGATTGAACCTCGCAAAACTGGAGTTGTTGGTCGTTATTATGTTGATCACCATATCGCCTGTGTCGTACCAGACGACGCACGCATCAAACAAGAAATTTTAATTAAACCAGAAAAAAAATCAGGTGCTCGTCATGGCCAAGTGGTGATGGTTGAAATTATTCAAAGACCTACCAAACGTTCAAATGCTGTTGGTAAAGTAATTGAAGTGCTAGGTGAGCATATGGCACCGGGTATGGAAATTGAAATTGCTTTACGCGAGCATGATTTGCCACATCAGTTTTCTGCCGATGTTTTAGAAGAAGTTTCAGCTATTGCAGATGAAGTTGAAGAGTCAGCAAAAGCGCCAAGGGTTGATTTACGTGACTTACCACTAGTGACCATTGACGGTGAAGATGCCCGTGATTTTGATGATGCGGTTTACTGTGAACCTAAACCTAGTGGTGGTTGGCGTTTATGGGTCGCCATTGCCGATGTTAGTTATTATGTGCGTTCGAAAACAGCACTTGATGAAGAAGCCATTTCACGTGGTAACTCAGTATATTTTCCAAGCCAAGTTATTCCAATGCTACCGGAAAAACTGTCTAACGGACTATGTTCACTAAATCCTGATGTTGACCGATTATGTATGGTTTGTGAAATGACCATCAGTGCAGCAGGTAATCTTTCTGGCTCAAAATTTTATCCAGCAGTAATGCGCTCTAAAGCGCGTTTTACTTATAGTAAAGTAGCCACTATTTTAGGCGTTAATCCGCAGCAAACTGATGAAGAATCTCGTGAAGCTTTAAGAGCTGAATACCAACCTTTAGTGGCTGATTTAGAAAACCTAAATCAAATGTATCAAACATTAACCAAGGCCAGAGCCGAACGTGGCGCTATTGCTTTTGAAACCACAGAGTCATTATTTCTTTTCAATCAGGATAGAAAAATAGATTCAATTATACCGTTAGTACGTAATGATGCGCACAAGATCATCGAAGAATGTATGATCCTTGCCAATGTTGCGACAGCTAAATTTATTGAAAAGCACAATAAGCCAGGTTTATTCCGCGTTCACGATAAACCGAGCGAAGACAAATACAATAACTTTATGAGCTATATCAGTGAACTTGGGCTTGATATGGCGTCGATGGGAGAGCGTAAAGCACAACCAGAGCCATCTGATTATTGTCATATTCTAGAGAAAATTGCCGATCGTGCTGATCAAGAACTGATCCAAACCATGCTATTGCGTTCAATGCGCCAAGCGGTATATCAAAGCGAAAATATTGGTCATTTCGGCTTGGCTTTGCCATCGTATAGTCACTTCACATCACCTATTCGTCGTTATCCTGATTTAGTTGTTCACCGCGTAATAAAAGCGATTTTAGACGAACAAGCACAACAAGAAGCTAATGCAGGTGGTCATAATTACTCTCCTGAAGCGGTAATTGAACTTGGCGAACATTGCTCAATGACTGAGCGACGCGCTGATGACGCCACTCGAGATGTGTCTGATTGGTTAAAATGTGAATATATGCAGGATCATGTTGGAGCAACCTTTACTGGTGTTGTTTCGACGGTTACTAATTTTGGTATCTTTGTACGTTTAGCTGACTTACATATCGAAGGCTTAGTGCACATCACTTCATTAGGTCATGACTACTATCACTTTGATGATGTGCGCATGTCTTTGACCGGAGAAAATACTGGTGCTAAATATCACATTGGCGACACGGTAGAAGTTCAGGTTGCAGCTGTCAACTTAGACGAAAAGAAAATAGATTTAGCATTGGCGGGTGATAACGCGGTGCTTAAACGAGCTAAGCCTCTACCTAAAGGCAAAAGTAGTGATAAGCACAAACGCGGTAAACGAGCTAATGGCAAAGCAAAAGATGTAAAAGCAACATTCGATGAAAAAGCTAAGCCAAATAAAAAGTCTACCAAGTCGGGTGACAAAGCTAAGAAGAAAACCGATAAGTCGACCACATCAAAAGCAAGTAAACGCAAAGCCCGTAAAAAGCGTCCGGGTAAAAATGCCAGAAGGCAAAGTCTTAACGAGTTTTAGTACACATTACTTATTAGCCACTCGGCAAAGGAAAGCGCTTTAGTTGAGTGGATACATTAAAGAAACAATAGCGAACAAATTTATGGCGAAGCAAGAAGAATTGGCATTTGGTATTCATGCCGTACAAGCATTAATTGAAAGTGCTCCAGAAAGATTTATTGAATTATGGCTATTGAAAGGTCGTGAAGACGACCGCTTAATGCCGATTATCAATTTAGCAAAAAAATATGGTATTCCAGCACAAATGGCAAATCGCAAAGTGCTTGATGATAAAAGTGAAGGTGAACAACACCAGGGTGTAGTTGCTCGCGTAAAGCCAGGTAAAACCTTCACAGAAGCTGATTTAGATGACATTCTTGCGGCGGCAGAGCGCAAGCAGCAAGCGCCATTTTTGTTAATTTTAGATGGTGTGACTGACCCACACAATTTAGGCGCATGTTTACGTAATGCTGATGCGGCTGGTGTGCAAGCTATTATCGTTCCAAAAGATAATGCTGCTAGAGTAACCGCAACGGTGCGTAAAGTGGCTGTAGGCGCTGCGGAAAGTGTACCGTTAGTGCAAGTAACCAATTTATCAAGAACCATGAAAACTTTACAGCAAATGGGCGTGTGGATTATTGGTACCGCTGGTGAAACTGATAATTGTTTATATGACGAGAAATTGTCGGGTCCGATGGCATTAGTGATGGGAGCCGAGGGTAAAGGTATGCGCCGTTTAACACGTGAAAACTGTGATCAATTGGTTAAGTTACCAATGGCGGGCACTGTATCTAGTTTAAACGTATCTGTGGCAACAGGTATTTGTTTATTTGAAATAGTTCGTCAGCGTTTAGCAAACTAACCTCCTCCGTTTCAATTAAAAACATTAACCAGTACATAATTAACAGTCTGACCATAGCTGTTAATTATGTACTCTGTGAAATTTAACTTCACTCAGCTTAATTAGCCTTGAGTTTATATGTTAATAAGCTCAGCGTTTTTTCGTTGGCAAGTGAACAAGTTTGCAAGCTTTGCTGTGATTGGCTAAGCATATTATCGTTATCATCTTTCATTTCGGTAATATTCTCCGCTATTTCATGAATTGCGCTACTTTGCTCTTTAATCGCATTAGCGATATTTGTTGTCATTTCCTGAATCGAATTAATTTCAGTAATAATCTCTCCAAGAGTTTGTGTTGACTCTTCTACTTGTTGAACGTTTTGGATGCTGCCGTCTCGGCAATGATTTACTTTCGCAACCGCACTGATAGTCATTGACTGTAGCTCAGTAATTATCAGCGTAATTTGTTCCGTTGATGTTTGGGTTCTATTGGCAAGAGTACGTACTTCATCGGCAACTACTGAGAAGCCTCTTCCTTGCTCACCGGCTCGTGCTGCTTCTATTGCCGCATTTAATGCCAATAAATTAGTTTGCTCAGCAATACCTTTTATTTCATCAATAAAACCGTTAATTGATTGGCATTTTTGCTCAAGTTGACCAATGTCATTTGTTGATTCGATCAATTCATTGGCATTTTTATGTAAAAACGAATTTAACTCATTGAGTTGGTTTTGGCCTTTTTCTGCTTGTTGCGCAATCATATCAGCGGTTATTGCGGTATTTTCAGTGCTTGTCACTATTTCAGTTGCAGATGAGTCAAGCTGCACGGTCGCGGTTGAAACTTGCTCACTTTTTATTGCTTGTTGGTTCAGGCTTGCTTGAGTTGATTTGGCATTTTGCTCGACAGCGACGCTGACATTTCTCAAGTCTTCAACAGCAGAGTTTATTTTATGAGTAAAGGTTATGAAGTTATTAATCGCATCAATAACTTTACCGAACTCATCATCAGTTTCTTTTACCACTTGCTGAGAAAAGTCTCTTTCATCAATAATGTTTTCTATATTGGCTATTGCACTTTTAATAGGCGATATAATGACTTTAATTAGCTTGATGATAAACACTGATAGTGCTGAGGATATGATAAAAAACAGTATCAGTGATGTCCAAAATGATTGCTTCTCGTGCTGTTCTACAAATAAGTTGGTTTCCTGAATAGTTTTAGCAAGTAAGGTTTCTGCTTCATGGGTAGCCGATCGCATATTACCGCGAATGCCTGTGTCTTGCGTTAAGCCAATCATACGTTCTATTTCACTGTAGGCCGTCATGGCACTTTCGTACTCATCGATTAGCTGGCTAGTATTGGCTATATGTTGAGAGTCGAATTTTAATTCAGCAACAGCATTAGTGAGCTTCGTGAGATATTTAGTATCACCACGCAACATATAATCTTTTTCATGTCGTCTAATCGTAAGTAATGTGACTTGTCTGGCGGGCTCATTGATCGATTTATAAATCTCTTCTAGTTTATGAGTGGCACTTCGTAACTCACCGTAACGACCAAGGTTTTTATCTAATCCTTTTAGCTCCATTGCTTGTACTAATTCAATAAAGTGAGTTCTGTACTGGGCAAAATTTGCTGTTAATAGTTCAACTGGAATATTACCGCCGATACTATCGTTCAATACTGAAAGTGAATTTAGCTCTAGGTTAAGCTGTGCAAAGTTAGCGGTATGTTTGTCAAAATATTTGGGCAGTTTTCGTATGACAAAGTCTTTTTCATTTCGTCTTAGCTGTAACGCAGTAATGCCTATTTGTTGAATTGTTGATTTTGCTTGCTGGAGTTGTTTAATTTGGTAAGAAAAGTAGTTGGTGGTAAAAAGTAGTAATAATAAGCCAAATATTACAGCCGAAAGTAAAACCAAAAGCTTATTTCTTAATGAAAGCGTCCTTGACGGCATGTGCATCTCCTGCGTAATTATATTCTTCCTTGTTATTAAGCTAGAACGTCTGATCTATAAAATCAATAAAAATACGACAAATGTCACATTTTTATACAAAGTTTATATTCCTGAAAAAAAATTTAATTACAGGAATAAAGCCTTGAATGTTAGCAACATTCTTTGGGGATGATTTGATGAATTAGCACTAAAATATCGCAGAGTAATAAGCAACTGTATTTCCACAGAGCAAATTTCCACTTGTTTTTATTTTGCTTGTTATCAAAAGATTATGGTGTTTTTTAAGTGCTGATTTACAGTTTAGAAACAAGTATTGCTTTGCTGTTTTTGGCGTGATGCTGCTATGATTTATATTGACTTTATAGTTATATCAATCGTTAAGAATTATTATAAAATTTTGATGGAAATGTCGTAGCTAGAATTAGTTACGTCGTAATGTAAGGCGATATTTTTAAGTAAATGGCATTGAGCAACGTGTGTTTTTTAATGAGGTGAGTTTTATGTCGATGAATAAATCATTGGCTTGGGTAGTTTTATCAATTGGTGTTTTGGCGTCTGTCAAAGCCGAAGAAAACCCTATCATTTTAATCAGTTCAAATGCTCTGACTGGCCCTACATCAGCGTTAGGAATTAAGCTAACTCAAGGTGCTGATGTTTATTTTAACAAAATTAATACTCTGGGCGGTATTGCTGAGCGGCAGATAAAACTACGTACTTTAGATGATGGCTATGTACCTTTTCAGACGGTAGAAAATACTTATAAAGTTATAGATACAACTGATTTTTTAGCGTTATTCAACTATGTTGGTACACCGAATAGTTATGCAGTACTCCCCATAGTTACAGAGCATAAAATACCATTTTTAATGCCGTTTACTGGCGCTAAGTTTTTACGTACACCAGTCACGTCTACTACTTTTAATCTTCGTGCCAGTTACCATCAAGAAGCCGCGGCGCAAGTTGAATATCTCATAACGCAAATAAAAGCTAAAAATATTGCGTTGCTGGTGCAAGCCGATAAGTTTGGCGCTGAGGTTGAAACTGGCTATTTGCAAGCAATGTCTAAACATAACTTGAAGCCCGTAGTAACAACGCGTTTTCGTCGCAACACCAAGGATATTGAACTGGCGTTAGCCATTATGATTGAGCATGATGTAGATGCTATAGCATTTGTTGGTACATACTCGCCATTCATAGCGTTAATAAATCAAGCTTATCAGCAAGACTTTAACCCATTTTATAGCACCGTTTCTTTTGTTTCGAGTCATGATTTATTTGCTAATGTAAAAGTTCCAGCAAGAATTTTAGTCACAGAAGTTGTTCCAGACCCGAAAGAGTGCATGTTGGCAGTTTGCCAAGAATTTCGACAAGATATTAAGCCATATAAGAGCATTGCTGCAGAACAGGTTGTTTTTGAGGGTTACTTAAATGCTAAACTTTTTGTTGAAGTGGCAAAGCTATGCCAAGACTCTTTGACACGTGCTTGCTTAATAAAAGAAATGTCAAAATTTGAAAGTGACTTTGGCGGCTTAAAAGTAAAGTTTACGCCTGATCAGCATCAGGGACTTAACAACATTTACTTTTCTTTGTTCGACAATAAAAACACAAGATTACAATAATTTAATCACTTCCAGCCACCATATTCTAGGGTTTAGCGAGAGCAAATGATTAATCTCTTGCTATCGACGCTTGATTTATCTACAATACGCGACCTTAATTCAGCCTGAACTTTTGTTCCTTGCCTCAACTGGTGTTGGCTGAGCCAGATGATGAGGCTACAACCGTAAGGAGCTCGTAATGCGTCATTACGAAATCGTATTTATGGTTCACCCTGACCAGAGTGAACAAGTACCAGCTATGATTCAGCGTTACAGTGACATCGTCACTAATGCTGAAGGCAAAATCCACCGTCTTGAAGACTGGGGTCGTCGCCAATTAGCATACCCAATCAATAAATTGCACAAAGCACACTATGTTTTAATTAACATTGAAGCGCCACAAGCAGTTATTGATGAACTAGAAACTTCTTTCCGTTATAACGATGTTGTTATTCGTAACATGATCATGCGCACTAAAGGCGCGGTAACTGAAGCTTCAGCTATGGCTGTTGCTAAAGAAGACCGTCGTGAAGAGCGTCGCGAAGTGAAGAAAGATGTTACTGAAGCGCCAGTTGCAGAAGCACCAGTTGCTGAAGCACCAGCTGCAGAAGAAGCTGCGAGCGAAGAATAAGTAACCAGTGACCGACTCTCTTTCTATGACAAGTAGTCAAGAGAATTGCTTGGTATTGACCGGACATGTGGTAAAGCCACCTAGAACGTCAACTAGCCCAGCCGGTATTAAGCACTGTCAGTTTTCAATGGACCATAAGTCTATTCAAAATGAAGCAGGGTTGAACAGACAAGCGTTTGTTCGAATACAGGTTGTAGCGACAGGTAATGTGTCACAACACTTAACTCGTGATTTAATTGAAGGCTGTAATATTAGAGTGACTGGTTTTATTAACCGTCATGAATCCAGAAACGGAAATCCGCTTTTGGCATTACATGCCCAACAAATTGAAATGATTTAATTTAGGCCATTTTATTTAATCGACAATTGTCAGTTAATATAAAGGAAGCCAATTTAGGAGAAATCCATGTCTCGTTTTTTTAGACGTCGTAAGTTCTGCCGCTTTTCAGCGGAAGGTGCTGCTGCAATCGATTATAAAGATACAGCTGTACTAAAAAACTATATCACTGAAAGTGGTAAAATTGTTCCTAGCCGTATTACTGGTACAAGTGCTAAATATCAACGTCAACTTGGTCGTGCGATCAAGCGTGCTCGTTACTTAGCATTATTACCATATACTGATTTACATAAGTAACCTAATAAGGGGTTTTGAAAATGGAAGTAATCCTTCTTGATAAAATCGCCAAATTAGGCGGCCTTGGTGACAAGGTAACAGTTAAATCTGGTTACGCTCGTAACTTTTTATTACCACAAGGTAAAGCTGTTTTTGCCTCTAAAGCTAACGTTGAGCACTTTGAAGCTCGTCGTGCAGACTTAGAGAAGAAACTTGCTGAGCAATTAACTGCTGCAGAAGCTCGTGCTGCTAAGTTAACTGAATTAGCTGAAGTTACTATCGCTTCTAAAGCTGGTGACGAAGGTAAATTATTCGGTTCTATCGGCACTCGTGATATTGCTGATGCAATCTCTGAAGCTGGCGTTGCAGTTGTTAAAGCTGAAGTACGTTTACCTTTAGGTAGCATCCGTGAAACAGGTGAATTCGATATCGTAATTCACGTGCACAACGATGTAGATGCAACAATTAAAGTTGTTGTTATTGCTGAAGCTTAATCGCTACTAGCAAACGTATATTGAAAAACCTGAATTCTTTATAGAGTTCAGGTTTTTTTATGTCTTGAGTTTTAGTGATTAAAGTTCGGAAAAGGCTATTTGTTTACTGAGCTGTCGGCACTGGTAGCGAAGGCCATTCATCTTCCTTAAGAATACCTCGTTCAAACATGCCAGCCAGTCCTTGTAAGCCACCGGTATGTAATAACACTATACGGTGTTGAGCTGGGAAACAGCCCGACTCAATAAGATCTAATAATGCTAGGATCATTTTTCCTGAATACACAGGTTCAAAATCAACCCCTGTAGCTTGACTAAACTCCCGAATTTTTTCTACGTCTTGTGAGCTAAATTTAGCGTAACCACCGCAGTGATATTGATTCATGATAGACCAATTGTTAAATTTTTTGGCCTCATTTGGTAGTAGGTTTTCTACTTGATTTTCAAGATAGTCTTGTTGTTTCAGCACAGCAATGCCAATTAGCGAGTGTTGTGCTTTATCTCCAAAGATAAGCCCCGCTAATGTACCGCCACTTCCAACAGGGGTGATTAAAGTATCAAATTCAGTTTGTTGATTCAGTTCATCAATAACTTCTGCAACACCGGTTAATGCAAGGGCATTACTACCACCTTCTGGAACTATGATGTGATCAGGATACTGCTGCTGTAATTGCATTAAGTAATCTTTATCGTCGCGTAATCGATAAGTTTTTCGGTCAACAAAGTTAAGCTGCATGCCCCAGTGTTTGGCACAGGCTAAGGTATAGTTAGTTTGGTTACTTTCTTCACCGCGAATAATACCAATGACTGGTAGCTGTTGTTGCTTACAAGCAAATGCTGTTGCATGAATATGGTTAGAAAAGCAGCCGCCAAACGTTATTACACCTTTTGCCGCAATCGATTTAGCATGACGTAAATTGTATTTTAATTTGCGCCATTTATTACCTGAAATAATATTGTCTATCTTATCGTCTCGCTTGATGGCTACAGAAATATTGTGCTTTACAAATAAGGGATGATTCAGCGGTTGTAATTTTGATAGCGCGGACATAAAAAAGTATCTCGGAAATAAGCTAAATAAAATGAAGTAATTAAAAGACTTGCGTCAACATTAGAATTAGCGATAATAGTTTTATCTATGACGTAAATAAAATAATAATATCGCTTAATGTCAATTATTACACGTATCAAAGGTATTTTCTCTAAGCCAAAATCTTCTGATTTCATTGGTATTGCTTTACGACAGCATTCGATAGCGTTTTTTGCTAAAAAAGAAACTGAAAATAAGTGTGATTCTGTTGAAGTAAAGGCTCTGCCGCTTGTAAACACACTGAAAGAATTAGTATCTGAGCAGGCATTAAAAGGGCGATGTAATATAGTGTTATCAAATGCACATTCACAAATTGTGCAAGTTGAAAGACCGAAAGTTCCTGACACTGAAATTAATGCGGCGTTAAAGTGGCAAATTAAAGATCTCGTTAATATAGCACCAGATAATATGGTCGTAGACTATTTTGATGGCCCAACGTTAGCGGGTGGTATGGAAAAAGTTAATGTTGTATGTGCCGCAAAGAATGATTTAGCTGAATTAGTGACGACATTAAGTACCGATGACTTATCCGTTGAAAGTATTACCACAGAAGAATTTGCTTTTGCTAGCTTGCTGCCTATTCAGCAAGATGCTGTACTACTCGTTTGTCAGCAGCCAAATGAAGAAATTAATTTATTAATCATTAAAAATGGCCAGCTATTTTTTAGTCGACGTTTACGCGGCTTTGTCCAAATTTCAAAAAAATCAGAAGATGAATTGATGATGGGAGTTATTGACTCATTAAGCTTAGAAATTCAACGCTCAACCGATTACTTTGAACGCCAACTCAAGCAAGCACCAATTAAAACTATTGAAGTGTTAGTGCCAATTGCAAATGAAGCATTTCTAGCGCGTAAATTAGCTGAAAATACCAATGTTGAAGTTAAGTTATTCACTATGCCTGACGCTTTTGATAATGAGCGTAAGCATGCCGTGGCGATAGCAGCAACCCAGTTAAATTTTATGGAGCCAGGATAATCATGGCCAAACATTCGATTAATTTATTGCAAGCTGACTTATTGCCGGAAAAAGTTTTATGGACTCTTAAGCGTGTTGTAAGTTTGTGGCTAGTGGTATTAGCGGTGATGTTATTACTGATATTTTTTGTGCAGTTACAGGTGAGTAGCTTAAATGCCGAATTCCAAGCACTGAACTCAGTTAATACAAAACAGCAAATGCAGTTACAAAACCTTGAACTTAAGGTGGCTAACAATCGCAAAGATGCACAGTTATTAACTCAGCTAGAAACTATTAAATTAGTGATTGAAAATAAACAACATTTACATCAACAATTAACGGATCCTACGCAAACATATAGTGCAGGTTTTTCTACCGCAATGGCAGAATTAGCTGAATTACATGATAAAAATATTAGCTTGCAACACGTTAATATTGGCCATGGTAATATGACTTTTTCTGGTTTAGCACGAACACCGGACGCTGTGCCTAATTGGCTATCAGGTTTTGAGTCATCAACATTCTTATCGGGTAAACGTTTTGTTAATTTCAGTTTGTCAGAAAATGAACAACAGGTAACTGAATTTACAGTTAGCTCTGCCGAAGCTAAAGGGGAGTAACACTATGGCGCAATGGCAGGTTTATAGTGAAAAATTTAATAATATTACTAACCGTGAACAATACTTAATTATTGCGACAGGTTTAGTCGGCATTATTTTCATTTTGTATAGTTTGTTTTTAGATACACCCTTTCAGCGGGTGAGCCAACTTAATAAAGAGATAACACAGACACAGCAAAATAATCGAAATAATATTAATTCGATTGCAGTGTTAGAGCAGGCGTTAAGTGAAGATCCTAATATCGCACTGAAAAGAGAGTTAACGCAATACCAAGCAAAATTAGGTGAAATTGATCAACAGTTGCTAAAACTAACCTCTGATCTTATCGACCCAATTCAAATGCGCTATGCGCTGATCAAGTTACTTAAATTACAAAGCGGCGTTAAATTACTGTCTTTTGAGGTACTTCCCGCTCAACCAGTAACAAAAGGTAAAGTAGATGATGAAGATTCAGGCGAAAAATCAGCATTAGTAAAGAGTGAGCAAACTGAATCGAGTCAATTACGCTTATATCGTCATGGTATCAAGATTAAATTACAAGGAAAGTACTTCCAATTGAGAAAGTACTTAGCTCAATTAGAAGGTTTGTCTTGGAAGTTTTTTTGGCAAGAATTTAATTACCAATTAAAAGAATATCCGGTTAGTGAACTTGAAGTTGAAATATACAGTTTAAGTACTGCACAGGAGTTTATTGGTGTATAAAATTTCAATAGTTTTATTCATACTGCTTATGCCGATTGCGGCAAGTGGTCAACAAACTGATCCGACTCGACCTTTTGGCGCAGTAGCATCTTCAAGTCATAGCGAGAAAAAATCTGCGCTAGTGCTACAGTCAATCATCCAAAACGGACAGTCGAAAAAAGCAGTGATAAATGGCCAAGTATTAAATGTTGGCGATGTATATAAAGGTTTTGAATTAATCGCAGTTAGTTCAAAAGGGGTGGTGCTGCAGTCATCACAAAGTAGAATGGAATTGTCTTTATTTTCCGGTGTTATAGCGAACTCAAAATGAAAAAAATAATGAAAAATAAAAAGCACCAAATACAATTGTTTTGTTGTTCTGCAGTAATCGTATTAGCGGGCTGTCAATCAGCGCCTAAGCCACCTACTGATGTTACTCAAGCATTGGATAGTGCAATAGCAGAGACCAACCAGCCTGCACCTAAACCATTGCAAGGCTTACCAAACTCTATTCGACAAGAGTTGATGCAAAAGGAAGTACGACAAGCTCGTCATGGCTTGTTGGCTGAAAAACGTTTACAAATTGCCGCAAGCGGTGTTGCCGCTGAGCAGTTTTTTGCTGCCATTGTTGATGATTCACCTTATAGCATTGCCGTTCATCCAGAAGTTTCAGGCGCTATCACGCTTAATTTAAAAGATGTAACGCTTGATGAAGCGTTAGAAGTGGTTGAGTCGCTTTATGGTTATGATATTCGTCGTCAAGGACGTGTAATTCAGGTTTACCCTGCAGGAATACGCACTGAAACTATTCCTCTTGATTATTTGTATGTTAAGCGTAGCGGTATCTCAAGTACTAGCATCAATTCAGGTGGCGTATCGGAAAACGATCCTAACGGCTCGAATGGTAATAGTGGCAATAATAATAATCGTAACGGAAACAACAGTAATAGTAATAACACTAGCGGTAGTAATAATAATCAAAATGGTAACAGTGGTATTAACATTTCTACCGAGAATGAATCAGACTTTTGGACGGAACTAAAAGAAACATTAACGGCATTAGTTGGTAATGAAGATGGTCGTTCTGTTATTGTGTCTCCGCAGGCTGGTTTGGTAACTATTAAAGCATTACCATCAGAAATTGCAGCAGTAAAAACTTTTATTGATAGCACTCAAGAGCACTTGCGTCGTCAAGTGATCATCGAAGCGAAAATCATGGAAGTAACGCTAAATGATGACTATCAACAAGGTGTGAAATGGGACAAGGTTCTAGGGCACATTGAAAGTACTGATATTGGTTTTTCAACTTCCGGTGGTATTACCGGCAATGTTATCTCTTCAGCAATTGGTGGTACAACAAGCTTAAGCTTTTTAAATAAAGACTTTAGTGGTGTTATTGAATTGTTATCAACACAAGGTAATGTACAAGTGCTTTCTAGCCCGCGTATTACAGCGACTAATAATCAGAAAGCAATTATTAAAGTTGGTGACGATGAATATTTTGTCACTGATGTTTCTAGCACCACAACAACGGGTACATCAACTACCACTACACCTGAAATTGATTTAACTCCATTTTTCTCTGGCATAGCACTAGATGTTACGCCACAAATAGATGCCAATGGTGAAGTGATTTTACACGTTCATCCTTCTGTAACTATTACTGCTGAGCAAACAAAAACCATCAGGTTAAGTGATCAAGATATTATATTGCCGTTAGCACAAAGTAGTGTGCGAGAGTCAGATACTATTATTCGTGCAAAATCAGGTGAAATTGTTGTAATCGGTGGTTTAATTGAAACCCGTAAAGTTGACTTAGAATCTAAAACACCATTTTTGGGTGATGTGCCGTTTTTAGGTGAATTATTTAAAAGTAAAAGCGAGTCAGTGCAAAAGAAAGAGTTAGTTATTTTATTAAAACCTATTGTGATTGGCCATGATACCTGGAAAAACCAATTGCAAGACGCACGCGCATTACTAAAACAATGGTTTCCAGAAGACTCGGATGCAAAAGCAACAAGTAATTAAGTTATAAGCTATGTATTTGTATCATTTTGGTTTACGTGAATTACCTTTTACGCTAACCCCAAATACTAATTTCTATTTAGGTCTTGAGCCTCATAATGAGGCTTTAGCTGTTTTAATTACCGCACTAAAAACTGGTGAAGGTTTTATCAAGGTAGTAGGTGAAGTTGGGACAGGAAAAACATTGATGTGTAGAAAGCTACTCAATGAAATACCTGAACATTTTGTTACCGCTTACATTCCTAATCCGTACTTAAAGCCTGATGAGCTACGTCGGGCCGTTGCTGTTGAACTTGGTGTTAAGCAAGCACAGCGTATGTCTGTGCAATTGTTAACTCAGCGTATTCAAACAAGGTTACTCGAATTACATAGCCAAGGTCATTCAGTCGTATTAATTCTTGATGAAGCCCAAGCTCTGCCCGCTGAAAGCCTTGAAGCGTTGCGGTTATTTACTAATTTAGAAACAGAAACGCGTAAATTGTTGCAAGTGGTTTTATTTGCTCAACCAGAATTAGACGAGAGACTAGCAGAAACTGCGTTTCGCCAACTAAAGCAACGTATCACTTTTTCTTATAAATTACGTGCGATGACGGCCACTGAAGTAGAGCACTATATTCAACATCGATTGCAGGTTGCAGGATATAAAGGCATAAATTTATTTGACCATAGATTAGCTAAAAAAATTGCTAAAGTTACTCATGGTATACCGAGATTAGTAAATATTCTTTGTCATAAAATACTGATGCTTGGCTATGGTGAAGGTAGTTATCAGTTAACTAAAAAACATTTGTTTAGCGCAATAGAAGATACTGAAGGCATGCAAGGTAAGAAAACATCGAACATTTACCTTGTTGGCCTATTTATTACAATTATGTTTGCCGCTCTGTTCTATACTTGGCGTGTTTTTGGAGTGTCAGTATGAGTGTTATAAATCAAATGCTTAAGGATCTTGATAAGCGTCAAGGTGAACAGGTTACTGACTCCAATGTCACTGTACCAGTAACAAAAAAGAGCTCAAATACTAAGCTCGTTGCTATTATTGTCATTGTTATTCTTCTTGTTAATATCGCTGGAATATTCGCTTGGCAACTATATGCCGAAAATCAACAGTTGAAAACTCAAGCACAACAAAAGCAAAAGGTCACAAATCTTGCAACTCCTAAGGTGGTAAATACTGCTGTTGTGAGTGATACGCCTGAATTAGTTACTGATAAATTAGAAAACAAAGTAGCAACAGCAACAGTTGATAAAGTAACCGAGCCTGTGGCAACTGAAGCGATTACTGACGCCAATAAAGCCACTTCAAACGAGACTGAGATGAATGCTGTGGCACCCGAGCCGTTATTAGCAGCTAGCACGAATGTCGTTGAAAGCTCTGAAAAAAATACTCCTGCTGGCCATTCCCAAATAAAAGAACAAGAAAAAGAGGTGCTTGAAACTAAGCCTACGTTAACTATTTCTCGTTCACAGTTATCGCCAAAAATGTTGTCAGAAAAGAAAATAACCGCAGCTGAACGTGCTATGGAAGTAAATGATCTAGCTAAAGCAGAATCATTGTTTGAAGAAGTTTTGCTTTTGATACCTGAACATGAAACAGCGCGAAAGCAACTTGCTGCTTTGTGGTATGGCAAAAAAGCTTATCAGGATGCTATTAACTTATTATCACAAGGCATTGCAATAGCACCACAATCGGAAGAAATGCGCTTAATGAGCGCTCGAATTTATTTTGAACAAGGCCGAGCTAGGCAAGCCTTTAATTTATTAAACCCGATTAATAATAGTCAACGTGTAGATTTACAGGTGCTGATAGCGAATATCGCGAGCGAAATTAATGAGTATAAAAGTGCAGCAAATGCATATCGAAAATTATTGATATTAGAGCCAAATGTTGGTCGCTGGTGGTTGGGACTTGCCGTTTCATTAGATAGTCAAGGGCAGTTTAAATTAGCCAGCAATGCTTATGATGAAGCAATCACTAAAGGTAATCTTTCAAGTAATGCCCTGCAATTCGCTCGTCAGCGTGTAGCAGAGTTAGGAGAATAATATGGCAGCACCTAAATTAAAGATGCGTTTAGGGGACTTACTGGTTCACGAAAACATTATTAGTAATGAACAATTAATGCAGGCGCTCAATAGCCAGAAATCAACTGGCAGAAAGCTAGGTGATGCGTTAATTGAATTAGGCCATATTGGTGAACGTCAATTACTTGAGTTTCTTGCACAACAACTTGATGTTCCTTTTCTAGACATTAGCCAACGACGTATTCCTAGCGAAGTGGCATTATTATTACCAGAAGTACACGCAAGGCGTCTAAGAGCGTTGGTGATTGAAGACCAAGGTGATTCTGTACTGCTAGGCATGAGTGACCCTGCTGATTTAAGTGCGCTTGATCAACTCGAACAAATGCTAGCGCCAAAGCGCTTAAAGCTTGCCGTTGTTATGGAGTCGCAATTATTCGAAGCGTTTGATGGCTTATATCGTCGTACTGCAGATATTGAATCTTTCGCGAGCCAATTAGAAGAAGAGTACGATCAAAGCAGCGACTTTGATTTATCGAGCTCATTCCTTGAAGAAGGTGGTGATGCAACCGTTGGAAAATTATTACAATCTGTGTTTGCTGATGCCATCCAAATGCGTGCTTCTGATGTGCATATTGAACCCGATGAAAATTCATTGCGTATTCGTCAACGTATTGATGGCGTATTACAAGAGAATATTCTAAAAGAAAACAAAATCGCCTCGGCCATGGTGTTACGACTGAAGTTGATGGCTGGCTTAGACATTTCAGAAAAACGCCTACCACAAGATGGACGATTTAATTTACAAATTAATGGCCATAGTATTGATGTGCGTATGTCGACTATGCCGGTTCAGCACGGTGAATCTGTGGTCATGCGTTTACTTGACCAATCAGCAGGGCTTTTATCACTTGATGAAACGGGTATGCCTGAGCATTTTGTTAAGCGTATTCGCCATCAAATTTCACGTCCACATGGTATGGTGTTAGTTACAGGTCCAACGGGTAGCGGTAAAACTACAACCTTATATGCTGCATTAAGTGAGCTAAATAAGGCTAGTAAAAAAATTATTACGGTTGAAGACCCTGTTGAATATCGTTTACCACGCGTAAATCAAGTGCAGGTTAATAGTAAAATTGACTTAACATTCTCAAGCGTTTTACGTACGGCTTTACGACAAGATCCTGATATTTTGATGGTCGGCGAAATGCGTGACCAAGAAACTGTTGAAATTGGATTACGAGGTGCATTAACAGGTCACTTGGTTTTATCTACGCTACATACCAATGATGCTATCACTAGTGCTTTACGTTTGCTTGATATGGGCGCGGCAGGGTTTTTAGTTGGTAGTTCGCTTAGAGCCATCATTGCACAGCGTTTAGTGCGTAAAGTTTGTGAGGGTTGTAGGAAAGTACATCAACCCGATCAGCAAGAATTGCTTTGGTTATCTAATTTAGTTGGAGATGATGTTAAAGATATTGAGTTTAGTCATGGCAGTGGTTGTCAAACTTGCCAATATACTGGCTATAAAGGTCGTATCGGTGTTTTTGAATTATTAGAAATGAATGAGCCTATGATGTCTGCTTTAAAGCGCGAAGATACTGAAGCTTTTTCTCAATTAGCTAAGCAACACCCAGAGTTTAAGCCATTAGCATTAGCAGCTTTTGACTACGCTAAGTTAGGAATTACGAGTGTAGAAGAAGTATTACGCTTAGTTGAAACCGTCGACGTGACAGGATAAACAATTAAATTATGCCAGCTTTTAATTATATAGGTCGAGATGCTAGTGGTAGCCAAGTAAAAGGCGCTATTGATGCAGCCAATTCTACACTTGTTGCTGAGCAGTTGTCTCGTCAACGTATTATTCCTATATCAATTGAAAGTGCGAAAAGTTCGACAGCAGAAAAGTCATCTACAGATATTGATATTGAAGATTTATTAGGCCTAAATCAGGTTACTTTAGATGATTTAATCGTTTTTTGTCGACAAATGTATGCTTTAGTTAAATCAGGCGTTCCTATCTTACGCGCTATAAATGGTATGGCGGAATCTAGTACTTCAGTAAGGTTGAAATCTGCATTAAATGATATTTCAGCGCAACTTGAAGGTGGTTTTCCGTTATCAACCGCGTTGCATCAGCATCCAAAATTATTTTCTCCGCTTTTCATATCGTTGATTCATGTTGGCGAAAATACTGGTAATTTGGACGATGCATTTTTAAAACTCGCAAGCTACTTTGAGCGTGAGCAAGAAACTCGAAAACGAATTAAAACTGCTTTGCGTTACCCATCATTTGTATTAATAGCGCTTGTTGCCGCTATGGTGATATTAAATATTTTTGTTATCCCAACCTTTGCCAATATGTTTGCTAAATTGGGCGCTGATTTGCCTTGGGCCACAAAGGCACTTATTGCCAGCTCTAATTTCTTTTTAGACTATTGGCCGCATATGCTAATTGCTGGCGTTGTAGGTATTTTTGCTTTACGACGTTATCTGCAGACATCAAAGGGCATGTACTTATGGGACAAGCGAAAGCTGAAGTTACCTGTTGTCGGCGGTGTTATTGAACGCTCGGTACTGTCTCGATTTTCGCATAGTTTTTCAATAATTTTACGTGCCGGTGTGCCAATGACTACAGGGCTAACGTTAGTGGCTGATGCTGTTGATAATACCTTTATGCGTAAAAAAATTATCGCTATGCGTAGCAATATTGAAAGTGGTGAGAGTTTATTACGGTCTGCTTCGGCGAGTACTTTATTTACACCACTGGTTTTACAAATGATTGCCGTTGGTGAAGAAACGGGTCGAGTTGATGAGCTACTTGAAGAAGTTGGTGATTATTATGAGCGCGAAGTAGATTATGAGCTTAGTACGCTAACTGCCCGTATTGAACCTATAATGATAGCCATTGTTGCGGGTATGGTATTGATACTTGCGCTAGGTATATTCACCCCGATGTGGGATATGATGTCAGCATTTAAAGGCAAGTAAAATTTGTATGGATAAAGTTTAATGACGTCGCAACAAGTTGCTGAAAAAAGTGAGAGATCGCTTGGTGAACTGCTAATAGCAGTTGTACTTGTAGCTTTATTAATGGCAAGTTTTATCTACTACTTTTTTAAACATCAAGGACAGCTAACACGCGCTGGTTTCGAATCTGTAAGCCATGTGTTTTCTGCCCGAATTAATGGTATTCATGCTCAATGGTTTATGGATTCTCAGCCAAATTTTGTCGTTATTGAAGCTAGCCTTACAAGTAAAATGGAAAAAGTGATGGTGCCAGTTAACCAAGCCGGTTGGGTAGATGTACAAAATCCTACATTACGGTGTCAAAATATATGGCAGTATGTAATGGAGTCACCCTTGGAGTATATGAAGAAGTCTATTGGTGCTGTACTGGTGCAATCACATGGTAAGAAAATGATAAGTTATTGCCAGTATAGCTTGCCTAGCGGTGAATATTTTACCTATCAAATTGACAATGGCAAAGTGAACTTTCAACAAAAAGTAGAGTGAATTCGCAGTATATAAGGAAAATTTACAACATAAGTAGGTGACTTTGTTAGTAATTCATTGTTAGAATTAATTATAATTGTATAGAAGTGAGGTTGGTATGAAAAAACAGTCAGGTTTTACCCTTATCGAACTAGTTATCGTTGTTGTTATTTTAGGGTTTCTAGCCGTAACAGCAATTCCTAAATTCCTTGATTTAACTGACCAAGCAAAACAGGCAAATATTGAAGGTATGGCAGGTGGCTTTGCTACTGCAATATCATTAGCACGCGCGCAATGGGAAGCAGAAGGTCGCCCTAAGAATGCGAGTGATGAGAATAATGTTGAATATGATGGCACTACTGTATTTTTAACTAAAGAAAATGATACAACGACGCCTAAAATCAGACCAGGATATGTTACTGGTTTATCGGATAATGGTGATACTTTAGGCGGTCTAACAGCAAGTGACTGTGTTGATATTTGGCAAAATATTTTACAACAGCCTCCTCGTGTCACTGACACACTAGCAACATTAAATAGCGATAATTCTATGGACTATTTTGTTTCAAAGTCAGGCTCGGCTGCTGATGCTATATGTCATTTCTACTTAAAAGAAACGTTAAACAAAGACGGCAATAATAACTTTACTAGTCCAGGTACAGACACGGCTACAGGTAATAGTTTTACATATCAACCAGCGGATAGTTCTGTTGTTGTATATATCAACAATTAATAGTTTATTAATAATAAAAAGGTTTATTTTATGAAGATGTTAACAAAAAATAGTTTTAGCCAGCAAAAAGGTTTCACCCTTATTGAGTTAGTTGTTGTTATCGTTATTTTAGGTATTTTAGCTGCGACGGCTGCACCTAAGTTTATTGACTTGACTAGTGATGCTAAAACATCAGTTATGCAAGGTGTGCAAGGTAGTGTTAATAGTGCAATTAACTTGGCTCATGCAAAAGCCTTAGTTGCAGGCGAAACTGGCGCTACTGGTGTAATTAAAATTGGCACTAAGTTTTATGCGTTAGAAAATGGTTACCCAGTAGGTCTTGCATTAGGTGACGGAAGCACTGACGCACTAGGCTTAGGTTTAGCTAGTTTAATTGAATTAGAAAGTGGTAGTGATGTCACAATATCTGATGCAGAGCCTGCAATTATTACGCATAAAAAAGCAACAACTGCTGCTAATTGTCAGTTGTCTTTTGCAAACTCAGCTGCACCTGAAGAACGACCAATTATTACAACTGACTTATCTGACTGTTAATTAACTTTGGTATTGGTGATAAGGAGAGCTTAGCTCTCCTTTTTTTATTCTAAATAATTGATTGTTTTATGAACTAAAAGTCGATAACTTTTTAATTTAGCGGTAGTATGTTGATTATTGGTAGGATTTTAAATAAGCGTTTTACTGTTATTTCTAAACTCTTAATATTTTAATAAAGGTTAATTAGAATGAATTCCAAAGGATTTACCTTAATAGAGCTTGTTGTTGTTATTGTTATACTTGGCATTTTAGCTGCAACTGCGGCGCCTAAGTTCATTAACTTAAAAGCAGATGCCCAAACAGCAGTGTTACAAGGTGTTAAAGCTTCCTTACAAGGTGCGGCGGCACTTGTTCATAGCAAATCATTGGTTAAAGGTAATCACAAAGAAGAAGTTGCTACCATTAACATTGGTGATGGTGGGGCAGAACTTCCAATTAGCTTTGGCTACCCATTATCAAATGAAACTAATTGGAAGCGGTTAATAGACATTGATGATAACTTTACATATTTAACCGTAGGTTCAACCTTAGGCGATATTATGATTATTTATCTAAGTGATAACTCTGCACCAGCAAGCTTTAGTGATCCTTGCATACTCTATTATGAGGTTGCTAAAGATGCTAATACACCACCAGAATATAAACTAAACGTGTGTGAGTGATAGTTAAGGGCGATTTTGGTGACGAAGTGAATAAATTAATAAGCTATTTCTCAATAGCAAAAAATAACGGTTTTACTCTTATTGAGTTGATTATTGTTATTCTTATTTTAGGTATTCTTTCGGTCACTGTCGCCCCTAAGTTTTTTACATCTAATGGCTTTTCTGAATACGCCTACCGCAGTGACGCCATTGCAAAATTACGCTTAATTCAAATAAAAGCAATGCAACAAACCGCAGTAAATAATAGTAATTGCCATCAGGTATTAGTTACAGCAAAAAAGCTTGGCGCTCCTGATGATTGTGATAGCAGCCCTAGCTTTACTAATAACTGGAATGCAAGTTTACTAGCTACAGGCATAGAGATTGATACGAAAGACGATATTTCTTTTGCTACTAACTTTGCCGACAATACATTCTCCTTTGATAACTTAGGACGTCCAGATTCTTGTGGTCCTTGTATTATTTCAATTATCGGTGAAGATACACTGAAAATTCAAATTGAGAAAGAGGGCTATATTCATGCTCTTTAATCAAAACCGAATGTTGAAGCCTGTGACGTTATTAAAAAGCCATGGCTTTACGCTAATTGAAACCATTATTGGCATCGTCGTATTATCTATCGCATTTTCCATCCTCACGACTTTAATTTATCCATTAGCGAATCAAAGCGCCGAGCAAGTGCATCAAATCAAGGCAGCTGAGTTAGGTCAGTCAATGATTAATGAAATACTCGGCAAAGCGTTTGATCAAAATTCAGATATGTCAGGTGGTTTAGTCCGTTGTGGCGATACTGGTGCCGTAGCCTGTACTTCGTCGAACAGTCTTGGGCCTGAAGCAGGTGAAATACGTGTGAATTTCAATGATGTTGATGATTATCATGATCTCGAAGTATTAGCCGACTCGTTAGGGAATAGTGTGTCATTTGGTGATGCTTACATTGGCTATGAGCTCAACGTACAAGTAATTGCTGATAGTAATTATGACGGCTTATCTGACAGCAATAGCAGTGTTGCTAAACTGATAACGGTAACGGTGACAACGCCACAAGGTTTTGATTTTGTGTTTTCAGTCTATCGGGTTAACTTCTAATGGATTTTTTACCCAGCAGAAGCAAAGGTTTTACCTTGATAGAACTAGTCACTGTTATTGTAATTTTAGGTATTTTAGCAATAAGTGTTACCGAGTTTTTGCGCTTAGGTACTCAAAGCTATACAAATGCTACAGACAGAGAAGCACTAACCTCAACGGCTAGATTTGCTATTGAACGTTTAAACCGTGATGTGAGAAACGCTTTGCCCAATAGCGCACGGCTAACAGGCAATGCTAATAAACGCTGTTTAGAGTTTACACCAATAGCCTTAAATACTGCGTATCTAGATGTTCCAGTTTCCCCCGAATTAGCAAGAAATACTATAACGCTAGCGCCGTTTGCAAGTGGCTCTTTGTCTAATAGCGCAAAAATTTCTGTTTATGCTCTTAATAGTAATGATGTATATGGTGTTAATAATGGTGTTATTGCTAGTTTTGATCCGAGCGAGAGTAATGTTTTGACGCCGTTGTACGTGAAGGCAGATATTAATGATGCTTCAGCAGCAGTAACTTTGACATTAGAAAACACACTACTATTTAGCGCAGACTCACCGACAAAACGACTTTACTTTATTGAATCGCCAATTTCATACTGTCTTGAAAGTGGTACACTTTATCGTTATGCCAACTACACTAATTCAGCCGTAGATAACTCCCCTAATGAGCTTAATAGCCGAGTTCCTATGGCTGAATATATTGATAACTCTGTCGCGGAATCCCCTTTTAAAGTCATTGAGGCATCACTTCAGCGTAATGGCTTGGTTTCGGTTTGGTTTAGGTTTAGTCGAAACTTAGAAGAAATTGTTTTTAGCAATGAAATACAGGTGCCGAATGTTCCATAAATTCTATGACAGAGCTGCTAACTCGCATTGCAATATGCAAAGCATGCACCGAGCGAAAAAGCAAAGTGGTAGTGCGCTTGTCGTTGCGATTTTTATTATTATTGTGATATCTATTCTGGGGGCTGCGTTGGTTAATATACTCGACTCTAGCCAAGAAAGTGTTGCTTATGAAGTTCTAGGAACACGAGCATATACTGCTGCGCAAAGTGGTGTTCAATGGCAATTAGGGCAAATATTCCCAGTTGGCGCTTCTAGTGATGCTGTAAATGGTTGCAGTGCTGCGTCTCCACCTGTTATTACCAACATTGATGGTTTGAAGGGATGCTCTATTGTGGACCCTGTCGCCTGCACTGAATTTACGCATAAAAGTGTACGTTATTTTACGGTAACTAGTACGGGTGAGTGTAATATTGATGGTGAAATTACTTCTCGCACTGTTGAAGTTGAAGCACGTAGTCTTTAATAAACGTCAGGTGTAACTTTAAATTGCTTCAAAGCTTAAGACACTGTTCATATTTTTTACAATTATATAATTAGAATTGCACTGTATTTGTTAAGTTGCTGTTATTTATACTTAAAATAACTTTGGTATGTTTTGTGCTTCGTTGGTGGTAATGGTATTACTGTCGTTTTTCATTAGCTGAGGTTTTATAATGATCAAGTCTGCATCAAAATTACTTTTTTCATTTTTATTATTGTTATCTAATTCCGCTTTTGCTGGAATTATTACTTCAGATTTAGCTGAAGACACATATTTTAGCTATGGTGGTTATGACTGGACATGGGCATCGTCGGTCAATGTTACTAATTATGAACGTAGTATTTTTGGACAAGGTATACTTACCAATACTTTTGAAGATGCAAGCTTCCATAGTGGTTGGATGGAAATTGTTAATTCAGCAGAACATCCTCTTTTAGAGCAATTGTTTTCAGAGCTTACGTTAGCTAACTTTACTGATGATGATAATAATCAAATTCATTCAGCTGCGTATTGGAATACAAATTTTGATACTGTCGATTCGAGTCAATTCTCTTCTCGTAGAGGACAAAAAAATCCTGATGATGATACACCATTTGTGTATTTTGAAACTTTTTACGTTCGAGCATCTTTGTCCGCAGCAAACGTACCAGAACCAACAACATTATTCATTTTCGGAATTGGGCTTGTAGGCCTTGGACTGAGACAACGTACAAAAAAATAAACAGAATTACCATCCAATCAAACCTCGCTTAAAGCGGGGTTTTTTATTGCTTATTTAGCGGCTTAGCGTTACCTTTATTGTATATCTACCTTATGATGTTGCCATGTCGATTTTGAAAGACGACTAAGTTAGTGCAATAGCCTATCAATATTCGTATATACGTAGGGTTTATCAAACTATGAAGCATATAGTTTTATTCGTACTGATGTTGATACCATCTTTAGTTAGTGCAGTAACGACAACAGTTTATGACTTCTCTAACCGAACAGCCGGTTCAAATATCTTCGCCTTTGAGGGAGTGTCTGGAACTCAGATTCCATTAAGTAATTCTCTTCCATCATCTCAATACTCAGCTTCCAGTTATAGTGATATAACAAGCAATAATAATGTTTATCATGATTATATTAACTATGCTAAGAATGAGTATCCCGCGATACGTTATGTTATAGAAATAGATGAAAATATAATTAATATTAGCCAGTTAGATGTGTTCTGGAATGGGTTTGGCGTTAATAGTAAAAATAATCAAATCGATGGCGTACTTATTTATATTTGGAACAATAGCAATAATAGCTACGAGCTCGTTACTCAAAATACAAATGACTGGGTGGTTGAATTAAGCCAAAGTGTTACTTCAAATATAACTGATTACATTGATAACGATAATAAAATTACCGTATATGTTGTCTCGCAAGGTAAAACATTTAATGGCGAGACTAATTGGATTGGAACCGATTATTTTAGTTTATCAATCACTTCCGAGTCTTCCGTTGTTCCAATTGCAAATTTCAAGTTTGATGAAACGCAGTATGATGACGTTGCAGGTGAAATAAAAGATAGTATTGGCACATTTCATAGTCGTGCAAAATCAGCGCAACCGGTTGACGGTAAAGTTTGTCGAGCACTTGATTTATCGGCTACGGGTACTGCTGATTACGCGATAATTGACAATAATGTTTTAGATGGTAAAAAAGAATTCAGTATCTCGTTATGGGAGAAAACAGCTAAAACGGGAAATCAAAGTTTTCTTTCTGGCGCAACATCAGGCAGTAATAATGAGCTTATTATGTGGTTTACAAGGGACACATCATTTAGCCCTCATTTGCAAAATAGTGCCAATGGTAGTTTACCTATTTCTTCTATTGCTGGTGATCAATGGCGTCATTTAGTGTGGACACATGGTGAGAATAAAAGCTGTTTGTTTATTGATAAAGTCGCGCAAGGTTGTATTACACAGGCGACTAATACACTCGATATTGAGAGTTTAATTTTAGGGCAAGAGCAAGACTCTGTTGGTGGTGGTTTTTCTTCATCCCAAGCATTTGATGGTTTATTAGATGAGCTCGTTATTTTTGATCAGGTTATCGGACAAGGCCAAATAGATGAAATTTATGATTTTCAAAATAATGGCTTAGATCTCGATGGCGAACCTATTGTTTGCCCTGATATTCCTCCTATTGAATTTGCTTCCCCAATTGCAAATTTTAAATTTGATGAAACTGAATATGCTGACGTAGCTGAAGAGGTAAAGGATAGTGTTGGCAACTTTCATAGTCAGGCAAAACTAGCACAACCGGTTGACGGAAAAGTTTGTCGTGCAGTCGACTTATCTACAACAGGAACAGAAGATTACGTAGTTCTTGATAAAGATGTTTTACACGACAAAGATGAATTTTCAATTTCCTTGTGGGCAAAAACGGCTAAAGAAACTAATCAAAGTTTACTCTCTGGTGCCAGTAGTGGCAGTAACAATGAATTGATTATGTGGTTTAACAGCGACACTCGATTCATTCCATATTTGCAAAATGGCCAAAATGGCACTTTATCAACATCGTCTATAGCTGGAAATACATGGCATCATTTGGTTTGGACACACGGTAGAAATAGAAGCTGTTTATTTATCGATAAAGAAGCACAAGGTTGTGTGACCCAAACAACCAGTACATTGAATATTGAAAGTTTAATATTAGGGCAAGAGCAAGATAGCGTAGGTGGCGGTTTTAGCTCAAGTCAGGCTTTTAACGGTTTGATAGATGAGTTGATTATATTTGAAGATGCAATAGGGCAAGAACAAATAGATCAAATTTATGATTATCAAAATAACGGTTTAGGGTTAGACGGTGAAGTCATCTCTTGTAACAATGAGATTATTGCCCAGTATTCAATGGAAGAAACCTCATGGAATGATGTGGCCAACGAAGTCATTGATGAAACCGGTAATTTTGACGCACAAGGAGTTGATGGAGCTTCAACCAGCAATGCAACTCCAGCCTTAACGGGCAACCCTGGTACTTGTGGCTATGGCAGTTTTGATGGTGTTGATGATTACATCGAATTGCCAAGTACTTTTGAAAATTTACAAGACAGTTTTACCATTACTGCATGGATTAACCCAAGCAATCTAAATAGTGGTTCACGAATATTTATAGATGATCAAAACAACCAACAAGGGTTTGGTTTTAGTTTGGGTGATCCTGGCAATGGTCGACTGCGTTTCTTTTCTCGTGGTGTTAGTCCTATTAGTGTTGATACCAATAGCTCAATTGCAGCTAACACTTGGAGCTTTGTTACCGCTGTTCATAATAGTGTGACTAAAACTCGGCAAATCTATATTAACGGTGTTGCACAAGCTGTAAACGGTACTAGTACAAGTAGTACTTATACGGGAACTTGGGGAGTTGATACTGGCCCTGCAAGTATTGGTGGTGAAACTTCAGCATCAGGAGAAAACGGAAGTAACTTTCATTTCACTGGTGCTATTGATGAAGTGCACGTATTTAAAGGGGCGCTGAGTGCAGCTGAAATAAACGAAGTTTATGCAAAAAGGCATGCCTGTGCTGAACCCGTTATTCATCATTATGAAATCGTGCATGATGGAAATGGTTTAACTTGTGCCGCAGAGCCGATAACCATCAAAGCCTGCACCAATAGTGATTGCTCAGCCAGTAGCGATTTAAGCACAGAATCTGTCAGTTTAGATTTTACTATTACTAGCCCAACAGATGGCAGCAGTATTAAATTCTCACCTACATTTACTGGCAGTACGAATTTTGATTTTAATTACACGAAAGCTGAAAAAATTACCCTATCGATTGATGGGGCAACCATAGCGGCAAGTAATCCAATTGAGTGTTCAGGCTTTGGTAGTAGTTGTGACATGACGTTCTCTGATGCTGGTTATATTTTAACATTGGATGATCACAATTCTTGTACTATCCCTAATTTAGTTATTCAAGCGGTGAAATTAAGTGATAATGGTATGAGTTGCGCTCCAGCTTATGTAGGTGCTCAGCCGGTAGATTTAACGTTTACTTATAGTAATCCCGTTACCGGTACTAAACTTCCTAAAGTTGATAATATTGAAATGGCAGCAAATGGAGTTGCGCAAAGAAAGGTGATTACCTTTGACACTAATGCGGCAGCAACTTTACCTTTCCAATATAATGATGCTGGCCAAATTAATATTGCTATTAGTGAGGGCTCTGATTCAGGATTGTCATCAGATAATGTCACTGTGGTTGTCAGCCCTGACCGGTTACTGATAAATGCATTTGAAGCAAATTCGGCATGCTCAAGCGCAAATCCTAATGACATAATATGCAATAAGTTCAAAGCTGCAGGAGAAAATTTCACCTTAGATATTGCTGCAACATGTGCCGACGAAACAACGTATACACCTAACTTTGAGCTATACAATATTGCATTAAATGTTAAAACCGTTGCTCCGGTACTAAGTCCAGAAAATCCTGTGGCCTTAGGAATAACTAGCTTTGACTTTGTTGAGGACTTTGGCGCCATAAAAAATGGCATTATTGAGCTTGCCGAGCAAAGTATTTCAGAAGTTGGTGTATTTACAATAACTGCAACCCCACCAGTTAATGGCTATTTTAATAAAACAATCCCTATAGCTGTCAGTAAGAATATTGGCCGTTTTATACCAAAATACTTTACGGTGAGCACCGTGTTTGAAGGTGAGTTGGAAAATAGTAATGGAGGTAGTTTTGCGTACACGGGCGAATTGAATAAATCAACTTTAGCTGATGGCGCAATGTCCTATAAAAGTCTTCTTGAACCTGAGATTTTAATTACAGCCTATAATGCCGGCACAGCGAGTAAAATTACAAAAAACTATACTGCTAACTTTATGATGCTGGATGAAACAAGTTTTACAATAACATCACCGATATTCGATAGTAGCCGAGTTGAGAAAACCATAGATACTGATGTCGTTGCAGCTATAAATGTCTTGGCAAGTAATTTAAGTGATGGAGGTGATGGCACGGTTAAATATAAATTCAGTGACACCGATCATTATCTATATACACGTAATGAAAAATCATTAATTGATAAATATACAGCAGATATAAATATACAAATAGATTCTATTATTGATACCGATGATGTCGCTACAGATGACACTGACACCGATGGCAATAATGGTATTTTGACGCTAGATCCAAAAGGTATTGAAATTAGGTTTGGTCGATGGAATATAGATAACACCTACGGCCCTGAGACTGCGGATTTACCATTACCTATGTCTGTTCAATATTGGAATGGCAGCCAATTTGTCGTTAATGAACTTGATAGTTTGACCGCTTATGATGGCAGCGTCGCTTCGAATTACACTAAGGACAATGTCGATTTATCACCGCAATTAGCAACAGGGGTTGTAAATGTTTCTGATGCAGGGCCAACGTTTAATTTAGGGCTAGGTCAGCTTCTATTATCACAGCCTACTGACGGTTCACGAGGTCAAATTCGAGTTACTTATGAAGATGTACCTACTTGGTTGAAGTTTAACTGGAATACTAATGATGAAAATAATGATGGTAATATTTTTGATGATAACCCATCGGGTGTTGCAACCTTTGGCCTATACCGAGGTAACGACCGAATCATCTCTTGGCGAGAAGTGACTAATTAGTCTTTAATTTGGCGAATGTTAGCCTTAACCGTGTTGGATTCTTCTTATTCTAATATTTGGTGAAAAAATCTTAATTTTTCGTGAATTTTTTATCATTCTAACAACACAAGCATCAAAGTCTGCGGTATGATAGCGAGTTAATAACGCTATTTTTAATATGTAGGCTATCGCTGTTCTGCATATCAAGAACCCTAATATTCTGGCAATTTGTTGCCTAGGTGATGTTTAAAGGACATTTCGACAATATGTTTAAGAAATTACGCGGCATGTTTTCTAACGATTTATCAATCGACTTAGGAACAGCAAATACCCTGATTTATGTAAAAGACCAAGGCATTGTATTAAACGAGCCTTCTGTTGTAGCTATTCGTCAAGACCGTGCTGGTGGCTCTAAAAGTGTCGCCGCTGTTGGCTCTGCAGCTAAACAAATGCTAGGTCGTACTCCCGGAAATATTGAAGCAATTCGTCCGATGAAAGATGGTGTTATTGCTAACTTCTTTGTTACTGAAAAAATGTTGCAGTACTTTATTAAACAAGTACACAGTAATAACTTTTTGCGTCCAAGCCCACGTGTTTTAGTGTGTGTACCATGTGGTTCAACACAAGTTGAACGACGCGCTATTCGTGAATCAGCATTAGGTGCTGGCGCTCGTGAAGTTTATTTGATAGATGAACCAATGGCTGCAGCTATTGGTGCAGGTATGCCGGTATCAGAAGCAACAGGCTCAATGGTTGTTGATATTGGTGGTGGTACGACAGAAGTTGGTATTATTTCATTAAACGGTGTGGTTTATTCTTCATCGGTTCGTATTGGCGGTGATAAGTTTGACGATGCGATTATTAACTACGTACGTCGTAACTTTGGTAGCTTAATTGGTGAAGCAACTGCTGAACGTATTAAGCATGAAATTGGCTCTGCTTATCCTGGTGAAGAGTTAGTTGAAATTGAAGTACGTGGCCGTAACCTTGCCGAAGGTGTTCCTCGTAGTTTCACATTAAATAGCAATGAAATTTTAGAAGCTTTACAAGAACCATTGACCGGTATTGTTAGTGCAATCATGGTTGCGCTTGAGCAATCTCCACCAGAATTAGCCTCTGATATCTCAGAGCGCGGAATGATTTTGACTGGTGGTGGTGCATTACTTAAAGGTCTTGACCGTTTATTAATGGAAGAAACAGGTATTCCAGTAGTAGTAGCTGATGATCCATTAACTTGTGTGGCTCGTGGTGGTGGTAAAGCCATTGAAATGATAGATATGCACGGTGGCGATCTGTTTTCTTACGAATAACGATTAGTTCACGCAATGAATCCTATTTTTAAGCATGGACCTTCCCCACAGCACCGACTAGTTTTGGTGCTGTTTTGTTCTGTATTGTTAATTTTTTTCGACCATAAAATGAATAGCTTCGAATCCGTTCGAGGCTTTTTACAATCTATGGTCAGCCCTTTACAGTATTTGGCTACTACGCCGAAGCAAATGATGAATTGGGCAGCAGAAAATATCGTTACTCGTCGCCAACTTATTGCGGATAATGAGCAATATAAAGTTAATGAACTGGTTTTTCATGAACAGGCGTTGCAGTTAGATATTGTTAAAAAAGAAAATGAACGCTTAAGAGCATTACTTTCCTCACCATTGCGTAATGATGCCAAAAAGATGGTGGCAGAAATTTTAGCAGTAGACAGTGACCCTTATACCCATCAAGTGGTGATAAACCGTGGTGCTAACGAAGGTGTTTTTGAAGGCCAAGCGGTTATTGATGACGAAGGCATTGTTGGGCAAGTACTTCATGTCGGTACAACGAGTAGTCGGGTGTTACTTATCACTGACGTGACTCATGCCATACCAGTAAGAATAAGCCGCAACGGTGTACGCTTAATTGCGGCTGGTGTTGGGGTTATTGACCGATTAACTCATAACCATGTGCAGCATAGTACCGATATTCGCGTCGATGATATCTTGGTTACATCCGGTTTAGGCGGAAAGTTTCCAGAAGGCTACCCTGTTGCTAAAGTAACTTCGGTTATTCAAGATGAATCTCATGCCTTTGCACGTATTCAAAGTCAGCCAGTAGCAAAAATAGACCGTTTACGTTACGTACTATTATTGTGGCCAGAACAAGCTGAAACAAAACCATTGAAAAAGTCACAAGCAGCAGCTACTAAAAGCAAGTCAGCCACGAAAGGTGAAGGTGAATGAGCCTCTCTAGCCGTTTAATTATTCTGTTAACTTTTTTAGTCGCGCTTATGGCAAGCATTATGCCTTTGCCATTAAGTGTTGATGCTTTCCGCCCTGATTGGGTGTTAGTGGTTTTGCTTTATTGGTGTTTAGCATTACCAACACGGGTTAATGTAATTTACGCTTGGGTATTAGGTTTTATTTTAGATGTTCTGTTAGGTTCTACGTTAGGCGTACATGCTGGTGCAATGGCGTTAGCTGTTTATATTGTGGCGAGTAACTTCCAAAAAATACGTAATTTCTCGGTTTGGCAACAAGCGATGATTGTTGGCGTACTGTCAGCTCTTTATCATTTAATCGTGTTTTGGCTGCAACGTTTTTTAACTGATGCAATATTTTTACCTAGCTATTTATACCCCGTGATCACGACAATTGTGCTTTGGCCGTGGGTATTTTTACTCTTACGCAAAATTAGACGAAACTTTCGAATCAAATAACATGTCTACTACTTTAATACTGGCGTCACAATCACCTCGCCGAAAAGAGTTGCTAACGCAGCTAGGTTATAATTTTCAATGTTTACCCGCAGATATTGATGAAAGCATTCAGTCAGATGAGAATGCTGCACAATATGTTGCACGTTTGGCGCTAGAAAAAGCAAATGCAATTGCACAAAACCAGGCGGATGATGACGTTGTTGTATTAGGCTCTGATACCAGCGTGGTGTTTCAGCAGCATATTTTAGGTAAGCCAGAATCATTAGATGATTGTATCGCTATACTGAAAATGCTGTCTGATAATTCACATCAGGTGGTTACTGCTATTGCGGCAGTACAAGGCGAGCGCAGTGAAGTAATAATTGTTACTACCGACGTTGACTTTAAAGCCTTATCGACGCAAGAAATCACTCGTTACTGGCAAACAGGTGAACCGCAAGATAAAGCCGGTGCTTATGGTATTCAAGGTATAGCTGGACAATTTGTGAAACAAATTCGCGGTAGTTATTCTTCAGTGGTCGGGTTACCTTTGTATGAAACAGCCCAGTTGTTATCTTCTTTTGGCGTGAAATCGTTAATAGCGCAAGACTAATTTTGATATAAATAGGAATTGATATGAGCGGTGAGTTACTGATCAATGTTACGCCCAGCGAAACGCGAGTGGCACTAATCGAAAATGGTTCACTGCAAGAAGTTCATGTTGAACGTGAAGCTCGTCGAGGCTTAGTCGGTAATATTTATCTCGGTAAAATTATTCGCGTGTTACCTGGTATGCAAGCCGCATTTGTTGATATAAATTTAGGTAAAGCCGCATTTCTTCATGCTTCTGATATCAATTCAAAACTTATTGTCAAAGAAGAAAACAGTAGTCATGACCAAGTGCCTGATATTCGTAACTTAGTACACGAAGGCCAATACATCGTTGTACAAGTGGTGAAAGACCCGCTAGGTACTAAAGGCGCGAGGCTAACTACTGATATTACTGTCGCAGCGCGATTTTTAGTGCTAATGCCAAATGCTAGCCATGCCGGAATTTCACAACGCATAGAAGACCCTAAAGAGCGTAATCGTTTAAAGTCCATTGTTACGCCATATTGTGGTGAAGATCATGGCTTTATTGTTCGTACTGCTGCAGAAGGTGCAGGCATTGAAGAATTACAGCATGACGCTGAGTTTTTACGTCGTGTTTGGGCGAAAGTGATAGAGCGTAAGAAGCGTAAACAAACTAAAGACCCTATCTACCAAGATTTGTCATTGGCATTTCGCGTTTTACGTGACTTTGTTGGCGTATCATTAGAGCGTATTCGCATTGATTCAAAATTAACTTACGACCAATTAGTTGAATTTACCACCGAGTTTGTACCTAACTTAGCGCCCGTCATTGAATATTACCCAGGTGAGCGACCAATATTTGATTTATTCGATGTTGAAAGTGAAATTCAACGCTCATTACATCGCAAAATTGAATTGAAGTCAGGTGGCTCATTAATTATCGATCAAACAGAAGCAATGACCACTATTGATATTAATACTGGTGCGTTTGTTGGTCATCGGAATTTAGAAGAAACAATATTTAATACTAATATCGAAGCAACTCAGGCAATTGCACGACAATTAAGGTTAAGAAACCTCGGTGGTATTGTTATTGTTGATTTTATCGATATGAATGATAAAGACCATCAACGCCGCGTATTGCACAGTTTAGACATAGCAATGGCGCGTGATAACGTAAAATATAGTATCTCTGGATTTTCTGCGCTTGGACTCGTTGAGATGACGCGTAAACGTACTCGTGAAAGTTTAGAGCATATTTTATGTGGCGAATGTGAAGTTTGTCATGGTCGTGGGTATGTGAAAACAGTTGAAACGGTTTGTTTTGAAATTTTACGTGAAATTGTCAGGGTTAATCGCGCCTATGATGCCGACAAGTTTATCGTTTATGCATCTTCATCAGTAAGTGAGTCATTAATCAATGATGAATACCATAACCTCGCTGAGCTAGAAGTATTCATTGGTAAGCAAATTAAGATACAAACTGAAAACATGTATAATCAAGAGCAGTTCGACGTTGTAATGATGTAGCAACTTTCTGAGTTGTGGTGATTATTGGTCAGGTAAATCTAGGAGTGAATGAAGGTTTGGTTAAAACGTAATGAGTGTTTCCGCAATATTAAATAGATGGCTTAAGCGTCTGTATAAACTATTGGCAATTTTGTTGGTAGTTTTTGCGGTGTTAATCAGCACTTTGCGTTTATTTTTGCCTTACGCCCATAATTATCGTGAAAATGTTGAAGATTATCTCAATAGCACTTACAACACTAATATCTCCATTGGCTCATTTACTATGGGCTGGCAAGAATCAGGCCCAACTCTTATTGTTCGACAAGTTGAGTTGTTATCCAAAAAAGATGCGAAAATATTTATTGATAGCTTAGAGGTTGAATTAGATTTCTGGCGCAGTATCCGCGCACGACAACTTGTGACCAAAGATTTTGCTATTGCAGGTGCTGAGCTTGAGTTTGAGCAAGTAGTAGCAGAAGAGGCTGAGGTTGCAATTGAAGATGATTTAACCGATGAGTCTGTTGAAAGTAGCGCTTTAGTTGATAACTTATCTTCAATTTTATTAGAGCAGATTTCTCGCTTTTCGATCCGTGATAGCCATGTTTTATACCGTACTATTGCAGGTGTAAGAGCCTTTACAATCAACGAACTACATTGGCTTAATTTAGATGATCGTCATAGAGCAAATGGTACCGTTATTGTTGATGGTCTTAGCTCAAATAATTTAAAAGTGTTATTAGACTTTCAAGGCAATGAGTTTGATAAGCTAACAGGTCAAGCCTACCTTGAAGCTAATGAAATTAATATAACGCCTTGGCTAGGGCGTGCATTAGCGCTTGATGATGAAAATACCCATTCCTCGATTAACTTTAGTACTTGGCTGAATGTTAATGCTGGTAAACCCGAGTTTATTCAATTATCGCTCGGTAATAATAAAATTAGTTGGCAGCACGATAATAGTGAACAAACTTTTGAAATTGACGGTGGTGATATTCAAATCAAAACTATCGATGAGTTGGTTTATAACGTTTCTACCTCACCAATTGTCATCAAACGTAATGGTAAAGAAACAAATAAAGTATCAGCATTAGCTAACGTCAACGCTGAGAGGGTTAATGGTTATATTAGTGGTATAGAGTTAGCTAGTTTTGAAGGTGTATTTCCACTTTTGTTTGATGATGAAGCGTTAGAAAGTTTACTGGTAAATTTGGCCCCAACTGGCCGTATTGATGATATTCACTTTTTCGGTAGTAAAAGTGATATGGCAATTACCGCAAGTTTTAATGACGTAAATAGTCATTTTAGCCACGGGATACCAGGTATAGATAATGTTAGCGGTGAGTTAGTTTACCAAAGTAACAAATTACACATTGCCTTGAATGCGGTTGATGGTGCGCTCGATTTTGACAAACACTTTAAGCAACCAATTCAATATAGCCGTTTAAGTACTGATATTTTTGCAGAGTTTTCAGCTGAAGGCTGGCAGTTTTCTGCTGAAAATGTCGACATTACTTCGTCTGAAGTTAGTTTAACCGCAGATGTTAAAGTAGTTAGTGAGCAAGATAAACCGGTCACGATGGCTTTACTAGCAAGCGTAAGTGAAGGTGATGCAGAGTTTGCTGAGCATTATTACCCCCATTTATTGATGGGAGAAAACCTTTATGATTACCTCGATGCTGCAATTGTTGATGGTAAAATAGAACAAGCATTGGTGCTATTTAATGGGCCATTACAAAGTTTTCCTTTTGATAACCATGAAGGCATTTTTGTGGTTGATGCTGAATTGTCTGACAGTACCTTTATATTCGATCCTGAATGGCCAGCAATTACAAATTTTGCTGCCAACTTAAACTTTACCAATAATAGTATGATGATTACTGGTCGTGCGGGTTCACTCGCAGGTATTGACGTAACAGGTGTTGAAGCGGCTATAGCTAATCTATCTGACGAACAAATATTAACGGTTGACGCTAGCTTTAGTGAAACACAACCTGCGTTAGTCAGTAAATTGATGGATGCAAGCCCAATGAAAAGTTCTATTGGGCTGACACTTGAACAAGTGATGGTTGAAGACGTTATAAACGGTGACTTTTCTTTAGTGCTGCCTTTGAATGATCTTGATGCGGTTGTTGCAAAAGGTCATGTAGACTTTAATGATAATAAGGTGAAGTTGCAGGCGCCAAGCATGGACTTTGTCAATGTTAATGGCCGTCTTAATTACCGTAATGACCTAATAACAGCCTCTGATATTAAATTAGATTGGCGTGGTCTACCGCTAACACTAAATGTTGTAGCAAAACAAAAGAGTGACCACTATAGCGTTGCTATTGAAACGTTAGCCCTATGGCAAGAAAGTCAGTGGCAAGCGCAAGTGCCAGATGAATTATTAAAATATGCTAATGGCCAATTAGACTGGCAAGGGCAGTTAGCACTCAATATTAGTGATGATAACTTTAGCTATGACTACCAAATAAACTCTACTTTGCAAGATGTTAATTTAGCTATACCGGCACCATTTAGCAAAAACATTGGTGAGCAAATTGCGGTTAATATTCATGCTTTAGGAAATGAGTCTAACAGTACAATAAATGCTGAAATTGGTGATAAAGTTGATTTTTATGGTTTATTAGATCATCAACAAACAAGCTTTTCGTTAGCGCATTTGGTGCTGGGTAAGCAGCAATTATGGCTGCCAACAAAAGGCTTTCATATCACCGCAGATCTAGCAAATGCCAATTATGAGCAGTGGCAGCCTTTAGTGCTCGATATATTATCGTCGGTTGAAGCTGCCCCTACGAGTGATCCAAAGGAAAAGGTGGTAGTAGAAAACTCTCTTGTAGAAACGACGCCGCCGTTGTTACACGCACCGAGTCGAATAAATGGCCGAGTTGAAAACTTATTAGTATACGGGCAAGACTTTCATGAGGTAGATTTTGATTTTAGCCCCACAGCTAATTGGTGGTTATTAAATCTAAATGCCAAAGAAGTGCGAGCAAATGCCAAATTTTATCCTGAGTGGTATCAGCAGGGCATCGACTTAGATATCGACTTTTTGCATTTAACTGCGCCTGAAGAAGTGGTAGTAACTGAAGTTGCCGAAGTAACTAATGCTGAGTCAAAGGCTGACAAAAATAGCAAAGAAAATTCACCAAACAATGCTGAAACAGTTGTCGCCAATAATACTGTAGCAACTGAAAACTTAACTACTGCTATGTCAGAGCTAGATGAAGTTTCAGTAAGTGACGTTTCAGCAGATGAACTTGAAGATAACAGTCAATTACCTAATATCAATCATCTGCTCAATGCTGAAGTATTTGCCAATATGCCAACCATTAAAGCTAAGTGTGCAAGTTGTAAGTACGGCTTATATGATTTTGGTGATGTTTCTTTTACCGTAGAACGAGAGAACGAAAACACCTTGTTACTGAACAAGTTTACCGCCAAACGTGGCAAAACTAACATGGCATTTGATGCCAAGTGGCAGCAAGATGAAAAGCAATCAAGTACTAGTGTTAAAGGTATTTTAAATAGCGATAATGTAGCCCGAGAAGTCGAAAATATTGGCTATGTGTCGATCATTAAAGATAGTGGCGTGGCAATCACTTACGACGTTAGCTGGCAAGGTGCTCCACATGACTTTGCTTTGGCAACTTTTGATGGCGATCTTAGTGCTAAATTTGATGATGGCTATTTGGCTGATGTAGATGATAAAGGTGTGCGCATATTATCGCTATTAAGTTTGCAGTCGTTAGTACGTAAGCTCAGCTTTGATTTTAGAGATATTTTTAGTGATGGTATGTTCTATCGTGAACTTAAAGGTAGCTTTACCGTTAAGGATGGCGTTGCTTATACCGATAATGTTCGTATGAAAGGTACCGCAGGGGACTTAACTATTGTTGGTAATACTAACTTAAATTCTAATGAACTTGACTATCGCATGTCGTATAAACCTAATTTGACCTCGAGTTTACCGGTTTTGGCTTGGATTGCGACGCTTAACCCGGTGACATTTTTAGCAGGTGTTGCGTTAGATGAAGTGATTACTTCCTCCGTTATTGCTGAAATTAACTTTGAAGTGACGGGAAACTTAGATAATCCAGAGTTTAAACAGGTAAGTAAAAAGAATAAAAATATTAGTGTTGGCCGTTCTACGCCGCCAACAATTGTTGATAATATTCCTGACGAAACTAACCCTTCTGCAATTGAACAACCAAAACAGCAGCAGCCAGAAAAAGACAAAACTGATGGAAAAGCGTAGTGTTAAATAGCAATATGCAGCTTTGTGCAATTCAAATGTGTTCTAACACTAGCGTTGCAGATAATTTTTCTGAGATAGAAAAGCAGCTCGCAACCTTGAGCCAAGATAAGCAGCAACTGGTAGTATTGCCTGAATGTTGCCTGTTTTTTGGTGGTAAAGACAAAGCGCAGTTATCATTAGCAGAAGAAGACGCTAAAAACCAAGGTTTAAAGACTCAATTGGCCGCGATGGCTAAACTTTTTAATGTTTTTTTAGTCGCTGGCAGTATTCCCGTACTATCAAAAATAGTGGGGAAATTTACTAATACTAGTGTGGTTTTCTCTCCAGAAGGCCATGAATTGGGTAGTTATGATAAGCTACATTTATTTGATGTTGCCGTTGAAGATAATGAAAAAAGCTACTGTGAATCACGCTACGCCCTAGCAGGCGAAAATGTAAGTGTTGTTGATGTTGGCGCAAGTAAACTTGGTTTGTCTATTTGTTATGACCTGCGTTTTCCTGAGTTATTTAGACAACTTACGCAGCAAGGCGCGACAATAATTTCAGTACCCAGTGCTTTTACTCGCGTAACAGGTGCCGCACATTGGCTAACTTTATTGCAAGCGCGTGCAATAGAAAATCAAGTTTATATTATTGCTGCAGGCCAAGAAGGCGTGCATTTAAATGGTCGAGAAACCTGGGGGCAAAGTGTCATTATTAGCCCTTGGGGAGATATATTGGCGCAGCTTGATACCGGTAAAGGTATTATCTGCGCAGATTACAATGAGCAAGAATTACTAAAAGTGCGCACCGCTATGCCGGTTGCTGTACATAATCGTTTTAATAATAAGTTGAGTTCGTATGAATAATGTTGAGCAAGAGCTCTTAGCCGATAGTGAAATTGATGAAAGCATCTTAACAAGTACGTTAGATAGCATTTATCAACGTAAAGTAGATTTAGCCGATTTATATTTTCAATCGAGTAGTCATGAGTCTTGGATGCTTGAAGACGGAATTGTCAAAGAAGGTTCATATAACATTGAACGTGGTGTGGGTGTACGTGCGATTTCAGGTGAAAAAACCGGTTTTGCCTATTCAGATGACATTACACCTTTGGCATTGAAAAAAGCTGCGGATGCTGCGAAAGGCATTGCTAACGCTGAGAAGTCAGCCAAAGTGCAAGTATTTGATGGCAAAAAAATCCAGCAAAATAATGAACAATACAAAGCGTTAGACCCGTTAGCTAGCTTGCCACAAGAGCAAAAAATAACTTTATTACATGAAGTTGAAGCGCATGCACGTAGTGTTGATAAGCGTGTTAAGCAAGTTATTGTTAATTTATCAGGTGTTTATGAAAAAATATTAGTAGCAGCAAGTGATGGCACTTACGCGACCGATATTCGCCCACTAGTGCGCTTAAATTGCTCAGTACTTGTTGAAGAAAATGGTAAGCGAGAGCGTGCAAGTTCTGGCGGCGGTGCGCGCACTGATTACAGCTATTTTTTCGAATTAGAACACAATAAACCTCGTTATTTAGCTTATGCTGAAGAAGCTGTTCGTCAGGCATTAGTTAACTTGGTTGCTATCGATTCACCCGCAGGATTGCTACCCGTTGTACTGGGTGCTGGCTGGCCGGGCGTATTACTACATGAAGCGGTAGGACACGGTTTAGAAGGTGACTTTAATCGTAAAGGCTCATCAGCATTTTCTGGCAAAGTCGGGCAACAGGTTGCTTCTGAACTATGTACGATTGTTGATGATGGTACGATGGCAAATCGTCGAGGCTCTGTCAGTATTGATGATGAAGGTACGCCTGGGCAATACAACGTACTAATTGAAAAGGGTGTGCTGAAAGGTTACATGCAAGATAAGCATAATGCTGGCTTGATGGGCGTAAAACCTACTGGTAATGGTCGCCGCGAATCTTATGCGCATTTACCTATGCCGCGTATGACTAACACTTATATGTTGGCTGGCGAACATAAGCCTGACGACATTATCAAATCAGTGAAAAAAGGTATATATGCACCTAACTTCGCTGGTGGGCAAGTTGATATTACTTCAGGTAAGTTTGTTTTCACTAGCTCGGAAGCGTACCTCATTGAAAATGGTGAAATAACCTCGCCAATTAAAGGGGCAACGTTAATTGGTAGTGGCCCTGAAGCAATGCAACAAGTAAGTATGGTCGGTAATGACTTAAAACTTGATGCCGGTGTTGGTGTTTGTGGCAAAGACGGCCAAAGCGTTCCTGTGGGCGTTGGTCAACCAACCTTGAAAATTGATGAAATGACCGTTGGTGGTACACAGTAGCCAACGTTCAAGTCGAATGTTAAGCATAAAAAAAGCCCTTTGGGGCTTTTTTTAATTGTGCGTAATTTTTGTTATTTAAAGAGTATATCGAGGTCAATTACTTCAAACGAATACCATTTTTTTCTATAGTAATTTTGCCATTTTTCATCAAATTACCAACAGTAGCTTTAAAGTTTTTTTTACTTACCCCTAAAATACGTTTGATCAATTCAGGATCACTTTTATCATGCAGCGGGCTAAAGCCATCGTTCTCGGCAATATGCGCGAGTAACTTATCGCTAAAGTCTTTCACTTTACCTTCACCTGGGCGAGTAAGAGATAGATCAATTCGACCATCTTCACGAACTTGTTTAATGTAACCTGTTATTTTTTTACCGGCACGAAGTGGCTTAAATATCTCGTTGTCGTACAGTAAACCCCAATGTAAATCATTAATAATGGCTTTAAAGCCAAGGTCGGTTTTAGTGGCAATGGTTAATTTTACTTTGTCCCATTTTTGGTACTCAGCAGGCCAAATATCGATAAACTTATCAAGCTTGCTTGATGCAACTAGTCGATCTGTTTTTAGGTCGAGAAAGATCCTGACCAGGTAATATTTGCCTACTTCCATTTCGCTATGCTGTTGGTTGTAAGGTACTAGCAAGTCTTTTGGTAAGCCCCAGTCGAGGAAAGCCCCCATTTTATTGACTTGGCTAACTTTCAATGAGGCAAACTGGTCAACTTCTGCCAAAGGCTTTTCTGTTGTCGCAACAATGCGATCCGCAGTATCTGCATAGATAAAAACCTTAACTTCGTTACCAACTTCGCAGTTTTCAGGAACAAAACGATTAGGTAGTAAAATTTCACCTAATTCAGCAGCATTTAAATATGCGCCATTATCAGTGATTGCTACAACAGGAAGGGTATTATATTTGCCGATGCTTGCCATGTGGATTCTTGGGGTCAGTTAACTTGCGGCTATAATAACCGATCTGGCGGCAAGTTAACTATAACTTTCAATACCGATGGACTTTTTATTTGTCTGAAGCAGTATTTGATTGAATATTGAGCTTGGTTTGAATAAATTCACTATGGCGTAAATGTAATAAGTCAGCAATTTTACGAATAATATGCTCTTCAATACTGGCGAGCTCTCCGTCGGCATAAGCAACCTGCCATAGTAGCTCCAACATTTTAATTCGCTGTTCAAGGCTGTAATTTTCGTTAATTTTTGAAGTGAATTGAAAAAAGTCAGTAGCGCTCTCACGTAATAACAAAGCGTGCTTAATGATTTCCTCAGCTTCTTCGTTGGATAAGTTGAATTGACTGGTTAAAATTTCATTTAGTTGAGTTTGTTCTGCATTATCAAGTTGACCGTCAGCCAGCATTACTTCACATAACAGTACACTGCAGGCTATTTCTAAACTGATTACTGGTGTTTGGTTATCAACTGGCTCAGCTAATGATTGAAAGAAAGCACTAATTTTTGTCAGCATAAAATCCCCTTTTTGATTATTTAATCTTAATGTAATTACTTTCTGACACAAGCGTTTAGCAAGTTTAATTCATAACAAATTGTAACCGTCGCTGTCGGTAATTAAGTTTTTAGCTGTTTGCTATTCAAGCAATATCTTATTACTATCTTAATTATACCGATGACAGCGTTGTCTTTTTTTTGAGGCCAAAGTGATCGAGTTATATTTGTTTAATTAAGCTAAGAGAAATTTAATGAATACCGCACAAGAAATAGATAAAAATAATTTGCATAGCAACGACAAGCCAAAACCTAAAAGGATACTCTCTGTCGATGCCTTACGTGGTTTCGATATGATTTGGATTTTGGGGGCAGAAGGAGTTTTTGCTGCATTATTTGTTATTACGGGTTGGTCATGGTTGCAAAGTTTAGCTATGCAAATGCAGCACTCTATTTGGCATGGTGTAACGGCGTATGATCTTATTTTCCCACTCTTTATATTTCTTGCGGGTGTAAGTTTAGGGGTCAGCGCTAAGCCGATAAATCAATATCCGGTAGAAAAAAGAAAACCTCTAGTATTAAGTAGTATTAAACGGTTAGGTTTGTTGATTCTATTGGGCGTTATCTACAATCATGGTTGGGGCGCAGGGATACCATTGCAGTTGGAAGAAGTGCGATTTGCCAGTGTTCTAGGGCGAATTGGCGTCTCCTGGTTTGTCGCGGCGATGTTGTGCTGGTACGTCAGTGAAAGAATACAATGGTTAATCGCGGGCGGTATTTTACTCTGCTATTGGGTCTTACTCACTTATATTGATATCTCTGGCTTTGGTGGTGGTGACTATAGCGCTAGTGGGGCAATTAATGCGTGGTTTGATGCTAAATTACTGCCAGGAGTCAGTTATCAAGGTCTAGCAATAGACCCTGAAGGGGTATTGTCAAATGTCACATCAATCGTCAATGCGCTTGCCGGTGTTTTTGCAGGACGTTTAATGATAAAGAGTGCTGAACAGCCATCGAAGTTAATGCTAACACTACTAATTTCTGCTGTTATTTGCTTAATAGCGGGAGAGGCTTGGGACTTAATTTTTCCTATTAATAAAACCTTGTGGACTAGTTCCTTTGTTTTGGTGTCTGTTGGCTATAGTCTTTTATTATTAGTGATCTTTTATTACCTATTCGATGTATTAAAGCTAACACAACTTGCTAAGTTCTTTGCGGTAATAGGCTGTAACTCTATCATTATTTATTTAGCGAGCAGTATTGTTAATTGGCAATATATCAATAACAGTTTGTTCGGTGGATTTTTTGTATTTTTTGATAATGGCTGGAGCACGTTAATTAGTATTGTAACAACAGTGTTTCTGCAGTGGTTGCTTCTGTGTTGGTTATATCAACGAAAAATATTTATAAAAGTTTAACTTTTTGGTGAAAAAAACTAACCCGTTATAAAAAGTCACATTTATTTTGTGGCTTTTTTATTTGAAATTTATACGTAAAGCTTTTTAAGTTGTTGTTATATAGGTGTTTTGAAATATTATTTTTATGTTTTCAAAAAATGGTGCGGATATTGTAACAAGCATTTACAACTTTGTTAGTTTTTGTAGTCAGTGATTTCGGTATCCTGTATGCAATATAACTAATAATTACAAATTTTAGACTTTATGAGGACGTCACTGTGACACGGAAAAAACAAATATTCGTACCTATTGTCATTTTAATCGCGGGAATTTTAATTTTTATGCTTTTTTCAAGCATGAAAAAGCCACCTGAAGAAAAAGAGGAAATTGATAATACTCCTATTGTTGCTGTTGAACAGATTTCAGTTGCACCAATGACTTTACAAGTAGAGTCATATGGCGTGGTGATGCCAAAGTATGAAACTGAATTAGTGGCACAAATAAGTGGTCAAATTGTCGAATTGTCAGAAACATTTGTTCGCGGTGGTTTTGTTAAAAAAGGACAATTGTTAGCGCGTATTGATCCTAATGATTATGAAGCAGCATTAATTGATGCTGAAGCAACGATGGCTTCAGCGCGTGCTTCACTTGAAACAGAACGGGCACAAGGCCGCGTTGCTGAACAAGAGTGGAAGCGTATTACTGACACATCGCCAACGGAACTAAGTTTACGTAAGCCGCAATTAGCGCAGGAAATCGCCCGTGTAAAATCAGCACAAGCCTCAATTTTACGAGCAAAGCGTAACTTAGAGCGTACCGAAGTTAGAGCACCTTATGATGCTATGATTGAAAGCCGCAAGGTTGGTTTAGGTTCATTTGTTGCTATGGGTAGCATGGTAGGTAAATTACTAGGTACTGGAATTGCAGAAGTTCGTTTGCCTGTTGCTGATAACCAATTGGAGTTTTTAGTTGACCATGGCAAAAACGCTAAGGTTAATTTAATGGGCACTTTTGCAGGTGCAGAAACTGTTTGGTCTGCGCATATTGCACGTAATGAAGGTGTTATCGACAGCACAAGCCGCATGAGTTATTTAGTCGCTGAAATTCATGACCCATATGCTTTAACTGAAAATAATAATACCACGCCAATTCGCTATGGCTCTTACGTTAACGCTAAAATCCTTGGGCTTGATATTGCACAAGCAACAAGTGTTCCACGTCATTTAGTTGAAAATGATCGAGTTGCTATTCTAGACAGTGAGTCAAAACTACATTATTCAGAGATAACGATTGTTCGCCAAGATGGTCGAAATGTCATTATTTCAAATGGCCTAGTTGATGGCGACCAGTTGATTGTGTCTGCTCTTGATTACCCTATCGACGGTATGAAGTTAGCTTTATTGAGCGATGAAGCTGAACAAAATAGTGAAGAACAAGCTGACGATGCTGAGAGCACTACTCAAGTTGCGTTAAACGATAGTGGTTCAGGAGAATAGGTATGACAACTGATACGGCTAAGAAAAAACCTGAAATTGACCACAGTATTGATACTAATACCGGCATAATTGCATGGTTTGCCCGTAATAGCGTTGCGGCAAATTTATTAATGATATTCATTTTAGTGGGTGGCTTTTTTACCATTAGCACCATTAATAAACAAATGTTCCCGCAAGTTAAAATTAATTGGATTTCTTATGCCGCCCCTTATCCTGGCTCGGCACCACAAGAAGTTGAAGAAGGTATAACTATAAAGATTGAAGAGGCTTTGGAAACTGTACAAGGTCTTAAACGTGTCATTACTTATTCAAATCGAGGCTATTCAAACGGTTGGTTTGAAGTTGAATTAGATTATGATCCGCAAGTCGTTTTAGAAGAAGTAAAATCGGCAATCGATTCCATTTCTAGTTTCCCTGAAGGCATGGAAAGAATTAAGGTTGAACGTGAGAAGTTTCGTCAAGAAGTCATGTATATCAGCTTATATGGCGATTTAACTAATGGCGAGTTAAAAGAGCTTGGTCGTAAAGTTCATAATGAAATTCAGCAATTACCTTTTATCAATATCTCAGAGTTATTTACTGGCTTAGATTATGAAATCTCAATCGAGGTGAGTAAAGATAAGCTTCGTGAATATGGTTTGAGCTTTCGTGATATTGCTAACTCTGTACGTAACTACTCACGTAATATGTCAGCAGGACAAATTCGCGCTGAAAATGGTTATATCAACCTACGTGTTGAAAACCAGGCTTATCGAGGTCATGAATTTGAGCAGATCCCTGTTGTAACGCTAGAAGATGGTACAAAAATAGTTTTAGGTGAAGTTGCCACTATTATCGATGGTTTTGAAGAAGGTTTACAATATTCTAAATTTAACGGTAAGAACTCAGTAACATTATTTATTGGCGCGGCAGATAACCAAAGTATTACTGATATTGCTGAAGTTGTTAAAAAATATGTTGATGACAAAGCATCAGTATTACCTCCTGGTGTTAAATTAGAAACTTGGGTAGATATGACATACTACCTTGAAGGCCGATTAAATATGATGGTCGACAACATGAAAAGTGGTGCGGTATTAGTATTCTTAATGCTAGCGTTATTCTTACGTGTTCGTTTAGCTTTCTGGGTCATGATGGGCTTACCGGTTTGTTTCTTAGGTACTTTATTGGTTATGCCTATGGAATTTGTGGGTGTAACGATTAATGTAATCAGTTTATTCGCCTTTATCTTAGTGCTCGGTATTGTGGTTGATGATGCGATCGTGATGGGCGAAAGTGCTCATGATGAAATTGAAGAACATGGGCATAGTACTGAAAACGTAATTCGTGGTGTTAAACGTGTTGCTATGCCTGCGACCTTTGGTGTATTAACAACAATTGCGGTGTTTTTACCTTTCCTTTTCGGCGAAGGACCATCTTCTGCCTTTGGTAAAGCGATAGGCTCGGTAGTTATTCTTTGTTTGATTTTCTCTTTAGTTGAATCGAAACTAATTTTACCTGCGCATTTAGTTAAAATGAAAATGAAGGCATTTAACCCTAAAAACCCTATTGATAGATTGCGTTTATGGGTTGATACCAAGTTGAAGCACTTCATTGAGACTGTTTATCGTCCTTCTTTAGCATTGTTTATTAACTATCGTTATGCAGTACTAATGTTCTTTATTAGTTTGATGCTGATTAGTGCTGGCTTGTTTAGCGGTGGTTTTGTTCGCTTTGTTGGCCAACCTAAAATTCCACATGACTTTCCACGTGTAACGGTAGAAATGAATGTTGATGCTTCAGAAAAAGCAACATTACAAACTTTATTGAATATTCAAGGTGTTATTAACCGTGTTGATAAAAACGTTGAAGCTAAATACGGCAATTCAATGATTTCAGATATGCAAGTTGATTTACGTAGCAGAACTAGTGGCCAGTTAATGGTGAAATTAGTGATACCTGAGTTGCGTCCAATTGATACCTTTGCACTTGCTGATTTATGGCGCGAAGCAATACCTAATTACCCAGGGGTTAAGTCTTTAACCATTGGAGATAATTTATTTGGCGGTGGTCGAGATGACGGTGATATCGCATTTAGATTAGAAAGTAAAAATGATGCTGAGTTATTAGCCGCTTCGAAAGAGCTAAAAACTAAACTTAATTCACTTAAAGGCATTGGTGATGTTAATGATAGTCGTCAAACAAGTGCAAAAGAAGTTCAGTTTGAGCTGAAACCTCTTGCTAACAGTTTAGGTTTAACCTTAGCTGAAATTGCTTCGCAAGTTAGCTACAGTTTTTACGGACTCGAAGCACAACGTATCTTACGTGACAGTGAAGAAGTAAAAGTAATGGTACGTTACCCACTTGACCAACGAAGCTCTGTTGGCCATGTCGATGATGTATTAATTCAAGCGCCAAATGGAGCTGAATTACCTCTATCTGAACTGGCTACTATTACAATGCATGATGGTGTAACACGTATTCGTCGTGAAAATGGTAATCGTACGATTAACGTTTGGGCGAGTGTTGACGCTGAGCAAGTTGAACCATTTAAAGTAGCGACAGATATTCGTGACAACTTCATTCCTGAGCTTTTAAGAAAATACCCACAAGTTAAGAGTGAAGTATCAGGTAGTATTCAAGAAGAAATGGAAAGTGCTAGCGACCAAATGCGTGACTTTGTAATTTCGTCATTGATTATATTTTCATTGTTAGCAATACCATTGAAGTCATACTCGCAAGCAACGATGATCATGGTGGTTATTCCTTTCGGTATTATCGGTGCGGTATTAGGTCATTTTATATTGGGAATGGATTTAAGTGCGCTATCGGTAATGGGTATCTTGGCTGCTGCGGGTGTGGTGGTGAATGACTCCTTAGTGATGGTGGATTATGTTAACAATGCTAGAAAACGGGGTGAGCGCTTGAAAGATGCCGTAATGCATGCAGGTACGAAACGTTTTAGAGCTATCATGCTAACGTCTATCACTACATTTATTGGCTTAGTACCAATTATATTCTTTGAAGTGAGTGCACAAGCTAAAATCGTTATCCCAATGGCGGTATCATTAGCGTTTGGTGTATTATTTGCCACTATTGTGACTTTAGTGTTGATCCCATGTCTTTACTTAATTATTGAAGATGTTAAGTCATTATTTAAACGTAAAAAGCAAGCAGCTAAGCCTGATGCACAAACGTTAGATGGCCTTAAAACGGGAACATTGTAGATTAAGCCGCTAAATACTGAAAAGTGATAATCTAGACACTAAAAAGCCATCACAATGTGATGGCTTTTTTTATACGCTCAAAAGCAAAGTTTCGAGCAAAGGACGTAACCTTATTTATAGCTTTAGTTATTTAACACCTAGCTCTCGTAACCTTTCCAATAAGTAACTTTCTTGCGTATGCTTTTCAGAAAGCACTACTTCACTTCTAGGATGTAAGAATAACGGTAAAGAGATACGAGATTTACCACTATTTGTACCTGTTGGGTTAATTACTCTATGGCTAGTTGATGGGAAGTAGCCTTGTGAGGCTTCTTGTAACATATCGCCGATGTTAACGATCAAATGGCCAAAGTCACCCGGTACATTGATCCATTCATCTTCTTGTGTTTGAACTTGTAAACCAGGTTCATTTGCTGCCGGTAAAATAGTCAGTAAGTTGATATCTTCGTGAGCCGCCGCACGAATTGCACCGGGTTCTTCTGTACCATTAAACGGAGGATAATGTAAAACACGTAATAGCGTGTTTGGCGTATCCATGATCATATTAGAAAGTGGTTCAGAATAATGCTTAGCAACGTCAGCAGGGCTATGCTTTTCAACCCAATCTAATAACTCACTGGCTAAGTTAGATGCCATCTTATAATAATTAAGAATATCTTCTTCAAGTTGCTTAGGAATTCGACCCCAAGGATAAATATGAAAGTATTCTTTAATATCTTTTTTTGTATGACCTTTGGCCGTTTCTGATATCTCAGGTGCAAAATAGCCATCCTGTTTTTCCGGATCAAATGCAAAGGCTTGTTTTTCATCATGAGTAAAAAAGTCATACCAATCTTTATAGATCTTTTCTACCAATGACTGTTGAATAGGGTGATTAGTTAATACACCAAACCCCGTGTTGCGTAAACTTTCAACAAACTTTTGTGGTGCGTCACTGGCACGATAATCAACAACTTGTACTTGCATAAATTTCCCCTAATACAATAATCTTAATGCTTAAACTTTATTTTTACGTATTATATACCCAAACTAAGGAAAGAGGGTGATTTCAAAAGCCTAACCTTACCTATAAATATTAATAAGAAAATTTTAGTCGTTTTATACGAGAGAGTTAGCTCTCGATATTAATTAATTTTTTAGCAAAATAAGTGAAGTAAATGATGAAACAATTAGTTTTGATAGTTTCCGGGGTATTATTTTTTTCAGGTTGTAGTTCACACGATAGTATTTGTGAAGATGTGACACTGGCGTCAGAGCAAGTACAGCAATGCCAATCGCTGCATAAACAAATCATTAATGCTAAAAGTAAGCCATTAATTCGTACAGAGTTAGAACGCAGGTATCAGCAAGATTGCATTGATATTCGCTTTTATCGTGACGATAAACAAGCCGGTGTTTGCGGAAATAAGGCACAAGTTGCTGATGCGCAAAAGTTGAGTAACTAGAGTATTATTGTTGGTTCTTAATTTGGCCTAACAGTATTAGCTTTATTGTCGCTTCTATTAGATTGATTTTAGCTTACTGAAATCAAAGAAGAGGAAGTAAATGCTTTACTTCTATCGTATTAGGTGAGAAATTAAATCAACAGCTAAAGCTATATTTTTTATGCCTTTAGCTGTCAAATCTTCAAAAACTAAAGTACATGGCAATGAAGTTTTTGATCCTTTTCTGCTACTTTATCTTTTGTAATACTGGTATCGATAAACGGCTTGATTAACTTGAACGTGAGCATGGTGAAAATGTTGACAAATCCATTAGAACCCTTGAATGTTTCCGATTTAACAAAAAATCCCGTCGCGTTACTGGAACAACATCAAATCCTTCAAGATCGCTACACCGCGCTTTTTAAGCTCAATCAATTGTCGACTGATTGTGCAAATCTAGATACATTTTTTACCCAAGTTCATCATTCTATTGCCTCTATAATGAGCGCCAATAATTTCTATATTGTTTTATATGACCAAACTTTAGCAACATTAGAGCTGGTTTATCATGTAGATGAAAAAGATGAAATGGAAAAGCGTGTCTACCCTATTGAGGATTTTATGGGTTCAATGACTTGTCATGTTATTGAAACCGGTAAAGCGTTATTGGCGACACCAGAAGTGATTAGACAGTTGGAGCAAGAGCAAAAAATCAAGTCTGTTGGTACTGCTGGCGTTGATTGGTTGGGGGTCCCTTTGATGCATGACGGCTTTGTTATCGGCGTTATGGCGGTACAAAGCTACTCTGCTGCAACACGTTACCAAGCGTCTGAATGTGATTTATTGTCATTTACCGCACAACATATTGTGACTGCCTTAACACGCTTACAAGATAGAGAAAGACTGCAGTCAGCAGTTGATGCGCGCACACGTGAATTAATGAAACAAATTCGAGATCGTGAAAAAGCTGAGTTATTACAAGAGTCACTTTATCGTATTTCAGAATTAACAAATGATCCGAGTATTGATATTGAAACCTTTTACAATATGGTTCATAACATTATTGGTCAGTTGATTAATGCTGAAAATTTTTATATTGCAAAATATAATAAAGTTAGCAACGAAATTTACTTCACTTACTATTTAGATCAGTCACCAGAGCACGTTGTTAAAGCATTTGAGCCTCGTAAACTGGGTAAAGGCTTCACTGAATTAGTACTTAAAAGTGCGGAAACTGTGCTGCTTGATAGACCCGCGATGCTAAAATTATACCAAGAAGATAGAGTAGTTAAACCACAGGACAAGGCTGTTTCTTGGTTAGGCGTACCTTTAATTCATTCTGGTGAAGTATTGGGTGCAATGGTGCTGCAAAGTTATCAAAAATCACTATGCTTTTCTGAGCAAGATGCAGAGCTTTTACGCTTTGTTTCTCGACATGTTGCGTCTGCCATTAAACGTCGAGAAATAGCTGATTATGAACGTAAAGCCCATGAGTTATTGGAACACCAAGTAAAGCTGAGAACGGTGGCACTTGAAGATGAGATAAAACAACGTAAAGAAGCAGAAGAAAAACTCAAACATGCCGCTTCTCACGATATTTTAACAGGGTTGCCAAATCGTGCTGTTTTCACTGATTTATTAAACCATGCCATTGCTTGTAACAAACGCCGACCTGACTCAAAGTTTGCTATTTTATTCCTAGATTTAGACCGTTTTAAAGTCGTTAATGATAGTTTAGGCCATCATGCTGGCGACATGCTTTTAAAAGAAATCGCCTTGGCATTAGTCGACACAGTAAGAGATAAAGACACAGTTGCACGTTTAGGTGGTGACGAGTTTGTTATTTTGGTTGAAGACTTAGAAAGTAATGATGAAGCTTACGATATTGCAAAACGTATTACAGAACTTTTGTCATCACCTTTTATTATTGAAAATCAATCTGTGTTTATTGGTACGAGTATTGGCGTACTCTTTAATAACGAGCGCTATAGTAGCGCTGACACTATGCTTAGAGATGCGGATACGGCTATGTATCATGCAAAAGATAAAGGCAAAGGGCGCTATGAAGTATTTGACTCAAGCATGCATAAAAAAGTGCAAAATGCCTTGTCACTTGAATCTGATATTCGTGAAGCTATCACTAAGCAAGAATTTGAACCTTATTTTCAACCGATTGTAGAGCTGGCAGGTGAAAAAATTATTGGTTTTGAGGCTCTAGCGCGTTGGAAAAGTTCGAAACGTGGTTTTGTCTTTCCAAATGACTTTATTCCTTTAGCTGAAGAAACCAATTTAGTCATGGCAATTGATATGCAGATATTAGAGAAATCTTGCCGTCAATTGAAAATTTGGCAAGAGCGCCTCGGTTTAAAACACCTGTATGTTAGTTGTAATTTATATTGTAATCATTTTTTCAGCTTAAGTTTGCCGCAAGATATTCAGAATGTTATTGATAAAACAGGTGTGCAACCACATCAAGTTCGAGTTGAACTAACAGAGCGGGCTTTATTGGAAAATAACAATGTCGTTCTAGATAATATGCGGGCATTGAAAAAAATGGGTATAAAGATTTTACTTGATGATTTTGGCACTGGATATTCTAGTTTAAGTTACTTACATCGTTTTCCAATGGATGTACTAAAAATTGACCGATCTTTTATTGAGAATGTGCACGAAAAAGGTAATCACCAAGCAATTATTAAAACCATAATTGATTTAGCGGCAAGTTTAAATATGGCAACTATTGGTGAGGGAATTGAAAATGCAGCTGATGCTAAATTATTAACCCAAATGGGCTGTATTTATGGCCAAGGGTATCACTTTTATAAGCCTTTACCTGGCGGTGATATTGAAGCTTTTTTACTTAGCAAAAGCTAAATAACACTTAATTAACGGCAGCTAATAGCTACCGTAAGAAAGACAAGAAAATCTATTAGCGTTTTATGATATTTTACGTTAATTTATTCTGTAATTTACACTTAACTCCTTAAAAGTACTCTTCATGGCAACCGATAAAACTAAAACTTTAGATAGAATAGACTTAACTATTTTGGACGCTTTGCAAAAAGATGGCCGCATTTCTAATAGTGAGTTGTCTAAACGAGTCAACTTAAGTGCAAGCCCATGTTTAGAAAGAGTAAAACGTCTTGAGCAAGATGGTTATATAGAACGCTACGGAGCATTTTTAAATGCCAGTAAGTTAAAATATGGCATGTCAGCGTTTATTCAAGTGACACTAGATAGAACTACCGCAGATATTTTTAATGATTTCAGACAACAAGTTATTACCATTAAAGAAGTTTCTGAATGTCATATGGTGGCGGGTGGTTTTGATTATTTATTAAAGCTGTGTTTTGAAAATATGGACGCCTATCGATTGCTGTTAGGCGTTATTGTTGAATTACCTGGTGTTTCTCAAACCCATACTTATGTTGTGATTGATCATGTCAAACGTCACTCAGGGATACCAATTTTAGAGTAGCTGATTACCTAGCGCAAAGTTAACGCAACACTTGTCGATATTATCTTTGATACAAGTAAACTTGTGAGCTAGTTTTTTGTTTTTACAGCCGATATAGTGTTAATTAGATTGCTTGTAAGCAACATTGTCGATTATTGCCTTTAGGGTAAGCTTTCATACAAGTATAAGAATAATAAATCCAAGAGAATTGGTTCGACAATTAACTTGTCATTAATTCCATTGGCTCAATGACAAGAGAATTCCATGAAACTATCCCTGCCGAAAAGCGTTAAATTATTCACACTAGTTGTCTTACCTGCTATGGCATTATTTGCGTGTAATAAACAGCAGCCTACAGAACGAGTAAGCGTCGAAGAAGCCCCTAACCAAGTCAACGCAGCTAATATTAAAGCGCATATTGAATTTTTGGCTGATGATACTTTACAGGGAAGAGATACCGGAAGTAATGGTTATCAAATAGCGGCAAATTATGTCAAATCCTACTTTAAACAGCTAGGGTTAACGCCGAGGGGAGAAAGCATCGGAGTTAACTCGCAAGGTTTTGAACAGAAAGTCAGTTTTAGAAAAAGTTATTTAATTGAAGGCTCAGCTGTCGCGACGATTCACGGTCTAACAGGCGACGTAGATTTGTCCTACGGAACAGAATTTCTCACATCGGGATCAAGTTTACAAAATGATACCGCGATTACTGCAGAAACAGTTTTTGTTGGTTATGGTGTTATTTCTGATGAGTTTGGTTACAACGACTACCAAAATATTGATGTTAAAAATAAAATCGTTGTTGCCTTATCTGGCAGGCCAGATGATTTGCCATCTGAAGAAGGTGCCCATATCGGCTCTGGTGCCGAAAAAAGCCGTCATGCTGCTGAACACGGAGCGGTCGGTTTTATTACTATTCATACACCAAAACGTGAACAAGTACGTAGTTTTGAGAAATCAGCTCAATATGCCAATGCGCCAAGTTTAAATTGGCTAACTAAAACAGATACTCCTTATGGCAAGCACCCAGAAATTGTGGCGGGCGCTTATATTCAGCATGATGCAGCTAAAGCTTTATTTAACGGTGCAGTGCGTGAACTTGACGACATTTTTACTGCTGATACTGATAACAACGCGATTATGGGCTTTAACTTACCTTATAAAATAACCCTGAAAAATCGTTCTCGGCATGAAACGATTTCTAGCCCAAATATAATTGCGGCAATTGAAGGTAGTGATGAGCAATTAAAAAATGAATATGTAGTTTTTAGTGCCCACTTAGATCATATCGGCGTTAGTGCCCATGGTGATGAAACCGATACCATTAATAATGGAGCTTTAGATAATGCTTCTGGCGTCGCTATTTTACTTGAAACAGCGAGACTACTCGCGGCAATGCCGACCAAACCAAAACGTTCGGTGCTATTTGTTGTCGTAACAGGTGAAGAAAAAGGTTTGTTAGGCTCTAGCTATTTTGCTAATAATCCAACAGTACCCGTTACACAATTAGTCGCCAATGTTAACTTAGATATGCCGCTAATTTTATATCCTTTTGCTGATGTTATTGCGTTTGGGTCAACGCATTCTACGATGGGAGATAGTGTTAAAACTGCTGCACAAAAAATTGATATTGAACTGAGTGAAGACCCAATGCCAGAACAAGCACTATTCACCCGTAGTGATCATTATAGTTTTGTTAAGGCGGGTATTCCGTCAGTGTTTTTAATGACTGGTTTTAAATCGACTGATGATGATATTGATGGTGGCGCAGTATTTGGCGATTTTTTAAAAAATCACTATCACCAACACAGTGATGAAACAAGTCTACCTATAAATTATGATGCTGCCGCAAACTTTGCTTTAGTGAATATGATGATAGGTATAGAAATTGCTAATCAGTCAGACCGCCCTAAATGGCATGATGGTGACTTTTTCGGTTTAATCTTTGCACAATAATGTAAAATTAAATAAGGATATTTTCAATTGATGAATGCTCATGATTACGCCATGCAGGCGAATGGTTCTTTCGCGTTACCTGATGCTTGCTTTAAAGTGAAAGCTTTGATGGAAGACGATAATTCAACGATTGAAGACTTTGCTAATGTCATCAGTATTGATCCGTCGATGACGTCGCGTTTGCTGCAAATTGCTAATAGTGCAATTTATAGTTTTCCTGGCGAAATTAGTACGATTTCACGGGCAATTACCATCATTGGAACACAAGCCATTTATAACATGATGTTGGTGGATGTTGCCGCAACTGCATTTAAGCACTTTTCTAATCAGTCGATTGACTTGAAAAGATTTTGGCATATGAGTGTTTTCTGTGGCTTAGCAACCAAAAATTTGGCAATTACCTCTGGTATTCGCGATATTGAACGTTTATTTGTTGCTGGTTTGTTGCAAAATTTTGGTGAGCTAATTGTTGCTAAAATATCACCTGAGCTTGCCAAACAATGTGAAGGTTATGATGAAAATATACTGCCTTGGCAGTTACAACAGCAATTATTAGGATTTACTTATACTGATGTTTCAGCTGAATTATTGAAAATTTGGCAAATCCCAGAAAAAATAATTTTACCTATTCGTCACTATAATAATGCTGACAGTATACAAATTAATAAAGATGTAAAAGTGCTGTATCTAGCGTCACGCTTGGCACTGGTGGAATGCCACCCTGAAGTATTTAGTTACGATGATACTGTTGATGCAAAGCTATGTCAGTCATTAAAAATCGCAACAAGCGACCTTATTGACGCGGCAGATTTTGCCAGAATTGAAACGGCAAACATTCTAAATATTATGAATGCTACGTTTTATGTTAAATAAGTTTAGCACTTATTGATACTGGCAAACCACTGCAATAATTTATATACACTTTGCTTCGTACTAAGCCATATCAAAACAAGACATTAAGAAAAAAGCCTGCTAGCATCAGTCAGCGTTTGCAATAGCGAGCAGCAAATAAATGAGCACCTGTACACCTAAATAAATGCATTTGGGTGTAACACAAAATAATAATTATTAGCTCAGCAAAATTTACAATGAAGGACATTTATGAGTACAGAAAGAGAACACTTTAGTTCCCGTTTAGGGTTCATCTTAGCAGCCGCTGGCTCAGCGGTTGGTATTGGTAATTTGGTTGGTTTTCCCGTTAACGCCGCAAAAAACGGCGGTGGTGCATTTTTATTAATGTATGCTCTTTTTGTTTTCTTGATTTGTTTACCGGTAATGATCGCCGAAATGGCGGTTGGCCGTAAAACAGAGAAAGAACCTGTTGGTGCTTATAAAGCATTAAGTGGTGGTAGCAAAGCTTGGGGAGCTGCAGGCTTTCTTGGCGTGCTAACGCCATTTATGATTGCCGTTTTTTATATGGTGTTAACGGTATGGATATTTGGCTATATCGCTTTAACATTAGCGGGTGATTTAGATTACTTAGCCAGCAGCAATGGTTTTGGTGAGTTTATCAATAGCCCGTATTTATTTGTTGCCATGATAGCTGTAGCCGCCATTATTAACTTTATTTTAGTTGCGGGTGTGAAAGAGGGTATTGAGCGCGCGTCAAAAATATTGATGCCAACGTTATTTATCATGCTATTTGCGATGGTGATATTTGTTTTAACCTTAGATAATGCGATTGCAGGTGTTAAGTTTTTTATTATCCCCGACATTACTAAGCTAACCCCAGCGGTTATCAATGGCGCCTTGTCACAAGCATTCTTCTCATTATCTTTAGGTATGGGTATTTTAATTACCTATGGCTCTTATATTGATAGTAAAACTGATATTGTTGGCTCGGCAAAATTAGTTGCTCTTACTGATACTGCAGTTGCTTTTACCGCGGGTTTAATGATTTTACCGGCGGTATTTTCATTTAACCCCAATGTAAACCCTGCTGAATTGAGTGATAGCTCAGTTTCATTAATCTTTACTTTCTTGCCTAAAATATTTTTAGCCTTACAAACATCTATCGGCTATATCGGTGCTAGCGCGGTTGCATTATTCTTCTTCACACTGGTGTTTTTTGCTGCCATCACCTCTTTGGTGTCTATTTTGGAAGTACCGGTTTCTTATTTAGTGACTGAGAAGAAGCATAGTCGTAAAAAAGCCTTATCGATTCTAATGATGACTGCGGGTGTATTAACTGTATTTGCTACCTTATCGTTTGGTATGGTGTCTTTTTTCACCGAATTTACGTTTTATGCTGGCGGTGTTCGTTCATTCTTCGATATTATTTATGATGTTTTCTACGATACTATTTTACCGTTAAATGGCTTTTTACTTTGTATGTTTGTTAGCTATCGTTGGAAGAAACATAACCTGTCAGATGAACTAGCCATCGGTAATAAAAATTACAAAGGCTCTTGGGTCGAAAAGTACATTAACTTTTCACTTGGAACATTTATTCCTGTGATTGTATTTGGTATTTTTATTAATACCGTTGCACAAAAATTCTTTGCATATAGTATTTTTGGTTTCTAACGTCGAATAGCTAAACTGATATTTAAAATGCATTGTGTTTTTTAAATACTCCATAAGGCCTGATAATTTGTTATTATCCGGCCTTATTTTTGTTATACAGTTTGTATTATGATTGAATTTATCAAAGCACACGACTTTACCGAAAGCCAACGCCTATTCCATGGCCGAGGTCACGCCTACCCTAATTTGTCGCATGTCAATGTTGATTGGCTAGAGCCTGTGATTCTAATTACCTTGTATCAAGAAGTTGAAACACAATGGTTAGCTGAGCAAGTTGAAGCGTTGCGAAAGCTTAGTGATAAATGTCAGTCTATTCAGGTGCAATATCGTTGCCGTAAATTTGCCCCTTGTGAATTATTATGGGGTGAAGAGATAACCAGTTTGCACGCATTTGAACATGGTTTGAAATATCATATCAGTCTAGGCAAAGCACAAAACTCTGGTCTATTTTTAGATATGCGCAATGGCCGAGAATGGGTGAAGCAGCGCAGCGAAAACAGATGCGTATTAAACTTATTTTCTTATACCTGTGCATTTTCTGTTGCCGCTATTGCCGGTGGTGCAAGCAAAGTTGTTAATATTGATATGAGCAAAAGCTCGTTAACTAAAGGGCGCGAAAACCATCGCCTAAATAAGCAAGATTTAACATTAGTCAAGTTTGAAGGTGTTGATATTTTTAAGTCTTATGGTCGGCTTAAAAAGCATGGGCCGTATCAACTATTGATTTCCGATCCACCGTCCTTTCAAAAAGGCAGTGTCGATATTGAAAGAGATTATAAAAAAATTATTCGACGCTTGCCTGACTTAATGTCTGAAAATGGTGATGTATTACTCTGCTTAAATTCACCTGACTTAGATGAAACATTCTTATTGAATGAAGTTGCTAATGAATGTCCTGATTGTGTTTTTCAATACAAGCTTGATGCGCCTGAAGTGTATAAAGAAGCCGAGCAGGGTAAAGGTTTGAAGTGTTTATATTTTGTTTATAAGCCTACCGTATAAATTGTTTTGTCTATGGTAAGGCCGAATGAGTTGAACGCAATATAGTTGCTCTATATTACGTTCAATTTGTTATGTTATTTACACTACCTTTGTATTAATTCAACACCACACGTGCAGCAAGCAATATTAAGAAGCTACCAGTGACTTTATCTACAATATGACTGTTGGCTTTTAATTTATCTAAAATAGGGCCACGAGACATTGCGTAAGCGATAACGACATACCAAATCATATCGATTAAACCAACCGTTGTGGTCATAATGGCCTTTTGCTGCCAGCCAGCATCAGCATCAACAAATTGGCTGAATAATGCTAAGAAAAATATCGCCAGTTTCGGGTTTAAAAAGGCGATAAGAAAACCATCGCGCCAACCATTAATACTTGGGTCTATAGCATCACTTTGATTTGCAAAGTCTATATTTTGTTTTTTACTCATCAAGGCCTTAATACCTAAATATAAAAGAAATGCTGCACCGCTATATTTTATTGCATCAAATAGCATAGGAGACTGAACTATGAGCAGACCGATACCTGTTGCAGTAATCGCTGCGTATAAAGCAACGCCTAAACCGTGACTAATTGCTGTGGCATATCCTTGAGCAGCACCACCATTTAAGGTGTTTTTAATCACTAAGGCTAAGCTAGGTCCTGGAGAAAGAGCACCTAAAATACAAATCACGACTAGTGATAACCACAAATGAAATTCCATAACTTATATAAGCCTTATTAATGTTGTTTTTTAATGCGTAGGAAGCTGGCAAATCTTGGCACACCTCGTTGTGTTTTACCAATGTATTTATAGGTTATTAGGCTGCCTATTTTAGGTGGTTGCTGACGCTCTTTATCGGAAAAACCGCTACCTATTTTAAAAACTATACCTTCAGGTGTTTGTACTTTTATCGCACCGAGCAAACCTTTGTATTTACCTTTTCCTGGCATGTGGGCAATCACCTTCGCTTCAGCATCTTGGTGTATTTTTAGCTTTAAAATATTTTTGCTTCGACCACTTTGATAATGAGCTGATTCAAGGTGCAACATCAAGCCTTCGCCGTTACCGTCTACAACGTTGTTTAAGAGCTTATATAAACTTATATTATCGTCTAATTTTTGTTGCTCGATCATTTTCAGGTATGGTGAATGTGTAATCATGACAAGTTCTTTCATCAAGGTTATTCGCTCGGTAAAATTCACGGTTTGCTGTGGTAAATCAAAGATCATTAATTTGAGTTTTTTCCAGCATTTCCCATCCGAGGTAGTCGTTCTAACGCAGGCGCTAATTTGCTCAAACTCCCCTCTAGCACTCCATAGTTCACCATCCATCACGGTATCAGGCCAATCTTTAGTAAACCAGTGGGGTGGCGATAAGGCGTTACCGCTGCGGGTAAATAGGTTTTGACCATTCCAATAGCCTCTAACACCATCTAACTTTTCGCTTACCCAATAATGCGCTATTTTGATGTCTTTTCGGTAATTGCGAGCAAGCTGTAGTTTTGGTTTTGCTTGAACAGGTTTTTTATTGCCAATTGCATTGGTTTTATGCTCTGCTTTGGTTGTTGTTTTGAGTATCGTAGAAGAACTATTTTCGGCTTGCTGCCCATACGAGTTCGACAGCGCTAATAAAAGTAAAATTATTAGCAGCATATTTTGAGTTGTTGTTAATTGAAACATCCGTGTTCCTGATAAGGTTAAGCAAAAATTCAAGTATAGAATGTTTCTCGCTTAATTCTAATGATGGGATAAAAGTCGAAATTTATTCAATATTGGCTACACTTTTTCATTCACACTGAATTCAACGGATGATCTCAGATGAAATGGATAATAGGCGTTAGCACTTTTATTTTACTAGTGATGTTTTCTTTTTCGGCGCTCGCGGGTAAAAAACACTGTCAGACCTATCGTGAAAAACTCGATAATATTCAAGCTCAACAACGGCAATCAAACTCGCTTAAACGCAGTAACAGCTTATCCGCACGAGAAGATAAAGCTAGGGATACTTGGTGGCGTTGTGAAAATGGCAAGCTTAAGAAAAAATCCAAGAAAAAGAAAAAAGCTAAGAAAAGTAAACGAAAAAAATATTTGAGCAAAATTAATGTAAGTAAGAAAAAAACTGCAAATAATAAGAAAGTAGCCCCCTTCGTTAGTAATAGGCCGATTGTCGCACGAAGCAAATATCAAGGGGATCAGTTGCAAGCTTGGTTAAGTTATTATCAACCCGAGAAAAAATGTGCGCGACCAAAGTCGACGCAAACTTTTGCTGCTTGCGTTGAAGACAAGCGTCGACAACAAGGTGAATTTGAAAAAAGTTACTTAAGATAAAGCACTTAATAATAGTGAAATTGACCATTACCGTTGAAATAACTAAATTATTTACAGCTTATGGCATTGTAAATAAAGGAAATTTTAGTTGGAATAACAATTGCTACTAATATAAATACTAAAAACAGCAATAAAAGAGTGCAACATGCAAGATAATATAAAACGAACTACGCGAACCATATTAGGGGCTTTATGCTTGCTAATTGGTACGGTATTTATTTTACTACCTGGCCCTGCGGTTATCTTTATTCCTCTAGGGTTAGCATTATTAAGTATGGAATATGATTGGGCTAAACGTTGGCTGAAAATAAGTCAGCGCTACTTTCGACAAGCAGCAGTTAAAGCCGATGAAAGTTTACGTTGGTTAGGTAGAAAATTACGTTCGTAATGCTTAGTCGATTATAAATAGTTGGTAATAAATAGTCGTTGAAAGGATTGGCATAACGGATAATTACTCGTTATGCCAAGTTGATAAGTGTAAATTTGATTGAATTTACTTTTTAAAATACAAAGCTTTCGTATCGTTATATTGAGCGACAATATTGTCTATTGTGTCCTGACAGTAATCACGTAAACCACTAAGCAACATAAACTTCTTACCATGGCCAATAATACTTCCTTGCGATACTAGGTCAAACGATAAGCAGGCATTACCGCGCTTGCCATCAATATCTAATGTTGTTGAAGACAACTGCAAGGCAACATCTTGGAACTCGACATTGTCTAAATGAATAGACATGCTTTCGTACATGATCATTGGGCGTGTTGGGTTGATCATGACTTTATTTTCTTTCATTAACTCCACAAGGATATGCGGAAAAGTATGACCTGAAAACTCAACATAAGCACGAGTTAGCGCTTCAATAGCTTTACTGTTTTTAGTGCAAGCTCCTGAAACCGTCATATTCAAATATTCTTTTTGCTTATCATCGACAATGTTTGCTGATGATGAAATTTCACTTGGAAAATTCAAAGCAATACCGTCAGTAACCATTCCTGAAAAAGTGAAGCTCATTTCCTGATGCAAACCGGCACGTTCTAGTACCAATGAAAACAGTAAATCACCAGGCACACAAAAGCGCTTTGCGTTGATATCGTGTAGCGGGTTAAAGTCGTCTGCAATTTGCTTAGCAAAATCACTCGCCTGTTGGCGTGTGAAACTAATTTTATCATCAGAAATACTGCAATAATTCTCTAAAAACATAGATGTTTGTCTTCACTAATAGCGGTTAAAATCGGCGCCATTCTATCAGTATGCTATATCAAAATCGAAATTTATTATCATTAAGTAAACAAAGCAGACCAGTAAAAACAAGGGCTTTAAGCGAACAGCTGTTACTTTTTATTTTTACTGTTCTCCAGATATGCATGCACTAGTTGTTCTTTCTTGGCTTTTGTAAGCTTCTTCAGTTGGTATTCACGGCGACTTGCTTCTTGTCTGTTGGGCTGAGGCTCAGAGTAAGCTAAATGAACAGGACGGCGAACACGTGTATATTTCGCACCTTTTTTATTGCACTCGTTGTGTTCTATTAAGCGCCGTTCAAGCGAGATAGTGATGCCAGTGTATAGGCTATTATCTGCACAACGGAGTAAATACACGTACCACATGGTTGATTTAAGTATTGAGAAGTCTGATTACATATCATCGCAATTTTTGGCAGGCTATTCGAGATAAATATAAATTAGTGCTAGCTGCCACTATATGATTTTTATATTATGGACGCCAAATAATGATGGGCATAAATTATGCAAAAAATAGAAACCGGTGCGCTTCGAAAAATGCGTGCGCAATTATCTACTGATGGTACTGTGCAATATCGTATGGTGATAGGTGAACAAGAAGTAGAATTAAATTCACTTATTGGCAAGCATGTATCCTTACATCATAGTGGCCACATCGATTGTCAACATTGTGGTAAGAAAACCAAAAAAAGCTATTCTCAAGGGTATTGCTTTCCTTGTATGCAGAAACTTGCGCAATGTGACTTATGTATCATGAAACCTGAAACTTGCCATTTTGAGAAAGGGACATGTCGAGAGCCAGAATGGGGTGAAAGCAACTGTTTTATACCGCACTATGTTTATCTCGCGAATACCTCAGGCTTGAAAGTTGGTATTACGCGTCATAGCCAAATACCTACGCGTTGGATTGACCAAGGAGCGACTCAAGCATTACCTATATTTAAAGTAAGCACTCGCTTACAGTCTGGGTTGGTTGAAATAGCACTTGCAGAATTTATTGGTGATAAAACTAATTGGCGTGCGATGTTAAAAGGTAGTGCCGATTCTGTTGACCTAAAAGCGATAGCTCAAGAATTAAAGCCTAAAATTGCAGAAAAGTTAGCAAGTTTGGCTCTGCAATATGGTGAAGATGCAATTACTGAACTAAATGAAGATATTGTAGATTTACACTTCCCAGTAGAGCAATATTTGACAAAAATCACTTCATTTAATTTTGATAAAACACCGGAAGTTTCAGGGCAGTTAATGGGGATTAAAGGCCAGTATTTAATTTTTGATAATGGCGTGATTAATATTCGTAAATTTACCTCTTATCATGTAAGTTTACAGATAAATTGATTGTTTAGCTGATAGTTAATTAAAATCAACTAGACTAAAGCTACCTATTTATGCAGTTCAATTTGGTAGGTTAATTTGATGGTATTGAGATACTTAAAACTCAATTCTATAATTAATACCTATTACAGTATGATTGTTGATAATAACAACTTTACAAGCCAATAAAATATGACACGTAAAGAAGTAAACTGCAGCTTTAAGGCAGGAATATGATGAATGTAAATGATTACGCAAAACAAGCTAATGAAATATTTGTACTTTCTGACTCTTTTGTTCGAATTAAAGAGTTAATTGACGATGAAAGTTCAACCATTGATGATATAGCTGATGTTATTTTATTAGATCCCGCACTTGCTGGTACTATTTTAAAATTGGCTAATAGTTCGTTTTTTAATTATCCAGGTAAAATTGATACTGTCTCAAAAGCAGTATTAGTACTAGGCATCACCGAAGTTTATAACCTTGTGATTGCTTTTTTCACTAGTAAGGCGTTCAACAAGCTAACGGCTGAGCAAGACTATTTAGATGACTTTTGGTGCAAAAGTGTTGATTGTGCATTAATCATCAAATTTATCGGAGTAAAACTCGGTATTCCGAATGCCGAACGATTATTTATTTTAGGTTTATTATATAACTTAGGTGAATTAGTGGTTCAGCAGATATCTTCTGACAAAGTGATAGCGGCTAGCTTGCTGGAAAAAGATGAATTACCTTGGCACAAGCAAAGTAGTGTATTGGGTTTCACTTTTGGTGAGTGTTCTGCAGAATTATTAAAAAACTGGCAATTACCGTTTACTATTATTGAGCCTATTCGTAATCAAGATAGTGATGATTTTCAATACAGTAGTGATGAAAGTAAGCTGTTGTATCTCGCCAAACGGATCATGCTCTGTAATACTAATAATAAGGCTTACCCTACTGAATTGCTGTTAACAGAAGATGCCTTAAAACAGCTACCTATTGATCAAAATATGCTAACCGAAGTGAGTAATTTTTGTGATTTGGAACGTTTAGGTATTTTGTCTATTTTGAATCCAAGCGCCGCAATGATTTATTAGTGATGTTGTTCTTGAAATAAATTATCGAGCTAACATTAACCGTTTAGCTCGACTCATGCTATCTAAAACTATCGTTAATGCTTGATAACACTCTATTTCCAGGACATAGCACGTCTTGGTTTAGTTTGTTTAATGGTGTATCTGAAGAATTATTAATCTCATGGAAGCTATCGCCATTAGGGTCTAAATAAAATAACCCAGTTAAGATCTCACCTTTTTGCTTATGATTTTCAATGTCATTAATTGCTTTCATGGCATTGTTAGTGCTGTAGTCAGCTTGTAACTTATGAATACGCATTAATGAACCATCATGCAAGCAAACATCCTCACATACACCGGCTTGGCAATCACTTGTTATCTCTTTTTTTACTGGAATAAAATCAGTGACTGCTGCTGTGGTTATATGTTCATGCACATAATCGTAAGAGCGAGTTGAACTGGCGTGATTATTAAAGGTAACACAAGGAGAAACAATATCTAAAAAGGCAAAACCTTGATGGCTAATAGCGGCCTTAATCAATGGCACTAATTGTTTTTTATCACCAGAGAAGCTGCGCGCGACAAAAGTTGCACCCAATTGCAGTGCCATTACGCACAGGTCGATATCAGTAAATAAGCTTAATTCACCAGTTTTATTGGTTACGCCTTTGTCAGCAGTTGCGGCTAACTGGCCTTTCGTTAAGCCATATACGCCATTATTAGCAACAATATAGAGCATGTCTAATTGGCGTCTTACCACATGGGCAAACTGACCTAAGCCAATAGAAGCGCTATCACCATCACCTGACATTGCCAAATAAGTGAGATCTCGGTTGGCAAGGTTTGCGCCTGTAGTGACTGAAGGCATACGACCGTGCACAGAATTAAAGCCATGAGCTTTATTGAGAAAGTAGTTTGGTGCTTTTGATGAACAGCCGATACCCGACATTTTCGCCACTTGATGCGGCGGCAAAGATAACTCAAAACAAGCTTGCACGATAGCTGAGGTAATTGCGTCATGGCCGCAACCTGCACATAAGGTAGATAATGCACCTTCGTAATCACGATATGTCAGTCCAAGATCGTTTACCGGCAAGCGGGGATGATGAAATTTTGATTTTTGATAACTCATAGTAAAACTCCTATCCTACTTGTGTTGCCGATGACTGTTTTGCAAAGTGCTCTAATACATGGCTAACGACAAAGGTACTGGTTAACGGCAAGCCGTCAAAGTTTGCAATGGCATTGAGCTTGGCAGGAGCAATTGATAATTCGTTACTGAGTAAGGTGCGCATTTGGCTATCCCGATTTTGTTCGATAATAAAAACATCTTCGTGAACATCGATAAAATCAGAAATTGAGTCACTAAATGGAAATGCTCTAATGCGTAAGGTATCAACAGATAAGCCATGGTCTTTTAATTGTTGAATTGCCTCAGGTATTGCGTGGCTACTAGTACCAAAAAATAGTAAGCCAATTTTAGCCCTTTTCGTTGATTGGTTAATTTCGGGGGCAGGCATCAAGCTAATTGCATGAGTAAATTTTTTGGTTAGTCGCTCCATGTTTTCAACATAGTCAGCTGACTTTTCAGTATAGCCCGCATAGCGATTTCTTGAGGTACCACGGGTGAAAAAAGCGCCTTTGTCGGGATGAGTGCCAGGTAGCGTCCGATAGCATATACCATCATTATCAACATCTAGGTATCGACCATAGTCATCTAACTCGTCTAGTTGTTTAGCAGAAAGTACTTTGCCTAATTGGTAATTTTGTTCATCATCCCATGAAAACTCTGCAGTTAAATGATCATTCATGCCTAAATCTAAGTCACTCATAATAATTACTGGTGTTTGTAACTGATCAGCTAAATCAAAAGCTTGTGTTGACATGGTGAAACATTCAAAAGGGTCTTGAGGGAATAAAAGCACTTGTTTAGTATCGCCATGTGAGGCGTAAGCACAGGCTAAAATATCAGACTGTTGTGTACGTGTTGGCATACCCGTTGATGGGCCGGCGCGTTGTACATTCACCAGCACCATGGGAATTTCTGCGAAGTAGGCTAAACCTAAAAACTCTGTCATTAATGAGATGCCAGGGCCACTTGTAGCGGTAAATGCTCGTGCACCATTCCAGCTAGCGCCAATGGCAATACCAATTGCAGCTAGCTCATCTTCGGCTTGCACTAAGGCATAGTTTTTCTTGCCTGTAGCGGGATCTATTCTTAGTCGGGCACAATAACTCGCAAACTTTTCTACAACAGAAGTGGACGGTGTAATAGGGTACCAGCCGACGACGGTCGCACCGCCATAAACTGCGCCAAGTGCGGTCGCAGTATTACCATCAACCATAATGCGATTATTAATTAATTTTCGACGTTCTACTTTCAGAGTTAATGGGCATTGAAAGTGTTGGTGAGCATATTGGTAACCTAATTCTAGCGCATAGATATTCGGGGTAATTAACTTATCTTTGCCGCGAAACTGCTCTGCCACTAAGGCTTTTAAAACATCAAACTCAATATTGAGTAATGCGGCAAGAGCGCCGACATAAATAACATTTTTAAAAAGCTGACGTTGGCGTGGGTCTTGATATTCTTTTTGGCAAATGGCAGATATAGGAATGGCGAGATAGTGAATATCATCTCGAATTTCACTGGTTTGCAGTGCACGAGAAGAGTCATATAGCATATAGCCGCCACTGGCGACGCTTTCAATATCGTCAGCTAAACTTTGGGCGTTCATAGCAACAACTAACTCAGAACGACCACCACGCCTTGCTAAGAAATTATTTTCATTGATCCTAACCTCATACCAAGTGGGCATACCTTGTATGTTAGAGGGGAAAATGTTTTTTGCACTAACGGGGATACCCATACGAATAATGGCTTTAGCAAACATGTTATTTGCACTGGCTGAACCTGTACCATTGGTATTGGCAAAGCGCACGACAAAATCATTAACGCTATGGCAAGTATTTGGCAATGAAGTTACACAAATTTGGCTCATTTTATTGTTGCTCCAATATTGTCGATGGTCAGTTTCTTCATGTCCCATGCTCCCGTAGGGCAGCGCTCTGCGCACAAGCCACAATGTAAGCAAACATCTTCATCTTTTATCATAATATGGCCAGTTTTTAATGCTGGCGAGACAAGTAATTCTTGCTCAGGATTCACTTCTTTAACGCGAAGCTTTTCTAATATATTTGAGGCATCATTTACCAAGCCTTCGTCAACCTCAACAAAATTAATACAATCCATTGGGCAGATATCGTCACAGGCCGAACATTCAATACAGGTTTTTTCATTAAATACAGTATGAACATCACAGTTTAAACATCGGTGTGCTTCTTCCAATGCTAGCTTTTCATCAAAGCCTAATTCAACTTCAGTATTTAAGCTTTTTACCGCGTCTTCCCACGGAATGTGTGGTACCAAATTACGTTCTTCATGACTAATTCCGCTGTGATAACTCCAATCATGAATACCCATTTTTTGACTGATTAAGTTAAAGCCAACTTCAGGTCTATCTTGCTCTGCACTTTTACCATGGCAAAATAAATCAATGGAAATTGCCGCTTGGTGACCGTTAGCGACGGCAGTAATAATATTTTCTGGGCCAAATGCTGCATCGCCACCAAAAAATACTTGTTCTAATGTTGATTGCAGTGTTTGTTGGTTAAGCTCTGGTTGTTGCCATTTATTAAATTTAACGCCAATATCACGTTCAATCCAAGGAAAGGCGGTGTCTTGGCCAACGGCGACGAGTACCAAGTCGCATTCAACTAGTAACGTTTCACCAGTTGAGACTAAAGTTCTTTTACCTTTTTCATCATAACTTGAGCTGACCTTTTCAAATAATACACCGACAAATTTATCACCTGACATAACGTATTCAATTGGAGTATGGTCGGATTTAATAATGATGCCTTCCGCTTTGGCATCCTCTTTTTCCCAAGGGGAAGCTTTCATGTCATCAAAGCTAGAACGTACCAGTACGGTTACTTCACTGGCGCCTAATCTTTTTGCCGTTCGACAGCAATCCATTGCGGTATTACCACCTCCTAATACGACGACTCGTTTTGGAGCTGCTTCGGTATGTTTGAAGCTGACATTAGATAACCAGTTAATACCCACTTCAATATGAGCTGAAGCAAGATCATGACCAGGCATTTCTAACCAACGGCCTGCAGGAGCTCCTGTACCAATAAATATGGCGTCAAACTTAGCTTGCAGTAAGTTTGCCAAGCTTGATATTTCTTCGCCAAAGTGGCATTCCACTCCCATTTGTAGAATGTAACTCAGTTCTTCATCTAACACCGTTTCAGGTAATCTAAAGGCAGGGATCTGGCTACGCATCATGCCACCAGCTAGCGCATCACGCTCATAGATGACTACTTCATATCCTAATGGTACTAAATCTCGTGCCACTGTCATTGAGGCTGGGCCTGCGCCAATTAGAGCAACACGCTTACCGTTTTTTTGCTGCGGAATTGTTGGCAAATATGAGTGAATATCTGCTTTATAATCACTAGCTACACGCTTTAAGCGGCAAATGGCCACTGGTTTATCTTCAACACGTGAACGCCGACAAGCAGGCTCACAGGGTCGATCGCATACACGACCAAGTACACCGGGGAAAACATTCGATTGCCAGTTAATCATGTAGGCATCGGTATAGCGTTTTTCGGCTATTAAACGAATGTATTCAGGAACAGGGGTGTGAGCAGGACAGGCATGCTGGCAATCGACCACTTTTAAAAAGTGCTGGTATGAAGAAGTATCGGTATTTTTCAATAGCTTATTCCTTAGCGGTAACCTGATTAAATAATCTACACCCAAACAAGGGGATAATTAAGCACTTTTTGCCATTTTATGATTATTTTTAAAAATATCGGCTATTCACTTGTGCTCTCTCTGCTGAGAAAACGGTTAATGAATAATATTTTTAATCTGCACCAGTAGCTAACAAAGCCAGATGCTTACGCACTGCAATGGTGCGAGGTTATGTGACTGAAAACCACTATCTAGTTGTTTTTTATCGTTAAGTTTGTTTGGCATGAGGATTGATACTTATTGTTCAAGATAAAATAAGGATAATAAAAATGAAACTAGTTAGCGCAATAATAAAGCCTTTCAAACTGGATGATGTCAGAGAAGCTATTTCTGAAATTGGTGTCGAAGGGTTAACGGTCAGTGAAGTGAAAGGTTTTGGTCGTCAAAAAGGCCATACCGAGCTATATCGTGGTGCGGAATATCAAGTTGATTTCCTGCCAAAAGTGAAGCTTGAAATAGCGGTCAATGATGACATTGTTCAGCGACTTGTTGACGCTATTAGTCAAGCAGCCCACACCGGAAAAATTGGTGACGGCAAAATATTTGTTTATGACCTTGAGCAAGCAGTGCGCATTCGTACTGGTGAACAAGACGTAGAAGCGATATAGGAGCAAGATAATGGAACAAAATATTTTTCAACTTCAGTACGCCATGGATACTTTTTACTTCCTGATTTGTGGTGCTCTAGTGATGTGGATGGCAGCCGGATTTTCCATGTTAGAAGCGGGTTTGGTACGCGCTAAAAATACCACTGAAATTTTAACTAAGAATGTCGCGCTTTATGCTATTTCTTGCATGATGTACTTATTTGTCGGCTACGACATTATGTATGGCGGTGGCATATTCTTATCAGGTATTGAAACCGTAGACCCTGCAAAAGTATTGGCTGACTTTACTGCACGAGAAGATGGCTTTACCGGTGCAGCAATATACTCAGCGGCGTCTGACTTTTTCTTCCAGGTAGTATTTGTTGCCACGGCAATGTCGATTGTTTCTGGTGCGGTTGCTGAACGTATGAAGTTATGGGCATTTTTAGCTTTCGCAGTAGTGCTTACCGGTGTTATCTATCCGATGGAAGGTAGTTGGACATGGGGTGGTAATGCGGTGTTTGGTCTTTATACGTTAGCTGATTTAGGTTTTTCTGACTTTGCTGGCTCAGGGATTGTCCATATGGCTGGCGCTGCAGCTGCACTAGCAGGGGTGTTGCTACTAGGTGCTCGTAGAGGAAAATACGGCGCTGATGGTCGAGTTAATGCTATTCCAGGTTCAAACTTACCAATGGCAACGTTAGGTACATTTATTTTATGGATGGGCTGGTTTGGCTTTAATGGTGGCTCAGTATTAAAGCTTGGTGATATTGCCAGTTCCCATTCAGTCGCTATGGTATTTCTCAATACTAATGCAGCAGCTGCAGCAGGCGCTGTAGCCGCATTAGTGTTAGCTAAACTACTCTTTAAAAAAGCGGATTTAACCATGGCGTTAAACGGCGCCTTAGCTGGATTAGTAGCAATTACTGCAGAGCCATCAACACCGACGCCTATGCAAGCAACCTTGTTTGGTGCTATTGCAGGTATTGTTGTGGTGTTTTCAATTATCAGTTTAGATAAATTAAAAATTGATGATCCAGTCGGTGCTATTTCTGTTCATGGTGTAGTCGGATTACTAGGTCTGTTATTAGTACCAATGACTAACAGTGCATCAAGCTTTTCTGGGCAATTGATTGGTGCGGCAACTATTTTCATCTGGGTATTCTCAACTAGCTTAGTGGTTTGGTTTATTCTCAAGCAAGTGATGGGGATCAGAGTTAGCGCTGAAGAAGAGTATGAAGGTGTTGATAAATCAGATTGTGGTATGGAAGCTTATCCTGAGTTTACTCGCGGTTAAAAAAATGAATTAATTTCTGGATAATGGGGCCTGTGTATTGATTTACATAGGCCTTTAAACTTTTCGCTATGAAGGTTTTTACTGATATTGACTGCTAACAGATCAAGACTGTTGAAATAATTTGTAAAGATTTACTGTTATCGTCAACAAACTGTGTAAAATTACCCCATTAATCAAGATGTTTATAAGCGGATAACTTTATGGCTAGAGAGCAGTTTGGTGTTTGTGCAGAGCCCAGCCTCCACGGATACTATTTATTATTTAACGCCTTAGATGATAACAATTCATTTATTCGTCAGGCGTTATCACGCTTACCAGCTTTATTTGATAAATATGCTGATCGCTTTTCAGAGGCCAACCTGGCCGGCGTTATTGCTATAGGGACTAATTATTGGGATGAAATTTATCCACAAGGCCGCCCTAAGTATTTAAGACAGTTTCCTGAAATGGCGTCAGATGATCGCATTGCTCCAGTATGTAACTATGACATCTATATTGAAATTCGTAGTGATCGTGGTGACGTAAATCATATTGTTGCCACCAAAGTGTGTGAACTATTAGCAGATAGTGTTGAGCTAGTTGAACAAGTTCGTGCATTTCGATTTTTAGATGGTCGAGATTTGACTGGATTTGTAGATGGCACTGAAAACCCTCAAGGCCATCACCGACGCCGTGTCGCGTTAATCAATGACGAGCAAGACGCTAAGTTCTCTTCTGGCAGTTATCTTCATATACAACGATATCGCCATAACTTAAATTTGTGGAATTCATTAGAAGTTAAAGACCAAGAAGATGTTTTTGCCCGCACGAAAGTTAATAACGAAGAATATTCTGAAGAAAATAAAGCGCCTACCTCACATATTAAAAGAGTTAATTTGAAAGATAGTGAAGGTAATAGTATTGAAATATTGCGTCAAAGCATGCCGTATGGCGATATGAAATTACAGGGATTATTCTTTGTATCTTATTGTCACTCTCCAGAGCCTTTTGAATTGATGCTAGCCAGTATGATTGTTGGCGATGGCCATGGTCATAGCGACCATATGTTGAAATATACTCAAGCCGAAACTGGTGCGGCCTTTTTTGTCCCTAGCTTGAATATTCTGGCAGAACTTGGCGAATAACTTAGTTTATCGGGTGACGTAGCTTAAATCGAGCTGAGGTTACTTATTTTAATAGTATTAACAAGTTGTTAATAGTAAAAAACCTGAGGTTTACTCAGGTTTTTTTAGTTTAGGGCGCTTAATATAAAATCTTCAGCTGAATTTTTTAACTGAGATTATCAGCTCAAGTTTTTGAGGAAAAGTGCTTCAAGTTTCGTGATTGTTAACTTGATTTGAGTTACATCTGTTGGCGCGATGAAAATAGTATCATCACCAGCGATAGTGCCGAGTACACCGTCACTTTTACTTAAACTATCTAGCAATCGGGCAATTAATTGTGCTGCACCAGGGCTAGTGCGAATAATGATCATGACGTCATTGTGCTCAATATCTAATACTAGCTGCTTAAGCGGGCTTTTAGCCGTTGGCATGCCTAGCTCTGCAGGCAAACAATAAACCATTTCTTGGCGAGCATTGCGGGTGCGAACTGCTCCGAATTTACTCAACATGCGTGATACTTTGGATTGACTAATATTTTCAAAGCCTTGCGATTTTAATGCATCGGCAATGTCGCCTTGCGAACTAAACTGCTCTTGATTTAATAGGTCTTTAAAGGCTTGTACTAAGGCTTCTTGTTTTTGTTGTCCGCTCATAATCATCCGTTAGTTTTTGAAAATTACTTGTATCGTTTTTACTGATTAACATCCAAGGTGTAAAAGTTACTTGCTTAAGTAATCAGTCAACTTCATACCTAAGTATTATTTCACAATTTTTATTATACGTTATCCTTATAAGCCAATACAGATGAATAAACATTGTTTTTTGGCCTCTTATGCTATATCTTTTGGCCACAAAATATTACGTAATTACTCAAATTTCGGAGACATCAAATGAAAGTTGCTGTGCTAGGCGCTGCTGGTGGTATCGGCCAAGCGTTATCTTTACTACTAAAAACTCAATTACCTGCAGGTTCTGAGTTATCTTTATATGACGTTGCACCGGTTGTTCCAGGTGTTGCTGTTGATTTATCACACATCCCTACAGCAGTTAAAGTTGCAGGTTTTGGTGCTGATGATTTAGCGTCTGCTCTTTCTGGTGCTGATATTGTAATTATCCCGGCGGGTATGCCACGTAAGCCAGGTATGGACCGTGCTGATTTATTCGCTGTAAATGCGGGTATCATTAAAACTTTAGCAGAAGGCATTGTTGCTAACTGTCCTAAAGCGTTAGTAGGTATTATTACTAACCCAGTAAACGGCACTGTACCAATTGTTGCTGAAGTATTCAAAAAAGCGGGCACTTACGACAAAAACCGTGTTTTTGGTGTAACAACACTTGATGTTATTCGAAGTGAAGCATTTATTGCTGAATTAAAAGACATGAACGTTAGCGATGTTAAAGTTCCAGTAATTGGTGGCCATTCAGGCACGACAATTTTACCACTTCTTTCACAAGTTGAAGGCGCTACTTTCTCTGATGAAGAAGTTGCCGCATTAACACCACGTATCCAAAATGCCGGTACTGAAGTGGTAAATGCTAAAGCTGGCGGCGGCTCTGCAACACTTTCAATGGGTGCTGCTGCTGCTCGTTTTTGTTTATCTTTAGTTAAAGGTTTACAAGGTGAAGACGTTGTTGATTACGCATACGTAGAAGTTGAAGGTGGCGATGCGCCATACTTTGCTCACCCAGTACGTTTAGGTGTAAATGGTATTGTTGAAGTATTACCATACGGCGAGTTAAGTGCATTTGAGCAACAAGCAAAAAATGACATGTTAGCAACACTAAAAGCAGATATCCAAGAAGGTGTTGATTTTATCAACGGCTAATTTGTTAATATACTGTTTAAAAAAACCGCGTTTAACGCGGTTTTTTATTGCCTAAATTTTGCTGAAACCGTTACTATATTATTGTGCTTTGTAGGAAAATTTTATAAAGGAAGGTAAATGACAAATTCAACTAAGCGAAAATGGCCTTTGATTCGTGAAAACTTAGTGTTTCAAATTAAGTTAACTTTGGATGCGGTAAGAGATTTATTACTAAGTCCTGTAGCTATTACCTGCACCATTCTTGATTTAATTAAAGGTAATCGCCCAGGTGAAGGTTATTTTCAACGCTTGATGCAAATGGGGCATCAGACAGATGAATGGCTGAGTTTATTTGGTCACGCTGCAAAAGATCCTAAATCAATGCATGATGATGCAAGTGCGGAGTCTATAGAAAAAGCTGATGAACTAGGATCAGGAACTAACGATAAAATCAGTAACGGAGCTGATAGCAAAATTGATCATTTATTTTTAAAAGTAGAAGAGTTATTAAACGACCAACATCAAAAAGGCGATCTTACTTCGACAGCCAAGCAGAAAATTGACCATTACCTTGACGGTATCATATCTAGTAGCCAAGTTAACTCTAAAGTGGTTCATATAGAGAGTGAAGTATCATTAACACCTGATACTCAAAATAAGCGTGAAGATAATTATGAAAACGAAAACAAGCCACAGTAGCAAATAGCGCATTAATGCAAGCATAAGCAGTAGAAACTTATATTTTTTTCTGTATTGGTTCCTTGCACCATAAACGATTTATTTACCGCAACTCAGCAGACACCTTCTTTTGTACTATCTATTTCAATGTTACTTTTCATTTTATGATTTGTATAATATATTGTATGCAATTTAATCTTGGGAATAATAAATTGAATACAACAAAAGAAAATAAAAGCAATTTGCTCTGTCTATTAGTAACGGCTTCGATGTTATGGGCTACTCATGCAAATGCTGAAAAAGTAACTAACGAGCTCCTTTCTGTTAATAAGGTGCTTTCGCAAACTACTGATTGTAATGAAACAATTATGATTCGTTCGCAATCACTCGATAAAGAACAATTAGCTGCTGCGTGTAAATTGCTTATTGCTCAAGAAAATAACTTTCATCAAGTATTTAATACCCGAGGCAAACCGGTTGCCGATGATAATAACGAGAAAATGAGAGCGAATATTTATGCTAACCGTGATGAATTTGTAAAATACGCTACAGCACACTTTAATATGCCGACAAATAATGGCGGCATGTATTTAGAAGGCTATCCCGATAAAATCAATAATCAGGCTGAGTTTGTTGCCTATGAGCGTGCAGGGAAAATTTGGAATTTAAAGCACGAATATATTCATTATCTTGATGGTCGTTTTAACAAATACGGTGATTATTGTAATGGTTTGCATGATGACCATGCGGGGCCTGAGTTTTGTCCTAGCCCTAATTTGGCGTACCCACATATTGTATGGTGGGCCGAAGGCTTAGGAGAATATTTAGCTTGGGGAGAGAATAATCCTAAGGCAGTGGCGTTGGCAAAAGAAAAAAGTTTTGTGCTAAGTGATTTGTTTAATACCAGTAGCAATAACAATACTGGCTCTGATCGGGTTTATCGCTGGGGATATCTAGCAGTGCGTTTTATGATGGAGCAACATCGAGATTTGATTGATGAAATGCTTGTTCATGTTCGACTTGGTAATTGGCAAGCTTATCAAGCGTTGATAAAAAGCTGGAATACGAGTTTAGATGCTGAATTTAGCCAGTGGTTAGGCACGTTAAATAAGGCCGTAAAGAGTCAATAGTATTTATTAATGGTTATGGGTAAAATACTCATAACCTTAATTGATTTAACATGTTTTCGTACTATTCTTATGCAAAATATTTCAGAGCCGTTCAACTACCAATCAACCTTCGTTCTAGATAAGTCACACTTTAGTGAGTGTTATGAAGAATCAGTATCACCTCAGCCGTTTTTTACGCTTTATCTTAAAGCAATAGTGATGTTGCTTATTGGAGCAGGGTTAGTGTTGTTTTCAGAAATTAACCCTTACGCTGCTTGGTTTATATTTGCGCTTGGCGTACTAGAAGTGGTGAGTACCTATTATCGTAAGCCTTGGTGGGTTATGCGCCAAATGCTAAGCAAAGTTGCTAAAGCGGAAGTAACCTTAGAAATCACCGATGAATACATTCGTACTCATTCTTTTTACAACGATAATCAGATGCTTTATGGCGATATTGACAGCATTGCTGCCACTAAGAATGGCTGGCTAATTAGTCATAAATCGGGACGCCATTATATTTCTAATCGCTGTTTAACTGAGCAAGTGCAGTTGTTTCTAAAAAATAAATTTTAAAGTGCCAATCAATTAATTCTCTATTGAGTATCATTTATTCCTCAAATTCTCATTTTTTAAATCTTATTCAGCTAATTTTAATCATGAAAACAAACGCTTAAAATTAGTTGTTGTTTATTTCTATTCTAGGTTTATTTTTATACAAATATGTACCAGAATGTTCTTAGTTACATGTGTGTTACAAACTTGTTACGTATATAAATAAGAACAATAAATAATAAAAATAAATTGCAATTGTCATCCGAGTTAAACATAAAAAAATAATAATTAACGTATGGCTGTGTACTAGGTGATAAAACGTGAAAATAATAAAACTGGGAATTACAATGGTGCTTGCAGCGCCATGCTTGTTTGCGCAGGCAATAGAATTAAATAGTATTGGGGTTCAACATAACGCTAGCTTAGAAAAAAAATTGCAGATTGAAGAACAGAGCTTTATTAGTAATTTTCAAGGGGAGCCTAACTGGCGGAGACCGCCACAAAAAATTGCCGGAAACTTACTTAGCAGTGAAGGAAATGTTACTGCCTTGGTAGTTTTGGCTGAAAATTATCAAATTAAAGATAGTTTAGACAATAATAAATATTGTCAAAAACCATTTGCAAAAAACACTTTTAATGGTGAAATTGTTGTTTGTCAGCAAAGTGGTATGCCAGCACATGTGATTGCTGAAAACTTAGAGCAGGCGGGTGCTTCAGGTCTAATTGTTCAAGCAATGTCATTAAAAAAAATTACTAGTGACAACATTAACTCGATACCTAGCATAAGCACGGATTTAGACGCTTATTTTCTGTTAAAAAATTGGGTTAACTATAGTAAGCCCGGCACTGCTATTGCAACTATTGGCGAATAAACACTTTTTCACTATTTATACTTAACTTAAAGCCGTTATATATAAAGCGGCTTGGTTAAAATACTCTTTGATTTGCCCTAAATCAAAGTTAAATGAGAATAATTCTCAAAAACCTTGACAGTAAGTTCTATCTTCATTAGTCTGGCGCCAAATATATTGGTTAAATTCATTCCATTTTCTGAATTATTTAGGCGGACTTCATGTTAAATAAAATCTGGTATTCGTTCCTTGTTTTGGTAACGTTATTCGTTACAAGCCAAAGTGTGGCGGCAAGTGAAGAAGTTAATGTTTACTCTTATCGTCAACCATTTTTAGTTAAACCTCTTTTTGATGAGTTTACTAAAGAAAGTGGTATTAAAGTGAATGTGGTATTTGCTAAAAAAGGTATGGCTGAGCGATTAACTCGCGAAGGTGAATACAGCCCAGCAGATATTTTATTAACGACCGATATTAGCCGTTTAATTGAGTTGCATGATAAACGTCTTCTGCAAGCAACTACATCAACTGAATTGGCGTCGGCAATTCCAGCACAGTTTAAAGCATCTGATAACACTTGGTACGCGTTAACAACACGCGTGCGTAATATTTATTCAGCAAAACGCTTAGGTAAAATTGATTTTAACTATGAAGATTTAGCCGACAAAAAATGGCAAGGTAAAATTTGTACCCGCAGTGGTAAACATCCTTATAATGTTGCTTTAGTTGCGTCTATGATCGCTGAACACGGTGAAGCGGATACCTTAACTTGGTTAAAACAAGTAAAAGCAAATTTAGCTCGTAAGCCACAAGGTAGCGATCGTGCGCAGGTACAAGCTATTCACCAAAAACTGTGTGATGTTTCGTTGGGTAACAGCTACTACTTCGGCAATATGTTAAAAGACGAAAAACAAAAAGTTTGGGCTGATGCTGTTTATATCAATTTCCCGAATCAAAGTAATCGTGGCGCCCATGTTAATATCTCCGGAATGGGCATGGCAAAATATGCACCGAATAAAGCTAATGCTTTAGCATTGATGAATTTCTTAGTATCAGAGCCTGCACAAAAAATGTATGCTGAAACTAATATGGAATATCCAGTACGTCCGGGCGTAAAAGCATCTGATTTAGTGGCTTCATGGGGTAAGTTTACAGCTGATAACTTGTCGCTAGAAACTATTGCTAAACAGCGTAAAGCCGCATTAGAATTACTAGATAAAGCGAAATTTGATTTATAATTTATTAATTGGCGTATTTTTGAAGTTAATTTGTTGTGATAACAGGTAATAAAAGCACCAGCTGGAGATTCTTCAGCTGGTTTTTTGCATTAGCACTTATGGTGCCTGTATTGGTGATGGTGTTCGCTGGTATAAACGCCTCTACCGATCTATTTCTCCATTTGTGGTCAACAGTATTACCGCAATACTTAAGTAATACCTTATGGCTTGGGCTGTCTGTTGCTGCGCTGTCATTATGCTTTGGTGTTCCCGCCGCGGCTTTAATAAGTCAAACCAATATCTTTATGGCTAAACAATTACGATGGTTGTTGATGCTGCCGTTAGCAATGCCTGCCTATTTAGTTGCTTATCTATATACTGATTTATTTGATTATGCCGGTCCTGTGCAACGCTTTTTGCGTGAGTGGTTTGGCTGGCAATCACCTAGTGATTATTACTTTTTCGATATTAGAACCTTAGGCGGTGCAGCGGTTGTTATTGCCTTAGTGTTATTCCCTTATGTTTATATGCTGACTCGTACAGCATTTGAAAATCAAGATAGAAATCTATTACGTGCTAGTCGTTTATTAGGCTGCACAGAAAAGCAAAGTTTTTACCAAATAGCGCTGCCGCTAGCGCGTCCTGCCATTGCAGTATCTTTAACCTTAGTGATCATGGAAACGCTTGCTGATTTTGCAACTGTGCAGTATTTTGCTGTTAACACCTTGACGACGGCCATTTATGATACTTGGTTGGGGTATGGTGATTTTGCAGCAGCTAATGCTTTAGCCAGCATGCTAATGTTGTTGGTATTATTTGTGGTGGTAGCGGAGCAAAAAGCGCGGGCAGGACAGCGTCATCAATCAAGTCGACCTAATACACAGCAAGAGTTAAAAGTACTTTCAATGGGACAACAAGTACTGGCGAGTATTTTTTGTTGGGCCTTAGTCATTGCAGGTTTCTTATTACCGGTATTTTTATTGCTTGTCATGGCAATTGATTATGCTGACTATCAGCAACTATTAAGTTTAATCGACACGGGCGGCAATAGTATTAAAGTCGCTACTTATAGCGCTACTATCGCTACCTTCATTGCGTTGCTTTTAGCGTTGTTTCATCGTTTACATCATAGCAAGTGGCGTATGTTGCCGTTGCAGATTTCGGGCTTTGGCTATGCAATTCCAGGCACCGTATTAGCGATGGCAATGTTAGCTACGTTTGGACCGTTAGATCATGCGATTAACGCAATGGCCAAATTTTTTGAATTTAAAGCGCCAGGCTTAATTTTATCCGGTACTGTTTTTGCCATTATATTTGCTTATGTCGTCAGGTTTTCTGCTATTGCAAATGGTACAATTTCAGCAGGAATTGGCCAAATTCCTAAATCACTTGATTTAGCACCAGGGAGTTTAGGGGTTAAATTAGTGCCAACCGTATTACGGGTGCACTTACCTCTGTTAAAATCGTCGATATTGGTTGCGTGGTTATTAGTTTTTGTTGAAGCAATGAAGGAATTACCAGCAGTACTGTTACTAAGACCTTTTAATTTTGAAACCCTGAGTACGCAAATATACCAACTGATTTCAGATGAACGTTTAGAACAAGGCGCGTTAGGCGCAATTTTAATCGTACTGTTTGGCTTATTACCGATTATCTTTCTAAATCGTCAAAAGGACAGCAAGTGAACGAACTGATCAAAATTGACAACTTAATGGTTAAGTTGCAAAACAAATCAATTTTATCTGACGTTGAACTGTCATTGAATAAAGGCGAAATATTAGGGCTTGTTGGCCCCAGTGGCTGTGGTAAAACGACATTACTTAATACTTTGGCTGGTTTTATTGAGCAGTCAGACGGTGAAATATGTATTCAGCGGGAAGATAATTCGCCATTGCTTATTTCTCAAAAAAATATGTTGCCAGCGGAACAGCGCAATATAGGCATGATCTTCCAAGACTACGCCTTGTTTCCGCATTTATCAGTGACAGAAAACATTTGTTTTGGCATTAGAAAACTAGAAAAAGTTGAGCAACAGCAACGCTGCAAGGAATTATTAACCTTACTTGAACTTACTGAGTTTTCTGATCGCTACCCGCATCAATTATCGGGCGGGCAACAACAACGTGTTGCTATTGCGCGTGCGTTAGCACCACAACCAAGTTTATTATTGCTTGATGAGCCATTTTCAAATATTGATGCTAGGTTACGTAATGAATTGATGATTGAGATCAGACAGTTGTTAAAACGTTTAAACATGACCGCTATCTTTGTTACTCATAATAAAGATGAAGTGTTTACCTTTGCTGACAAAATTGCCGTAATGCACCAAGGCCATGTTTTACAGGTAGGCCCTCCAGCTTTAGTATGCCAACAACCAAATAGTTGGCAAGTGGCTGACTTTTTGCAGTTGGGAAGTTGGTTACCGGTACAAACGGTTACTATTGAAAATGAGCAAAAGCTCAAGTCCAATATTGGCTTATTAACGGCAGATGTTATTAGTAATGTCAGTGAATTGGTAACTAATCAAACGACGGAAAATGACAAGTACTATCAATTGTTAGTAAAACCGAATGATATTGCTTTATGCCCAGAGCAAAGCGCAAATGTCATTATTGAACATATTGGCGTTACCGAGCAGGGCTATCATTACTTGCTCAATAGCATTGAGCAATCTTCAGCGTTATCATTTGTACAACTGAGTTTTTATAGCCAACAATTGTTTAGTGTTGGTTCAGAGTTGTCAATTGAGTTGAAAGGCGAACTGTTTCTTTTGTATCCAACTGATTAGCTCCACAAATATGCAAAATTTGACCCTACTGTCGCTAATTTGTGACAGGTGAAAGGCAAATTTGGCGTAAAAAACTAATTTTTTTGTCAAACTTGGGCATCTGATCCACAAAAGCCCACTATTTCATCCACTTCCCTCTAAGCCTTTATTTTATAGGCGTTCCAAGCGATCAAATTACAAAAACTTTGCTTGACATAAGTTGACTTTACTCACTAAACTGTATCATTGTGGTGAAATGTGGGAAATAGTGGATCACGAGTGATCTCAAAACACTAAAGCGAATTATGTATAGAGGCGCAAGCGCAATAACGTTAGATAGTAAAAATCGAATTACGATACCTACGCGGTATCGCGAGGAGCTATTTGCCGATTGCCAAGGAAAAATGGTCTGTACAGTTGATATTCAGCATCCATGTTTATTGTTATATCCACTGCCCGAATGGGAAGAAATAGAGTTAAAACTTTGTAACCTTTCGAGTATGAATTCACAAGAACGACTATTACAGCAAGTACTTTTGGGCAACGCTTCAGATTGTGAAATTGATAAAAGTGGCCGTTTGTTAATTAACGGGCCTTTACGCCAGCATGCGGGACTTGAAAAAAGTTTAATGTTGGTAGGGCAATTAAGAAAGTTTGAAATTTGGACCGAAAGCGCATGGCAAGCTCAAATGCAGCAAGGTATTGCAAAAATTCAGTCGGGTGAAATTGAACTGACTGATCGCTTACTGGATTTATCTTTGTAATAAATCAGTAAATGACATTAATGAAAACAACTGGCGTTAACAAAATCTAATGCAACAAGACAAATCACATATTTCAGTATTGCTTGATGAATCGATCACCGGCTTGGCGATAAAGCCTGACGGTGTTTATATCGATTGTACTTTTGGGCGTGGCGGACACTCAGGTTTGATCTTAGATAATCTTGGGCCTAACGGACGTTTAATTGCAATTGATAGAGATCCTACAGCCATTGCCGCTGCAGAAAAATATGCAGACGATGATAGGTTTATCATTGAACATTTTGGTTTTGCTGATTTACAAAGCATTGTTGAAAAGCACCAATTGCTAGAAAAAATTGACGGCATATTGCTTGACCTTGGTGTGTCTTCACCGCAATTAGATGAAGCGGAACGTGGCTTTAGTTTTATGAAAGATGGTCCACTAGATATGCGTATGGACACCACGCGCGGACAAACTGCCGCAGAATGGTTGGCAGTGGCTGACGTGGAAGATATTACTTGGGTATTACGAACTTTTGGTGAAGAAAAGCACGCATGGCGAATTGCTAATGCCATTGTTGACGAACGTGAAGAAACGCCATTAACAAGAACAGGGCAACTAGCGCAATTAATTAAGAAAACAGCACCACAAAGAGAAATTAAAAAGCATCCCGCGACTCGCAGCTTTCAAGCCATCCGCATGTACATTAATAGTGAGCTAGAACAAATTGAAAAAGTACTAGCAGCTTCATTATCTGTACTTAAAACCGGTGGTCGTTTAACGGTGATCAGTTTTCATTCATTGGAAGATCGCTTAGTAAAACAATTTATGAAAAAGCATTCACAAGCGAAAAAAGTGCCACGTGGGTTGCCAATCAGTGAAGAAGAATTAAATAAAGGCAAGAGCTTAGCCTTAATCGGCAAAAAGCTTAAGCCAACAAAAAATGAAGTCTCAGAGAATGTGCGTTCGCGTAGCTCGGTTTTGCGAGTTGCAGAGAGATTAGCGCGCTAGCAATGGTGCTTTAGAATGGCAACCAAGAATGTTGTGTTAGTTTCCGACATATGGCACGACATTCGACGCCATTTATTGATTTACGGAATTTTAGTATTGGTGGTTGGCTCAGCATTTGCGGTGATTTATTTCACCCATCTGAATCGGCAAACCACCAGTGCAATTGAAGTGTTATTAACAGAACGAGATGCGCTAGAAAATGAATGGCGTAATTTACTGTTAGAACAGAATAGTTTAGCTGAGCATAGCGCCATAGAAAGTAGAGCTGAGAAGCAACTTAATATGGCAAGACCGGGCGCAAGCTCGGAAATCATTATTAAATTGCCGTGAGTAGAGCAGTGAAAAAATCAACACAAAACAACCCAAATACAGTGGCATGGCGTTTTTACGTTGTGTTAGCTGCGGTTGTGCTGATTTATGCTGGCTTGATGGCACGCACTGCTTACATTCAAGTTATTGAACCAGATATGTTGAAAAAGCAGGGCGATAACCGTTCACTGCGCACCAATACTAAAACCGTACAACGAGGCTCTATCGTTGATCGAAATGGTCATGAATTAGCGATTAGTGTACCCGTGGAAACGGTTTGGGCTGATCCAAAAATTATTTTTGAAAGTAATGCACTTTCGATGGATAAACACTGGCAGGCATTAGCTGACGTGCTTGGCCAAAGTGTTAATAAATTAAAAGTTAGAGTGACAAAAAATCCTCGTAAACGTTTTGTTTATATTGAGCGCAAAGTTGCCCCTGCAATGGCGAACTATATTCGAGAACTAAAAATTCCAGGTATACATTTACGTAAAGAGTCAAAACGCTTTTATCCTACCGGTGAAATTAGTGCTCATGTTGTTGGCTTTACTAATGTTGACGATAAAGGCATTGAAGGCGTTGAGCGTGTTTACGACCAACTATTGACCGGTGAAAATGGCGAAAAAAGATACCGTAAAGATGCCAAAGGCAGAAAAATTGAAATACTTTCAGTTAAAGAAGCGACCCCGCCGAAAGATATCACCTTAAGTATTGATCAACGTATTCAAGCATTGGCTTATCGTGAATTAAAAGGCGCTGTAAAAGCTTTCAAAGCTACTTCAGGCTCTGCGGTTGTAACCAATGTTCATACAGGTGAAGTGTTAGCGCTAGTGAATAGCCCTTCGTATAACCCAAATAATCGTTCAGGTGTTGCAATTCATCGTTTTAGAAATCGTGCTATTACCGATATTTACGAACCTGGTTCAACAATGAAGCCATTAACGGTATTAACGGCGTTAGAGTTTGGTAGTGTTGAAAAAGACAGTATTGTTGATACGTATCCTGGCTGGATGCGTTTAGGCGGTAGCCGTGTTGCCGACCCTAGATATCTAGGTAAAATTACCTTGCCTGAGTTACTAGTGCATTCATCTAATATGGGCACAACAAAATTAGCTTTATCTGTTCCGAAAGATTACTTAATTGACAAGTTTTTTGATGCTGGCTTTTCGGAAGATACTGGCACTGGCTTAGTCGGTGAAAGCTCGGGCATGATGCATGACAGATCTCGTTGGTCAAAGTTTGAATTGGCGACATTGTCATGGGGACATGGCGTTGCTATTACGCCGATTCAATTGGCACGCTTTTATTCCACATTGGGTAATGGCGGAATTAAAAAACCGTTAACCATTTTAAAGCAAAAACAGTCTGCACAAATTGCTGGCGATGACGAACGCATTTTTTCTGCAGAACATAGCCAAAATGTTGTAGAAATGCTTGAGCACGTGGTTAATGAACAATATACAGTCGCAAAAGTTGATGGTTACCGCGTTGGCGGTAAAAGTGGCACCGCAATTAAAGCTTTTGCTGGTGGCTATGGTAATGATTATGTCGGACTTTTTGCCGGCGTTGCCCCGATTTCGAACCCCGAAATTGCCGTGGTAGTGGTTATCGATGACCCCGGAGGAGACCTGTATCATGGTGGCGAAGTCGCCGCACCGGTATTTTCCAGAATAATGAAAGGGGCGCTGCGGTTACTGAATGTTCCGCCTGATGCAAACACTAAAATAACCTTGCTGCAACCAGAGCCAAAAATTGAAAAAATCCCTAAGGAGCGTGACCATGTCTGATCACGCTTTACGCGTTTATAAACGCCCAACAATATTAACTGCTGTAGAGGCAGTTTTGTCGTTTGGTGAAATAACATTATCAGCGCAAGAAAATGACAAACTTACGCAATATTTCAAGCTTAATGGTCGTGCTAATTTAGTCAATGACACACGGGCAATTGAGTGCGGAGATATTTTTTGTGCAGTTGTTGGCACCGTGCGTGATGGTAGAGAATTTGTTCAACAAGCTATATCTGCTGATTGCGCAATGGTATTAGTTGAAACACTTAAGCCAGCTGAGCATGGGCAACTTACTTGGATAGTTAACGCTAAGCATGTGCCAGTACCAGTGTTATCTTATTATCAGCTTAACGAAAAGCTATTTGCCGTTGCAAAAGCATTTTACGGTATGCCTGAAGATAAATTAAATATCATCGGTATCACAGGCACCAATGGTAAAACCAGCACTAGTCAAATTATTGCCAATTTACTTGATGATTGCCAAAGAAATTGTGCAGTCATTGGTACAACGGGTGCAGGAAAATTGGCACAGTTACAAGCGATTGAAAATACTACGCCTGGTGCAACGCAACTGCAGCAGCTGCTAGCGTTATTTGCCGAAGAAAGTATTTCTGATGTCGCAATGGAAGTTTCTTCACATGCATTGTCACAAAAACGCGTAACAACTGAGTTATTTAATACCACAGTTTTTACCAATTTAACGCGTGACCATCTTGATTATCACAAAACTATGGCAGCATACGCCGCAGCCAAGCATGAAATATTCTCAGGCTCTGCCGAGCAAGTTGCGGTGTTAAATGGTGATGACTTGCAAGCTCAAACATGGTTAAAAAATTGGCCAAATGCTCAGCCTGTCGTTGTTTATGGTCGTGATGAAAATATTCGTCATTATTCACGTTTTGTTCAAGCAAGTAATATTCGCCATCATGCGACAGGTGTTAGCTTTGAATTACACACTGAGCAGGGGCAATGCCAAATTCATAGCCAATTGCTTGGTGACTTTAACGTTGAAAATTTATTGGCAGCGATTGCAGTGTTAATGGTTGAAAACATTCCACTTAATACAATATCGCAAGCGGTAAGTCATTTAGTGCCTATTATCGGCCGTATGGAAGCTTTTTCTGCTGAAAATAAGCCAACCGCCGTTGTTGATTATGCCCACACGCCAGATGCTCTTTCGAGTGCATTAGATGCTTGTCGTTTGCATTGTCATGGCAAGCTTTGGGTCGTTTTTGGTTGTGGCGGTGATCGTGATACTGGTAAGCGTGCATTAATGGCGCAAGTAGCAGAAAGCAAAGCTGACCGCATCATTATTACTAATGATAATCCGCGTACTGAAAATCCTGACACTATTGCTGATGCCATTATTGCCGGTTTATCAACAACCGATAACGCGATAAAAATACTTGATAGAGAACAAGCGGTATTGACTGCACTAAGCCAAGCGGATGCTAATGATGTGATACTTTGCGCAGGCAAAGGCCATGAAGATTACATTATTTTTGGCAATGAAAAGAAGCATTATGATGAACGTGAAGTTGTTCGCTCATTTTACGCTTCTTCTCAATCAGCTAAAAACGAGGTGGAATTATGATCCCATTAAGTTTATCTGAAATAGCGCAAGCGATTGATGGCCAATTAGTCGGTACGGATTTAATCATTAATGCCATCACTACAGATAGTCGAGCATTAAATACTGGTGATGTCTTTTTAGCGTTAAAAGGCCCGAATTTTGATGGCCATAAATTTGTCGTATCAGCTAGCGAACTTGGTTGTAGCGCGGTTATCGTGCAGCAAAAAACTGCTGGTATTGATATTGCCCAAATTGTTGTTGAAGACAGCCATAAAGCCTTAGGTCAAATTGGTGCTTATGTAAAAAGCAAAGTTGCGCCCAAAGCTGTCGCCATTACTGGTAGTAGTGGTAAAACCACAGTAAAAGAAATGGTTGCCGCGATATTAGGACGCTTAGGTAATGTACTAGCGACTAACGGTAACTTTAATAACGATATAGGCGTTCCGCTGACATTATTACGCTTAGAACAACAACATGATTTTGCCGTCGTGGAGTTAGGCGCTAATCATATCGGTGAAATAGCCTACACCTCTGCGTTAGTTAAACCTGATGTTGCAATGATAAATAATATTGCGGCAGCGCATTTAGAAGGTTTTGGCGATTTATGTGGCGTGGCACGAGCTAAAGGTGAAATTTTTCAAGGTTTGGTTTCTGGCGGTGTTGCGGTTTATAACCAAGACAGTCAGTGGGCACACAAATGGCAATGGCGTTTAGATGATAAAAAAGTTCGCCGCTTTTCATCGCAAAGCACTGCTGATTGTTACAGCCATGAAGAAGTACTTGATGATAACGGTTGCGCGAGTTTTAAGTTAACGACAAACAAAGGCAGTACTTATATTGAGCTAACTGTACCGGGGCACCATAACGTTTGTAATGCCGTTGCAGCAGCCACGATTGCGCTAGAATTCGGTGCTAGTTTAGATGATATCCGCTTAGGCTTAGCTGAAATGGCTCCGGTAAAAGGGCGTTTGAATTTACATCAGCTCGATAACAATACCAAATTAATTGATGACACTTACAACGCGAATGTTGAGTCAATTAACGCAGCATCAGATTTATTAGCCAGTTACCCTGGTAGACGTGTACTAATTTTGGGTGATATGGGCGAACTAGGTAGTGATGCACGTCGTTACCATCAAGAGGTTGGCGAACATGCAAAAGACAAAGGTATTGATGATTTATTAACCTTAGGCGTGCTTAGTCAAAGTACATCGGATGCGTTTTATCAAGACAAAGAATCATCAGCACAACATTTTAGTAGTAAAGGAAAATTATTGTCACGGTTAACAGAGTTGCTTCAAGATGAAGCACAACAAATTACAATTTTAGTTAAAGGTTCGCGCAGTGCTCATATGGAATACGTAGTGGCTGATATTATTAAATGGCAGAACAGCCAGACTACGCAGGGGCAGGCATAATGTTACTTTGGTTAGGTGAATTTCTCACTCAGTATTTTTCATTCTTTAATGTTTTTTCTTACTTAACATTTAGGGCAATTGTCTCGACGTTAACGGCATTAGCTTTATCGTTATATTTTGGCCCTAAGCTGATCCGTGCTTTGCAAAGAATGCAGATTGGACAAACAATTCGTGACGATGGTCCAGAAAGTCACTTATCTAAATCAGGTACTCCGACTATGGGCGGAATTTTAATTCTCGCCTCAATTGTTACCAGTGTGTTGTTGTGGGCTGATTTAAGCAATACCTATGTTTGGGTGGTGTTATTTGTTTTAGTTAGTTTTGGCCTAATAGGTTTTGTTGATGATTATCGCAAGGTTATTCGTAAAGACTCAAATGGACTAATTGCCCGTTGGAAATATTTTTGGCAAACCATTGCAGGCTTAGCAACCGCTATCTTTTTATATCAGTTTGCACAAAGCCCAGAAGAAACCACGTTATTAATTCCATTTATTAAAAACGTATTACCGCAGTTAGGGCTACTTTACATTGCTTTGGTTTATTTCGTCATTGTTGGAACCAGCAATGCGGTTAACTTAACCGATGGCCTAGATGGTTTAGCTATTGTTCCGACCATTATGGTGGCAGGAGCTTTTGCCATTTTTGCCTATATGACAGGTAACGCCGTTTTTTCTGAATACCTACATATTCCTCATATTGCTTTAGCCAGTGAGTTAGTAGTGGTGTGTACAGCAATTGTTGGCGCAGGTCTTGGTTTTTTATGGTTTAACACCTATCCAGCACAAGTATTTATGGGCGATGTTGGCTCACTTGCATTAGGTGCGGCATTAGGCGTTATTGCTGTGCTAGTGCGTCAAGAGTTAGTGCTATTTATTATGGGTGGTGTTTTCGTGATGGAAACGTTATCGGTCATTTTACAGGTGGGCTCATATAAATTACGCGGACAACGCATTTTTCGCATGGCGCCAATTCATCATCATTATGAATTAAAGGGTTGGCCAGAGCCAAGAGTAATTGTACGTTTTTGGATTATCTCATTAGTGCTAGTACTTATAGGTTTAGCAACCTTGAAACTACGCTAGAAAAATATAAATGTTGGCGATTTCGACAATTAAAAGAAATTTAACATTAGACTTAGAAAGGTAAAAAACGACGCGTGAATAATCAATTGCAACAGTCGGTAGCGACGCAATTTAAAGATAAAAAAGTCGTGATCTTAGGTATTGGGATCACGGGCTTGTCGTGCGCGCGTTTTTTACATCGTCACCAAGTAACATTTTCGGTCAATGATAGCCGAGCAATGCCAATTTCTCCGGGTGACTTTAAGAGCCAATTCGCTGATAACGCTTTAGTGTTAGGTCAGTGGGATCAACACTTAATTGCTACGGCTGACGTGTTAATTGTTAGTCCCGGTATTAATATGGCTGATCCTGAGATTGCTAATGCTGTGGCTAAAAATTGTGATGTGATTGGTGATATTGAATTGTTTTGCCGAATGAGCAATACACCGATGCTTGCAGTGACTGGCTCCAATGGTAAATCAACCGTGGTTTCCATGTTAAGCCATGTCGGGAATGCTTTAGGTTATAAGGTTCAACTTGGCGGGAATATTGGTTTACCAGTACTTGACCAAGTTGATGACGTAGCAGATTTTATTGTTTTAGAGCTGTCGAGTTTCCAACTAGAAACTGTGAAAAGTATGGCGGCGTTGTCAGCCACCGTATTAAACATTAGTGATGATCATTTAGATCGTCATAAAACCATAGAAAATTATGGCGCAATTAAGCAAAGTATTTATCGTAATGCGCAAACGGCGATTTATAACCGAGATGATAGTGCGACAATTCCAAGTGCTGCTTACGACAACAATTCAAATTTAAGTTTTGGCAGTGACCAAGCAAATGACGGACAATTTGGTATTGCCAACATTAATGGTGAAAGGCAATTAATGTTCGGCAGTCATGCACTAATAGCAATGAAAATGATGCCGCTGCAAGGTATTCACAATGCACTTAACTATTTGGCTGTATTGGCGTTAGGCACTGGTGCAGGTTGGAATTTAAAGGCAATGCTTTCAGCTTTGTTAACTTTCAAAGGTCTTGCGCACCGCTGCGAAGTTATTGAAAGCCAAGATAACATTTGTTGGGTTAACGATTCAAAAGCGACCAATGTTGGTGCAACACTAGCGGCAATTGAAGGTTTAGCGCCGACTTTAGCTGGTAATAAATTGATTTTAATTGCTGGTGGTGACGGTAAAGGTGCTGACTTTACACCGTTAACAAAAGCGCTGACCGAACAAGTAGAGCACTTAATTACTTTAGGCAAAGATGGCCAAGAAATTGCGAACCTACGTTTAGCTAATCAGCAAGCAAAAACTACCCATGTGAACAGTTTACCTGAGGCTGTTAAGTTAGCACGAAAGCTAGCCAATAATGGCGATATGGTGTTGTTATCTCCTGCTTGTGCAAGTTTAGATATGTTTGCCAATTATGTTGAACGTGGTGTGGTATTTATTAAGTCAGTACTTTTGCATAAGGAAGCTAAATAATGTCTGCTTCTTTTGCCAATTTATCGCAATGGTCAATACCTCAGTGGTTGAAAATGGAGTCTTCAGCGGTATCAACCTTCGACCGTAGTTACCTGATCCTTGCGTTAAGTATGTACATGATCGGTTTAGTGATGGTGGCGAGCTCTTCAATGCCTGTAGCAGAGCGTTTATTTGCTAACCCTTTTCATTTTGTTGTACGTCATATGATTTACATCTGCTTGAGTCTAGGAGTTGCGGGAATAGCCTTGCAAATTCCGATGAGTCGATGGCATCAATACAGTGGTAATTTATTGCTTTTAGGTATCGTACTGTTAGTCGTGGTATTGCTTATTGGTCGCAATGTTAATGGTTCTACTCGTTGGATTGTTGTTGGTCCAATTACCATACAGGCAGCAGAGCCTGCTAAATTATTTTTCTTTTGTTATCTATCAGCCTATTTAGTGCGTCGTCGTGAAGAGGTGATGGAGAACATAAAAGGCTTTGCTAAGCCCTTGTTTGTATTTGGTATACTAGGTGCTCTGTTATTAATGCAGCCCGACTTGGGTACCATCATCGTAATGTTTGTGACCACCTTTGGCTTATTGTTTTTGGCGGGCGCAAAATTATGGCAATTTATCGCCATTGCTGGTGTTGGCATGAGCTTACTGTCGATGTTGGCATTCTTTTCCCCTTATCGCTGGGCACGAGTTACTGGCTTTTTAGACCCATGGGAAGACCCGTTTGGCAGTGGCTATCAATTAACACAATCGCTAATGGCCTATGGTCGTGGTGAATCTTTTGGTCAAGGTTTAGGTAATAGTATTCAAAAACTAGAATATTTACCTGAAGCACATACTGATTTCGTGATGGCGGTATTGGCAGAAGAGTTTGGCTTTATTGGCATTAGTGTGATTTTGCTATTGAGCATGACTTTAGTATTTAAAGCCTTGCTGTTAGGACGAAAAGCAGTCAACCAAGAGAAATATTTTGAGGGATTTTTCGCTTATGCCATTGGCATTTGGTTTTGTTTTCAAGCCGCGGTAAATATTGGCGCTAGTGCGGGTATTGTGCCGACTAAAGGCTTAACAATGCCGTTAATTAGTTATGGTGGTAGCTCAATGATCATAATGACAATAGCAGTTGCCATTTTGATCCGTATTGATCATGAAATTAGACTACAAAGTATTCAAGCGACTAGTCGTACAACTGGCGTGAAAAAGAAAGTGAAGAAAGTGAAAAAAATTGAAGTGAAGGAGGACGAAAATGACTGAACAAGTTACTGATAAAGTAAATAGTGATGTAAGTCATGAAGCAAAACGTCCTACTATTTTGGTGATGGCGGGCGGTACTGGTGGTCATATATTTCCAGGTATTGCCGTGGCTGAAGAATTAGTGAAAAAGGGTTGGAAAGTACATTGGTTGGGTACAGCGGAACGTATGGAAGCTGAAATAGTGCCAAAAAATGGTTATCCAATTTCGTTTATCAATATTGCCGGTATTCGCAATAAAGGCTGGCAAACGTGGTTAAAAACGCCATTCAAAATTTTACAGTCGGTTATGCAATCTATTCAAGTGTTGAAAGAAGTTAAACCCGACGTTGTATTAGGCATGGGTGGATATGCAAGTGCGCCAGGTGGTGTTGCTGCATGGTTATTACGTATTCCTTTAGTATTGCATGAGCAAAACGCAGTAGCGGGAATGACTAACCGCTTTTTATCTCGTATTTCGACAAAAACGTTGAGTGCATTCCCTGGTGCTTTTAGCGATAGAGTCACGCCAAATGTTGTCGGTAACCCGCTGCGTAGCGATATTATCTCGATTGAAAATGTCATGCCAGAACAACCCGCTACTAGCAAGAAAGTCTTGGTTGTTGGCGGGAGTTTAGGGGCGAAGATTTTAAACGATGTTGTACCACAGGCAATAAAGCAAATTAAGGTACAAAGCATTGATGTATGGCACCAAACAGGCGGCGGTAATGAACAAGCCGTGTTAACCAGTTATCAAGATTTTGGGTTACCTGAAGAAAAAGTAAAAGTGACTGAGTTTATTGATGATATGGCAAGCGCCTATCAGTGGGCTGATGTCGTTGTTTGCCGTGCAGGTGCATTAACCGTGTCAGAATTAGCAATGGCGGCAAAGCCAGCGATATTTGTACCATTACCACACGCTGTCGATGACCATCAAACCAAGAATGCCATGTATTTAGTCGAATGTGGCGCGGCAAAATTAATTGCCCAGAAAGAATTTAACGGTACAACCTTAGGGCAAATGCTAAACAGCTTGTTTATATCAGACAAAGTTGTACAGCAAATGTCGAAGGCTGCGCACAATGCTGCGCATGCAGACGCAACCAGTCATGTTGCCCAAACCTGTATTGAGGTTGCACAATTATGAGTAAACGTATGACAGCAGAAAAAAGTAATATGAAAACATCATCGAATAGCTATAACCGAATGCCTGAAATGCGTCGTGTTAAAACCATACATTTTGTCGGTATTGGTGGCGCTGGTATGGGCGGAATAGCTGAAGTATTACTTAATGAAGGCTATCAAATTACCGGTTCAGATATCGGTGAGAATCAAGTCGTTAAAAGGCTAACCGATTTAGGGGCCAAAATTACTATTGGTCACCACCAAGACAATGTTGATGGTGCTAGTGTTATTGTAGTTTCAACGGCTATTGATAGTGAAAACCCTGAATTAGTTGCCGCTAATGAAAAACGTATTCCTGTCGTACGCCGTGCAGAAATGCTAGCTGAACTCATGCGTTTTCGCCATGGCATCGCGATTGCTGGTACACACGGAAAAACCACGACTACCAGCTTAATCGCCAGTATTTTTGCGCAAGCGAATTTAGATCCAACCTTTGTTATTGGCGGCTTATTAAATAGCGCTGGTACCAATGCTCGTTTGGGCAGTAGTCGATATTTAATTGCTGAAGCAGATGAAAGTGATGCTTCATTCTTGCATTTACAGCCAATGGTTTCGGTGATCACTAATATCGATGAAGACCATATGGAAACCTATCAAGGTGACTTTGAAAAACTCAAAGACACTTACATTGAATTTTTACACAACTTACCATTTTATGGTTTAGCGGTGGTTTGTTTAGATAACCCCGTGGTTCGTGAAATATTGCCACGTATTGGCCGCCAAGTGATCACGTATGGATTTTGTGAAGATGCAGACGTAAGAGCAAGCCAATATCAGCAAAGTGCAGGCATGAGTTCATTTGTTGTTGAGCGTAAAGACGCTGCGCCATTAAAGCTAAGCGTTAACTTACCTGGGGAGCATAACGTATTAAATGCCCTTGCAGGTGTTGCGGTTGCAATAGATGAAGGTGTTGAAGATGATGCCATTCAAAAGGCACTACAAGAGTTTGCTGGCATTGGTCGTCGTTTTGAAAAACTAGCAACACTAACGACTGAGCAAGGTGAAATGTTACTGATTGATGATTATGGTCATCATCCGACAGAAGTGAAAGCGACAATTAGTGCTATGCGTAACGGCTGGCCAGAAAAACGGTTAGCCATGGTTTTTCAACCCCATCGCTACTCTAGAACTCGTGATCTTTTTGAAGACTTTGTTGAAGTGCTTTCAGAGGTTGATTGCTTATTTTTACTTGATGTTTATGCAGCAGGCGAAGCGCCAATAGCTAACGCTGACAGTAAAAGTTTAGCGCGTAGTATTCGCCTACGAGGCCAAACTGAACCTATTTATGTTAGCGATAGCACTAAATTAGCTGAGCTTATGGCAGCACAATTGCGCGATGGCGACATGGTGATCACCCAAGGCGCTGGTAATATTGGTGCGATAGCGCGCAGCTTAGCAAATGATGAAAAGTTATCAGGAGCTAAGCAATGAATTCGTTAACAGTGCAAAAATTAGCAGTCTTATACGGTGGAACATCCGCTGAACGAGAAGTTTCGCTTAACTCAGGTAAAGCTATTGCTAATGGTTTAGAGCAAGCAGGTTTTAATGTTCAGCTTATCGACACGCAAGATTATTGTTTAAGTGACTTAGCATCATTAGACATTGACCGTGTATTTATTGCCTTACATGGCCGCGGTGGTGAAGACGGTTGTGTACAAGGTGCGTTGCAGTATATGAACATACCTTACACTGGATCTGATGTTTTGGGTTCGGCACTGTCGATGGATAAAATTCGCAGTAAACAAGTTTTTCAAGCGATGAACTTGCCAACAGCGCCTTTTGCCATTGTAAGTAAGTTGGAATATCAACGCCGAGATGCTGCGAAAATTTTGCAGCAATTAGGTGATGTAGTGATGGTAAAACCAGCTAATGAAGGTTCAAGCATTGGTATGTCTAAAGCTGATAATGCAGATGCCTTGCATGCTGCTTTGATAGAGGCTTTTAATTACGACCAACAAATATTGGTTGAAGCTTGGATACAAGGGCCAGAATACACCGTTGCGATTTTAGGGCAAACGCCTATGCCGGTTATTCATATGGAAACGCCACATGATTTTTATGATTATGACGCTAAATATAAATCTACTAGTACGCAATATCATTGCCCGTGTCATTTATCAGCGGATGATGAAGCTGAATTACAAGCAATAGCATTGAAAGCTTTTAATGCTACAGGTGCTAAGGGCTGGGGACGAGTTGATGTTATGCGTGATGAGCAAGGGCAATGGCAATTACTAGAAGTTAATACCGTACCTGGTATGACAGAAACGTCCTTGGTTCCAAAAGCCGCGAAAGTTCATGGCTTAAATTTTAGTGAGCTAGTTACAAAAATTGTAGAAATTAGTATGCAAGGTAACGCGTAAGAAATGGCAGCGACGATGAAAAAGCAACTTCCATTAGTGGAAGAAACAGAAAAACTACACTGGACCTTCTGGTTTGGCGTGGCATTTTTTGTTGCTGTTATTGTTGCGATATTGTCGTTTAGCATTTTCTTAAATAAACGCTTGAGCGCAGAAGAAAGTGCACCGGTTACTGCAATCGCCATTGCAGGGGAAATGCCTTATACCACGCGCGTAGATATAGAAAATGCCATTGAGCAGATAAATTTGGGTAATTTTTTTAACGTAGATGTTAATGACGTACAGCAAAAAGTGGCGAAGTTGCCATGGGTTTATTCAGTTTCAGTACGAAAAAAATGGCCAGATGAACTGAAAATATATGTTGTTGACCAGAAACCTATCGCACATTGGAACGGTGATTTTCTGATTAATAAAAATGGTAAGGCATTTCAGGCTGATGTAACACGTTTAAATGAAAAGCTGCCGGAATTTTTTGGTCCAGAAGGTAGTGAGAAATTAGCCTTAGAAAACTTTGAAAACTTAAATAAATTGCTCGATTTTAGCCAATTGGCCATTGATGAATTGGTACTGACCGAGCGGTTTGCGTGGCAACTGACATTAGACGATGGCGTGACTATAAATTTAGGTCGCGATAATCGTGTTGAGCGCATACAGCGATTTATGGATGTATATCCGCAAATAAAATCAAATAAAAAAGCCGGACAACAAGTTGATTATGTTGACCTGAGATACGACACCGGCTTAGCCGTTGGTTGGAAAACCGAAAACAACAAAGAAAGAGTTTAGCGTTAATGTCAAAAATAACTGAAAGAAACTTAGTCGTTGGTTTAGATATTGGAACTTCAAAAATTTCAGTAGCCGTTGGTGAGATCACACCAGACAACCAACTCAGTATTGTTGGTGTTGGTAATCAGCCTGCGCGCGGCATGGATAAAGGTGGCGTTAATGACTTAAACCTTGTTATTCAATCAATACAACGAGCAATAAATGAAGCTGAATTGATGGCAGATTGCCATATTACTTCAGTCTATTTAGGTATATCCGGTAAACATATTAGTTGTCAGAATGAAAACGGTATGGTGCCAATTAATGACAAAGAAGTGATGCAGGATGATGTTGATAATGTCATTCATACTGCGCGTTCTGTGCCTATTTCAGCCGAACGCCGCATGTTACATGTATTGCCGCAAGAATATAGTATTGATTGCCAAGACGGTATTAAGAGCCCTATTGGTATGTCAGGCGTACGTATGGAAGCAAAAGTTCATATCGTTACCTGTGCAAATGACATGGCGAAGAACATTGTTAAATGTGTTGAACGTTGTGATTTAAAAGCAGATCAACTGATTTTCTCAGCGTTAGCATCTAGTTATGCAGTACTGACTGATGATGAAAAAGAGTTAGGAATATGTGTGGTTGATATGGGCGCTGGCACTATGGATATTTCGGTATTCACTGGTGGTGCTTTACGTCATACCGCGGTAATTCCAGTGGCTGGCAATCAAGTAACCAGTGATATTGCGAAAATATTTCGTACACCATTAAGTCACGCAGAAGACATTAAAGTGCAATACGCTTGTGCGCTGCGTCAATTAGTCAGTATGGAAGAAAATATCGAAGTACCTAGTGTTGGCGGACGTCCAGCACGTTCTATGTCTCGACATACTTTGGCTGAAGTTGTAGAGCCTAGATATCATGAGCTATTTGAATTAATTCAAGAAGAGTTGCGTGAATGCGGCTTAGAAGATCAAATTGCTGCGGGTTATGTTTTAACTGGCGGTACAGCGAAAATGGAAGGTGTGGTTGAGTTTGCAGAAGAAGTATTTCAAATGCCAGCTCGAGTAGCACAACCTGCCGATGTTTGCGGGTTAAAAGAATATGTTAATGATCCAACATATTCTACCGTAGTGGGGTTATTACATTACGGCATGCAAGCGAATCAACAGCAGAATAATGAACAAAAGAAAAGCGAATCAGTCGGTAGCATTAGCTCTCGTGTTTTAGCTTGGTTTAAAGGTGAGTTTTAGTTATTTGCAAAGGCAAGTAATTGGAAGTATTGAAAGAGTTTTGGTGGAACAAAACGTAATAAAAATCGGAGATTATAAAAATGTTTGAATTAATGGAAGATCATAACGAAGAAGCAGTCATCAAGGTTATTGGTGTTGGCGGCGGTGGCGGCAATGCTGTAGAGCACATGGTTTCACAAACCATCGAAGGTGTTGAATTTATTACAGCAAACACTGACTCACAAGCGCTACGTAACTCAGCGGCTAATGTAACTTTGCAGTTAGGTCACGATGTCACTAAAGGTTTAGGTGCTGGCGCTAACCCAGAAATTGGTCGTCGTAGTGCAGAAGAAGATAGAGAAACGATCAAAGAAACGCTGCAAGGCGCTGATATGATCTTTATCGCCGCGGGTATGGGCGGTGGTACTGGTACTGGTGCTGCTCCAGTTGTGGCAGAAATAGCTAAAGAAATGGGGATTTTAACCGTTGCTGTAGTGACAAAGCCATTTCCGTTTGAAGGTAAAAAACGTATGAACTATGCCGACCAAGGCATTGAGTTCTTATCTAAGAGTGTTGATTCACTAATTACCATTCCAAACGAAAAACTATTAAAAGTTTTAGGCCCTGGTACAAGTTTACTAGATGCATTTAAAGCGGCGAATGATGTTTTATTAGGTGCTGTGCAAGGTATTGCGGAACTTATTACTCGTCCAGGACTCATAAACGTGGATTTCGCCGATGTTAGAACGGTAATGTCTGAAATGGGAACGGCAATGATGGGGTCTGGTATAGCATCAGGGCCAGATCGTGCAGAAGAAGCTGCAGAAGCTGCAATTTCAAGCCCACTACTTGAAGACGTTGATCTTGCAGGTGCACGCGGAATTTTAGTTAATATTACTGCCGGTATGGATATTAGTATTGATGAATTCGAAACGGTTGGTAATGCAGTTAAAGCTTTTTCTTCGGAAAATGCAACGGTTGTTGTTGGTGCGGTAATTGACCCTGATATGACTGAAGATTTACGTGTAACAGTTGTTGCAACTGGTATTGGTGCTGAACGTAAGCCTGATATTACGTTAGTTAACCCTGCACCTGTGGCTGAGCCACAAGTAGTTGGTGGTGACTATGTGCCAAGTGCGCAACCAGAAATTAAAGCAAGCCCTGTGACTATGCCTGAAGCAAATGCTCAAGCACAAAAAGTGGCTGCTACGGAACTTGATGATTATTTAGATATCCCAGCATTTTTACGTAAACAAGCAGACTAATACTTATTCGTTAAGTTTAGGAATGTTAAGTAACAAATGTTGATATTTTGATTTTGTTAGGCTTTTTTGCTATATTACGCCTCCGCTGAATTCCGGTGGATGCTAATAAAGCTCAATATAGGCTTAAGAAGGCTATTTATGATTAAACAACGTACGATTAAAGAAAGTGTCTCTGCTATTGGTGTAGGGTTACATAAAGGTGAAAAGGTGCAGATCACTCTCCGTCCTGCGCCTGCTAACACCGGTATTATTTTTCGCCGAGTAGATTTAGATCCTGTTGTCGATATTCCAGCGACACCGGAAGCTGTTGGCGAAACCACTTTATGTACATGTTTAGTGAATGAGCAAGGTGTTCAGATTTCCACCGTCGAACACTTGCTGTCTGCTGTTGCAGGTTTAGGAATTGACAACCTCGTTGTTGAAGTTGACTCTCCTGAGATTCCAATTATGGATGGCAGTGCTTTACCGTTTGTTTATTTAATTCAATCGGTTGGCATTGAAACTTCAAATGTTGCCAAGCGCTTCTTACGAATCACTAAAACTATTCGTATAGAAGAAGGTGATAAATGGGCTGAGTTAAAACCTTTTGAAGGCTTCCGGGTTAATTTTGCTATTGAATTTGAGCATCCAGTGATTGCGAATACTTGTCAAACTATGAGTATGGACCTATCGAGCTGTTCTTTTATTAAAGAAATCAGCCGTGCTCGTACTTTTGGCTTTATGAAAGACATTGAATTTTTACGCTCTCACAACCTAGCATTAGGTGGTAGCTTAGAAAACGCCATTGTTTTAGATGAATATCGCATGCTCAATAAAGATGACTTACGTTATGATGATGAGTTTGTTAAGCATAAAATTCTTGATGCGATCGGTGATTTATACATGGGTGGCGTTAGTATTTTAGGTGAGCTTAATGCCTTTAAATCTGGGCATGGTCTAAATAACATGTTACTACGAGAAGTGTTTAAGCAAGTTGATTCATGGGAATGGGTGACGTATGAAGATACCGTTGAGTCTCCAATCCAATTTCAAGAAGTGGGCGCTACGCCGTTTTAACTTAATGTTTATTCGTTAACTTCTATAAAGCCAATCATTTGATTGGCTTTTTTGTTGTTAAAGGAGTGAAAATTTTGAGCTACCGCTGCTTGTCTAGAATTCAGGCTACTTATTAGCGTGAGCCGCTAACTTCTCTAATTTCTTACGCAAACTGTCAGGAGCATTCTTCGCTACTGCTAACAGTTGTGCGGCAGTTGCTTTCGAAATTGTTGTATTTATTGCATCAGGCAATACGGTTTTTTCAGGCAGTTTAGTGCGATAAGGTGTTATCTTAATTTCAATTTGATTAAATTGATTTTCGGTCACTTGGGTTAGTTCTCGACATATATTCATCCGTTCAAACTGTAATCTTTGACTCCAAACTGCAGAATTTACCTCAATAACTAAGGATTTCCCTTTAAAATTGGCTATTTTCCAGACATCTTCTGGCAGGTCGGGGCATATTTGTCGTACAATGCCCGACAATATGGTTAAAGAGTTGGTTTTTGCCGCTATTTGTGCCAAAGTGCCTGACGGTGAATTAAGCAGGGCTGACATATCTGTAGGTATTTTAGATTTACGTGCCATAAGTCAGCTCTTGAAGAAAACGATGAATAAGATATGAGTTTAACACTACTATACCGCGGAAAAAATGTTAGATTTTCAATGAAGCTAAATAAAGTTCATTGGCTATCAGCTTTAACAATATTTGCACTGGTTTCTGGTTTTATAGTGCATTTAATTGCGTCTACAAACGAGATCCCTACAAACCCTGCATCTCAATTTTCCAGCTTACCGAATTTAGATAACCCTGTTGTTAACAATGAGCAAGTAACTGCGGTAACCATGAAGTTGGCAGAGTTACAAAGCCAAGTACTACGTTTAAATGCTTTGGGTGATAGACTAGCAGAAGATGCGAGTATTCCCGATAAAGAATTCAACTTTGAACAATTACCGCCAAGTGGTGGCCCAATGATTCAAAGTGAAGAGCAGCCGAAAAAAAGTTTATCGGATTTGCTATTAAGTATTTCAATACTTGAAAATTCTTTAGCGCATGAAGAAAAACAGTTAAAAATGCTTGAATCTATCACTTTGGGTCACCATATAGAGAATACACGCTATTTATCTGGTCGACCAATAGTTAAAGGTTGGTTGTCGTCATACTACGGTACGCGAAAAGACCCTTTTAACGGTAAACCCGCAATACATAAAGGTGTTGATTTTGCTGGCAGTGAAAATGCTAGCATTATTGCTACTGCATCAGGTGTTGTTAGTTGGGCAGGTGACCGCTATGGTTACGGCCAGTTAGTAGAAATTAATCATGGTGAAGGTTTAAAGACTCGCTATGGTCACAACAAAGAACTTACGGTTTCTGTTGGTGATGTAGTCACTAAAGGTCAAGTTATTGCGAAAATGGGTAGTACAGGGCGCTCAACTGGTCCGCATGTACACTATGAAATTTTACGTAATAATAAGCAAATAGACCCAACGAAATACGTATACAGAAAAGCAAAAAAATAGAATTAGTGCGAATTTCAGTTGTTTAAAATACAGCTGCGATTACAATGCTAGGCAACTTTATGTGCTCGGTCCCACCGATCACCTTATTTTCAGCGGAAGATTTTCTTCTCAATATGGTTTAACACGATGTTTGTAAATTTAATGACAAAAATGTTTGGTAGTCGAAACGATCGATTACTTAAGCAAATGCGCAAAGAAGTAATAAAAATTAATGCTCTAGAGCCTGTTTTTGAAGCATTAAATGACGAAGAGTTAAAAGCCAAAACTACAGAGTTTAAAGAGCGTGTAGAACAAGGTGAAACGCTTGATGCGCTTTTACCTGAAGCGTTTGCAGTAGTGCGTGAAGCAAGTAAACGTGTATTCGGTATGCGTCACTTTGACGTACAGATGATTGGTGGCATGGTACTTAATTCTGGCAAAATTGCCGAAATGCGTACTGGTGAAGGTAAAACGTTAACAGCGACATTACCTTCATACTTAAACGGCTTAACGGGCAAAGGCGTGCATGTAATCACAGTGAATGATTACTTAGCAACGCGTGATGCTGATTGGAGTCGACCATTATTTGAATTTTTAGGGATGACTGTTGGCTGTAATGTTGCCGGCATGGCACCTGGTGATAAGCAAGCCGCTTATAATTCAGATATCACTTACGGTACAAACAATGAGTTTGGTTTTGATTACCTACGTGACAACATGGCTTTTTCACCTGAAGAAAGAGCACAAAAACCGTTAAATTTTGCTGTTATTGATGAAGTTGACTCGATATTAATTGATGAGGCACGAACGCCGTTAATTATTTCTGGTCAAGCAGAAGATAGCTCAGAGCTATACCGCAATATTAATTTGGTTGTACCTACGTTGGTACAGCAAGATGAAGAAGACAAAGAAGGTGAAGACAGCACTGGTGATTTCACCATTGATGAAAAAGCCAAGCAAATTTATTTAACTGAACTTGGTCAAGTTCACATTGAAGAAATAATGCTGGAAAAAGGCTTGATGCAGCAAGGTGATTCATTATTCTCTGCAGCCAATATAACTTTACTTCATCATGTAATGGCGGCATTACGCGCTCATAAATTATTCCAAAAAGATGTCGATTATATTGTTAAAGATGGCGAAATTGTCATTGTTGATGAACATACCGGTCGTACAATGGAAGGTCGCCGTTGGTCTGAAGGTTTACACCAAGCGGTAGAAGCAAAAGAAGGTGTTGATATTCAAAACGAAAACCAAACACTTGCTTCTATTACTTTCCAAAATTTCTTCCGTATTTACCAAAAACTGTCTGGTATGACAGGAACGGCAGATACTGAAGCGTTTGAATTTAACCATATTTATGGTTTAGAAACGGTTGTTATCCCAACTAACCAACCTATGGTGCGTAAAGATTTACCTGACTTGATTTACCTAACAGGTGAAGAAAAATTTGAAGCAATTTTAGAAGACATTAAAGATTGTGTTGAGCGTGGTCAGCCAGTATTAGTGGGTACTATCAGCATTGAAACGTCAGAGTTTTTATCGTCATTTTTGAAAAAATCAAAAATTAAACATAAAGTACTTAATGCTAAATTCCATCAACAGGAAGCTGAAATTGTTGCTGATGCCGGCAAAGTTGGCGCAGTAACTATTGCAACTAACATGGCTGGTCGTGGTACGGATATTGTACTTGGTGGTAACTTAGGTGCGATGGTTGCGAAACTTGATAACCCAAGTGATGAGCAAGTTGAAAAACTAAAAGCCTCTTGGCAAGAAGAGCATAACAAAGTATTAGAACTTGGTGGTCTACACATAGTTGCCACAGAGCGTCATGAATCTCGTCGTATAGATAACCAATTGCGTGGTCGTTCGGGCCGTCAAGGTGATGCTGGCTCAACACGCTTCTATCTTTCAATGGAAGATGGCTTAATGCGTATTTTTGCTTCAGAACGTATTTCTAATATGATGCGTAAACTGGGCATGGAACGTGGCGAAGCTATTGAACATCCTTGGGTGACAAAAAGTATTGAAAACGCACAGCGTAAAGTTGAAGGGCGTAACTTTGATATTCGCAAGCAATTACTAGAATTTGATGATGTTTCAAACGATCAACGTAAAGTTATTTACGAACAACGTAATGAATTGATGGATGAAGCTGATATTGCTGAAGTCATTAAAGCGATCCGTGGCGATGTGGTTAATGGTTTAATTGCACAACATATTCCACCACAGTCTCTAGAAGAAATGTGGGATGTTCCAGGTTTAGAAGAGCGCCTGAAAGGTGAGCTTACTATTGAACTACCATTAGCAAAATGGTTAGAAGAAGACACTAAACTACACGAAGAAACATTACGTGAAAAAATTCTTGCTGAAGTTGAAGTAAGCTACAGCGCGAAAGAAGAAATGGTCGGTGCTGAAGTTTTACGTCAATTTGAAAAAGCAGTAATGCTACAAAGCTTAGATTCGCATTGGAAAGAGCATTTAGCGGCGATGGATCATTTACGCCAAGGTATTCATTTACGTGGTTATGCGCAGAAGAACCCTAAACAAGAGTTTAAGCGTGAATCGTTTGAGCTTTTCTCTGAATTACTTGAAAACTTAAAATATGATGTTGTTGGTATTCTAAGTAAGGTACAAATTCGTGCTGAGTCTGATGTTGAAGCAGTAGAAGAGCAACACAGAAAAGCAGATGAAGCACCAAAAGAGTTTAAGCATGAGTCAGCTTCAGAGCCTGAACAAGCCGCCACTCCACGTGTGGGACGAAATGAAGCTTGTCCGTGTGGTTCAGGTAAGAAATACAAACAATGTCATGGCAAATTAAGCTAGAACATTAAGCGAGTAAATTACTTATAAATGCCAGTCAATCGACTGGCATTTTTATGTTCATGGATGAACAGTATGACGCGATCACAAGGATGTGAAGGAGCGTCCATGTTCGGGCCGTTCTTAGCCATCCATGGTTTCACGGCATTAGTGCATCCATGTACGTCGATGAACGGTATGACGCGATCGTAAGGATGTGAAGGAGCGTCCATGTTCAGGCTGCTTTTAACCACTCATGGCTTCAGGGCTTCACGGCATTAGTGGATCCATGTACGCGAAGAACGATATGCCATAACGAATTAAGAATGATGGTGTACTGAAATTAAAATGAAAAAGGTTTTATGATGACAAAAATTGTCCACGTCGCCGTTGGTGTAATTAAGCAAGAAAATAAATTCTTTCTCACTAAACGACTTGCCGATGTTCATCAAGGTGGTAAATGGGAATTTCCAGGCGGGAAAGTTGAGGTTGATGAAACTGTGCATCAGGCGCTTTATCGTGAGCTAAAAGAAGAAGTTGCCATAGATATCCTTACTTGTACGCCTTTAATGCAAATTAACCATGATTACGGTGATAAGAAAGTACTATTAGATGTGTTTGTTGTTGATAATTTTACTGGGCAAGCAAAAGCGTTAGAAGGTCAACAAGAAGGTTGGTTTACTTTGGTGGAATTTTCTACCTTAAATTTCCCGGCAGCGAATCAAGCCATTATAGATAAGTTACAACAGCTATATCTTAGCTAAGCTAAAGATTAATTAGTAAAGCGCTTAGTGACAAATTTTGCTAAACGTTTTTCAATACTTACTTATTCTGGTTCAACAAAAAACTTATTGTGTTGTAGAAATTGATCTTCAAGCGCATCTAACATTTCTTCATTTAGCTCAACGGCGCCTTGTACTGGTTGACTGATTTTATGATTTTCATCAGCCCAATCACCAACATCAATTAATTGACAACGTTTACTACAAAATGGACGGTGTTGGCTTTCTTCCTGCCAAATCACTTCTTTTTTACAAGTTGGACAAGCTACTTTTAGTGACATATCTGCAATACTTTACGAGGACATTGAAGTTATTATAAGAAAAATATGGGCTAGCGGCTAGTGGTGATAAAGCTAACACCGAGCCAATTGAAAAGTTATTGCTTGTTTGGCGTATTTTCGACCGGCTTCTTCACAAGGCAACATAAATCGAATGGAATAGCGAAAGCGATTACCGCTAATAGTAGGATAACAGGCAATGCCACAGGCGACTTTAATACGTAATAAAATTAACCCTTCACCACTGTCTTGATAGAAACCACTTTCTGACTCTATAGTTTCAAAACTAGCCCGTTGACGAACAAATTTCATTATCAGAGAAAGCCCTTCACTTATTTGTTCGAGGTAAGCAAGCCATTGTTGGCATTCTGCTTCAATTTCACTAATGGGCTGGTTAAGCCAAAATTGTAATTGCGGCAAATCAAAATGAGAATTTCCCCCTTGTATAGCGAAACGTTGCTTTAATCCAATTAGAAATTTATCGTCTTTTAACTTAAGCCAATGTGGAGACGCCTTTTTTAACTGGCATGATAACGCCACTGTATTTTTCAAATTTTCTTCAAGAATAGTATTATCAACATCAGGGATTTGTGACCAAATAACCAGATTTTGCTCAAGCTTCTCTAAGTCTTTTATTAGATCTCCACGAATGTCATTACGATCTAACGTGTCAATGATTGCAAAAACCGCAGAAAAGAAAGTACTGTGGCTAGTGACAATACTATGTCGTAAACACTCTGTTGCTTGAGTGAATAGCTGCTCAAGTTTTAGATAATTACGGATACGCTCATTGAGCGGATGTTCATACAGTATTGAGTTCATTAGCAATAAAATTCAGTGATAATCAATTTATAGTAACCATAGTGAGCAAAAATGGCGAATTATTTATCAAAAACACAGCGTTAACTAGTATTTAGCGACGAGAATACTTGAGGTATTGCTGATTTAGTTGCTGCACTTGCTGTCTAATTTTTTCTAAATCGTTGTTTTGGTTGTTGATAATGTCGTCGGCAGAGTTAATTCGGTCATTTCGTGACATTTGACTGGCGATAATACGTTTGATCTCTTCTTGAGAGCTTGGATCTCTAGCTACAGTTCTGGTTATTTGACTCTCTTCATCAATATCTACAACTAAAACCCTACCCACAAGCTTATTTAAACCGTTTTCCAATAAAAGCGGTGCAACTAAAATACAATAATCGCTTTGAGCGTTCGACAATTGAGCAAGCATAGATTGACGTATTAACGGATGCAATAGATTATTTAGCCACTCTTTATCTTCTGGGTTACTAAAGATGCGCGTGCGTAGTTTTGCTCGGTCGAGTTGCTTCTGGGCATTGATATACTCAGCGCCAAAGTGATTTTCTATTGCGGTTAATGCGATGCTATTGGGCTCAACGACTTCTCTTGCCACAACATCTGCGTCGATAATATCAACACCCAGCTCAGCAAACATATTGCTAACGGTTGTTTTTCCGCTACCAATACCGCCTGTTAAACCAATAATAAAATCTGACATGCTTACTTCTCAATAATTTTGCTTAATGGGGTTTAGTATAGGTAGCTTAAATACCATGCCCAAATATCGTTACCCCAAAGTAGCGTAATCCAGCCTGCTATTGCCAGATAAGGGCCAAAAGGGATGGCTTGTTCACGCTGATGGTTTTTAAACATCATCATACTGATACCAATAACCGCACCAACTGCAGACGCCATTAATATAAGTAAAGGCAATAGTTGCCAACCTATCCAAGCGCCAAAAACTGCGACTAATTTAAAATCTCCATGGCCCATACCTTCTTTGCCGGTTATGAGTTTAAATAACCAAAAGATACTAAATAGACTCATGTAACCGGCTACAGCACCAATAACTGAGTCACTTAACGGTACAATCGCGCCATTAAGGTTGACTAATAAACCTAGCCATAGCAAGGGAAGGGTAATTTGGTCAGGTAGCAACATATGGTCAAAGTCTATAAGTGTTAAGCAGACAAGTCCCCATGTTAATATCAATAAGAATAAAGTGGTAAGTGTTACACCAAAATGTGCAGCGATCACCACACTTAATATTGCGGTTGTCAGCTCAACTAGAGGGTAGCGTAATGATATTTTCGATCGACATTGGCTACATTTTCCACGTAGTACTAGCCAGCTTATTACAGGAAGATTCTCGTAAAATCGAATTTTGTGTTGGCAAGAAGGGCATGATGAGCTTGGAGTTGATAATGTGATGAACTCTTCTTCACTTTGGCTTTTCGGTTTAGCTAGTTCATCAGCTAAAAATTCTCGGCATTCCTTTTTCCAGCCCTGTTCAAGCATTTTAGGTAAACGGAAAATCACTACATTTAGAAAACTACCAATCATTAAAGAGAATATAAAAGTAACACCAAAGAAAAATGTTTGGTTGCTATTCATAAGAGAGATGAAATCAGTCAAAAGGTTAGCCTTCTTAGATTTTAGTTATTATTAGTTTGTTGATATCAATAAAAAACGATGACAAGCATCGTTTTATTTTATTTTATTTTATCGAATAATATTGAAATAGTGAATGACTTTACACCACCATACCAATTTGGAATATTGGTAAATACATCGCAATGATTAGGCCACCGATTACGACACCCAGTACGGCCATAATCATAGGCTCTAATAAGGTTGTTAAATTATCAACGGCATTATCAACCTCTTGTTCATAAACCGTTGCTACTTTTGCCAACATATCATCAACGGCACCAGACTCTTCACCTATAGCGACCATTTGGATAACCATATCAGGAAAAATAGCACAATTGCGCATAGCTAAATTCATTTGCATCCCTGAAGTAACTTCTGCACGTATTTCTAAAATGGCATCACGGAATACAGCATTACCAGAAGCACCTGCTGCTGACTCTAAAGCATCAGGCAAAGGCACACCGGCTGCAAATGTAGTAGACAGTGTTCGAGCATAACGTGCGACAGCAGCTTTCTTTAAAACATCGCCTATAACAGGAACCTTCAATATTGTTTTGTCAACGCGATCACGAAAACTTTGACTACTACGATGGGTTTTTTTAAATAAATAACCAGCCAGAAAGATCCCCGCCAAACCAAAATACCAATATGCTTGCATAAATTCTGATATAGCTATGACTAATTGCGTAAAGGCTGGTAATTCAGCGCCAAAACTTGCAAATATTTCTTGAAAAACAGGTACCACAAAAATTAATAGTATGGCAGTTACGATAAAAGCGATAACTAATACTGAAATAGGGTAAGTCATCGCTTTTTTAATTTTTGCTTTTAATGCCTCTGCTTTTTCTTTATAGGTGGCAACACGGTCGTAAATAGTTTCCAAGGCGCCTGATTGTTCGCCGGAGTTGACTAAATCACAATACAAATCATCAAAGTAAAGAGGGTGATCACGTAAACAATCAGAAAGAGGCACGCCTGATTGTAATTTGTTGCTAATAGCGCCCAATAACTTTTGCATATTGCCATTATTGTGACCGTTACCTATCATTTCAATTGTTTGCACTAATGGTACGCCGGCACCTAGCATAGTGGCTATTTGGCGTGTTACAACGGCAATATCAACAGGAAGGATTTTTTTGTCACCGCCGATACCAAATAACGGTTTAGACTTTTTGCTAATTCTGCCTGGAGTAATACCTTGCTTACGTAATTGGGCTTTCAACTCAAGCATATTTGTTGCACTGAGTTCACCACTAACTTTTTTACCTTTACGGTTTAATCCTCGCCATTGATAAACGTCAAGAGCTTTGACTTTGCTAGTATTACTTTTACCTTTTGATGATACAGCCATTCATTTAACCTAAATTTATTGTCGGTTTATTATTATCGGTATTATTAACAAGAAAGGCTTTGCTGATCTATGCCTCTGAAATACTAGCTTATCTTTATTGTTTGAACTTGGCAATGTTGTAGAGCCTTGTCATTAATATGCGACCTTATCAAGCATTGGTTACTCGGTTAATTTCTTCTAAACTTGTCACACCCAAAGCTGCTTTCTCTAAACCAGATTGACGCAAATTGTTGTAACCTTCACGTTGACACTGTGCTGCAATATCCAATGAATTAGAACCTGTCATAATTAAATTGGCTGTAGTTTCACTAATTTTTATGACTTCATATATACCGACTCGGCCTTTGTAACCGCCGGTGCATAAATCACAACCAACAGGCTTATATAAGGTTATATCTTTAAGTTGCTCGGAGAGAAATCCTTGCTCAAGCAATTCATTGTTCGGAATCTTTTCTTCAGTTTTACACTGGATGCAAAGTCGACGAGCTAAACGTTGGGCAATAATAATACTAACTGAGCTTGCAACGTTATAGGAAGGAACCCCCATATTTAATAAACGCGTTAGTGTTTCTGCCGCAGAATTGGTATGTAATGTAGAAAGCACCAAATGACCGGTTTGTGCGGCTTTAATGGCAATTTCTGCTGTTTCTAAATCTCGAATCTCACCAACCATCACAATGTCGGGATCTTGACGTAAAAAGGAGCGTAGCGCACTCGGAAATGTCAACCCAGCTTTAGTATTAATTTGAACTTGATTGATACCTTCAAGGTTTATTTCTACCGGATCTTCTGCTGTGGATATATTTCGCTCGTCGGTATTTAAGATATTCAATCCAGTATAGAGTGATACTGTTTTTCCTGATCCTGTAGGCCCGGTAACCAAAATCATGCCTTGAGGTTGTGCTAAGGCATCCATGTATATTTGTTTTTGTGCTGGCGCATAACCTAGCATATCGATACCTAGCATAGCGCTAGAGGAATCAAGAATACGCATTACGATTTTTTCGCCCCACATAGTAGGTAAAGTACTAACCCGAAAATCTATCGATTTTTTCTTTGATAAGGCAAGTTTTATTCTACCATCTTGTGGTACTCGACGTTCTGCGATATCTAGTTTTGACATAACTTTTAAACGTGCGGCCATTCTTGAGGATAATGAAACAGGAGGTCTTGCAACCTCAGTTAAAATACCGTCAATACGAAAGCGAATTCTGTAAGACTTTTCATAAGGTTCAAAATGTAAATCAGAGGCGCCTTTACGAATAGCATCAAGAAGTATTTTATTAATATAAACGACAATTGGAGCATCTTCTTTATCACCACTGGCTGAATTGTCCTCTTCTTGGCGATCTTCCTGTACATCAATACCGGCTAACTCTTCTGTATCCATATCAGAAATATCGAGCGCATCGCTATCTTCCTCTAATATCTTTTCAATACACGTAGCTAAAGACTTCTCATTTGCTAGTACTAACTCAGTTGAAAAACCTGTATTGAATTGAATTTCTTCCAGGGCATCTAAATTTGTCGGATCAGACATGGCAACAAAGAGTACTTTGCCACGTAAAAATAATGGTAGCGCATTATGCTTACGTACCAGCTTTTCATTACGTATACCTTCTGGAACTAACGAGGTATCAAAATTAGCCAAGTCAATAAGTGGATAGCCAAAGCTATGTGATAATGTTGTGGCAATTTTTTCAGGATTAATACTTTTATCTTCAACCAAGAAACGGATGAAAGGTTTTTTTTGCTGAATAAAATCTGCACTAATCTTATCAACAATATCTCTCGCAACGATATTGTGTTTAGTTAAAGCAGATAGCAGGCTAGATTGTTTGTGAAGTCCTTTCATGGCTTTATAACAAAATTCAGTGATTACCTATAGTTAGAGTGTAACGCACTTTTAATGCTAAAAACAAAAGATTGTGCAATTAGACGTATAAAAAAAGCTCCTCTCGGAGCTTTATTGATTTTAGCTATTTATTAACAAAGGCCTACCGCTAAACAGGTACCGCCTCTTGTCCATGTAACTGAACCACCAGCAGTATCAACTCCTGCAAGTGTAAATGTTACTGCATCACCGTCATCATCCGTGTAAGTTGAAGTAACAGTAATTAATAAATTATCATTATCAGCACCACTGATAACGACAGAAGTAACTAAACCGGCATCAGACCAACCGTTGGTGTTTTCTGCTGCAGGATCATCATTTCCGTCATCAATTGCACCACAGTTCGTTGCTCCAACTAATGTTTGTACACATAAATCAACAGCTGTTTTAGCTGGCGTAGCTGCTAAAACAACTTCAGCAAATGCAGCTCTATCTGAATATGTTTTATAAGCAGGCAATGCAACCGCTGCTAAAATACCGATAATTGCAACAACGATCATTAATTCAATAAGGGTGAAACCTTTTGCTTTGTTCATAGTGTTAAGTTTTTTCATAATAAGTTAATCCATACTTTAATTTCGAGGGCTAAAAATATACTGCGACAAAAATGAGTAAATGTAAAACATTGTGTCGATTTTTTTTAGTTTTTTGTCATTATTCTTTTGAAATTGTAACTTTTTGTACTATTCCACAAAAATAGTCTAGCAAGAGAATTTGTATTTGGCGATTAAAAAACACTCAGCTTACTGAGTGTTTTAAGTTTTATTGTCAAAAAAGAGGAATTAGGATTGAATTGTATAAAAATAATGACCAAAAAAAGAGCGAAGTTTCAGCCTATAACTAATTTTTTATCTGTAAATTAGACAAAACGCATAGACAAATCTACGGCGTTTACATGTTTAGTTAATGCGCCAACAGAGATAAAATCAACACCTGATTTTGCATAATCTCTCAACGTTTCTAGTGTCATATTACCGGAAACTTCCAACTTAGTTTTCCCGTTAGATATTTCAGCAGTTAGTTTTACCGCTTTTTCGATCATTTCAGTAGTAAAGTTGTCTAACATAATAATATCGCTACCAGCATTTAATGCTTGGGTTAGCTCTTCGATATTCTCGACTTCAACTTCTACAGTTTTATCACTATGGTTAATACGTGCAGTATTAATGGCCTTTTTAATACCGCCACAGGCCGCAATATGATTTTCTTTAATTAAAAAGGCGTCAAATAAGCCAATTCTGTGATTAACACCACCACCACAAGTCACTGCGTATTTTTGTGCGCTGCGTAAGCCTGGAAGGGTTTTTCTGGTATCAAGTAGCTTAGTTGTCGTACCTTCAAGGTGCTTAACATAAGTGCTAGTTACGGTTGCAGTACCAGAAAGGCTTTGTAAGAAATTTAGTGCAGTACGTTCGCCTGTTAATAAAATTCTAGCATTACCAGATAATTCAAATAACGTAGTATTAGCTTTTACACTTTGACCGTCGTTAACAAACCAAGTGATAGCGGTTTTAGTATTGTAAATTGTATCTAGCTGCTTAAAAACATCATTTACCCAAGCGATACCACAAATTACACATTCATCACGGCTAATAATATTAGCAACGGCGATATTTTCTACAGGTATTAATTCTGCTGTAATATCGCTACTACTAGCAAGTTCATCATAGCTATTAACACCTAAGTCTTCGCATAATGCCCATGTCACGGTTTTGGTAATGTCGTTTATTAATGATACTGGTAACATCTAAAGTTGCTCTCGTAAAATAAGTTGTTTGCCTGTTTGGCGAAATTCTACTCTTTTTAAGGCGCTCATGCCCAATAGAATTTCATTTGCATTCATACTCGGATTGATATGTGCCGCGACATTATACAGGTAGATATTGCCAATGCGTAATTCATTTATTTGTGTTTGATAAACTGTGATGCTGCCATTTGCTGTTTGTACTCGGCTTTTACCGCCAGCCTGCAGCGATAACTTTTCTGCAATATGCGCAGGAATGGACACTTGCGTTGCGCCTGTATCCAGCAAAAACGTTACCTTTTCACCATTAATCGCGCCATTGGTTAAATAATGCCCTTGGCGATTTTGTTGCAAAGTAACTTGTGCTTGGCCGTTGCTTTGCAATGAAAGTTTCGGGTCTTGATTTGGGTTGTATTGATCGTCTAATAAATCTTGAAAAACAAAAACTAACAACGCTAGACCGATAACCCAAGCTATCCATACAAAGCCTTTGCCAAAACTTGTTGTAACATCATTCTCACTCATAGGACTCCAGATCTTAGGTTACTCTCTTGTTCTGTTGATAACTTTACTATGTAATAGTGCAAGGATAAACAAAGTATGAATTATTGTATGTCAAATACGTCAAGCGAACTAAAAGACAAGCCAAAATCTGCCATAACTAATGGTTGGTTAAGCAATGCTGAAATTCAAAAGTCTAGCCACTTTGAGCCTCGAGATGAAAATGAAGCGGTTAGCTTGTTGGTTGTGCATAATATTTCGTTACCGCCAGGAAAATTTGGTGGTGGCTATATTACTGATTTTTTTCTTGGTAATTTAGATCCGACAGTCGACCCCTATTTTGAAAGTATATATGAGGTAAGAGTTTCTGCTCATTGTCTTATTCAGCGTAATGGCAATATTGTGCAATACGTGTCTTTTAATGACAAAGCTTGGCATGCCGGAGTATCAAATTATCAAGGGCGAGAAAAATGTAATGATTTTTCTATTGGCATTGAACTGGAAGGAACCGATGATATTCCATATACTATAGAACAATATCAGCAGCTTAGTCGCTTGAGCCATGCCTTAATTGGCGTTTACCCCGAACTAGAAGATAACATTGTCGGGCACTGTGATATTGCACCTGTGCGTAAAACGGATCCAGGTGCTGCATTTGATTGGGATTTGTATCGCGAACTTCTTGCTGAATAGCCCATCAGCAAGGTTTTATTTTATTAAAGTGGATAATTAAATATGAGCTTAATTAGTTTATTGATTGCATTAATTGCAGAACGTTACTTGTCGTCAAGTACTTGGCAGTTCAATACCTTTCATCGACGCTACATTTCTGCGATTAAGCAAACTAAATTTTTAGCTGATTTTCGTCAATCTGCTGCCCTAAGCTATGCGGTTATTTTTATTCCAGTGTTTGGCTGTTATTTTTTATTGTCCCAAGTAGATAATGCCTTATTACACTTAATAGCATCGACCTTGATTTTGATAGTTTGTTTTGGCTGTATGAAAACGCGAGATGCTTATAAAAGTTATTTAGTGTCAGCGTTTAAAGGTGAGTTGACTAGCTGTGAATTACACCATATGCAACTTCAGCAAGATAAAAATATTGCCAATATGGGCTTTGGACAAACTTTAGTGTGGTTAAACTACCGATATTTTATTGCGGTTATGCTGTTTTTTGTTCTATTTGGTGCAGCAGGAGCTTTGTTTTACCGTTTACTTACCACAGTAAATGAGTGTGCTAATAATAAAGATACTAATACCATTGATGAAGAAGCTGATAACGGTGACGAACATATTAAAAGCACCAGCGATGGCTGCGAGGCGACACAGCAACTATTGTTTTGGGTTGACTGGTTACCGGTCAGGCTTGTTGCGTTTGGTTATATGTTTGTTGGGCATTTCTCTAAAGCTATGCCGGTTTGGTTAGAAAACTTATTCGAGTTTGAAAAGGCTCCTAGCAAGGTTCTAATATCTGTCGCAGAAAAGTCGGAAGATTTGATGGTAGATACTGATGATTGTACTTTAGAGCCGTGTTTACTGGTTAAGCTTGCTAAGCGCACCTTACTGCTATTTTTAGCTGTTATATCAGTATTAATTCTAACGGGTATTATCACCTAGTAAAATTTTGGAAGAGCAAAAGAGTGCTGATATTCTTTTGCTTTACTTACTAAGTAAATCTACTTGTTGCCTTTTATTCTATACTTCAGAACAAAAAGGCTGCGAGTTCACATTGATATACCATTGGCACATCTGTGACTATTGCACTACTTAAAGAGTAGGGCTCAAGTTTATATCACTTAGGGCTACCCTTAATTATCTCCATTCAATTCACCTACTTTTGTTTAATACACTATATTCATTCAGTAAAACTTAAGCCAGATTAATGGATTTACCCTCCATATTTTCGTTCATAAATTAAGCTGTAGTTTACAACTGCTGCGCTATTTGGTACATTATGACTCGAAAATTCAATTGGTCTTACCAATTTACCAATTTTGTATTCGGTAAGGTTTTCTGAATTTAGATACAAAATATTTGAATATTAAAGGGTTTTAAATGTCTATTCCGAGTATTAAAAAACCGGTGAAGCAAGCAAAGTTGTCTGATGTTATTCAGTCGCAGCTTGAGACAATGATCCTGGAAGGAAGTCTGAAACCAGGGCAAAAATTGCCAGCGGAAAGGGAATTGGCGAAACAATTTGATGTTTCTCGTCCATCGCTTCGTGAAGCTATTCAAGCATTAGAAGCAAAACGTTTAGTGACGCGACGTCAAGGTGGCGGTACTTATGTTAATGACCAAATTTTGGGTGGCTTGTCAGATCCTCTATTTGACTTGATGGCTAATAACAATGAGTCACAATTTGATTTGCTAGAGTTTCGTCATGGCATTGAAGGCATGTCAGCTTATTATGCTGCTATGCGGGGTACACAAGCCGACTTTGATGAAATTCAAAACAAGCATGACAATATCGGCAATGCGCAATTAGAAGATAATTATCGTGTGGAAGCACAAGCAGTATTTGAGTTTTACTTAGCGATATGTGCCGCAAGCCACAATGCGATTATCTTGCATTTAGCACACAGTATGGCGCCGTTGATCATTGATAATATTGAGCAAAACTTAACAATATTAGCAAAGCGCCCTGATGTGTTTAAACAAATATCTGATTATCGTACACGTTTAATGAGTGCAATAATCAGTGGTAAGCCTCAAATAGCTTGGGGAGCCAGTCACCGACATTTAGCCTTTATTGAAGAAGTGTTATTAAAAATGTCGCAAGAGAATAGTCGCATGGAACGCTCCATGCGCCGAATGAAAAGAACAGAATTTTAGATTATTTTTAACATTTAAAGCGAGTTAAGGATATCTGCAAAAAAACGGCTATCTTTAAACACATAAATTTAACTTTATACTACTAATTATTGGAGACTATGTAATTATGTCTGAGCTCCCGAAAATCGATTTGGATTCATTGGAAACCCAAGAGTGGTTAGAATCTATGGATTCTATTTTAGAAAATGAAGGTCCAGATCGCGCACATTTCATTTTAGAAAAACTGATTGACCGCGCTCGCCGAAGCGGTACGCATTTACCATTCGATGCAAAAACAGCTTATGTAAATACTATTCCTCCAGGGCAAGAGCCTCACATGCCTGCTGACCAAACAATTGAAGCGCGTATTCGTGCTGCTATTCGTTGGAATGCACTAGTTTTAGTACTTCGTGCGTCGAAAAAAGATTTAGAACTAGGTGGCCATATCGGTAGTTTTGCTTCTTCAGCAATGTTATACGATGTTGGTTTTAACCACTTCTTTAGAGCTGCCTCTGAAAAAGATGGCGGTGACTTTATTTTCTCACAAGGTCACATTGCTCCAGGTATTTATGCTCGTGCCTTTATGGAAGGTCGTTTAACTGAATCGCAAATGGATAACTTCCGCCAAGAGTGTGATGGTGAAGGTTTATCGTCTTACCCACATCCGCATTTGATGAAAGACTTTTGGCAGTTCCCAACGGTTTCTATGGGACTAGGTCCATTACAAGCTATCTATACTGCACGTTTCCTTAAATATTTAACTGATCGTGGTATTAAAGATTGTTCAGCACAGCGTGTTTACTGTTACTTAGGTGACGGTGAAACGGATGAGCCAGAATCATTAGGTGCTATTGGTTTAGCGTCTCGTGAAGGTTTAGACAACTTAACATTCGTTATCAACTGTAACTTACAACGCTTAGATGGCCCAGTTCGTGGTAATGGCAAAATTATTCAAGAACTTGAAGGTACATTCCGTGGCGCTGGCTGGGAAGTTGTTAAAGTTATTTGGGGGTCATACTGGGATGCACTAATTGCTCGTGACACTTCAGGTAAACTTTTACAATTGATGGAAGAAACGGTTGATGGTGAATACCAAAACTGTAAAGCGAAAGGTGGTAAGTACACGCGCGAAAACTTCTTCAATAAGTACCCTGAAACTGCCGCACTTGTGGCGAATATGTCTGACGAAGACATTTACCGCTTAAACCGTGGCGGTCATGATCCTGTTAAAGTTTATGCAGCATATAAAAAAGCGCAAGAAACTAAAGGTCGCCCAACAGTAATATTAGCTAAAACGGTTAAAGGTTTTGGTTTAGGCGCTTCAGGTGAAGCACTGAATATTGCTCATAATGTTAAGAAAATGGATGTTGAATCGATTAAGCATTACCGTGATCGTTTTAATATGCCAATCAGCGATGATGAAATTGCTGACTTACCTTTCTATAAGTTCCCTGAAGATAGCGAAGAATTTAAATACTTAAAAGCACGTCGTGAAGCATTAGGTGGTTCTCTGCCTGCACGTCGCGTGCAAGCTGAAGAAAGCTTAGAGATTCCAGCATTGAAAGCGTTTGACGCTATTTTGAAAGGCTCTGGTGAACGTGAAGTTTCTTCAACCATGACTTTTGTTCGAGTGTTAAATGCGCTATTAAAGGATAAGAAAATTGGCAAGCGTATTGTGCCAATTATTCCTGATGAAGCACGTACATTCGGTATGGAAGGTTTGTTCCGTCAAGTCGGTATTTACGCTAATGAAGGACAAAAATATGTTCCTCAAGATGCTGACCAAGTTGCTTATTATCGTGAAGATAAAAAAGGTCAGGTTCTACAAGAAGGTATTAACGAGTTAGGCGCAATGGCATCTTGGGTTGCTTCGGGTACTTCTTATTCAACCTGTAACGCGACGACTATCCCATTCTACATTTACTATTCAATGTTTGGCTTCCAACGTGTTGGTGACTTAGCATGGGCAGCGGGTGACAGCCAAGCACGTGGTTTCTTATTAGGAGCTACGGCGGGTCGTACAACGCTAAACGGTGAAGGTTTACAACATCAAGATGGCCATTCACATGTACAAGCAGGTTTAATTCCTAATTGTGTGACTTATGATCCAACATACGGCTATGAGATTGCAGTTATCGTGCGTGAAGGTTTACGTCGTATGTATGAAGAAAATGAAAATATCTTCTTCTACTTAACCTTAATGAACGAAAGCTACCAGCATCCGGCAATGCCAGAGACTAAAGACGTTGCTGATGAAATCATCAAAGGTATTTACAAGCTTGAAACGGTTCCTGCAAAGGAAGGTGCTAAAAAAGCGAAAGCTAATGTGCAATTAATGGGCTCAGGTACTATTTTAGAAAAAGTACGTGAAGCAGCACAAATTCTAAGCGCTGATTACGGTATTTCAAGTGATGTGTACTCTGTGACTTCATTCAATGAATTAGCACGCGACGGCCAAGATGTGACACGCTGGAATATGCTTCACCCGGAAAGCAAGCAAAAGCAAGCGTATATTTCTACGGTAATTACCAAAGAAAATGGTCCTGCAATTGCAGCAACCGATTACATTAAAAACTATTCAGATCAAGTTCGTGCTTACATTGACACTGAATACCGTTGTTTAGGTACTGATGGTTTTGGACGTAGTGATAGCCGAGCTAATTTACGTACTCACTTTGAAGTGAATGCAGCTTACGTTGTAGTAGCTGCGTTATTTGAATTAGCAAACCGTGGTGACGTTGAACGTTCAGTGGTTACTGAAGCAATTAAACGCTTCAATATTGATACTGAAAAACTTAACCCACTTTACGCATAACCCATTAGTATTAGAAAGAGATAGGATAATTAATATGTCTACTAGTCAAAAAATTCTAGTCCCTGATGTTGGTGGCGAAGAAGTTGAAATTATTGAAATTTGTTTTGCTGTGGGTGACTCACTTGAAGCAGATGAAGGTATATTAACGGTTGAAACTGATAAAGCATCAATGGATATTCCAGCACCTTTTGCCGGTACATTGAGCGCTTTATTAGTTAACGTTGGTGACAAAATTAAAGAAGGTGACATCATTGCCGAAATGACGGCAGCTGGCGAAGCAGCAAGTGCAGAAGCCGCACCAGCAGAAGCTGTTGTTGAAACTCCAGCACCAGTGGTCGAAGAAGCGACAGTAGCTGCTGAAGCAGCACCTGTTGCCACAGTTGCAACAGCAAGTGCTGTAATCGACGTTGCTGTTCCAGACATTGGTGAAGACGGTGAAGTTGATGTTATCGACGTGCTTATTGCCGTTGGTGATGTTATTGAAGCAGAAGATGGCTTAATTACCTTAGAAACTGATAAAGCAACTATGGATGTGCCTTCTTCACATGCTGGTACGGTTAAAGAAGTGCTTATCAATGTTGGTGATAAAGTTAAGCAAGGCTCATTGGTGATCAAACTTGAAACTTCAAGTGGCGCGCCGGTTGAAGCTGTAGCGCCGGTAGCTGAGAAAGTGGTTGAAGCACCAAAAGCTGCACCAGCGCCTGCTGCTAAAAAAGCCGCGCCAGTTCCACATCATCCACAAGCGGGAACGGTTGCCTCGTCAGGTAGTATTTATACTTCACCATCAATTCGTCGTTTAGCACGTGAATTTGGTGTTGATTTAACGTTAGTGAAAGGTACAGGCAATAAAGGCCGTATTTTAAAAGAAGACGTACAGTCATACGTGAAGTATGAACTTTCTCGTCCGAAAGCGAATGCGGGTAGTTCAGTTGCTTCTGGTGAAGGTGGTTTACAGGTTGTTAGTGCGAAAGCGATTGATTTCTCAAAGTTTGGTGAAATTGAAACTAAAGCACTTACCCGTATTCAGAAAATTTCTGGCCCATTCTTGCACCGTAACTGGGTAACGATTCCACATGTTACTCAATTTGACGAAGCTGACATCACTAATGTTGAAGCTTTCCGTAAAGAACAGAATGTTATTTGTGAAAAGAAAAAGTTAGGGTTTAAAATTACACCGCTTGTGTTTATTTTAAAAGCCGCTGCTGATGCTTTACGTGAATTCCCAACGTTTAACTCAAGCTTGAGTGAAGATGGTGAAAGTTTAATTTTGAAAAAGTACATCCATATTGGTGTTGCAGTTGATACACCAAACGGTTTAGTTGTACCGGTAGTACGTGATGTTGATAAAAAAGGTATTCATCAATTATCTCGCGAGCTTTTAGAAATTAGTATCAAAGCACGTGACGGTAAATTGAAAGCGGCTGATATGCAAGGTGGCTGTTTTACTATTTCTAGTTTAGGTGGTATTGGCGGTACGGCATTTACGCCGATTGTTAATGCACCAGAAGTGGCTATTTTAGGTGTTTCAAAATCTGAAATGAAAC
>CAJXQI010000007.1 GCA_913058395.1 uncultured Colwellia sp. | reverse complement strand
GAGATAGAGATTCGAACTCTACAAACAGGTATTGCGCTACAAACCCCATTCATTTTCTATACTTCAAAAAGCAAAAAGCCCGTTAACCTTTCGATTAACGGGCTTTTCTTAATGTGCCAGTGAGATAGAGATTCGAACTCTACAAACAGGTATTGCGCTACAAACCCCATTCATTTTCTATACTTCAAAAAGCAAAAAGCCCGTTAACTTTCGTTAACAGGCTTTTCTTAATGTGGCGGTGAGATAGAGATTTGAACTCTAGAAGGGCTACAAACCCTTGCCGGTTTTCAAGACCGGTGCTTTCGACCACTCAGCCATCTCACCTGAAGTTAAAAAGCATTGCTGCTTCAGAACGAGGCGAATATTAAATACTGTGCGGCTGTTTGTAAAGTGCTAATTTGCAATAAATGCCATTTTATTTCATTTTTCTTACTGTTTGCTGATTAAAGCAGCAAACAGGTGATATTATCCTCATTTCATCAACAGATACCACTGAACACGGCCCTTACATATTGAAACATTAGTATGTAATAACAACACGGCTATCAACTGTTATACTTTCATGTCATTAATTTTCGAGGAAATATTGTGCCTAAATCTAGTCAGTCAGTCGCTGAGCGAAGTTTATTTAGTTTAACTTGGCCTATTTTTATTGATCTATTTTTTATTTTTATGATCAATGTGACTGATGCTTGGTTTTTAAGCCGCATATCAGACTCTGCCGCGGCTTCCATCGGTGCCATTATGCCAATTTTGGGCATCGCCTTTGCGCTCTACTCTACTTTACATCAAGGTGGTAGTAGTGTCGCAGCCCAACGTATAGGCGCAGGCGATCATAGCAAACTGGCAACAACCTATGGCGTTCTTTTTGTAATACTATTGTTCATCGGTATTTTGTTAACCATACTCATGACGCTATTTGCCACAGACTTTGCCCATTGGATGGGACTTAAAGATGACATGGCAGGTATGGCAAGTATTTATTTACACACCATTGGCATGGGCACTTGGGTGCTAGCCATTCGCTTTGCTGCTGCAGCAGTTCTGACATCGCAAGGAAAAACCCACTGGAACATGTGGTCAACAGCCGTGATGACGGTAGTGAACATACTTTTTAACTACTTACTCATTGATGGTAAGTTTGGTTTCCCTGCTCTTGGCGTACAAGGTGTCGCCTACGCTTCGGTTACAGCCTGGGTCATTAGTTTATGCTTCACATTAACGATTATTGCTAAGCATTTAAAAATTAAAATTTCGTTACCGAGTAGTTGGACGTTTTTCAGGAAAGACGCAGCTCCCATTCTCAAAATTGCCACGCCATCGGTTTTAGAGCCTATGTCTTGGCAGTTTACCCAAATTTTAATGACAGTAATGGTGGTAACCATGGGAGAATTAGCGCTAGCAACACGTATTTATAGCTTTAACTTACTCTTTACCGCTATTTTATACGGCTTTGCCATTAGCTCTGGCGTACAAATAAAAGTGGCTCATTATATTGGCGCCAAACGTTTTGAAGATGCACATAACCAGTTGATGTCGGGTATAAAGCTCGGCATTGTTGGCGCTATGTTCTTTGTATTTGTGTTATTAATATTTTCTGATCATTGGTTTGCCATGTTTACTAGCAATACTGATATTTGGGCAATGGGCAAGCTTATACTTTTAGTTGCTATTGTTGGTGAGTTTGGCCGTAGTTTTAATCTCATTGTTGGTGCGTCACTTCGAGCCTCTGGCGATGCCAAATATGTGTCAACTGCCGGCTTTATTATTATGTGGTTTATCGCCCTGCCTTTGGCTTGGCTTTTTGGGCTTCACTTTGCCTACGGTTTAGTCGGTATTTGGGTGGCAACCAGTATAGATGAATGTATGCGTGGTTTTATTGCCTTGAAACGTTGGCAAACTGGGAAATGGCGCACTAAAGGCGTTTATGCGGAAGAAGTTCCCATTCACGAGCCAAGTATCAATGAAAGAATAGATTGCCAAGAGGCCAATGACTGCCAAGAAGCACTACTAAACGATCCAGCATTTATAGAGCCTAAAAAAAGCGAATAAGCACTTAATAAAAAAAAGCCGCTAAACCATTCGAACAAGGTTAGCGGCTTATATTTCAGATGAAAAACCTAGCCTTTAATGGTGTAAAAACCTTTCATGGTTAACGATACAACAACGGGCTTGTCGCTTTTATTTTTCCAATACCAGCCATGCACGCCTTTAAATGGCGTAGTAAGCGAGCCTTTCATATTGTTTGATGTTGTAATGGCAAAACTTTCAAAATAGCCAGTAGTATCACCTTCTGGCTCGCCATGAAAATCAAAGTAAAGCTCAGCACCATCGGTGGTCCATTCGTATTCAACATGGGCGTATTTGTCCATGTATAGTTTATATTCCAAGCCTTTACCTGCTGGAATTATAATTTCAACATTATCAGTGCGAAGCGCTTTTTCTTGTACTCCGCGGTCGATATTTAAGGTGGGTGGTTTTTCTGACGCTTCGGCAATAGCGGTTAAACCAAGCGCTTTACCAACACCGGTTGGGTCAATATTATATTCAGCCGGTAAAATGCAAGTTATCAATACCAGTGATGCGATAATGACAGCAATAATGCCAGCTTTAACCAGTGTACGGGTTGAATGTACGGGAACATTATAATCGTTCATGAAAAATCCTATTTAAGTCTTATTTGGTTTTTTAGCTCTTATTTAAGAACTAATTCTAATGAGTTTATGTATTTTGTTAGGCTCAATTAGCTGAGCCAATTCCGATAGCGCTTAACGAATAAAGTACCCAGTAAGTTGTAAGCCGATTAACATAAAACCCGCACTCATCAGGGCAGTGTTAGTTAATGTTGCAAAACTTAAGTAACTGCGATGTCTGCGCCAAAAACTCAGTATGATTAATACCATACCAAGTGCTAAAAATTGCCCTATTTCTACACCGACGTTAAATGACAATATGTTAGTCACTAGGCCGTATTCAGGTAGCTTAAACTCTTGAATTTTTGTTGCTAAACCAAAACCGTGAAATAAACCAAATATCATCACCGCTAATTTAGTATTAGGCTGATAACCCAGCAGGCGTTTAAAACCACCTAAATTATCAAAACCTTTATATACCACTGACAAACCGATAATGGCGTCAATTAAATAGGCATTAATTTGAATATCACTAAATACGCCGTAAAGTAAGGTTAAACTATGGCCTAGCGTAAATAAGCTGACGTAGATAACGACATCTTTACTGCGAAACAAAAAGAAGATCACGCCCACTAAAAACAACAAGTGATCGTATCCTGTCACCATATGTTTTGCGCCGATATAAATAAACGGAAATATTGCTGCGCCTTGGTTAGCTTCTAAAAACTGTTTAGTGGCATCATCAACACCATGTGCCATTAACGAAAACGAGGCAAAAAATCCCGTTATCATTAACAGTAAAAGTATTGCGTTTTTCATAACATTATTCACTTAGTACTCCTTGGTACTGTTTTCATTTTACATTTCTCTACAGTTAAAATTTTATCACTAAGCGCGCCATACATATCCAATCAACTTGAGAATAATTAATGACACGCGTTATATCATTTTTTATGCGTCAATTTATACACCAAGCTTGTTAGCAAGGGTAATATTATTAAAGTTAATAGCGTTGAAGAAATAATTCCGCCGATTACCACTGTAGCTAACGGGCGTTGTACTTCCGCGCCTGTACCTAAGTTTATTGCCATGGGCACAAAACCTAAACTGGCAACCAAGGCAGTCATTAATACCGGTCTTAGCCTTTGGCTAGCACCTTGTTTTATCGCTTCAAGCACTTCAATCCCCTCTTTTATTAGCTCTTTTATAAACGACAACATCACCACACCGTTAAGTACCGCAATACCTGACAAAGCAATAAATCCAATAGCAGCTGATATAGACAACGGCATATCACGAATGACTAACGCTAAAATACCGCCAGTAAGCGCTAAAGGCACGCCACTAAAAATAATTAAGGCGTCACGAAACGAGCCAAACGCACTATAAAGCAAGGCGAAAATTAATAGCAGTGTTAACGGTACAACTATCATCAAGCGTTGTGACGCCGACTCTAACTGTTTAAATGTGCCGCCATATTCTGTCCAATAACCACTGGCCAAACCTAAGTCATTTTTCATCACTTGTTTGGTTTCAGCAATAAAAGAGCCTAAATCACGACCTTCAACATTGGCGGTAACAATGACATGCCGCTTACCACTTTGTCGGTTAATTTGGTTAGGCCCAAGCTTTTTAGAAATGGTAGCAACTTCACCCAAGGGCACATAACTTAAATCAGGGTTTAGCTCTTTTGATAAGGCAATAGGCAAGTTTTCTAGCGCAGTTAAGTCTTGGCTGATATCTTCTGACATCCGCACAACAAGGTTAAAGCGTCTATCACCTTCATAAATCAAACCGGTTTTAACACCTGAAATTGCCGTTTGAATAGCGTCTTGTACATCAACAATCGTTAAACCTAGCAACGCTAAATGATCACGGTTAGGTTCAACTGATAACATGGGTAAACCTGACATTTGCTCAACTCGTGCATCTTTTGCGCCTGCTACATTGGCTATTAGTATTGCCGCTTTGTCACCTGCTGCTTTTAATGTGTCCAAATCATCACCATAAATACGTAAAGCAACATCCGCTCGCACGCCGGCAATTAATTCATTAAAGCGCATTTCTATTGGCTGAGTGAATTCGTATTTATTGCCTGGTACAGTTTCGACTAAGGCGCGTAACTCTTCAATAAACTGCGCTTTAGTTTTGCTTGGATCAGGCCACTGGTCGGTCGGTTTCATGATCAAAAAAGTATCGGCAACACTTGGTGGCATAGGATCGGTTGCCACTTCAGGCGTACCAATTTTAGAGAATACTCTTTCTACTTCATCAAGCTCACCAATCACTTTTTCAAGGTTTTTCTGCATTTCAACTGACTGCTGTAATCCCGTGCCAGTAATGCGTAAGGCATGAACGGCAATATCACCTTCATCAAGCTGCGGCAAAAATTCAGTGCCCAATTGCTTTGCTTGCAAGCCACTATAAAGCACAACAGCCGCGGCAATAATTAACGGCAATAATGGCCGTTTTAAAGAAAAGTACAATACTGGCTCATAACAGGCACGTGCTTTGGCCATTAACCAATTTTCTTTTTCACTGACTTTGCCGCGAACAAATATTGCAATAGCAGCAGGAACAAACGTAACTGAAAAAATCATGGCACCGATTAATGCAGCCACAACGGTAAATGCCATTGGGTGGAACATTTTTCCTTCAACACCGCTTAAGGCAAATATTGGCAAATACACCAACATAATGATTAACACGCCAAATACCGCCGGTTTGAAAACCTCTTTTGTCGCATCAAATACTACGTTGAGTCGTTCACTTAACGACAACAAACGCTGGTGTTTATGTTGTGCCATACCGAGTCTTCGCAGTGAATTTTCAACGACAATAACCGCGCCATCAACAATAACGCCAAAATCAATAGCGCCTAAGCTCATTAAGTTGCCAGAAACACGGTTAATCGCCATACCAGATATGGCAAATAACATGCTCAATGGAATTACCATGGCGGCGATAAATGCGGCTCTAAAATTACCTAATAAGGCAAATAGCACCACAATAACCAGTACCGCCCCTTCAAAAAGGTTCTTTTGCACAGTAGCGATAGTTTTATCCACTAACGTGGTACGGTCGTAAACCGCTTCGGCAATAACACCTTCAGGTAAACTTTCGTTTACTTTTTCTAAGCGCTCAGCCACGGCTTTTGCCACCACTCGGCTGTTTTCACCAATCAGCATGAAAGCGGTACCTAAAACCGTTTCCTTACCTGACTGTGTTGCCGCACCCGTGCGTAATTGTTTGCCGTAAAAAACATCGGCAACATCACTAATTCTTACCGGTGCGTCATCACGTTTGGTAACCACAACGTTAGCTATTTCTTCAAGTGACTTTAACTGCCCCGGTGAACGCACTAGCCATTGTTCACCATTACGTTCTACGTAGCCGGCACCAACATTACGGTTATTGCGCTCTAGTGCGGTAATAACTTGCTCAATGGTTACTTTAAACGCCAGCAACTTACTCGGAATTGGCGCGACTTGATATTCACGCTCAAAACCGCCGATGCTGTTTATTTCAGTCACCCCAGGTACTTGTACTAATTGCGGGCGAATTATCCAGTCTTGAATAGTACGTAAATCTTCTGCGCTATATTCACTACCATTAGGCTTTTTCGCCCCATCGTTTGCTCTTATGGCGTAACTAAACACTTCTCCCAAGCCACTAGCAATCGGGCCTAGTGTTGGCTCAGCACCATTGGGTAATGACGCTCTAATACCTTGTAATCTTTCCGATATTTGTTGCCTAGCCCAATAAATATCAGTGCCTTCAGCGAATATTACCGTAACCTGCGATAAGCCGTATTTACTAAGCGAGCGGGTGTAATCTAAATCAGGTATTCCCGCCATGGCATTTTCAACAACATAGGTGACACGTTGTTCTGATTCTAGTGGTGAATAACCATCAACTTGGGTATTAATTTGTACTTGAATATTGGTAATGTCTGGCACCGCATCAATAGGCAGTTTTAAAACATTACTGACTCCAAAGGCGGCAATTAACAGCGTCATGGCTAAAATAAACCAACGCCTATTTAAAGAGAATTGTATTATTGAATTCATGCTATTGCCCCTTAATGGTCATGCTTAGCAGCATCTTTTAAAACGTCTGCTTTCATTAAAAAGCTGTTCTGGGTAACATATTCTGTATTGGCTGCGATACCACCTAATACTTCAATATATTCACCATCACTTTCGCCAAGTTCGAGCATACGAACTTCAAAGGTATTACCAAATTTTGCGAATACTACCGGCATTTCTCTAAAGGTTTGCAATGCATCAACTTTTACCGCCATTACCACGGGTTTTTGCTTCGTTTCTATTGCGGCTTTAAGATGCATGCCCGGACGCCAATGCCCTGCTTCATTGTTAATTACTGCACGAGCACGGGCGATATGGCCACCTGTCATCATAGGAGCAATATAGCTAATGGTGCTTTTTGCTGCTTCGCCGCCATGGTTATCGCTAACCGACACCGGCAAACCTAATGACAACTTTTCAATATTTTTTGGAAAGGCAGATAGGTCAATCCATACATTTGATAAGTCAGTAATTTGTACGATGGCTGAACCTTTCGTGCTATCACCAATATTAAGTATTTGCTGGGTAACTTCACCATCACTAACACTGTAAATTTTGTAGTCTTGTAAAGTTTCGCTGTTGGTGACTACTGCAAGTAGCTGGCCTTTTTTCACCTTGTCGCCAATAGCAACGTTTAGCGTTTTAACAATACCTTGATAAGGTGCATTGACGTTGACGATATTACTGGTAATTGGTGAAACAATACCAAATAGCGTATCGGTAAAGCGTAATGTTTGCGGGCCAACTTGCGCGGTTTTCACCTCCGACAAGGCTAATAAACGGTCGCTAATTTCAGTGCGGCCTTCAAAGTTCTCATATTGCCAATTCAGCGTTTTTCCGTTAACTTTTGCCTCAATTTCGACTTCAAATGAATGTGGCTCTACCACCACTTGTTGGCTTACGAGGTAGTCTTTTTCATTTTCAAAAGACAACACATCTTGCTTACCGCCCAAGCGTGACAAGGTAATATTAAGATCAACCATTTTAGGGTTAACCAACTTACCCTGCTGGTAAAAAAAAATGCGCATTTCGGGTGGAATACCACGTTCAAAAACAGTCACTTCAATGGCGTAATCACCTTGTTTTACTATCTTGCCGCCATGGGCACCTTTTTGCTCTGCCTCTTGGTGGTCATCATGATGATCTCCAGCAATGCCCATATGACTTAACAACAGCGTTACCAGTAAGCCGAATGAAAGGACGATATTTTTTGTTTTTCTTTTAGAAAGAAACATTAGTTTTGCTCCTGAGGAAATTGCGTCAGCTGAGAAATTTGAGTACGCGGGGAAAAATGTTGAGATGTATTGTTACTAGCTAACTGTTGAGTCATCGATTGACCCGTAATGCGTTCTAGTTCAAGCAACTGCATAACGACAACATACTTGGCCTCGATAAGTGCGCGCTTAACATTAAAAAGTTCATTTTGCGCATCTAGCAACTGCAAAACATTAACCTTACCAGCGTTATAGGCCTGTTCGGTATGCGCTAAAAGTTGCTCTGCAAGTGGCAAATTGGTCTTTTCTAATGACGTTACCAACACGCTGTTATTTGCTAATTTTTGCTGTACTTCAAGCAAGGTTAAGCGTATTTGGCTACGGGCTAATTTTTGTTGTTGTAGCACTTTATTTTCTTGCTGTTTTGCCGCTAGAATATTGCCTTTGTTAGCATTTGTTAAGGCGATAGGCATAGAAAATGTCAGCATTAGCGCACTGTCATCAAACTCTTCATAACGTCTAACACCAAGACCGAGCTTTATGTCGTATTCGCCTTTGGCAATTTCAGCACGGGTTTTTGCTTTTAATACCTGCTCATAACTTAGCAACTGCATAAACTCAGGCGTTGTTTCAATTGCATTAAGCACAGTTGTTGTTTTTGGTAATGGCGTTGTTAGCGCTAAATGCCCTTGCACTGTTTCAAACTCAGCTTCTGCAGACCACATCATCGCAAGACTTTGTTTTCCTGTCATAATACGAGAATTTATCGTTTGAACTTCAAGTTTTGTATTGCTAACACGCAACAGTAACTTGCTCACATCGGCTGGTGTAACGTTGCCGGCTTTGGCTCTTTTTTCAACCTTGTTAAGTGCCGCTATTTCTACATTTAGCTTTTCAAGCAACCAACTTTTTAAGGTTTGTAAACGCAATACCCGATAAAAACGCGCAGCCGTTTCGGATAACACTTCCATACGTTGTTGTTCATAGCTATTAAGTTGTTGGCGTTTTTTAGCGCTAACAAGCTCAACACGACGTTGACGTTTATCGCCCATTTCAATAACTTGACTTAAAGCAACCGTAGTTTGCGCGCGCTTAATACCGCTGACTTTTCCGGTACCAAAAACATTTTCAATTTCGATATCCAGCTCAGGGTTTGGGGTCAAGTTGGCTTGTATCGCTAATGCTTCGTTAATACGCTGATCGTACGAGAACAGTTGTAAACGAATATTATTAATTAATGCTTGCTGCAACGCCCATTCAAGCGAAATACTTTCAGGTGCTGTAGCTGATATTGTTGATTTTGATGACTGCGCCAAACTTATTGAACTTAAGCTTGTGTACAGGCAAAAACCAACCGCTGATAAAACAGCTTTGTGGTAAATTTTCACGGTATAACTCCAATATTCAACAGCTATAGCTATAAACTTAACTATTGAATAATTTGACTAATAAAATTAATTGATCAGATTGGGAGGTTATACACTCGGAGGTGGTGTTGGTGGCGCGTCTTTGCAGTTAGGGTATTTGACATGAATGTTTTCAATCACGTCGGCAATAACGGCATTAGACACTAAGTCATTATTAACAGGGGGAAAACAAGACAGGTGTGAATGATTACCTTGCTCATGTTCATGTTCGCTATCTTCATCTGCTGTACTTGTAGCTTTACTTGCACTGTCGCTTACCGTGCTTTCACTCATAACACGTTCTTGACCGTGGTGATGATTATCACTATGGCTGTGATGGTGAGCAATTTCACTGCCTAAAGGGTGGCCGCTGTCAGGGTACTGCACAGACGCCGTAGCGCAAGTAGCAAAAATTTGGCAAACAAACATCACTAACATAACCGTTAGTGTAAACGTAGATCTCACCTGGCTAACTGCCATGTTGGGTAACGTTTTTCTGTTTATCAAAATAAAGCCAAATTAAGTTCGATTTAACAACAGTGATTGCAAAATAAATATGCAAACAGGATTTGAATCGCGCTATTTAAACAAAGTACTTTTTACTTGTCTATCAATTACATTGAATTTAGTGGCTGAGTTACAAAAAATTACAAATTGACTAGATAATTTTTTGTATACGGCTTAAGTAAAATACGAAATAATAATGGCTATATTTATGCATACCTTTAAGCCTTTATGAACAATAACTTACAAGTACTCAGTTTGCTTGATCTCTCTATCGCCTTTGTTCCTGTGGTGATTGCCCTATTCTTCATTTATTTATGGTCGTTAAACGTTAAGCAAGCAGGCTATGCTTTGGCTCGGATGTTAGTTCAGCTGCTGTTGATAGGTTATGTACTGAGCTACATTTTCTATTCAGATAGCCCTTGGCTTATCGGCATAATTTTATTATCTATGGTGAGTATTTCAAGCTGGATAGCTCTGAGGACATTAGAACAACATCGTATAATATTAATAAAACATGGCTTTATCGCGATATTCATTGGTGGTGGTTTTACTTTACTTGTTATTAGCCAAGGCGCTTTGGGTGTAACGCCTTGGTATCAACCACAAGTTATTATTCCGTTAGCGGGGATGATTTTTGCTAATGCCATGAACAGTGTTAGTTTGTCTGCTGAGCGTATTTTTTCTGAGCTATCTTCTCAGTTATCGTCCCAGTTACCGCATAAGTTATCGCCTAAGTTATCAAAAACAACAAGCTACCAAGCAGCCCGACACAGCGCCTTAAATGCGGCGACTATTCCGGTGATTAATTCATTGTTCGCGGTTGGTTTAGTGTCATTGCCAGGCATGATGACAGGACAAATTTTATCTGGCGTGTCACCGCTTATAGCAGCTCGATATCAAATTATTGTTATGTGTATGATTTTCGCCTCAGCAATACTGTCAGCAGTGGTGTTTTTATTATTATCTGAAAAAGACATTACCAACATTATTAAAAAACAAAGTGACTGAACACCGCCCTAGGTCATGACGTTGCCCGTTATAAAGGGCTGCTACAAGCCACGTTGCCATTCTTGCCTAAGCGGTATTTGCTGTGGTTGAGTAATAGCCATATTGACCTTATCCAGTAACTGTTGTTTGTCTTTACCTAGCACACCTTTCAGCACTAAATAATTTGAAGCATGATCAGAGCGAAATATGGTTTTATCTAGCTCTAAAGCTTGCAATAAAGTCGACATTTCTTGGAACAGTTCTTGTTGATTTAATTGCCGATAACGACCATTAAAATTGCTGGCAAAGCGTTCTTCACCTAAAGGAAAGGAAACGACTAACGTTGAAAGAAATTCAGGCTGTGCGGCGTTCATCAACTTAGCTGAGTTAATCGCATGTTGTTTTGAAAGCTCAGGGCCGCCAAGGCCGTTAAGTATCATGACCGACGATTTAATACCCGCTTGCTTGATTTTTCTCAGCGCTACTAACGAACTTTGATAAGTTTCGCCTTTTTCAATTAACGCCAACACTTCATCGTCACCACTTTCACAACCGACATAAAGCAGTGATAAACCAAGCGCTCGAAGCTCTGTTAATTGCTCTACCGTTTTATTGGTTAAATTACGTGGTAGGCAATAACTTGAAACCCGGGTCACTTGTGGAAGGTACTTTTTTATCAGTAAGAGTATTTCTTTCAAGCGATTAAATGGCAACATCATGGCATCGCCATCAGCTAAAAATACCCGACCAACAGGTAGGTTAGATTCAACAATAGTCACAAGCTCTTGCGCTATTAGCTCAGGCTTTTTCGGCTTGAATTTTTTACTCTCGCTTGTGTACATATCGCAAAAAGTACACTTATTCCACGAACAACCATTAGTAACTTGTAAAATAAGACTTTTCCATTCACTAGGTGGCCTAAATACAGGTTCGGTATAACTTAATGGGTACATAAAGGTTAAATTCCAAAGAAAAAACTAATTTGGGCGCATTATATTAAGACACAGATATTATGCCAACAACAATACCAAAAACCGTTACTAATCAGAGACAAAAATATCAAACAAGGATACTCTCCTACTTACTAAACTTTGCCCTACGATATTATTCTACCAACATTAGCGTAAATGCGAAGAAAGCTAAAATTGACTCTGAACAATGGGTGAAGTACGCTGATATTGCGCTTTACTAAGCAAAACAATGGCAGGAACCAGGTTAAACTTTTTAACGAGAGTAAATAAAATGCATAGATACGTTTTAATTATTTTTCTATTTTCATCGTCTCAAAGTATCGCACAACATACTAAAAATATAGAAAAAACTCCCTTTACTTTTTATAGCCTACGCAGTGCTACTAACTTTGCTACCAAAATAGAAAAAAGCACCGAAGATATTATCTTCCAGATGATTTTTAAGCAATTGCCCGAATATAATTTATCATTCAAAAAATCAAATTACGAAACAGCACTTAATAATATTGAAAAATCGAGCAATAGTTGTTTAAGAAATATTATTAAAACCTCAGAACGTGAAAAATCATTTTTATTTTCAAAACCACAAACACTATTTTTAGGGCTACGTTTATATTATAACCCTCACTTACCTCCATCCAGAATACAAGAAATTAAAGGTTTACCCTTGCAAAAAGTTTTCGACATCGACAATAAGTTAACAATTGGAATAGAGAAAGGCCGAGCATATGGTAGCAAGCTTACCGAGCAATTAGATAGCCTTCCGCACGCCAATAAATTTTTTAAAGTAGGTAGTGATGGACAAAATTTAATGATCTACATGTTACTAAAGGGGCGGTTTGATATGATGTTTGAATATCCAGAAGTAATGAATTATAAAAGAAAGCAAATGTCGTCCAATGATCAATTATATAGCGCTTCACTGCCCAATATGGAACCACTTATTTTTGGACGAATTGCGTGTAGCAAATCAGAATCATCAAAAAAGCTACTTAGTAAAATAGATAAAATTTTAACCAACATTTACAAATCAGAAGAATATAAAGTTGCTCACTTAGAGTTGGTCAAAGACAAAAACCAAGTAATTTTCAATCAACTTTACAATAATTTTTTAAATGATCTTAAAAACAAGTAATTCAACCCTAGCTAATATAAGATTCTTTTAAAATTCCTATATCTAAGGTGCTAGAGCTGAACCATAATAATTGACGCTGTCTGCTTAAACAGCAGAGTGCCACCGCGCTCTTTGAAGCTATTCCACCATCAATATCCCACTAATATAAGTTTGATTATGATAACTCTGTCGAAGAAAAATCAGCATAAAACCTAGATATATATAGCAAAGTATTCAAGTTCTTAAGTCTTGAATTAACTTTATAATGTTTTGCTAACACTAATGTTTAAAGAGCTTTTTAAAGATAATTAATAGCTTAAAAAATACAGTGTTTAGTAAAGTCTTTAGCTTCTGTTGCTGTCCAGTCACCTTTCGGCTTTTCTTTTAATTGTGTACACCACTCTTCACTACCAATTTCAGGCGCACAAGCACTTAACAACACAATAGACATAACCACCAATGATAATTTTTTCATTACTCTTCCTTTAATATAAATATTTCTTTTTGTTTCGATAACATTCTATTAGATTAAATTCTTCATTACGACAATCGAAGTAAAAATTAAGCTCAATATCAATTTAAAAAATCGGGCTTAAAATATTGCCATTCGAATCTTCAAAGCGCCCCGCTAATATCGTTATCAAATCAGCTAGCCACCAAACGCCCAAACCACCTAAGGTAAACAACATAAAAAAGCCACTGCGTTTACGTCCATAAACAAAACGATGTACGCCAAATACCCCAAGTAGCAAACAATAAATAAAAGCAAAAACACCTTGCGCGTTTTTACTGGCTACACCGCCAAATGCACTAGGCAAATGTTGCTCTGAGCCACAATGTTCGCATTCATTTGCACTGTCACTGATATGATCGCCACAATAGCGACAGAAAACCGTTGAGTTCATACTTAATCCTTGTTTAAAGCATTATCTAGTCATAATTATAAATTTTTAATAACAGTGTAAAAGGTTAACAACCATGACAAAGCGCTATGGTAATAGACGCATGTTGCCTATTTACCACTTCATCATCTAATAAAGCAAAGCGTTCTTTAGTTTTTAACACCGTTTGTCTTAATATTCATATTGCTCAGCAACGGTAGATATACCTGCTAAGCATTTATGCGTCATTATTTTCGTAAAACCAAAATTCTATTTCATCAGTTTCTTGTTCAAATTTAGCACTGTGTAGTGTATTGGCTGGAACATGGTACCACTGTCCGGTTTGAATACGTTGGGTTTCACCATTCATGGTTAAAATTAACTCACCACGGGTGATTACGCCATGATTATCCGTATCATGAGTATGCGCTGATATTTCAGTGCCCGCAGGATAAGAAGCAAATAATACATCACTATCTTTTGCCGCTAGTTTATAAGCATCGAATCTGCCATCAAATACCGGCAGCTGTTTTATTTTATTTGGATACTGGCCAGACATTCAACGTCCTTATTTACATGCTAAGGTTATTATTCAAATACTTTTTCACAGCCGCTATGGCTATTAAATTTATCATCCCAACGTTGAACGTCATTTGCACGGCGCCAGCGGCCATGAAAAAACTCCATTAAACAAACACCTGAGTCAAGTTCAACAAGAAACGTGTCGTGCTCATTTACTTTACTATAAACTGGGTAGTCGCGACTTTTTTGCCAAGTCAAACCACCTCTATTGGTAGTAAAGTTCTGCCAAAATTGCTCTGGTGTTATCCAAACACTATTTTCACTATTCCAAACCTGTGCAGAGCCATCAGTATTAAAACTTCCATGTTGTGCGGTTTCTGCACTTACTGAAAAGCTGCTTAATACTAAAACAGCAATGGCACATGTGGTTTTTATTTTATTGATCATGTTGTCACCTTTAGTTATCTTTTACTGCAATATAAATATCGACGGATGTCGCACTTTTAAAATGTTCAAAGTCAGTCGTGTATGCACGCTCATACTCTGCGTCACCATTACTAAAGTGCTCCCAAATATGGCCCCAAAGCTCTATCACTGAACCAGGGATCTCCCCTTGTGCTGAAAAAACTAAATACTTGCCCGCACTTAAGGTTAATGCAATTAATTCATCACTTGCACCAAACGTATCAGCAGCAGCATAGACACTATAAGGGCCACTAAAGTCAGATTCATAGTCTGTGTATATCCCATAAACATTAGAGTTTTCGGTGAGGTTACAGCCATGTTGACTATAAAATTGCGCCCATAAATCACCTATTTTGGCTTTTGAAGGGAGCATTTCGTCTTGATTACATGTGCGTACCGATAAACCTAAAACGTTAGTACTCTGAAAGTCCTTTAACTGCATTTAACAATCCCTGTTGTTATTGATAGTTAACGAGAATTTTACTTCTGGCTTAGCTATAATTTTTACCGTTAAATTAAAATGTAATTCATACCATTTTAAAATGAAAGTAATAAATTAAACTCCGCTTTGGGCTAATCTACCCGTACCAACCCCGTAATTATACGCCTGTACAAAACAGCTACTAATAACAATAAATATAGGACATGTAATTGAAAAATAACGCAAGCCCACCACCATGCGGCAATAACTGTCGCACAGTTAAAATTTAACAAGTAAAAAAGCGCGACTGATAAATATATCAGCCGCGCTTTTGTTTTTCATCACACCACACTAGTTAAGAGCTTTTTAGGTTCAACTTTTAAAAGCTAATTGTTAACCATAAACAGGATAATCGGTATAACCTTTATCTGTGCCGCCATACATGCTTGTTGGGTCAACATCATTTAGCGACCATTGGTTCTTAATACGCTCTGGTAAATCAGGGTTAGCAATAAACGGGCGACCGAAACCAAAAATGTCACCATTGCCTTCAGTTAAAATTTTCAAAGCTTTTTCAGGAGTATACTTACCCGCGTACATCACGACACCATCAAAAGTATTTCTTACTGCTTTGTAAAAGCCTTCTGGCAAGTCAGGGGCATTATCCCAATCAGCTTCAGCAAGTGATAAATAAGCAATGCCAATATCATTGAGTGTTTCAATCGCTGCTATATAAGTTGCATGTGGATCGCTTTCGACTAAGCCTAAATAAACCCGCACTTCATCAGTACTTTCGAATAATGGTGCGAACCTTACGCCTACTTTGTCAGCGCCCATCACCTCTGCAACCGCTTGGGTAATTTCTTTTAAAAATCGTAAACGATTCTCTAAACTGCCACCATATTTATCGGTTCTATCATTCGTATGCTCAGAGATAAATTGATTCACCAAGTAGCCATTGGCGCAATGTAACTCAACACCGTCAAAGCCTGCTTCTTTCGCATTTATTGCCGCTTGCTTGTACATTTGCACTAGCTCTTCAACCTCGCGCGTTGATAATGCACGAGGTTCACTTGGATCAACCAAGGCACCTTGCTCAGGTGCCGTTTCAATAAACACTTTAACCGCGTCAGCTTTAATTGCCGAAGGGCCAACGGGTGCTGCTTGGTTTGGTTGTAATGACGTATGAGAAACACGGCCAACATGCCACAATTGACAGAAAATAACACTGCCCTGATCATGCACCGCTTCTGTTACCTGCTTCCAACCTTGTACTTGCTCAGCACTGTGAATACCAGGCGTCCAAGCATAACCTTGCCCTCTTGGTTCAATTTGCGTACCTTCTGTTACCATAAAACCAGCACCAGCACGTTGAGAATAGTAGTTAGCCATTAATTCATTTGGAATATTACCTGGTTGTGAGCTTCTAGAGCGGGTTAATGGCGGCAATACAATACGATTTTTAAGGGTGTAAGGGCCAAGCTCTGTGCTTTTAAATAATGGTGAAAATGTCATGCGTTACTGCTCCAAAATAAAGTTGATATCATCAACACGGTGATTAATAAATTAGTTCCAATGCTGATACCGCTATACAACATTGTTAGCACCACTCATGTGGCAAATTACTTTTTTAGCTTTTCTTAAATTTGTTAGTTTGGCTTACTCACTGAATAGCAAAATAGTTCTCAGCTCAATGCTGACTCGCCTCTCTAAGTTTTTATTTGCTGAAGGTAGTGAGAAAGCACTATGCGGAATTCTATGTACGCTATTGCTTTCGTCACTATCAAATACTTTAAAATTAAGCTGCTCTTTTGAGGTCATTTGGGGGAAGTAAAACCAGCGATTTTCTGGGTTATAGCTAAAGCCTTCTATTTCACCAATCCGATCAGGATATGCAACCTGCAGCAAATGCGATTGCGTTGAAGAAACAGTGCGAGCATCGATGAAAGCCAATGGGCTGTCTAACACCACATCAACTAACGGTATCCAAGTATTAACAATTTGATAGTGACTATAATCACTGGCCTTTAAGCCTTGCTTCTCCAGTTCAATATCCAAGCGTGTTTTTGCAGAACTCGCAACGTAGTCGTTATGTACGGTATGAATTGGTGATCGTTTTTCCGAGCGGTCAAGCGAGTCTTCAACTGAGCGAATAGTATGGTCAAATATCAAACCATGCTTGGCAGCAGTTAAATTGATAAGGTGTTTGATAAGCTGCGGATAAAGCTCGGTGCTAACAGCCGCGTCATCAAAATAGTTTGGCACTTGATATTCATTAGCAACCAAGCCAAAGCCATCTTCATTTAGCGTTGGTGCCTTTATTAATGAGCGAGCATTGGCAATATTCACCACTCGTTTATCTATTTGTTCGGTTAGTTTATCTGCGCTCTTTTTGATGGTAGATAAATCAAAGGTCGCTTGAATGTTTGGTTTGATATAGTTAATTTCAGCGACAATTTTTGGCTGATTTTGCTCTGCTGCACCCAATAACATATTAACTCCCAATTAAGCTTGGTAATGACTCATAAACTTGATGGGATGTATGCTAAGCTCCTTCCAATACAATTAAAAACAATATGAATTTGTAAGAGATACAAAAATGAGTGGTATCAACCGACTGGACATTAAGCAACTGCGGGTTTTACAGTTATTATTGCAAGAAAGAAATTTGTCGAAAGTCGCTAATATTATGGGCTTAACTCAGCAAGCGATTAGTGAACAGCTGAAAAAATTACGCTACACCTTTGACGATGAAATGTTTATACGCACCAGTAATGGCGTTATTCCTACGCAAGTTGCAGAAAACATGGAACATCAGATAAATCAAATACTGGCAGATATCGATAATTTAATAACAGGTGAAAAGTTTAACCCCGCAGAGCTTTCAGGAATATTACAAATTAGCTCGTCAGACTATGCGCTGGTCACTATTTTGCCTATGTTATTAACACAAGTGAATGCTTTAGCACCAAACTTGAAGGTTATCATCAGGGATTTTGAATCAGATAATTTAAACCAGTTGATGGTAACGGGCGAGCTTGATTTGGTATTTACCTTCCCTGAATTTATTCCTGAAAACTATCCGAACAAACGTTTGTTTGAAGATCATCATGTTTGTGTAACAGGACAGCATTCAATTTATCGTGATAAGAAGTACAGCTTACTAGAAATAGCCCAGTTGCCACAGATTATTATTTCCCCTTCAAGACCCAATTTAAAAGGCTCGCACGACTCTTGGTTTGCTAAAAAAGGCGTAAAAAGAAATATATTAATGTCAGTGCCGAGCTTCTCTGCGGCATCAACCATTATTGAAGCAACCAACACCATTGCATTTTTGCCATCACGACTATTACCAGACCCAAAGTTAGTACCGATTGAGCTTGAACAAAACCCACCAAAGTTCGATGTAATTGTTGCTTGGCACCCACGCTCAAACAATAATCCATTGCATCAATGGTTATTGAGTTTATTAGATAGTATTTTTTGCTCTGCTGAAATTAGCGCTTAATGGTTTCTTAGCTTTTGCAGTGTGTGTAAACCACTTCGATAATTGAATCGGTTTACACTTGTATCGACATAAGTTTATTTGAAAAAAGGAAAACTGAAGCTAACGACTTAAAGATTATTAAACTCATCAAGCCATTGTGAAAAAGAATCAGAGACTTTTTGCACAGTGCACAAGCCTTGATTAAAAAACCATACCGGTGAATCTTCGTGCTTAGCTGTACAGTCATTTTGTTTAAAACAAAACATATTGCCCTTACAGTCAGAGGCAAACAAAATATGGCCTTTCTCCATTCCGGTCATTTCATAAAGCTTTGATAGTGAAAATACGTCATCCAAACTTAAAAAGTCTTGTACCTCAGAAACATCAACACCTAAGTCACAAATTCTGGTTAATACATTAGGCGAATGCACTAAACCATAAGTGGTTAATAAGTATTTATAGGCGTTTGGTAATACGGCATCAAACTTAGCTTCAAGCTCAGCAATATCATCGCTATTAATAGGTACCATGGCATTTTTACTGCCCCAGTTTTTTACAAATAAATCAATACTATTCATTATTACCTTTAAAAAATTAGCCGAAAAGTTAACGCATGCTTGTGCAATTATTTGGCTGTCAAAGTGAAAGGCTGACAACTAGTAAATCAACCTTTCTGCAATCACCATTAATTGTTAATTTATAACATGTGGTTACGCAAGCTTTAACTGCGTTACTAACCATGTAGCAATATCACGAACTTGTGTTGGGTGAACACTATGTTCCATTGGGTAAGTTTGCCACTTAACCGGATAGTTTTTAGCTTTTAATAAATTATTCGCCATTTGACCTGCGCTCAGCAATACAACATTGTCGTTATCACCATGTTGTTGCAAAATAGCAGTGTTACTATTCGCTGCACTTAATTGCTCAGGTAAAGCATCAGCATTAGGTAAATAACATGACAACGCCATAATGCCTGCAAGTTTTTCAGGGTAACGTAAACCAGTAAACATACCCACTACACCGCCTTGACTAAACCCTGCTAAAACAATATTGCTAGCAGGAATACCACTATCAATTTGCTCTTGAATCAAGGCCTTTACTTTAATTTCAGACTCTAACACACCTGCCATATCAGCTCTGTTGTGTAAATCCATGCTCTTAATGTCATACCATGAACGCATGATATAACCTTGATTAATGGTCACTGCTTGTTGTGGAGCATGCGGAAAAATAAAGCGTACAGCATGATTATTAGGAAGTTTTAATTCAGGTACAATTGGTGCAAAGCCATCTCCTGAGTCACCTAAGCCATGCAGCCAAATAACACATGACGTTGCTGGTACATTAGGTTCAATAGTAATACGATCTAGTGGAGCAGTAGACATGCTTCCCTCTTATTTTGTGAGATTATTTAATTGCCGCTATCATACCGTTTCTCTAGATCCCGATACAACTAGCATTCTCAATATTAATGCCGTAACAGCATTAAAATTTTCCTTAATTCATTTCCGTTACGAGTTAATTGTTACTAGAGTTTTCAAATACCTATTAAAGATTGACGCATTTAGCTAAGCCCAATAAGGTGTACTAATAAGCACCACATTGCGACGGAAGTACAATGAAAAATAAACTATTAACCATTTTCAAAAATTCATCTTCGATAAGTTGCATCATTGTTTTACTGCTGCCTAACCTTTCTTTTGCTCAAAATCACGAGCGTGGCACTTTACCACCACCAAGAAAACTGACCGAGCAACAAGCAAAAGTTGCCGCAGCTAACTACAAAAAATATTGTGTACTTTGTCATGGTGAAGACCGAGAAGGCCATGCTAATGACCATGCGCCATCATTACGAAGCAAAAGTTTAATGGAGTCCGGTGTTGCTCATCAAATATTACGACCGATGTCATACGGCAGAAAAGGCACAGCAATGGCTGGCTACTTAGATGAAGTAGGCGGCCCAATGACCTTAGATGAAACTTGGGATCTAACTTATTGGCTATTTGAAATGTCAGGTGTTGAACGGTTAAAGTTCTCTACCAAGCCAGTTCAAGGTAACGTGAAGCATGGAGAAGAAGTTTATCAGCAACACTGTAGTTCATGCCACGGAGAAAAAGGCCAAGGTATTTCCGCTCCTGCTTTAGCAAATCAATCAGCCTTGGCACATAATACTGATGAATTTATTCGTCATGCTATAGAGAATGGCCGACAAGATACCCCGATGAAAGCCTTTAAAGACCTATTACCTAGCGATAGTATTAACGATATTACCGCATTTCTTCGCAGCAAAGCATTAGGCTGGAAAGAAGAAAGAACCATACTAAAAGCACTACCGACACCAGAACAATACGTCATTAATAAAAACGGACAAGATCCAAACTTTACGCTACAAGACGGCATGTATGTCTCATCAGAGCATTTACATCAAGCATTGAAAGATAAGAAAAGAATGGTGTTACTCGATACTCGCGTACCTTCTGTTTGGCAAACCGCTCATATTGAAGGTTCAATTCCGTTTCCATATTATGCCGACCTTGACGAAACAGTGGCAGGAATTCCCAAAGACGTACAAATCATTGCCTATTGCTCTTGCCCTCGAGCTGCTGCTGATTACACAATAAAAAAACTACGAAAGCGTGGTTATACTCGTACCGCAGTTTTATGGGAAGGTGTATTCGGCTGGATGAATTTAGGCTACCCTGTAATGCGTGGAGATATTGAAGGGATCTCCAATTAAATTATTTTATTTAATCAGCCTGATATCAACATATATCAGGCAAGGAAGCATAAGTGCGAATTTTCAAAGTTTTTTCAATTGCTGTTGTAGCATTACTCATTCTGCTAACCACCACTTACATAGCTCGTATTGCTGTTATAAATAACTTAGCAAAAGAACAACTGAATTTAGCCAACATAAAACTCACCTGTTTAGATTTTAGCCTGGCGAGCAATATGAATATTGTGGTGGATAAACTATGTTTAAAAAGCCCTAAAGCAGATATTGAAATATTTGATACCAAGGTTCAGTGGCAATACTCTCCTGAATTTAAAGTTATCAATGTAGATGTAAAACAGGCCAATGTAATCGGCACTGAGCATTTGTTTTCTGAGCATTTTTTTTCTGACCAAAGTAATGACACTGAAAACAATGAAGCTGACAGCAACAGTCAAATATCATCACTATTACAGCCTTACGTTAAGCAAATTAAGCAATTAAATTTACCGACAAATATCAATGTTAGTAAGCTGACTTATTTACCTTTTGACTCTGTTGCTCATTTAGAACATTCAAATATTTCGAGTCAACGCCCTCTTACAACAAGTTATATTGCTAGCTTATCGGCAGTAAATAATTCCATTTACTTTTCATTAAAAAATGCCAATAACGTTGAGTTTATTAAAGTTACATTAGAAAGAAACAAGAGTACTAATAAGCAAGAAGAAGGTTTCACTATTGGCCTGAACAGCAAGTTAACAATACTGAAAGACTTCATCAATGTGCATCAACTACCGATAAAAGCGGAACTACAAAACATTTTGAGTCACACCAAAATATCGGGTGATATCAACAGCGTAATCACGTATAAAAACGATAAGCTTAGTATACATAATCAAATAACAGAGCTTGATATTAGCGCTGAAAATGGTGTGAGTAAAAGTGGTCCATTTCAATTAACCGGTGCACTCAACTTTCATAGTCAACTAGCACTTGCAACAAACAAAACCTTAAATAGTACTAGCAATGACACTGACACTGACACTGACAATAGTATTTCACTAAAGTTTAGCAATAAAAATACAGTTTCATTGAATTATAGCCAGCCTCACCTGATGCTAATATTAGAAGAAAAGAAAGTATCTTCAGCATTAATTTCAATACTAAAAGATAATCCGCTCACTAACTTAACAATTATGCTAGCAGACAATGCAACACTTAGCCTAAACGATAAAAACCTTAACCTTAGCGATATTGAAGTTACAGCTTACGGTGATGAACGAGAGCACCTAATTGAACTTACTAATGTTGATTTTTCTTTGGCGAAAGATAAAAATGAAATATCAGCACAACCTATATCTAATTTAGCGATTGAACGTTTTATCATTGATAGCGAAATTAAACTAGCTGATATTGCTTCATACACCACCTTACCTGTTTCTCTACATTTAGAAGGCTCGCTAGACAAAGTTAACCAAAAAACAATGCTTAGCTTAACGAAAAACTCCCTCGTTACAGCGAAAAACATTATGCTAACAAAGCAGCATGCTAAAGCTAAAAAAGCCAAGATTTTACTTGGCCTTAAAACATTATCATCAACATTTGAGGGGAATTTACAGCTTTTAGACAACAAGCTTTTGAGTGTGAGCTTAAAAACACAAAGCCAAGCTTCACAAATCAATGTGCCAAAAACATTACAAATAAATTCATTTGAACTTATGAGTGAAATTAAAGGTAACCTCGATGACATTCAAATTAATGCCACCACCAGTGCTGATGGTGTCAATCTTGGCAGTATTATTGTTTCTGGCCCTGCACTAACACCTAAAGTACAAATTGCGGCAAACGATTTACAATTAACTGATTTATTATCGTTAAATATTCAACTTCCGACTAAAGTTGAGCTTATTGATGGCTTGCTAGATTACAGCGTAACTGGTCAAGTGACGGACTTAAACGATATTAAAAACACACCACTTAGCGCCTCAGTCGCAGTAACATCAGCCAGCGGTGACATTGACGGAATTTGGCTGCAAGAGCTTAACTGGCAACAACATTTCACTATACTCGCAGGAAAAATAACAACAACGCCTAGCAAGAAAGAAAACTTAACCGTTGAGTTAATTGAAACCCCTACGCCAATATCAAAGCTTTCTATTAATACCAATTGGACTTTTAACAAGAACTTTAAATTTTCAGCCAATAAACTTAAGGCTGATGTTTTAGGCGGTAGTTTTTCCATTCCAACATTACAATGGCCTTTTGAGCATGGCCATTCAGTAAACGTTCAGCTTAAAAGTATAGACTTAGAGCAGGTTCTAGCATTAGACAAGAATCAAGGCATCGTTGTCACGGGTGACATATCAGGACAACTTCCCGTTACATTTGACGGTGAAAAATATATTATTGAAGACGGTGAACTGCATAATATTAGCAACGGCTTGATACAAGTTATTGATAATCCAGCAGTAGCAGAGCTAAAAGCTAGCAATAGTCAGCTACAACTGGCATTTGATGCACTGCAAAACTTGCACTACCATCAGCTTTCATCTGCCGTTTCTATGGGAGACGATGGTTATATGCTTTTAGAAACAGTAATAAAAGGTCGCAACCCTGATATCGATAACGATGTGAATCTCAATTTAAATTTAAGTTACGACTTGCTGGGGTTACTTGAATCCTTGTCAATAACACAACGTTTTGAAGAAAGTATTATCAAAGGTTTACAAAAAAATAAGGAGTAAGTATGAATAAAATACTAACCGCGGTGTTAGCTATTTTTATAATGAGTGCCTGCACGCATAAAATAGAAGTTAGCGCAAAAGAGCCAATCACGATTAATTTAAATCTAAAAATTGATCATGAAATAAAGGTCAAAGTAGATAAAGAACTAGACGACATATTTAGTGACGAAAGCGACGTATTTTAGGGAGATGTAATGAGTAATTTAACCAATAAATTTATAAAAAAACTTACCTGTGCTGTTTTAGTATCAACAATGGCATTTTCAGCTTGGGCAATTTCACTTAGCGACGCAAAAAAACAAGGTCTAGTCGGTGAAATGCAAAATGGCTATTTAGGTATGGTGGTTGAAAGCGCAGAAGCTAAAAGTTTAGTAGCTAGCGTTAATAAAAAGCGTAAAAGTATTTATATGAACTTAGCGCGAAAAAACAAAATTACCATGCAACAAGTTACTGCGTTAGCGGGTGAAAAAGCTTTAGCAAAAACCCAGTCAGGACATTTTATCAAGAATGCTTCTGGGCAATGGGTTAAAAAGTAATTTATTTTAACAACGACTAAAGCTTATTCATAAGCTTAAAAAGTGAGAGTTACTCGTTTACATTAAGCAGTAAAATATTAATTTAAACAAAATAAAGTGACTCTCATTTTAGTTACCCTCCGTACGTTAATAGTCCGCACTATAACTTCAGTAACTAAGTTGTGAGCTATCAGCAAAGCATATTCACCATAACAACCTCATACTGAAGCTAAGTAATAACATGAAGCAACATTAATGTTATTTTGTGCTAAATGTACCATGTAAATAGCGCAAACTAACCGTATACTATGCTGCCACGTAGCTTTTAAATCCAAGAACACACTCAATGCCAGCAACTAGCCAAAACTGTTTCGCTGAACTTACTAAGCCAAGCCAAAATCACCAACACTTCAAAATATTTAAACCATATGGCTTTTTAAGTCAGTTTGAACCTGAATCACGAAAGAAAAAACATTTACTTGGCGAGTTATACAACTTCCCCGATAAAACGATGGCAGTTGGACGATTAGATCACGACTCAGAAGGCTTATTACTGCTCACAACCGACGGTATGATGAGCTACAAAGTTAGAAGCAAAGAGATAGAAAAAGAGTACTACGTACAAGTTGACGGTATAATTACAGAACAAGCATTATCACAGCTACAAAATGGCGTTGAAATTACAGTCAATGGAGCTAAATATAAAACCTTGCCTTGTAAAACATTGATACTAAAAGATGAACCTAAACTTCCTGCACGTGGCCGTAAAATTCGCGATCCAAAGCATGGTCCTACGAGCTGGATTTCTATTACGCTGTGTGAAGGAAAAAACAGGCAGATCAGAAAAATGACCGCTGCTGTAGGTTTTGCCACATTAAGATTAGTAAGAGTTCGAATTGGCAAAATTCATATCGATGGCTTGATGGCTGGTGACGTTGTTAAGTTAGCCAATTTTGACGCTGCACTAAGTCGCTAAAACCACAAACACTTACCCTTTTATTATTTAAATACTAACTCGCTTTCCGCCCGTGAAAACACTTAAAAAGTGCCGCCCAAGAAGTCATAGATAAAGCGACTATCCTTTATTGGTAGAAAGCTTTGCACGCAACATCAATGTGTAACTGACAAGACGAAATAGCTATGAGTCTGGGCAGCATATATGCAGCCTTTAGTAGTAAAGACGGTATGATTTAAGGAAGCATTAAAAAACTAAACAAGATAGCTCTTACTGAGCTTCTGCAATATAGAAACCAGCATGACTCAGTAATTGCTCCATTAAAACCATTGATGTTGCTTAAATGCTGAGCTTTACAAATCGTTATTAATTCTCTTTAACCATAAAAAAACCCGAGAACCTTGTTTTAACTAGGCTTTCGGGTCTTTATTGACTATCTTAAAGTCTTGTTTTGGTGCAGATGGAGAGACTCGAACTCTCACGCCCTAAGGCACCACCCCCTCAAGGTGGCGCGTCTACCAATTCCGCCACATCTGCATTAAACTTTTTAAACTATATATTTTATTAAGTTGTTTTGCTTATTCTGAGGAAAACAAGCTAACTTAATTTTTAGACTAGTTTGGTACGTCGCTATCTTTTTCTACTGGAGCGTCGCTACTAGGTACGTCAGCATTGTCTACTTTAGGCTCAAGGCTTTCAGTAGGGATAGCATCTGTTGCTGGTGTAACTTGACCCGCAGGTACAGATAAGTTATCAAAGTCAGCACCTGACTTAACACGATTCGCTGTTAAGTTACCTAATATTAAGCTGATTACAAAAAATGCAATAGCTAGGTAAGTAGTCGTTTTAGTTAAGAAGTTACCAGAACCACTTGAACCAAAGATGGTAGCTGAAGAACCAGCACCGAATGATGCGCCCATATCGGCACCTTTACCTTGTTGAATTAGCACTAGGCCAATTAGACATAAGGCAACGATCAAATACACTACGATTAACACTTGATACAACATTTTATTATCCCTTTGCTGCCGAACAAATTACTTTAAATTCATCGGCTTTTAAACTAGCACCGCCGATTAATCCACCATCGATATCAGCTTGTGCAAATAATTCTTCACAGTTTGTCGCATTGACACTGCCACCATACAACAATGGCAGTTTAACTGCGACGTTTTCGTCAACTTTCGCGATAAATTCACGAATAAATTGATGAGTTGCTTGTGCCATTTCTGGCGACGCTGTTTTTCCAGTACCTATTGCCCAAACCGGCTCATACGCAATAACAACATCTGTAAATCTTTCAATACCGATTTCGTCTATAACCGGCTGCAATTGTGCGGCTAAAACAGTTTCAGTTTGTTCTGCCACACGCTCGTCTTCACTTTCACCTATACATAAAATAGGTTTAAGACCAGCATCTAAAGCAGTTTTAACTTTATGTGCCACTAGTGAACTTGATTCATTGTAAATACTACGACGTTCTGAATGTCCTAATATTACATAATTCACGCCAACTTCTTGTAACATTGAAGTTGAAATTTCACCAGTAAAAGCGCCTTTAGTATGCTCATTTAAGTTTTGAGCACCTAAACTAAATGCTTCGGCTAGGCTTGCATTAGCACTTGCTAAGCTAAATGCTGCTAAGTAAGGAAAGCTAGGACAAACAACGACTTCAACATTTTCATTTAGCGTTACGTTATTTAACTCTGAAACCATTGAGTTGACTAAAGCTAAACTGCCATTCATTTTCCAGTTTGCTGCAACTATTGCGCGTCTATTCATATTTCATTCCTAAATCAAAGCGGCGAGATATTAACTAACCTGTAGGCAAGATACAAGTTTTTCAAGCAATATCTCGTTCAATTGCTTAATATTCGTCCGACAAAGCAAATCAGTAAACAATTATCGTTAACAAGCTAGCTTTACGGCATCAGCAATTTCGTTTGCGAGTGCGGTAACTTCATCATGTTCAGGTCCTTCAACCATTACGCGAATAAGTGGCTCTGTACCTGATTTTCTTAGTAATACACGGCCGCGACCACTTAGTTTATCATTCACTTGATGCACAGCAGCAACAACAGCGCTGTTTACTAATGGGTCGCTATCACCGGTAAAACGAACGTTCACTAAAACTTGTGGTAATTTTTTCATGCCTTGACGCAATTCAAGTAAGGTTTTACCTGTATTGCAAACAGCTGTTAATACATTTAATGCTGCGATAATGCCATCACCTGTAGAGGTATGATTAAGGTTAATAACATGGCCAGAGTTTTCTGCCCCTAACTGCCATCCCTTCTGCTTAAGCATTTCCATTACGTAGCGATCACCGACCTTACTTCGTGCAAATGGTACGCCCATGTCTGCAAGCGCAAGCTCTAAGCCCATGTTGCTCATTAACGTGCCAACAACACCACCACGAATACTGCCACTTTGTAAGTCATTGCAAGCGATAACATATACACATTCATCACCGTCCATAATATAACCGGTGTGGTCAACCATCATTAAGCGATCACCGTCACCATCAAGGGCAATGCCTAAATCAGCATTATGCTCAACAACGGCAGCGCTAATAGCAGCCATAGAAGTAGCACCACATTCATGGTTGATATTAGTACCATTTGGCGCAGTACCAATTTCAATAACTTCAGCGCCTAGTTCACGAAAAACGTTGGGTGCAATGTGATAAGTTGCGCCATGTGCACAATCAACCACCATTTTAATGCCCTTTAATGAATACTGGCTTGGAAAGTTACTTTTACAAAATTCAATATAACGACCAGCGGCGTCGTCAATTCGATTAGCTTTTCCTAGGTGTGCCGATTCAACACAACCCATTTCTTGGTCTAGTTCAGCTTCAATAGCTAGTTCAACAGCGTCAGGTAATTTTTGCCCGTCTTGTGAGAAAAATTTAATGCCATTGTCGTAAAATGGATTATGAGAAGCGCTGATAACGATACCCGCTTCTGCGCGAAATGTTTTTGTTAAGTAAGCAATACCAGGTGTTGGCATTGGCCCTAATAAACCAATGTCAATGCCTGCTGCTGAAAACCCTGCTTCTAATGCCGATTCCAGCATATAGCCAGAAATTCGTGTATCCTTACCAATTAGTACTTTTTTGGTACCTTGAGCCGCTAAAACACGACCTGCGGCATAACCTAGCTTCATTACAAATTGCGGTGTAATTGGGTATTGGCCTACCAAACCACGAATTCCATCAGTACCAAAATATCTTCTTTCTGACATTATTGTCTCCATTGCGCCTAGCGCTTTGCCATTGGCATTTTAATGTGTAAATTTATACCGTAGTGACTATTGATTGTCAGCCACAGCTTTTAATATTTTTATTGCGTCCACTGTCTCTTCAACATCGTGAACTCGAATTATTTTTGCACCTTGCTGAACCGCAACAATAGCGGTACTTAAACTACCAGCAAGACGTTGTTCAACATCTCTATTTAATAAATTACCTATCATAGACTTTCGAGAAATGCCGGCAAGTATTGGACAATCTAATTTTTCAAACGCTGATAAGTTAGCCAGTAGGTGAAAATTTTGCGCCAAGGTTTTACCAAAGCCAAAGCCGGGATCTAAAATCAAGCGCTCTTTCGCAATACCTGCATCAACACAAGCGTTAATACGTTGCTTAAAGAATAAAATAATATCGTCAACAACGTTGCTGTACGTTGGCTCATTTTGCATTGTTCTAGGCAAACCTTGCATATGCATTAAACAGATAGGTACGTCACTATTTGCCAATACCGCTAAACAACCTTCATTTTGCAGCGCACGTACATCGTTAATTATATCAGCGCCACTTTCAATAGCCGCTTTCATCACTGATGCTTTGCTGGTATCGATAGAAACCACAACATCAAACTTTTGCTTAATAGCTTTTAATACTGGAATTACACGCTCAAGTTCGTCATTTTCACTAACGTCTTTGGCACCAGGTCGTGTCGATTCACCGCCAATGTCAATAATTGTCGCACCAGCAGCAATCATACGTTCAACTTGGTCGAGTGCATGGTCAAAATGGGCGAATTTACCGCCATCAGAAAAAGAGTCGGGAGTCACGTTTAGAATCCCCATCACTTGCGGTGATGATAGATCTACTATTGAATTAGGGCAATTAAGTTGCTTAAGCACAATTTTCTCTTCATTTAGCTTATATTCAACCAAGCATATGGCCAAACTAGCATTTATTATTTTAGCGTTTACAAGCTAGTAACTAACGGGTAAACGCTAAAATAATAAAGCCTCAATAAGTATTAAATCAATTGATTTAAACCATTGAGGCTTTAGATTTTTATGTATTAACTATTTAGCTGGAATATCTGAAGTATCAGTTGAACTTGATGGCTCAGAAGATTCCTTTTTTTCGCTATCTGCTTTTGCTGATGGCTTGCTTGAGTCAGTATTATTTGAACTGTCATCAGAGCTAGTTGCATCAAAATCAGCTGGTGGACGAACCTTAGTACGATTCATTAAGTCATCAACTTGCAATGCATCAATTGTTTCGTATTCCATCAAGGCGTCTTTCATTGCATGTAAAATATCTTCATTTTCTTTCAATATTTTAGCAGCGCGCTCATAGTTACGATTAACAAAAGCTCTAATTTCTTCATCAATAGCATGTGCTGTATCGTCTGACATATTTAATGATTTAGAAGACGTTCTTCCTAAAAATACTTCACCTTCTTCTTCAGCGAACAACATAGGACCCATTTTTTCAGAAAAGCCCCATTGAGTTACCATTTTACGAGCAAGTTGCGTAGCACGTTCAATATCATTTGAAGCGCCCGTTGAAACTTTCTCAAAACCGTAAATCATTTCTTCAGCAATACGGCCACCATATAATGATGAAATATTACTTTCTAAATGCTGTTTACTGTGACTGAATCTGTCTTGTTCAGGTAAGTACATGGTTACACCTAACGCACGACCACGCGGCATAATACTTACTTTATAAACAGGGTCATGATCTGGTACTAAGCGACCAACAATGGCGTGACCTGCTTCATGATAAGCTGTCATTTCTTTCTCAGCTTCATTCATTACCATCGAACGACGTTCTGAGCCCATCATGATTTTGTCTTTAGCTTTTTCAAATTCTGCCATACCAACAACACGACGTGCTGAACGTGCAGCAAATAGTGCAGCTTCGTTAACTAAGTTTGCTAAATCAGCACCAGAAAAGCCTGGAGTACCACGGGCAATAACTGATGGTTTAACATCTTCACCTAACGGTACTTTACGCATATGTACTTTAAGAATTTGTTCACGGCCACGAATATCAGGTAAACCAACCGTTACTTGACGGTCAAAACGACCTGGGCGCAATAATGCAGGGTCTAATACATCTGGACGGTTAGTTGCGGCAATAACGATTACCCCTTCATTACCTTCAAAACCATCCATTTCAACTAGCATTTGGTTTAATGTTTGTTCACGTTCATCATGACCGCCACCCATACCCGCGCCACGTTGGCGACCTACAGCATCGATTTCATCGATAAAGATAATACATGGTGCAGATTTTTTTGCTTGCTCGAACATGTCTCGAACACGTGAAGCACCAACACCAACAAACATTTCAACAAAGTCTGAACCAGAAATAGTAAAGAACGGTACTTTAGCTTCACCGGCAATAGCTTTTGCTAATAAGGTTTTACCTGTACCAGGTTGGCCTACCATTAAAACACCCGATGGAATGCGTCCACCTAGCTTTTGAAAGCGTGAAGGGTCTTTTAGGTAATCAACTAATTCTGAAACTTCTTCTTTTGCTTCGTCACAACCTGCAACATCAGCAAAAGTAGTTTTAATTTGGTCTTCGCTTAGTAAACGCGCTTTTGATTTGCCGAAGCTCATCGCACCTTTACCGCCACCACCTTGCATTTGACGCATGAAGAATATCCACACACCAATAAGTAGTATCATCGGAAACCACGAGATAAATATTGACGTAAGTAAGCTTTGTTCTTCAGGTAATTCACCAGAAGCATTAACGCCTTGTTTAACTAAATCGTTGATTAAATCACGATCATAGCCACCAGGGATAACAGTAACGAAGTTTTCACCACTACGTTTAATACCATTAATAACGCCATTTCTATCAACGTCAACTTCTCGAATTTGTCCTTGACGTACGTCTTGGATAAATTGTGTGTAATCTACTTGTTGTTCATTGTCGCTTCCAGGGGTAAAACTTTGGAAAACAGACATTAATACAACTGCAATAACTAACCATAAAATAAGATTTTTTGCCATATCGCTCAACTTAATGACCTCTTGCTAATGTTCAAAATGGTGCGATGAAATAATTCCATCTAATTTACTACAATTTAAAGCCGGTAGCCACAAGATAAACTTCACGTGAACGAGCACGTGACGATTCAGGCTTGCGGGTCTTAACGGTTTTAAATGCGGCTCGAGCATCTTTCATAAACTGCTCAAACCCCTCTCCTTGGAACACTTTCACAACAAAAGCGCCATCTTTCTTTAATACTTGATTACACATATCTAATGCTAACTCCACTAAATACATGCTGCGAGCTGCATCCGCAACTTCATTACCGGTAAAATTAGCTGCCATGTCAGACATCACAACATCAATATTTTTGCCGTTAATTCTTTCCAATAATGCATCTAATACTGCTTCTTCACGAAAATCACCTTGAAGAAAATCTACGCCAGCAATAGGATCCATTGATAAAATATCACAGGCTACCACTTGGCCATTATCACCAACAGCTTTAGTAGCATACTCTGACCAACCACCTGGCGCCGCACCTAAGTCGACTACCTTCATGCCCGGCTTGATAAGTTTATCTTTCTTGTTTATTTCTTCAATTTTAAAAACAGCACGTGAGCGAAGCCCTAACCTTTGCGCTTTTTTAACGTATTCATCATCAAAATGCTCTTTTAACCACCGAGCACTACTGACACTGACCTTATTTTTACTCATTTATTCCACTTATATAATTATGCGGTTCAAGGCTATACAGCCCAGTTATACACTTATTTTACTACTAACTACCAAGATAAAGGCACTAATTCTTATATAAAATCACTAAAAAAGTACATTTAAAAGCTGTCACTTAGTAAACAATATTAGTATTACAAACTAGATGGAGGTAAAATAGTGATAATTCAAGCTAACTTGTAACGAAAATTGTTAATGATCTTAAATAAAAAACAAATCCAATATTTAAAAGGCCTAGCACATAGCCTTAAACCCGTTGTATTACTTGGTAACAACGGCCTTACTGAAGCGGTAGTTGCAGAAATCGATTTCGCTTTAAATCATCACGAATTAATCAAAGTTAAAATTCCAACCGATGATCGTGAAACTAAAGCACTTATTGTTGAAGCGATTTGTCGTGAAACAAACTCAACTAAAGTGCAAGTTATCGGTAAAACACTCGTTGTTTTCCGCCAAGGCGAAGAAAAGAAAATTCGCGTGCCGAAAATCTAATCATTTTCTAACACTGATTATGTTTTACGTTAAAAAGGGCTACTGCCCTTTTTTTGTATCTGGATGATTATCAAAAGTAACAAACCCACTACATTAGAAAAAACTAATATACAATATTTTTACCTTGGCATAGAATGTTATATCAATTTCATTAAGTTCGTGATCTTGTTTTGCGTAGAAAGAATGAATCAAGGCAAGACGCTCGATTGAGCAATAGCTAGCTATTGTGATTAAGAGCAACGCAGCCTAGGATTATTTTAACTAGCAAAAGTAGGCACTAATTTAATGATATTAGTATTAATACTACATAAATAGTAAAAAAGGTTTTGAAATGATTTTATCTGTACCTGAATTAGTTGCCCAAGCGAAAGAGTCTGTTGAGTGCATAAGTGCTGAACAAGCCTTTAAAAATAAAAATGCGACCTTTATTGATGTTCGAGAGCCTGCAGAATGCAATACCTCAACAGTTGAAGGGTCAATACAAATTCCTCGCGGTGTTTTAGAAATGAATATTGCAAAGTACTGTGCTGAAGCTGATATGGAGATTTACTTGCATTGTGTTTCAGGTGGCCGTGCAGTATTAGCTGCAGAGCAACTAAAACGTATAGGTTATAGTAATGTTAAAGCGATTAGTTGTAAGCATGATGTCGTTTTTCAGGCACAAAAAAGTCAGTAAATATTAATACTCTGCTGATATGGCTTAGAGTCTTAGTTAATAGCTACTGACTTTTAATAGTTACGATCATGATTATAACTAGTAATAAATGCTCTGACTTAAACTAAGTATGGGAGCATTTATTGTACTTGTGCATAGTTAACGCTGAGTAATAACTTAAATATGATCTACTGAAATAATCTCATATTCAACAACGCCACCAGGAGTTGTTATTTCGATTTCAGTATCAACTTCTTTACCAATTAAACCACGCGCGATAGGCGAGTTTAATGAAATGCGACCAGTTTTAAAATCAGCTTCATCGTCACCTACTATTTTGTAAGTCACTTCAACTTCAGTATCAATATTCAACAATTTAACTGTCGTACCGAAGATAACTTTACCATTGTTAGGTATTTTCGTTACATCGATAACTTGAGCATTACATAAGCGACCTTCAATATCTTGAATTCGCCCTTCACAGAAACCTTGCTCTTCTTTGGCAGCGTGGTATTCCGCATTTTCTTTTAAGTCGCCGTGCTCACGTGCATCAGCAATGTCTTTGACAATGCGTGGACGCTTTTCTGTTTTTAAAAATTTTAGCTCTTCTTTTAGCTGCTCAGCACCAAGAAGTGTCATTGGGTATTTTGTCATTTTACTCTTCTTTCTATAACAAGAAAGGCGGTTTACCTATGCTACTAATAGCAGGTAACCACCTTTATAAAATAATTCGCTTAAATAAAATTTAAAAATGAATTTACTATTTATTTCAATCCTAACAAATTCATCTTAAAAATAATATTATTTACAACGTTTATGTAACTCTTGAATTGACGTTACAACGTTACGGTCATCAGCAGCATGTGATTGACAAGCGGCAAATGCAGCGTTCAATGTTGTAGTATATGCGACTTTATAACGTAAAGCACCACCACGTAAAACTTTAGAATCTTCAATCGCTTTGCGACCTTCTGTAGTATTAATAATGTAGTTGTACTCGCCATTTTTAATTCTATCAAGAATATGCGGACGACCTTCGTGAACTTTGTTCACTAAACGACAAGGTATGTTCGCTTCACCAAGAATAACCGCAGTACCATGCGTTGCATCAACATCATAGCCTAATGCAACCATTTGTTTTGCTAGCTCAACAACACGTTCTTTATCGCTATTACGTACTGAGATTAATGCACGACCATCTTTTGGTACTGATACGCCAGCACCTAAGTTAGCTTTAGCATAAGCTTCTTCAAAGGTATCGCCAACGCCCATTACTTCACCTGTTGAGCGCATTTCTGGGCCAACAAGCGGGTCACTACCGTGGAACTTGTTAAATGGAATAACCACTTCTTTAACAGAAAAATATGGAGGAATAACTTCTTTCGTAATGCCCTGTTCTTTCAAAGATTTACCCGCCATAACACGAGCACCAACTTTCGCTAAAGGCACAGCAGTTGCTTTTGAAACAAATGGAATAGTACGCGCAGCACGTGGGTTTACTTCAATTAAGTAAACTTTACCGTCTTTAACTGCCATTTGCGTATTCATTAAACCGTTTACGCCAAGTTCAAAGGCTAAGTCGGTTACTTGCTTACGCATTACATCTTGAACTTCTTGGCTTAAGCTGTAGGCCGGTAATGAACATGCAGAGTCACCAGAGTGAACGCCCGCTTGTTCGATATGTTGCATAATACCGCCTACAACAACATCAGTACCATCACAAACAACATCAATATCAACTTCAATTGCGTCATCTAAGAAATGGTCAAGTAGTACTGGTGAATCGTTAGAAACACTTACTGCTTCAGTCATGTAACGGCGTAAATCATCTAAGTCGTAAACAATTTCCATTGCGCGACCACCTAAAACATAAGATGGACGAACCACTAATGGAAAGCCAATAGCTTCAGCTTTCGCCATGGCTTCATCTAGTGAAGTTACTGTCGCGTTTTCAGGTTGTAATAAACCTAAACGGTCAACCGCTTGTTGGAAGCGTTCTCTGTCTTCGGCGCGGTCAATCGCATCTGGCGAAGTACCAATAATTGGTACGCCAGCGGCTTCTAGGGCACGAGCTAATTTAAGTGGTGTTTGACCGCCATATTGTACGATAACGCCTTTTGGCTTCTCGATACGGACAATTTCAAGCACATCTTCAAAGGTAATTGATTCAAAGTATAAACGATCAGAAGTATCGTAATCAGTTGAAACCGTTTCAGGGTTACAGTTAACCATGATAGTTTCATAACCGTCTTCACGAAGTGCTAATGCTGCATGTACACAACAGTAATCAAATTCAATACCTTGACCGATACGGTTTGGACCGCCACCTAAAATCATGATTTTGTCATTATCTGTTGGGTTAGCTTCACATTCTTCATCATACGTTGAGTACATGTAAGCCGTATCAGAGCTAAACTCAGCAGCACAAGTATCAACACGCTTATATACTGGGAATATGTCAGCATTGTGGCGTTTTTTACGCACTTCAGCTTCAGCAACACCAATTAATGCCGCTAAACGAGAATCAGCAAAACCTTTACGTTTTAACTTACGCAAGTACTCAGGCGTTAATACTTTTAAACCACCTTCAGCAACTTTCGCTTCTTCTAAAATAATGTCTTCAATTTGTACTAAGAACCAGCGATCAACTTTTGTTAAGCGGAAGATATCATCAACCGTTAAACCTAAACGAAATGCATCGGCAATATACCAAATTCGGTCAGAGCCAGCTTCTTGCAATTCATGCATGATTTTAGTTTTAGCACCTGGCTGAGTTACATCAACCATAGAGTCAAAACCATTTACGCCAACTTCTAAGCCGCGTAACGCTTTTTGTAGTGACTCTTGCTGGTTACGACCAATTGACATCACTTCGCCAACCGATTTCATTTGGGTAGTAAGTCTATCTTCACTGCCTGCGAACTTTTCAAAGTTAAAACGTGGAATCTTAGTTACAACGTAATCGATAGTCGGTTCGAATGACGCTGGTGTAGCACCGCCAGTAATATCGTTAGTTAATTCATCTAACGTATAACCTACAGCAAGTTTCGCTGCAATTTTTGCAATTGGGAAACCTGTTGCTTTTGAAGCAAGTGCCGACGAGCGAGATACACGAGGGTTCATCTCAATAATAACCATACGGCCAGTATCAGGACAAATACCAAATTGTACGTTTGAACCACCTGTTTCAACGCCAATTTCACGCAATACCGCAATCGAAGCATTACGCATGATTTGGTATTCTTTGTCTGTTAGCGTTTGTGCTGGAGCAACAGTGATTGAGTCACCAGTATGAATACCCATAGGGTCAAAGTTTTCGATAGAACAAATAATGATACAGTTATCATTTTTGTCGCGAACCACTTCCATTTCATACTCTTTCCAACCAATTAATGATTCATCAATCAATAATTCTGACGTTGGAGAAAGGTCTAAACCACGAGTACAAATTTCATCAAATTCTTCGCGGTTATAAGCGATACCGCCACCCGTGCCGCCCATGGTAAATGAAGGGCGAATAATACAAGGGAAACCTAAGGTTTTGCTTGCTTCATGAGCTTCTGCGATAGTATGAACAATTTCAGCACGTGGAGTATCTAAGCCAATTGCTTTCATGGCTTTGTCGAAACGGCTGCGATCTTCAGCTTTATCAATAGCGTCAGCGGTAGCGCCAATCATTTCAACATTAAATTCTGCTAATACACCTTTCGCTTCAAGCTCAAGTGCACAGTTTAATGCCGTTTGACCACCCATAGTCGGTAATACCGCACATGGACGTTCTTTTTCAATAATTTTACGAACAACTTCCCAGTGAATAGGTTCGATGTAAGTTGCATCAGCCATTTCTGGGTCAGTCATGATTGTTGCTGGGTTAGAGTTAACTAATACTACTCGGTAACCTTCTTCGCGTAATGCTTTACATGCTTGTGCGCCAGAATAATCAAACTCACATGCTTGACCAATAACAATTGGACCAGCGCCTAAGATCAAGATAGTTTTTAAGTCTGTACGTTTTGCCATTTTATAATCTCTCTTCTCTTGTCTAGGGTCTACGCTTTTTTAGCAGCAACGATTAGGTCAATGAAATGGTCGAACAACGGTGCTGCATCAGCAGGACCAGGGCTCGCTTCAGGATGGCCTTGAAAACTAAAAGCAGGCTTGTCTGTGCGGTGAATACCTTGAATTGAACCATCAAACAGTGATGTGTGTGTCACAGCCAAGTTTTCAGGCAAATTGTTTTCATCAACAGCAAAACCATGGTTTTGTGCAGTGATCATCACAACATTACGCTCGAAGTCTTTAACTGGGTGATTGCCACCATGATGACCAAATTTCATTTTGATGGTTTTAGCGCCACTGGCTAAACCAAGTAGTTGATGGCCTAAACAAATACCAAATACTGGGATATCTGTTGTTAAGAATTTTTTAATTGCCGTAATAGCATAATCACAAGGCTCAGGGTCACCAGGGCCATTTGATAAGAAAATACCGTCAGGATTTAATGCTAAAACATCTTCGGCAGAAGTTTGTGCAGGCACTACGGTAAGTTTACAACCTCGGTCAACTAACATACGTAGAATATTACGTTTAGCGCCGAAATCGTAAGCAACCACATGAAACTTAGAGTTTTCTGGAGTGATGTGCCCTTTTCCAAGCTCCCAGCTGCCTTCTGTCCACTGGTATGCTTCTTTAGTAGAAACAACTTTTGCTAAATCCATGCCTTTAAGACCAGGAAAGTCTTTCGCTTGCGCTAAAGCCGTTGCTTCTTCTAGGTTGTCGCCAGCTAGTATACAGCCGTTTTGCGCACCTTTTTCACGTAAAATACGGGTTAATTTACGCGTATCAATATCAGCAATACCTAAAATATTTTTAGCTTTTAAGTAGTCGCTTAAACTTTGTTCATTTCGAAAATTACTCGCTAATAACGGTAAATCACGAATAACTAAACCTTTAGCCCAAATAGTGCTAGATTCTTCATCTTCACTATTGGTACCTGTGTTACCTATATGTGGGTACGTTAGGGTAACAATTTGCTCTGCATACGAAGGATCTGTCAGAATTTCTTGGTAACCCGTCATTGAAGTATTGAATACTACTTCACCAACAGCCGCCCCTTCTGCACCGATAGCGGTGCCCTTAAATACAGTGCCGTCTTCAAGCACTAAAATAGCAGATTTAGTCAATTTAACCTCCGTTAAGAAGAAAGAATATCAATGGCGAAACAACTAATAACTTCACCATTAATTACAAAAGCGATACGCACAAAAAATGCCAAAAACTAAAACCAGTTCATCATGAACAGTAAATTTTTGACAAAATCCACTTATTTTACGCTTGGAAGTTTCTTTCGTCTAGTAAAAAATGTAAAAACTCATCGTTTTTAACGAAATTACTACAAAGACGCCAAAAACAATACTTATCTATACAAAACACCCGGAAATACTAACCATTTAGTCAGGTTTTTATTCACCGGATGGCTTGGCTAATCTTTCAGCCCTAAAACATCTTGCATGTCGTAAAAACCAGCAGGTGCTTCACTTAACCAAAATGCGGCGCGCATAGCACCAAGTGCAAAAGTCATTCGTGAACTGGCTTTATGTGTTAATTCTAGGCGTTCACCGATATCAGCAAAGTAAGCCGTATGTTCACCAACAATATCGCCAGCACGCACAGTTGCAAAACCGATAGTGCTTGGATCTCTTTCATCAGTGATGCCTTCTCGACCATAAACCGCGACTTTATTTAAATCTCGACCTAATGTGTCAGCAATGACTTGTCCCATTTTCACGGCAGTACCTGAAGGTGCATCTTTTTTAAATCGGTGATGCGCTTCAAAAATTTCTATATCAGTATAGTCGCCAATAGCTTTCGCGGTAATTTCGAGTAATTTAAACAGTAAATTCACCCCAACACTGGTATTTGGCGCTAATACTAGCGGAATATTCTCGCCAGCCGCTTTAATGGTGTCGACTTGTGCGTCTGAAAAACCAGTGGTACCAATCACTAACGCTTTGTTGTGCTGTTTACTCCATTGTATGTGCTCAAGTGTGGCGTCAATTGAAGTAAAATCAATTAATACATCTGCGTCTAGAAGAGTTTGGTAATCCGTTGTGGTTTTATTGCCGATGGCACCAATACCTGCTATTTCACCCAGGTCAAAGTTTTCAAATGATGAGCCTTCACGAACACTGCCACCAACAAGCTCAATCGATTTATGCTCGATAGCCGCTTGTATTAAGTTACGGCCCATGCGTCCGCTACATCCTAAAATAGCTACTTTCACTTTCATGACAACTGCTTCCTACTCATTAATTTTATAAGATATGTTTAAAGGGGTATTTAACTGAACCGACTGGCTTAACTCTTGCGAAACAACATTGAAAATTTTCCATTGCCCATTGTTAAAAGCAATATGGTAAAAAGCTGAAAAGTCAGTGAAAATTTCACCATTATCGCCAATAAACTGCCAATCAACACAGGCTAGTAGCAAGTTTTCGCTCAATTCGCTAAAACTGGCCCTTAATGCGTCAAACTGCGTTATTTTTGCGTGACTAAGCACGGTGAATATATCTAAAAACTCTCGTTCAAATGCGCTACCGTCTTCAATAAGTACAACTTTATCTGGCGTATGCAAAGTACATGGCAACTGATAACACTGCTGAGTATCTGCCATATTTTGCTGATGAAACGCTTTTAGGTAGCGTTGAAATAATTGTTCGATAGCTAATTGATACATTGGTTTTATTTTGCCCAAGCTTTAGTGATTTTTAAATTAAGCCTATAAAAAAGCCCTCAATTGAGGGCTTTTAAAAAATAGCTTAATTAGCTAACGATGGTTAATAACTCAACCTCGAAAACCAAAGTTGCATATGGAGGAATGGCACCTTGAGAGCCACGTTCACCGTATGCTAAGTTGTATGGCACGTATAAACGCCATTTTGAACCTTCAGTCATTAACTGTAATGCTTCAGTCCAACCAGCGATAACGCCACCAACTGGGAATTCAGCAGGTTGGCCACGATCAACAGAGCTATCAAAGATATCGCCGTTGATGAAAGTACCGTGGTAGTGCGTACGTACAGTGCTAGCGGCTGTTGGCTTTTCGCCTTCGCCTGTTGCTAAAACTTCGTACTGTAAGCCTGACTCAGTTGTTGTTACTTCGTCACGCTTAGCATTTTCTACTAAGAAAGCTTCGCCTTCAGCTGACTTTTCTTTAGCTTCAGCTTGCTCTAGTTCTTGCATCTTCTGAGATACAATACCAAAAGCTTCGTTTAAGTCTTCATCAGATACTTGGCTAGCTGCGTTTGCAATCGCATCAGCTAAACCTGCTTGAACAGCAGATACATCAAATTCTTTAAAAGGATTGTTACGTAATTGGTCACCTAATTGACGACCTACACCGTAGCTTACGCGTTGTTCGATAGTTTCGATTTTATTTTCAGACATTATTTAATCTTCACATTAATTGATACGATAAAAATTCGCGAAAGGATAGCATAAAGTTCACTCAGTCTGTAGTACTAGCAACAGTAATTTGGTTATTTATTATAATTTTTTTACTTTTATTTATGCTGTATTTAATGATGACCATTAACTTACTTCATTCAATGCTATTTACTCATACTTGCAACTAGCTTTTGATAACATTGCGTTAACACTGGTGCCGATAAATTAAGTGCCGTTACTTGTGCCATCGGATACGCAACCAAAATATCAAATTCCGATTGTTGCCCTGCGGCAATATCACGCTGCATTGATGTTTCACTGGTTTCAGGTAAACGAGAAAGAAAGGTTAAGGTTTCTTTGATATGCTTATTATTAAGGTTTACGCCCATTTTACGGGCAATATCAGCATATTCATTAATAATACGTTCAAGTAAAAACTCAATATGACTTTGTGAGCGTATTTCGCCTAAGTTAAGTTTTCTTGCCGATGCTAGCGCACCCCATGCCGCGACAAATATAAACTTTCGCCATAATGCCAGTTCAATATCACTGGTTATGCCAACACTAATGCCAGCTAGCTTTAAACGCTTAGCAATATTGCTGAGTTGCTCAGTGTCAGTAGATTTTTTCGCTAATGCTAACTCTGCACTCTCATGTGTTACACCTTCAAAGTTAAAAGCACCTAATGTAACATGAGGTTTTGCGCCAGTATGATTGATTACGCCTTCTGCTGTTTTTTCAGCAATAATTTTTGCCAAGCCACCAAAAATATTTTCTGCGGCAATACCATGCGCTTGCATAACATCTGCGGCGTTAACGCCATTTAATAAAGAAACAACACAAGTTTGCTGATGAATTAGTGGTTTGATTTGGGCAATGGCTGTTGGCAATTGATATGACTTTACGCAAAGAAAAATAACATCTGCAGGCGTTGTTAAGCTATCAAGACTTAGGTTTTCAGCATTAACAACGCTAACTTTGCTTAAGTTAACATCACCTTCGATACTATTGATCGTTAAGCCCGATGTTTGCAGTGTCTGTAATTGCTGACCTCGTGCTATGAAGGTCACATTTTCGCCATGCTGGGCTAAACGACCGCCAAAATATCCACCAACAGCTCCACAACCGACAATAACAAAATGCATGCTACTTCCTTTACTATTTAAATTTGCGTCTAAAATTTGCTGAAGTTTACCATGCAAAATAACAAAATTCTCAGGAGCTTAAGGTTATAAAAGAACTAAGAAGTTAAATTTTAATCAATGAAACATCACATTGAGCATAATTTGCCACAGCATTTGCCGTAGAGCCAATCAAGGCATTAAGGCCTTTCTTTGAATGCGTACCGAGAACAATCAAATCGGCACCTTTATGTTCGGCAAGTAAACAAATTTGCTCGTACGCTTTACCAAATTTTATCGTAACGTTTTTCAACGGTATATCTAAAGCGGTGGCTTTCGCTTCAATTGAAGGTAACGCATTTTCTTTTAGTTCTTTCTGATAATCATTAGGCAGCAGCGTATAGGGAATTATATGAGTTACCAACAGTTTAGCGTTACATAACTGTGCAATTTGGTGCGCTTTAGATAAAACCTGCTCACCTTCATCACTATTTTCTATTGCGCAAATTATAGTTTTATACATTTGATATCCTTAAATTTTATAAATAATAAAAGAGTAGCTTATCTCAGTTGAAGATAAGAAAAACGGCTCAACATTCATCAATCCCTATTGTCGACATTGCCCTTTCCTTCAAAAAAAATTTACAATAGCGACTACTTAAACTTACCAGATGAGGAGCAAAACTCAATCTGATAAGTTGATGTGAATCAATCTATATAGGACTTTATTTTTAGGAATAAATGTAGCGATAGTGTTTGAGTTAAAAAATAGAAATACAACGTTATGTAAGTGCTTAGAAGGGGCGACAATAACGATATGTTTGGGCTAGCTAAGGCATAATATTTTAAAGTGATGATACACCAAACGGTGTTCGATATATCATCACCAAATTAGTTGAATTTACAGTTAAACGAATAACCTAATAAGCAAGCGCGATCGCATTTTCAACCATATCAATTAACTCTCTATAACCAAAACGAGTGAGTGGCTTACCGTTTACAAAGAATTGTGGTGTTGCACGTACTTCAAGCGTTTTAGCATCAGCAACATCTTGAGAGATAACATTTGCTACTTTTTCACTCACCATATCAGTTTGTAATTGCTGCTTATCTATCGCCAAAGACGATAGTAATTGTAATGCCTGCTCAGGTTGCGCAGTATGGTGGCGTGTCCAGCCCTGCTGATTAGCAAATAATAGCTTTAAAGCCGGCCAGAACTTTCCTTGCAAGTGAGCAGCTTCCAGCATAGCAACAACCTTGTCTGCACCTTTGTGAAATGGTGTGTAACGCATTTCAACTTTTACTTTTCCTGGATACTTTTTAATGATGTCATTAACTAAAGGATAAAACTGCGCACAGGTTTCACAAGCAGGGTCAAAAAACTCAACAATAGTAATTTTAGCATCAGCAGCACCTTTACTTGGTGAGCCTGAGCGACTTACAACATCAGCATTATTGTTAGCTAACTCATTTTCTTTGGTTTCTTGTTGTGTTTGAAATATCGACGTAGCAGCGACAAAAGCCAAAGAAAGTATAACAGCAGTGCTTAGAAATAGTATTTTTTTATTCAAGGTGACCTCGGTTAATTTTAGTATTAGCAAAAAACAGTAAGACGCCAATAGCGGCAAAGGTTAATAAAGACATCATTGGCATATTGAGCCAACCAAATATATTTAAATGTGTTTCTGAACACGGAATATCAGCAACACAAGGTTGTGCACTTTCAGGAATAGCGCCTGCAACGAGTAAAACATGAAATAACGCCACTAAACCGCCAAATAGTGTTAGCACGCCAGCATATCGAATGACTTTACCGTCAAAAGGGAATAATGCTAAAGGAAGCATTAACACCAAAGGGTACATGGCAATACGTTGATACCAGCATAAAACACAAACTGGTAATTTAACGACCTCACTAAAAAATAGGCTCGCAAGCGTCGCGATTGTTGCAATTAACCAACAACCGAAGACTAAAAGCCAAGCCGGTGAAACACTTGCACTAGTGTCAGTATTTTTCATAGTACCTCAGTTTACGTAACGTCAATTCATATAACTTCAATATCAAAGTAGTCACCCATTATAATATAGCTACCGTAGTTATTAAAACGCTGGTCACTCAAATATTATTAAGCATCAATAAACTTCGGCTTAAACTGAATATTAACCATTCAAAACTTATCAAGTTAAACATTACTTATGAAAATTCAACACGTTTAGATGCTTTATGCTCTAAAAGTGCAATTAATAACTCTAAGATATTTAGGGTTTAATACATATAACAGTTGTTGCAGGCGATAAAGGAGTCAGGTCATCTTTAAAATAAACTTCTAGACGTCTAGATTGACATTGCTTAATAACACCATATAATGCATTCCTTCATAGACATTCCACTAAAAATCGTTATTGTTAAATTCGATTAAAAATAATAATAACTAATAAGATCTTATTCATGACAACTGAACTATCTGACAAACCCTCTGCTAATCCGCCGTTGAAAAGTAACATTAAACCAAGCTTAAAAAGCCTACTGCCTTTCGGTGTTTTTCTTGGGCTATTTCTCGGCACTGGTATTGTATTAACACTGCAAGGTGTTGAGTTTGCCTTTTATCAACTGCCTGCTAGCATCGCTATTATACCGGCGATACTGCTAGCAATAGCTATGGGACGAGATACCGTTAATGAAAAAATCAGCCAATTTATTCAAGGTGCTGGTCATCAAAATATTATCACCATGTGTATCATTTATCTGTTGGCTGGCGCTTTTGCCACAGTAGCAAAAGCCACAGGCAGCGTTGATGCTAGCGTACAACTTGGCTTATCGATATTTCCTGACTACTTATTATTACCTGGGCTATTCTTAGTTGCTGCTTTTCTTGCTACTGCTATGGGTACTTCAATGGGTACCATCGCCGCCATTGCCCCTATCGCATTAGGCTTTGTTGAATCGTCTGATATAAGCGCCAGCGTTATTGCCGGCTGTATTATCTCTGGCGCAATCTTTGGCGACAACTTGTCCATAATATCTGATACCACTATCGCGTCGACTCGAAGTCAAGGCGCGCATATGAAAGATAAATTTCGAGTAAACTTTAAGTTTGCGGTTCCCGCAGCATTAATTTGTTTAGCTATATTTGCCTTTAACGGCGTCACTATGGACCACCAAGCTAGCCAAGATCTCGATATAATCGGCTTCTTACCTTATATCGTTATATTAGCGTTAGCACTTAGCGGTGTGAATGTATTCATGGTGTTGATTATTGGTATTATTTTAGCTGCAGCTATCGGCATGTTAAACAATGGTTATCAACTAGCGAGTTGGGTAAGTGATATCAACAAAGGGTTTGCAGGTATGCAAGACATCTTTATTTTATCATTGTTTATTGGTGGTTTAAGCGAATTAATTAAACGCCAGGGTGGCTTAAGCGCATTAACATCTAGCATTGAACGTTTAACTCGTAAACTTAGCCCTAATAACAAAAAGCGCGCCGCCGGCATTGGTATTGCTTCATTAGCATTTAGCTGTAATTTTTTCACCGCTAACAATACGGTTTCGATTATCGTCACTGGTGAAACAGCAAAAGACTTAGCACAAGATGGCGAACTAAGCCCTGCTCATTCAGCAAGTTTGTTAGATATATTCGCTTGTATAAACCAAGGTTTATTACCTTACGGCGCACAAGCATTATTACTTGGGGCGACATTGAAAATATCTCCACTAGAAGTTGTAGCTAACGCATATTACCCAATGATTTTATTAGTCGTTGCTAGCTTTGCGTTTTGGCGACTGACCAAAAAATAACAATTAGAAATAATAATTGCGTATAAATCCATACAAAAAAAAACCTGCACAAGCAGGTTTTTTTTATGAGCTATCAATTTACACTGAACAGAAATACTTACATCGTAGGCTTAACGCATTTAGGGGCAGTCGCTTGCTTAAATAGCGGTGTTGATTTTGGCAAGTGTTCAGTTAATTGTTTAATGCGCGTTGCGTTCGACGGGTGAGTCGACATAAACTCAGGTTGCGCACCTTTAGAAAGTTTTGCCATATTTTGCCAAAGCTTGACGCTACCAGCGGGATCAAAACCTGATTTTGCCATTAAGTCTTGGCCAACAATATCAGCTTCACTTTCATGGCTACGACCATATGGCATTAATACGCCGTATTGCATACCTAAGCCTAAACCCGCCATCACAGTATTGCGGCTTTCGATGTTTTGGCTTTCTAATAAAACATTCACTAACGACAAGCCCATTTGACTAGCTTGGCTAGATGATAAACGTTCATTTGAGTGACGCTCAATAACATGGCCTACTTCGTGACCAATAATAGCGCCTAACTGGTTCTGGTCTTCAGCAACGTTTAAAATGCCGGTATAAACACCTATTTTTCCACCAGGTAGTGCAAAAGCGTTTACTTGTTCAGAATCAAATACTACCACTTCCCAAGCGCCATCGTGTGCAGATTTAGGAACATTAACGGTAATTGCTTTGGCAACACATTGCACATAACTATTAATTGCAGGAGATTGACTAATTTTTTCCTTAGTTTTCATTTCTTCAAATGAGGCAGCGCCCATTTTATTGAGTTCACCGTCAGACATCATCATTAATTGTGAACGACCAGTTGAAGACTTTGCACAGCCCGCTAATGTAATAACAGCAAGACAAATCGCTAATTTAATTTTCATTTAATTTCCTAAAATATATTCCCTATTAGCTTATTTTAAGTAATGAAAATGTAAATATCTATGCTTATTTGATAAATACACCTTGGTATCTACTTAAGGTATCTATTTAAAAGCATTAATGATTTATCCGTCTTAGGTTAAATGAAAACGAGGTACCTTCACCTAATGTACTTTGCACTTTAATATCAGATTTTAATAATTCTAGTAGCTTTTTAGTAATGGCGAGGCCTAAGCCTGTGTGTTTATTTTTGTCTTGTATGGCATTACTAGCACGGTAGCGCGTGTCAAAAATATAAGATAACTCTTCTGCTTTTATACCCGTACCATTATCAGTAATCGTTAGTCGACATTGGTTGTCACTAAACTCTTCAATGGCGAAAATAATTTTACCATTATCACTAGTATGGCGAATGGCGTTCTCTAATAAGTTACTGATCACTCGCTCAAGTTTGGCAATATCACTATGAACCTGAGTATATGAACTGCTTGGTTTTACCGAGATCTCAATATTTTTTGCGCTAGCTTCTAGATTAAACTTAGCTATTACATCGTATAGTAATTCAGCTAAATTAAAGCCTTCAAAATTTAATGACACTTGCCCACCTTCTAAATGGGCTAGTTCAAATATTTGATCAATCAGCAACTTCAATTGTAAGGTGTTTTTTAGCACCGTATTAATATACTTTTCACGTGCCTCACTGCTTAAGTTATCGCCTTTATGAGCAATCATTTCAATGTAGCCCTGTAGCGATGACAGCGGCGTACGGAGGTCATGAGAAATATCAGCAAGTAACTCTCGCCTTTGCACGTCACTTTTCTGCAATAAATTCAATTGGCCATTAATTTGATTGACCATTTCCTCAAATGCGACGCCTAATTGGTGTACTTCGTTATTACTGTTCATCATCCAAGGCGTTAATGTAACTTTAGATTTATCAAAACCAGCTTCTTTAAGCTTTTGAATATCGCGATTAAGACGGCGAAGTGGTCGAGTGAAATAGTAAAATATACCAAGCATAACAATGAATAAGAATAGTAGCGCACCAACTAGCATCACCATTGAAAGCTCAGCTTGGCGATCTGAATCTAAACGATTATAAGCTGACTCGTAACGTTCACCGGCAACAATAACGTAAAGGTAGCCTCTTAACTCGCTGCCATTGAAAACAGGGGCGGCAGAAAATATTTTTTGGCGAGTCGCATGCTGAGGATCATCGCCATAAATGGGCAAACTAATTTGGTTTTGTGTTAATTGAATAAGAGGTTTTAAATCAATTCGGTCACGTTTTATTAATGATGGCGCTATTGAGTGGGTTAAAATGTCACCATTTGGGTCGACAAAATAAAACTCAAACGCTGGCCCCAATACCATCAAGGTATGAAATAGGTTTTTCAAGGCTTGATGGTCGTACGCACCTTGTTGTAGCAAAGGATTATCACGCGCTAAACTTGCGGCAAGTGACAGGTGAAGATGTTGCTCTGATTCATAACGTGTGGTTTGTTCTAAGTGCTGCGCCCAAACAAAAAACACACTGATAATGACAATAAATACCACTAACAACGACAAAGATAGTCTGTGGTAAAGAGATAGTTTCACGCAGCAACGCCTTGTCGACTCAGTTTATACCCTACGCCCCAAACCGTTTGCACAATTTCAGGCTTAGTAGCATTGCGTTCAACTTTATTTCTTAAACGATTTATATGTGAATTCACGGTATGTTCATAGCCGCTATGATGATAACCCCAAACAGAGCTTAATAATTGTTCACGAGAAAAAACTTGGTCAGGATGTGAGGCTAAATAGAATAATAAATCAAATTCAGTTGAGGTTAATTCAACACTTTTACCGTTTAGCTTTGCGCTGTGGGAGATATTATCAATTTGCAAAGCACCTAATGTTAAGTATTGTTCAGGCGATTGCTTTTCTAATTGTTGCTGGCTAATTTTTGATAATAAGTGCACTCGTCGTAATTGACTACGCACACGCGCTTGCAATTCTCGAACACTAAAAGGTTTGGTCATGTAATCATCGGCACCAAGCTCAAGGCCCAGCACACGATCAATCTCACTATCTCTTGACGTTACCATTAGAATCACCTGTTCGGGTTTTTGTTCTCTTAACTGTCGACAAACATCGAGTCCAGACATACCTGGTAGCATCACATCAAGCATAACTAAATCGAAGTGCTGCGTTGCTAGTTTATCTAAGGCGGCTTCGCCAGATAGACAATGTTCTACTATCACACCTACTTCTTCTAAGCTTAGGGTGACTAAATCGGCAATATCTTGATCGTCTTCAACAACCAGTATGGTATCCATGCTTTGCTCCAGCGTTATTATCTTTATTTATAAGAACGTTGGCACAAAGACAGAAATGATGATTACTCGACAAAGCAATTGATATAGCTAAAGTAGGTTATTAAAACTGCAGTATTTCACTAACACGAAGTTGCCTGCAACGACGATAAAACCAAATAACATTTAACTTTATATCAATAATCTCAACAGCCTCACACTCAGCAATTATGCTTTTTAGTTTGCTGAAAACCCAAGGCTAGTTGGCAATGTTTCATTATTTTTCTCTGTGCCTGCATGATAAGAACTTGTTTACACAGAAATACTTTCGAAACCTTTGCGAATATAATTTAACTATGTTTACTTTGTATTGATTTACTATCGCTACAAAGCAAAAGGTATTGGCGTCTATCAATCATTTAGATATAAGACGCCCAACCAATCTAACGTGTTCGCGTTATAACAATACGAGCCGTTGGATTATCCCATCGGTCAGCTTCTGTTAATACCGAAGTACTTAGACCTTCTTTGCTAGCATCATCCGCATTGGCATTGGTAACAACACCACTGTGAAAGTGAACACGGTCAAAAAGATCGTCACGAGCAGCATCAAAACCCGCACTAGCACCACCACCACCTGCGGCACCTGCTGCTGGGCCCGGCATTGTGCTTGCCGTTTCAGTGTTTGCTTCAGTGCCAGAGTCCCATGTTGGAGACATAAAGCTTACAGACTGTCCTACTGCCATATTGCTGATATCTGCAGCATTAAGACCAGTAAAAGCATCGTTAGTATCAACTAACATAGTAGTAAAGCTAATTCTTAAATCATCAACATCTAGCAAAGGTACTAATAATGTTGACGTGGCGCCGATAGATCTTGGTGGTGTTGCACCATCAGTCGCTACCGCATCTAAATATTGCGTTGCTGCTAAAGCCTCAGCTATTAAATCAGCAGGATTCCCACCTTCAGCAAGAAGCTCTAATCCAGGGCTTGCCGCTTCACCATCAATAAAGGCATTGTAACCAGGTTCATGTAAAATAATCGCCGCTGGCGAAAATGGCTGGCTATAGGTTAAATTAGTCAGTTGTACAGTGAAAACCGCAAGGTTGCCATTGGTACCATTAGTGCCGTTAGTGCCGTTAGTACCATTTGTACCATCAGTACCGTTAGTACCGTCAACACCTGGAGCGCCTGCAGCACCCGCAGCACCATTGCTTCCGTCATCACCACCACAACCAGTTGCTAGTACTGCAATAATAGGCAGCATAGCTAAACTTATTTTGTTCATATTCATGATCTATTCTCCCTAAATTAAAGTGCTGGGATAGTAATAGTTACTCGAGCAACAGGGTTCAACCAACGGTGTTCCGTAGACTGTAAATCACTAGCGCCATCAGTTAGGCTAGTATCACCTAAAACATTTCGGTGAATATGAACTGGACCATCGGTACCGTCAACAACTTCATTAGCGCCAATTGCAGTACCATCTTCTGCAAAACCTACTTTTACTGCAACGCCTGTTCCGCCAACACCTAGCGGCACTGGAGAAGCACCTACGCCTGCAACACCTGGAGCACCATAGCCACCAAGAGGAGTTCCGCCTTGTTCAACAATATCAGTACGTGTGCTATTTAATTCGTCATTTAATTCTGTACCCGCATCATAGGCGTGTAACATGTATGTGTAAGTACCTGGTGTAGTTGGGATTTTAATACTGTCTAAACCAACAAATGCATCGTTAGTTGGAATTAACATAGACAAGATAGAAAGATAAGGCTTATCCATGGTGTCGAATGGGTAACTTACCGACATTGAAGGAGGAACTAAGCCACCAAAACGATGCCAAGTATTTGTAGTATTGTCGGTATCAGTAGGGCCTAAAAGTGCTTCAAAGTTTTGACCAGATGAATCAGCATTTTGCGCATCATCAATCACACCGGCTTCTGCAAGCCATGCCAATGCAGATGTTGCTTCAACACCTGGTTCAAAAGCATCTACTGTATTGTCATGCGCTACCACTAAACGAGGAGTGAAGTGTTGAGCATGAGTGAGGTTAGTAATTTGAATATCTATTGTTTGTGCCATTAACGCTGAGCTTGAACAAGCCAATGCAATAGCTGACGCTGCTTTAAAAAGTTTCATAAGTTTCCCTTGATGACTAAATGATTTCGCATTCAGTATGCAAAGGAAACATTGCTAAACTTTCACGGAGTTATCACAAATTTATCACAATAGTTTAAATTAAAAGTAATGAAATTTATTTGTTGATTAGCGTGTCTCGACCTTTTCCTATACCATAAACATCATCAGGATAAAAGCCAAGAGTTACATGGAAGTCTTTATTTTTTAACAATAAATTTTGACGCATAAATTGTCCATCACTTGAAGATGCAACCACAAAATAACTGGTCTTATTGTCTTTTTCTACTTTGCCCAAGCCGTGTAAAGTGACACGAATTTTTTGTGATAAATTTAATTTTTCTTTATTTATGGTTTGATATTCGTAAGGATTTACCAAAGTTACATGGAAAGAATGATGATCTCGCGCCGCTTGGTGCCCTCGATAAGTAACATATTGCTCTTTACCAAGTTCATCTTTTAATTGTGACAAGTAACGACTCAACTCAACTTCAGAAACTTTACCACCTAAATAGACCAAACCAGTGTTATCTTGCAACTCACTAATATCAAGCGTTAAGGTTTTTTCCATATTTGCGCTATTTTGCTCTTTTTCCTCAGTATATTCCGACATTGCTCTTGCTAAAGTGCTTGCCTTTTTTACTGTCGGTAGCTGCCCTGTAGTCGTGTGACTTGCAATCGTTGATGCTTTTACTTTAGGTAAATGCAGTGATGCTGACTGAGCTTGAGAGTGTCCTTCCATGACAGATAGCTTTTCGCTTTTCTCAACCAAATGTTCTGCTAACGTTGTTGCTACAGCAAAGTTTGTATTGGCTAACGCAAATGATGCCAATAAAGCACCACGAAAAACGTTATTTTTTACTGATTTTCTGATCATAGTGTTCTCAATCTTAATTATTTTTAATCGTTAAAATATTCAAGTTAATATGGGTTAAACCACATCAACTAAAACTTAATAAATTTGAAGGTGCTAATATCATTAAATTTACATGCGATAATTATCTTTGGCGCTGACAATTAACTACGTTAAACGATATACTAATGATATATATCACCAACATTAATCTAAACATTATTTACCAAATGAAGCCACCCATTAGCCCTGAACTCTTTAATTATATCGCAATATCTTTGGCACGTTTTAAGTGGCAATTGTTAGCTTGGAGCGCATTCTTTTTCTGTTTGTTTATTTTGTTACAAAGTCAAATTCAACTTAATACACCAAATACATTAGTTTGGTTAGCGATATTTATTTTATTTGCTGCAATAGAAAGTTTAGTGATCAGCGCCTTCATTTTTTTCTTTCAGGTCTTACCATCAAGTAGAGAGAATAGTTTGAAGTGGCAGAAATTTCATCAGGTTATTGAATGGTGTGAAGCTTTATTGTTTACAATTTTATTACCGCTGCCCATCATCTTATTTATCTATGCTTTCGTACGTTTAGCACTTCTATAGAGCTCTTTGTGAAAAGTTGCTTGATAATTTTTAGATATGTCGGTGCTTTTGTGCATAAGCACCCAAGGCCATAAAAATGGTTAAAATTACAGGGAAAACATAGTTGGTAGGTACTGCGGCTAATTGTTGAGCTAACAACTTAGTTAACCAAATTGTTAATAAACCATAACCAAAAGCACATACCGCAACAAAAGTTAAACAACGAACAATAAAGTGCTGCTTTGCAACAAGCTTACGCACAACATTATTAATATCATTACCAAATATAACCAGCACTGTCGCGACAATAGCCATTGCAGTTTGGTATTGATAACTGCGAAACCATTGCCCTACTTCAATCAACAGTTCGTTCATAAACCCTCTAATAATTATTCAAATGAAATGAGCCAATACCTTGATATTGAAAATAAATACATCAAACCAATTTTCTAGGCTAACGGTATTAGCCTTATTATTAGTTCAATATCACCTAAGCATTACCTAAGCATTAATTAAGCATTAATTAAGCATTAATTAACGCTATCATTTCATCTTCAGTTAACACCGAAACACCTAAGTCTTGTGCCTTAGTGAGCTTTGAGCCTGCCTTTTCACCAGCAACTAAGTAATGTGTTTTAGCAGAAACACTACCGGAAACTTTAGCGCCTAAAGCTTGTAACGCCGCTTTGGCTTCATTACGTCCCATTTGACTTAATGTACCTGTAAGTACGAAAGTTTGATCTTTTAGTGGTAATTCATCATCACTTTTCACTTCAATTGTTGGCCAAGACATAATAGCTTCAAGCTCTTCAACAACTTCAACGTTATGGCTTTGGGCGAAAAAGTTAACAATATTTTTTGCTACAATAACGCCAACATCAGGTACTTGTTGCAGCTGCTCCTCAGTCGCTAACTTAATAGCATCAAAGGTTAAAAAGTAAAACGCTAAATTCGATGCGGTAGTTTCACCGACTTCCCTAATACCTAAAGCATAAACAAACTTAGCTAATGTGGTTGTTTTAGCTGCCAAAAGCCCGTTAATCAGGTTATCAGCAGATTTTTTCCCCATACGCTCCATGGTACTAACGTCAAGCTCAGTCAATTTAAACAAATCAGCAGGAGTTTTTATTAACCCCTCATCAACTAATTGTTCTACTAACTTATCTCCTAAACCATCAACATCAATTGCTTTACGAGAGGCAAAGTGTTTAATCGCTTCTTTTCGCTGTGCCTGACAATACAAACCACCAGTACAACGTAATACCGCTTCGCCTTCTGCTTTCATCACGGCAGATTGACACACAGGGCATTCACTTGGAAAGCTAATAACTTGCGCGTTTTCAGGGCGACGGTCGAGTACAACGCTAACTATTTGTGGAATTACATCGCCAGCACGACGGATGATCACAGTGTCGTTAATTTGTATACCTAGACGATTAATTTCATCTTGGTTATGTAACGTGGCATTGCTAACGGTAACGCCGCCAACAAATATCGGTTTAAGACGTGCTACTGGCGTAATTGCACCAGTACGCCCTACTTGAAAGTCAACTGCCTCAAGTATTGTTAACTCTTCTTGAGCCGGAAATTTATAAGCTGTTGCCCAACGCGGCGCTCTTGCCACAAAGCCAAGTTGTTCTTGTAACTCTATATCGTCAACTTTAAATACCGTGCCGTCAATTTCATAACTTAAAGCATCACGCTGTTGCAGAATATCTTGATAAAAAGCGTCCACTTTATCAGCATTGTCGAGTAACTTAACCTCAGGGCACATAGGTAAGCCAAGTGCTTTAATTTGACACAAACGTTGGTAATGTGAATTAGCCAACCAAGTTTCATCAACACCTTGGTCATCATTAGTTTCACTTGCACCAACATAACCAATGCCGTAAGCATAAAAAGCAAGGTTACGCTTAGCGGCGATTTTTGAATCTAGTTGACGCAAACTTCCCGCAGCAGCATTTCTAGGGTTAGCAAAACCTTTCTCGCCTTTTTTAATCGCCTGTTGATTTAAGCTTTCAAAGCTCGATTTCGGCATAAAAACTTCACCACGAACTTCTAAAATATCAGGATAATCATCACCCTGTAAGCGCAGTGGAATTGATTTTATCGTACGAACATTTTCAGTAATATTTTCACCAACACTTCCATCACCGCGCGTAGCGGCTTGAACAAAAACACCGTTTTCATAACGTAAACTTACCGCTAAGCCATCTAACTTAGGCTCGGCACAAATGGCAAAGTCATGTTCAGATTTCAAGCGGTCTTTGATGCGTTTAACAAACGCTTGCCACTCATCAGGAGAAAAAACATTATCAAGTGATAACATTGGTAATTGATGAGTCACTTGACTAAATGACTTAAGTGCTGCGCCACCGACTTTCTGACTTGGAGAGTCCATGGTTTTCAATTGTGGAAATTCAGCTTCTAAAGCGAGTAGTTCACGCATTAATCTATCGTATTCAGCGTCAGGAACACTTGGTTCATCAAGGACATAATATTGATGATTGTATTGATGAATTTGCTGACAAATTTCAGCGATACGTTTAACGGTGGCTTGCTCAGACATATACTTGCTCAGATATAGTTAATTAGCTTTAGACTATTTATTTTAAGATCATGAAAATGATTTGATTCAACAGGGCGAAGTTACAAAATATAATTGCCCTGTTGATATTATGATGTTGTGAATTATTAAAGTGAACCAATACAACTCTTACGTTCAAACTCACGAATAATACCCATGTAATGCTGTTCGGTTTGTTTGGTCATAACACAGCGTTTATCATCAAGTAATTGCGCTTTAAACTCAACCGCCAACTGCTTAGCTGCATTTAGCATTTTTTCAAATACTTCAAACGCATCACCAGTATTTGGCAGGGTCATAAACAAAGTAATTCCTTGGGTACTAAAGTTTTCAATATCATCAAGATCAAAAGTACCAGGGTTCATCATATTCGCTAGGCTAAATGTTACTTGGCCATTTCCTGCGTTGTCTTGATGACGATGAAAAATATTCATTTCACCATACCTTAATCCCAAGGTTAACAATGTTGGCAATAACGCAGCGCCAGACATCGTTTGACCTTCAGGCATAACAACAGAAAGCACAATAATCTGCGGCTTTATTTCAATTGGCTTTTCAACTGTTTCTGGCTCAGTTGCCGACATACTTGGCATATCATTTACGGCTTCATCACCAAAGTTAATTTCCATTTGGTTACGTTTAATTGCCGGTTTACGAGGATTCTTCTTACGAGTAACTGGTAATGTCACCGCTACTTTAGGCTTAGCTTGAGTAACAGGCTCTTGATAAAGGGGTTTTGAAATAGTTTTTTCTGGCTCTTGCTGTGCTAATGTTTCTTTAGCTTCTTGTGCTGGCTCAGCAAATAAGTCTTGTTCGTAGTTGTTTTCTTCAGCGTAATTCGGTGCATCAGACAATGCTTGTTGTTTTAAATGCTCTGGAACTTCTTCAGTTTCATTTAGCAAAGCGCCAAAATTTAACCCTTGTTCTTTTTCTTCAAATGCCGCTAAAGGAACATTTTCAGGCATGGGTTTATCTGTATGAAACTCCTCGCTATCTTCAACGGTGTGAGATTTAAGCGTGGTTTCATCATGCTTTGTATTACTCGCAACAACTTTCGGCTTACTTACGCCGTCTTGGTCAAATCCGGAACCATCAAACCCTCTTGCTTCTGGTGCAACAGGCTCACCTTTAGCTTTTAATTTGTAAGGATTTTTTTGTTTTCTAATGGTCCAGTAACCATGAATGAAAATGGCTGCTATGACAATAGCACTAATAATAATTAATGTGTTTCTGAAATTACCTTCCATTACCTAGCCTATTCTTATACTTTTCTTTTTATGCATCTGACATAGCGATAGCTTCATCAATATCAACAGCTACCATACGTGAAACTCCCGCTTCAAACATAGTAACACCCGTTAAGTGTGATGCCATCTCCATTGCTATTTTATTGTGACTTATATATATAAATTGTACTGTTTTCGACATTTCTTGCACCAAGTTACAAAATCGGCTGACATTAGCGTCATCTAATGGTGCATCAACTTCATCCAATAAACAAAATGGTGCAGGGTTAAGTCGAAAAATCGCAAAAACTAATGATAATGCGGTCAGCGCTTTTTCTCCACCAGATAATAGATGAATCGTGCTATTTTTTTTACCTGGCGGTCTTGCCATTATCGTAACACCGGTATCTAGCAAGTCTTCACCGGTTAATGTTAGGTATGCTTGCCCACCACCAAAAACTTTTGGAAATAGCTTTTGTAAATCATTATTAACCTGATCAAAGGTCAATTTAAACTTATGTCGACTTTCTTTATCTATTTTTGCTATGGCTGATTCTAACGTTGCAATAGCACTATTGAGATCTTGATCTTGCTGATCCAAATAATTTTTACGTTCAAATTGCGTTTCATATTCTTCAATGGCAGCTAAGTTTATCGCCCCCAGTAATTGAATATCTTTCGCAAGTTTAATAAGTTGAGCTTGCCATAGCGATTCTTTTGCATGCTCTGGCATTTCTTTGACAACACTATCAATGTTTTGTTGCAGCTCAGTCAATACCTCCATGGCACTTTCCGCTCGCAATTTAAACCCTTCGCTGTCTAATTGTAAACGAGCAAGCTGCTCATTAAGCGTACTAACCTTGTTTTGACTGGTTTTCGCCGCAAGTTCTAAAGCTGATAATTGCGTTTGACTATCATTGAGTACTTTTTGGTTAAATTGTAACTTTTCATTAATTACCGCCAAGTTATCAAGCCATTGCGGTAGGTTTTGTTCAAACTCCTGCAATGGTGTATTGCTTTCGCTCACCACCTGACTATTAGACGCTACTCGTTGTGTTAAAATATTAATGTTTTCTTGATTGGCGCGAATCGTTTGCTCACGTTGCGCCTGCTGACTTTTTAATTGTTCTATCGTTAAACCAAATTGATGACGTTGACGATGTAATTCTTGGCTACGTAGTTGAATTTTTTCAATAGCAACTTGCAATGTTGATTGTTGCTCTGAATAGTCTTGTGAAACACCTTCGCCTTCATTCGACAATACGCTAAGTTGTTGCTGTGCAGTAGCTAAGTATTGCTGAGCATCCGTTTGATTTTTATTTTCACCGTCAATTTGCGCGAGTAAGCCTTCTCGTTCACGTTGGTTATGTTGCTGCTCTTGTTGATATAACGATAAAACTTTTTCAACTTGATGCAACTGACTTTTTTGCTGTTCAATGCTGGCACTTGTAGCAACTTTATCTTGCTGCAATTCACTTAACTGTTTTGCTGTTTTAGTTAGCTGCTCTTCAAGAACGGCTTGCTCACTAATCAATGATTGTAATTGACCTTGTTCTGAATCGAGCTGACGTTGCAAGCTAATATAGTCGTAACCTTGCTCAAATTTACCTTTTCTTAAAATATGCTGACTTAACCAAGTACCATCAGGGCAAATTAAGCTTTCATGACGGGATATATTAGCTAATTGTTGTTTAGCATTACTATAGTCAGTGGCTAGTAAAATATCATTAAACCAAGGAGTGAGTTCATCAACCCCTGATACTTTGCTAGCCAAACTTCTGGTGTTTATTTCGCAATTTACCTGACTTTCAACTTTGCAGTCTTTAAAAACAAAGCACAATGTTTGAGCCGTTAAATTCTCGCCTTCATCAGCCTCAGGTAACGCTTCAATTAAGTGACCTGCTAATAAATGAGATAATACCGCTTCAACGGCAAACTCCCAACCAGGCGCAACATCAAGTTGGCTTTGTATACTTTCTAATACCGGAATATTTTGCTCAACAAACCATTGCTCTTGGTTTTTACTCCACAAAGATTTATCAGCAAGCTTAGCGTTCACATCCGCAATAATTTGTTTTTTAACCGCTTGTTGTGCCGTTAAGGTTGAAAATTGTTGCTGTAGCGTCTGGTTTTGCGTCGTCAACTGATTTTCAGTAAGAATAAATTCACTAGTTTGGTGCTGTAAACCTTCAATAGCCTTTAAAATAGTGCTTTTTTCTTGCTGGTGTTGCGAGTTCACAAGGTTGTTGAGCTCTGGAAGATGAGCTAATTGCTTATTAAGTTTTTCAACACGCAATTTCGCTTGTTCGAGCATGGTTTGTTGTTGAGTTATCTCAGCATGAACTTTCAACTTTTGTTGCTGATAGTCATCACGTTTTTGTTGCTGCTGCTGCCATAGTGCATGCAATTGCTTTTGTTGACTTTGCTGGAGTTCCAATTCACTTTGCTTGCTATTTAATTCTGTTTCAATCGCTTGTAATTGCGGTTGCTGCTCAACTAATTGTTTAACACAAACTTGTAACTGCTCTTGCTCTGTTAATACTAATTGTTGGGCATTTAACAGTTGTTGCTGCGTGAGAACATTGTCTGCTTGCGACTTTGCCGCCTGCTCTTTCAAATGCTTAATGTTTTGTTCAGCACGTGTAATGTCTTGCGTTAAATTGAGCTTTTGCTGTTGTAAAGTTTGATTACCATCATTACAGCTAACCACGGCCTCTTTTAACTTTATAATTGCTAATTCGTGTTGGCTGATTTGGGCATTTTGACTGGCCACTTTATTGTCAATTTCAACAATACGTGTTTGATGCTGTTCTCTTTGTTGCTCAAACTTCTGCCAGCGCAATACGGCAAGTTCCGCTTTATATTTGCGCTCTTGTTGTTTTAAGGTACGAAAGCGTTTCGCGGCTTGTGCTTGTTGGTGCAATTTATCGATTTGCACATCAAGTTCAACGCGAATGTCGTTTAAACGAGTTAAATTTTCTCGGGTGTGACGAATACGTGTTTCAGTTTCTTTGCGGCGTTCTTTGTATTTAGAAATACCAGCCGCTTCTTCAATAAAGACTCTTAGCTCTTGCGGTTTTGACTCTATTAAACGAGAAATTGTGCCCTGTTCGATAATTGCATAACTACGAGGGCCTAGACCTGTACCAAGGAAAATATCAGTGATATCACGTCGGCGACATTTTGAACCATTTAAAAAGTAGGTATTAACCCCTTCTCGGTTAACAACACGGCGTACAGAAACTTGGTTACGATCGGCCATATTACCTTGAATACGGCCTTGGGTATTATCAAATAGCAATTCAACGCTGGCTTGCCCGATAGGTTTTCGACTTGCCGCACCATTGAAAATAACATCAGTCATGGCATCGCCACGAAGGTTTTTTGCAGAGCTTTCACCTAAAACCCAACGTACGGCGTCAATAATATTTGACTTACCACAGCCGTTGGGTCCAACAATGGCTGTCATTTGTTTTTCAAATGGTACCTTAGTTGGATCGACAAATGATTTAAATCCTGCCAATTTTATATGCTTAAGTCGCATTAAATCGAATAACCTAATTGTTGCTAGCTATTGTTAAAAATTCAGCAATTAAATGATAAAATTTAAACAATAATAAAGAAATAAATAAAAACTTTAATAATTGCCGTCACTGTACCAGAGATTGATGTACTTTGTAACATCACAATACTGTTCATCTCTTGGTAAGGATCCTATAATCGAACTATGAATATCAACTAGTTAGGTTAATAAAGCAGCAATGAATAACAATAATAAACCACCTTTGGCAAACGGCGGCGCCGGATACTTCATCAAAGGTTTTGAACTGATCCGTACTCCCGGTATTCGCCGTTTTGTTTTTATTCCGTTAACAGTCAACCTGATACTTTTTGCCAGTGCTTTCTACTATATGTTTTTGCAATTGGAAAGTTACATGCTGACAATTGAAGATTGGCTTGGTGATTCTTTTGCATGGTTAAGCAGTTTTATTTGGCCTTTAGCGGTGTTATTCGTGTTAATTATTTTCTCATTTATCTTCAGTTCAGTGGCTAACTGGATAGCAGCACCATTTAACGGTCTGTTATCAGAGAAAGTAGAAGCATTATTAATAAATCAGCCATTAAATGACGGTAGTGCCTTAGATGTTGTTAAGGACATTCCTCGTACATTAGGGCGAGAAGTAAGCAAGTTGGCGTATTATTTACCGCGCGCAATCGGCTTCTTTTTGTTGTATTGGATATTGCCCGTTATTGGTCAAGTACTTTGGTTTTTGTTTCTTGCTTGGATGATGGCAGTACAATATAAAGATTATCCTTTCGACAATCATAAAATTGACTTTGCACAAATGCGACAAGCCTTAAAGCAACGACAAGGTTTAAGCTATAGTTTTGGCATTACCACGGCTATATTTTCTATGATCCCATTTATAAATTTAGTGGTTATGCCAGTCGCTATTTGTGGCGCAACAGCTTTGTGGGTAGACCATTATCGAGAAGATTTCGTTGACCGTTCATAAAAACCAAATAACAATCAATATCTTGCTAAAGTTTAACCAAAATGAACAAGCATCAATCATATTTTGATGCTTGTTTGAGCTGTCATTCAATATTCATCGTGGTATCGAACAAGACTTTTCAGCTATTATTTGACAGCAAAAACTTCAAAGTGCACACTAAATACAGCCTATATCATTCAAATTATGTAGAAAATTAATAAGGATCCGGTAATGCAACCACTGCGTTTACTTTCTAAAAGACCATTTTTAACCAGCATACTATTTCTGTTTACAACGAGTATTTTTTCTATAAGTGCTGTCAATGCAGAAACAATTGAAGCAGATAAAAGCGCTGAAAAAAAGATTGAAATCCCCGTAATTGATGATGCTCGAATTTTTGCTCGATTTGATGATAAAGCACCTGCGGTTATTAATTACTTCACTTCTGCTACTGAAGAAACCGTGATCGATTTTTATCAAAAAAGCTATGGCGAACCAATTGCGCAAGAACGAAAGCGAGGACGTTTAACGATAAATTTCTCGAAAGAATTGCAAGAAATACGTGTTGTTATTTCACAGCAAAACAACATGCGTCAGGTTGATGTTATTGTTGATAAAAGTAGTGAAATATAAATAATTTAGTTCTTATTCATTATTGCTTGAACATAAAAAACAGCGCTTAATCGCAATGCCATTTACTTAATGTAAATGGCATTTTTATATATGCACACGTCTTAAAATTCAAACTACTTTCATAGGCTTGGGTCAATTTAGCTAACCTAAAATCTTATATATGCCAAGAGTTAATTTAGTAGCAGGCTAATTTTGAAATGACATCATAGGCATAAACTTTTAATGTGCTTTAGCTGATAATGACCACTTTTATGAATTACCTACTAGCAGAATAAATTTACTCGCCAACACCTGTCATTATAAAAATGTTTTGTTTTCAATATATTTATCGATTATACCTTTATTGCTCGCAACCTCCTGTTACATAAAAGCAACGAAAACCTAACTTACAATGACCGAACTCTTGCCAATATAAATTACACTTACCTTTAAATAAAAAGCGAAAGTTTATGGGCAGTCAATGTTAAATTTAACAGCAAACCATGGAGTTTTATCAAAAATAATTTTCGTTTGGATTATTTGCGGCTCACTATTTTTTACCACTAATTCTATTGCTAAGACTAAAACACCGCCTTTATCTGACGATCAATCGTCGGCAAGAATTAAGTTTGCTGATAATATTCCTAGCCATAAAAAAGCCATGCTTATAACTTGGGTGAATCACGCCGAAAATGCCTTACGTTCAGTTTATGGCACACTTCCCGTTGAAAACTACATCACGGTAATTAAAGCGAGTAAACGTGGTTCTAGTGCTGTGCCTTGGGGAGAAGTAAACCGATATTCTCCACCTGAAGTCACCCTAGTTATTAACACCAAAAGTAGCCTACAGGACTTAAAAGCCGATTGGACCATTTACCATGAACTTAGTCACTTACTTATCCCTTACGATGCGGGTGATGCAAGGTGGTTTTCAGAAGGTTTGGCTAGCTATTACCAAAATATAACTCAAGCCAGAGTTGGCATGTTTGACGAAAAAACGATGTGGCAAAAACTCTATAATGGTTTTGAACGCGGCAACAAACAGCAAAAGTATAACCATCAGCCCTTAAGTTATGTCAGTGACAATATTGGTCAGAACCGCAACTATATGCGCATTTATTGGAGTGGTGCTTTGTATTGGCTTAAAGCTGACGTCGCACTCCGTGAGTTAAGCAAAAATTCATCTAGCCCCTATTCGTTAGATTTAGCATTAAAACAGTTACAACAATGTTGCTTTAATCGTTACCTAAGCGTAGAAGAAATTGTAGAAAAGCTTGATGAACTAAGCCAAAGCCAAATTTTTAGTACTTTGTTAGAAGAGTTCTCCACAAGCTATGCTATTCCAGCTTATCTACCACTATTAAATAAATTGGGATTAGAAGTTTCAAATGGAAAAATTGAACTCAATAATAACGCAATATTAAGCATGCAAAGAAAAGCCATATTCACAGGAAAGTCGTTGTAATTTATCTGGTAAAAAGTGGATATTTCTTTCGCTAAAAACAAAAGGGAAAACTTGTAGTACGTAAAATGTGTGCTACAAATAGGTTAATGGAATTAATTATTTATCGCTTCGTTTTCTACGACGGATAAATAGTTAATCGTCAAGCAAAAGGAATAATTGCAATGAGAATTTTAATGGTTGATGACATGATTTCAATGCGTCAGGTTATGTTACATATGCTTCGAAGCCTTGGTCATACAGATGTTGATGAAGCTGCTGATGGATTACAAGCTTTTAACTTACTCAATAAGAATAGCTACGACCTACTTATAACCGATTACCACATGCCTAAAATGGATGGACGGCAACTACTTAAATCGATACGTAGCAGCGAGAAATTAGCAGACCTTCCCGTACTTATGATTTCATGCGAAAGTGAAAAACGTCGTGTAAAAGCAATTATTAGTTGTGATGTTACTGACTTTATTATTAAACCGTTCAATTTACAGACGCTTGAATTGAAAATTAAAAATGTTGAAAAATACATTTGGCCACAAATAAATAACTTTTAACCACTTTGATGTCTGCTCGTACTTAATAACGAAAATTAGCTTTCAATATAAAATTTTCCATTCAATCGACAACTTTGATATTCAAGTATTGTATTTACGCCACGTAAAAAGTTGTCCGATTTCAGAAGATATAACAATCAATAAAAATACAGTTGATCAACACCATAGAATTAACTAACCTGTCGCCTGTTGTTATCACATAGCCGTTATAATCGAACTCAATTGAAAGTAAATTGAAAGTAAATAAAAACCAAATCGGCCAAATGAATATAAAAGGAAACAGAATGTTGAAAAGTCATTTTTCATCGGTGCAAGCATGCTTAATCACAGTTTTATTAATCGCATTAAGTGGTTGTTTTAACCCTGATCCAGCGGTGAAATCAGTAAACGCTTATATTGAAGAACAAAAAACAGATAAAACTCAAGTTGACTGGAAAACTAAATTAGAAAAACCAGAAATCGTTGAATTTAACCCTGAAGCTAAATACTACTGGGATATAGAAACCACTGAAGGAAAGTTAGTCGTTGAGTTATTTCCTAAAACTGCCCCAATGCACGCAACAAGCACAATCTATTTAACTAATTTAGGCTTTTATGATGGTTTAATTTTTCATCGTGTGATCAGTAGTTTTATGGCACAAGGTGGTGACCCACTTGGCAATGGCCGTGGTAACCCGGGCTATAAATACGCAGGCGAGTTTGACGGTACATTAACTCATGATAAAGCAGGCTTGCTAAGTATGGCAAATTCTGGCCCCAATACCGATGGTAGCCAATTTTTCATTACCTTTACACCAACGCCTTGGTTGGACGGTAAGCACACGATATTTGGTGAAGTAGTTGAAGGTTTAGATACAACGCTAAGTGCGATTGAGGCATTAGGTAGTCGTTCAGGCCGTACGAAAAAAGAAGTAAAAATTATTAAAGCCAGTATTCGTGTTGAATAGCATTAATGTGAAAATAAAATCGTTTTAAATTTGCTATAAATTATAAACAAGGTGAACTTATCTTCACCTTGTTTTAATTAGGAGAATATTCAGAGCTTACTTGTTCAATGCTGCTTTAGCCGCTTCAACTTTACTAAAATCTAATCCTAGTTCATCAACAGCTTCTTTTATTAATGCAGGGTTTTGCATTAATAACATCATCATCGCTTGTAACTTTTCTTGTGGAATACCTAACTGTTGCACTGTTGCCATTGCCATTAGCGGGTTTTCTGTTAACGCTTGAAATACTTCTTTGGTTTGCTCATCACTAACGTTATGTTCTTTTAAAATTGCAATAATTGGGTTCATCTAATTTCCTATTTATTTACTTGTTCATTAACTTAATTTGACTTTACTAAGTTCAACTTTTGCGAATTATTGATACTTTAACATCGCTTTAATCAATTTAAAAAGTCATTACAAATTTGTGTCTGTTTTATTAGTTGTGTCTTAAAACACTAACTACGTCTATTTTTCGGTACATAATTTAAAATGGATACCGGAACGACTTTTTTCACTGGGAATTCTTCAAATGCTCGGCGTTCAATGACGTGATCTAAGTGACTTTCAATCGCGCATAGATTTCTAAAGTTATCTTTTGCAACAAGTGAAACCGCTTCTCCGCTTTTACCGGCACGGCCTGTACGGCCAATACGGTGAATATAGTCATCTACTTTATCAGGTAGATCGTAGTTAACCACACGCGAAAGCTCGCCTATATCGATGCCGCGAGCAGCAATACCAGTTGCGACTAAAAAGTTAATTCTACCCGCTTTAAAGTCATTTAAAATTTGTTCACGAACAGCCTGCGTTCTGCCACTATGTATAGATTCAGCGGCAATTCCGCGCTTCTCTAATTGGCTAACTAGTTTTGCTGCACCATGCTTAGTTTCAATGAAAATTAGTGCCTGCTGCCATTGTTGTTCTTTAATTAAATGACTCAATAATGCTGACTTATTGGTTTTATCAACCGTTACCAGCCATTGCGCTATTTTCGGTTTTGACGCACTATTTTTAGCGATAGATATTTCACTAGCGTTATGAATAGTACGCTTTGCCAATGCTCTTACATCATCAGAAATGGTGGCTGAGAATAATAAATTTTGACGCTGTTCAGGTAAACGTTCAATAATTTTATTAATATCTTCGATAAAGCCCATATCTAGCATTCTATCGGCTTCATCTAATACAAAGGTTTCAAGTTGATCAAAGTGTACAGCGCGCTGATGTGCCATATCGAGTAAACGACCGGGTGTCGCCACTAAAATATCGATACCCCAGATCAGACGTTGTTTTTGTGGCTCTATTTCAATACCACCATACATTGCCATTGAACTAATATTTAAATATTTACCATATTGTGAAATGCTCGCTTCAACTTGAATAGCAAGTTCACGTGTGGGCGTTAAAATCAAAGCACGAACACGTTTGCCACGTAAATTACGCTCTTCATCATTTTCAGCAGCGCTTAATTTTTCCAATAACGGTAGAACAAAACTTGCAGTTTTTCCTGTGCCCGTTTGTGCTGCAGCAATAATATCTTTACCCGATAACACAACAGGTATTGCCTGCTTTTGAATTTCAGTAGGTTTTGCATAATCTAAATCAGCTATCGCATTTAATAGCGGAGTTGACAATCCAAGCTTGGAAAATGGCATTAAAAATCTCTTTAAGTGTGTACAAGCGAATAAATAGAGTAAGGAATAGAGTCATCCTAAAAATTAGCGGTGATTATAGCATTAATAGTAAACGCCATGAAATCGAACTTTTCTTATCGAGGTTACATTCGCCACTTATGCCCTACTAAGCTATTCATTTTGATGAAGTGTAATTATTTAGTATTAAATTGTAACCGTAGAGATTTTTGCCCTACTTTTATCTTACTTGCTGATATACTGAATTTTATTCAGCAAAGTGTTTCTACTTTGTACAAGTTGTAAAATAAACAATAGAACATCAACTTAGGTTATTTGTGAAATGGAAAATACAGAGCAACAAAGAAATATCAAAGAAGCATCATACGGTAACGTTTATGTCATGACGCATTCCTTTTTCAGCGATGTAATTAAAATTGGCTGTACTCCATCAGATCCTCACGAACATGCAAAGTTATTATCATCGAAAACACCCGGTGAATATACTGTGGTTTATTCATTAAATTGTATAAAGCCATGTCGAGTGAAAAAGCAAATACGCGAATACCTAAATGCTAAAGAATATGTAGATGGCTTTTATCAAGTACCTGCAGAAGTTGCAGAAAGTCTTCTAAAAAGAGAAGTATTGAGAATTCCTATTCTTAACGCTGGTTAACCCCACCATAATTACAACATCCGCAACATCAATTTAGCGACTAAACATTCACCGGTATTATAGACACTTGCATCTGACAGCGCTGTCACGTAAATTATTGATTACTGATAATTAATGTGGACCATCTCTATGAACAGCACTGATCGCCGTAACTTTTTAAAATCTATCGCAGTTGTTACCGCAGCTGGTGTTGTTTCTGGCTGTTCGTCATCAAAGGGGAATGAAAAACATTCCTCATCGATGCAGCCTCAAGGTAAGTCAGTTATGGGGCTTACGGTGCCAAAAATGGACGTAGTTCGCATTGGTTTTATTGGTGTCGGTGAACGCGGCTCTGGCCATGTAAAACACTATTGCCATATTGATGGTGTAGAAATTAAGGCCATTTGTGATACTAATGAAGTAGTGTTAGATAAATCAATTGAATATGTAGCTAGCAAAAACTTCCCTCGCCCTGCTCGCTATACCGGTACAGAACATAGCTATCGTGAAATGCTAAATCGTCAAGATATCGATATTATCATCATTTCCACACCTTGGGCTTGGCATACGCCTATGTGTGTAGAAACAATGGAGAGTGGCAAACATGCATTTGTAGAAGTACCCGCAGCAACCACAATTGAAGAATGTTGGCAGCTAGTCAATACCGCTGAACGGACGCAGAAAAACTGTATGATGATGGAAAATGTTTGCTACGGTCGGGATGAACTGATGGTGCTAAATATGGTACGCCAAGGATTATTCGGCGACCTATTACATGGTGAAGCCGCTTATATTCATGAGCTGCGTTGGCAAATGAAAGAAATAGAAGAAAAAACCGGCTCATGGCGCACATATTGGCATACCAAAACCAATGGGAATTTATATCCTACTCACGGCTTAGGGCCTGTTTCTCAATATATGAACATCAATCGCGGTGACAGGTTTGATTACTTGACCTCAACAAGTTCACCAGCGATAGGTCGACAAGCTTATGCTAAAAGAGAGTTCACAGCGGGTCATGAAAGAAACCAGTTAAAATATATCGCAGGTGATATGAACACCACGCTGATAAAAACAAAGTTAGGCCGCAGTATTATGGTCCAACACGATACCACTACCCCTCGCCCATACTCACGCCATAACTATATTCAAGGGACTAATGGTGTATTCGCTGGCTTTCCAAATCGTATTGCTTTAGAAAATATTCCGCCAGCAATAGCGACTCAATATGAGTCAGAATACCAACAAAAAATGACTGAATGGCGCGCTGCTGATAGTAAAGGTCGTCAGCCAAAACTGCAGAGTTTTCACCGCTGGGATGAAGATATTGCAAAATGGCAAGCACAGTTTGATCACCCTATGTGGTTAAACATGGGGCAAGAAGCCGAGCGTAACGGCGGCCATGGTGGCATGGACTTTTTAATGCTTTGGCGCATGGTTTATTGTTTAAGAAATGGCGAAGCACTTGATCAAGATGTATATGATGCTGCCGCATGGTCAGCCATTGCACCGCTAAGTGCTGACTCAGTAACAGACCGAAGCAACTCAAAGGATATACCTGACTTTACACGTGGTGTTTGGCAAAGCGCTAAACCACTTGGCATTATTGCCTAGCTATCGGAAGTGTATTTTAAATGAATCAACTAAATACTTTAGTGATACTTGCCGCTGGAAATGGTTCTCGTTTTGGTGGTACAAAGCAGTTTGCTTGTTTTGGGAAAAAGCAATTAACCTTGATGGAATACAATATCCATCACGCTATGGATGCAGGGTTTAACCACGTAATATTTATCACTCAAGCTTCCCAAAAAGCACAATTAAAGCAAGAGGTAATTGCTCGTTTACCAAAAAGCTTGAACGTCGAAATTGTTATTCAATCATTCGATATATTACCTAAAAATTGTCATGTTCCCTCAACAAGAACCAAACCTTTAGGTACGGCACATGCGCTTTGGTGTGCTAAAGATAATATTAGCGAGAATTTTGTTGTTATTAATGCTGATGACTATTACGGACAACAGGCCTTTAGTATGCTTAAGCAACAACAAACATCTCGGCCTATAAGCGATGTAGCGCATTACACTATGGTTGCCTACCTTATGCAGAACACACTTTCTGATCATGGCAGCGTAAATCGTGGGTTGTGTGAGTACAATAGTAAAATGCAATTACAAAAAGTCACTGAGATAGAAAATATTCAGCAATCAATAGTTGCAGGCAATGCAATTATCTCAGGTGAAATATCGACAACTAAGCAGACAATTTCGATCGCTGATAACGCATTAGTATCAATGAACTTCTGGGCCTTTAATCCGAAAATATTTTCCGCTATCGAGCAAAAACTTAGCAACACTTTTACTGATTCTGCAGATAAGAAAATTGAATGTTATTTACCCGATATCGTCATGTATCAACTTGAGGAAAAACAAGTAAAAGTTGATGTATTAAAATCCGAGGATAATTGGTTTGGAGTCACTTATGCAGCAGACTCTCTATCTGTCGATAGTCAAATTGACCGAATTTTTTCACCTTCCAAGCAATTTTAAAGCGCAGATATATGAATAAAACGATAATAGAAGACGAACTTCAGCTCACATTAGATTCTGTATTAACGCATTTTCAAAGGTCTTCTCCTGGCTATTCAATTTCATCACTTGGTAATGGCTTAATTAATCACACTTATTTAGTAAAAGCAGGCAACAAGCCTTTCGTATTACAACGTATTAATGAACATGTTTTTCGACAACCTTGGTTAGTTACTCGCAACGCAGATCTTATCAATCAACATTTAATAATGAAAAAACAGCTAGGTAATTATCCGTTAGCCACGATCAGTCAACTGACAAATACGAAAGATGATACCCTACTGCAGTTAGACAGCGGTTATTGGCGTGCAATAGAGTTTATTCCCTGCAGTTATTCCGTTGACGCAGTAACGACACCTCAGCAAGCAGAAAGTGTTGCAAATGCTTTTGCCGAATTTAACGCAGCATTAAGCGATTTCCCCGCCCAAACATTATCAGAAATAATTCCCGACTTTCATCATTTAGCGCACAGATTACAACAGCTCACAGAGGCAATTAATACTGATAAAGTAAAGCGAAAATCTCGTTGCCAACCATTAATTGATTATTGCTTTGAGCAGCAAATTTTTATAAAAGAAGTGGCTGATTTGATCAATACCTTACCGGTAAAAGTTACTCACAACGACACTAAAATTAATAACTTGTTGTTTAGTTCAAATACTCATCAAGCCATTGCCGTGATTGATCTTGATACCTGTATGCCCGGTTTTTTGATGCATGATTTTGGCGATATGGTTCGAACCTGTTGCTCGAACCTGCCAGAAGATAGTGGCGCTTTAGATCAAATGACAATTAGACTCGACATATTTAGTTCGCTTGCCAAGGGTTATATTTCAACCTTAGATAAGCATATAAGTGAAATAGAAAAAGGCAGTTTACTCGTTGGAGCACTGTTGATACCTTTTATGATGGCAGTTCGATTTTTAACCGACTATCTTGACGGCGACAACTACTTTCATATCAAACATCAAGAACACAATTTAGAACGAGCAAAAAATCAAATGCAATTATTTAAGTTGCTCAGCCAACAACGAGAGCAATTAGACGATATTATTGCCAATATTTAACATCATCACTCTTACGCCACGCAGCTTGCCTTACAGTTAAGCTTATTGGTAAGGAGATATATTACTAACAATTATGTCATCAAGCTATATCGATTCTGCTCGATTGAACTGGTTTTCATTAAACATATAGTCCCCTAGTGCAGCAGGCTTTACTCATGGTGTACTTTTTGCTTTTTAAGCTGTTTAGGTGTACTTATTTAATTTTCATTACTGAGAAGTCTTAGTAAAAACGAGAGAACAGCACTTCCCCTTTTAATCTTTTGATATTAAAAACAAAATCATCAATTTTTATGTTGTGCATTACTGCGAATTCTCACTAATTCTGCGTTTTGGGCCTCACTTGGTTTTTATTAGTTTCTAAAGTATTGAAATTGTGTGATATTAATGCAAATTAAATGAGTTTTATGAGACAGAAATTACTAAGACGTCTACATAATAAACTGTTAGGTACAAAGGAAAGTGTTGCGATGAAATTAACTTTCCTATATGTCATGTTAGCATTTATATTTTCAGTGCTCTCATTGCGTAAAGGTTCATTTTGCTTTATTGAACTTTGCAGCAAATATCAATATAACATGTCTAATTCAGCGATTGTGTATGGTGCTATTGCGTTGTTTTTTCTCATTGTTAGTATTAAAAAGTTACTCCCATTAGTTAATTTTCGTAATAATAGTAAGTTAAAAGTAAAAGACTATTTTTCCAATGATAATCTCGATGGTTAAATTTGTACCTAACAAGGCAATCAAGCGGGACTGCTAAAGCTTGGCTCAGTTTCGCTTCGCTACACATTTTAGCCAAGCATTATCAACCCCTTATTGGGGCGTTAGCTTTTATTTCTAGGTTGTATGAAATTTAAAAAAATAAATATTTTAATCATTGGCTTGGTGAGCTTATCTATATTTAAGAGCTATGCTGTAAACGAAAGCATCGATGGAATTGTGAGCGAAGCCTTTAATAATGGACAGTTTAATGGTTCTATTCTTGTGGCTAAGGATAATTCGGTTATCTATCGAAAAGCATTTGGGTATGCAAATGGCAGCAAAACTGAAAAACTAACCTTACAACACCGCTTTAATATTGGTTCTATTAGCAAAGAGTTTCCTGCTGTAGCTCTTGATATTCTTCTTAAAGATCATGACTTGTTAATTGAGCAGCCAATATCAGATTTTATTAAAAATTTGCCAGCTTGGTCTGATAGCATTCAGTTAAAGCACTTGTTAAATTACTCAAGCGGCCTGCCTGACTTTCCATGGAGTGTAGGAGTTACAAATGACGATGCGATTCAATCACTAAAGAAAATAGCTAAGCTACAGTACTCACCTGGACAGGCTTATAATTATAGCTATTATAATAACTTTTTGCTGGCGTTAGTTATTGAAAAAGTTAGTAAGAAATCCTTCGATGAATACCTTTATGAGACAGTTTTTTCTCCTGTAAAAATGACTCATACGGAAAATAGTTTGAATATTCCTCAGAACTCATTGCCTACAGCTAAAGCGTTTGATAGCGCCGGAAAAGAAGATGATTATCCAGTGGCGATATCTGGCCCTTCAGTTTATACAACTGTAGACGATTTGTTTAAATGGGTGCTTTCGATAGAAAATAACCAGTTGATTGATTTGATAACGTTAAAGTCAATGGCGAAGCCATTCTCATTAGAAACCAATTCACACGGTTTTACTTTGCAGCAATCAGCTTTTGGTAGCTTAAAATACAGAGGAGAAGAAGTTGCTGCAATTTTTCATGATGGTAGTCACATCAACTTTCATTCTGTTTTATATTTTGACAAAGTAAACAAAAAAGTTGTTCTAATTATGAGCAATAACAAATCGGACAGTAAAATCTTCAGTATTAGTAATGAGATCATATTGTTACTCAATAATGAAGTTGATGGTAAAAGCTAACAAGTTACTCAAAATGGTGCAAAACGCTTGGCCTCTACTCCGTCGACGCTAAATTTAGCCAAGCATTTATGCGCCTATTAATAAGGCGTTATTTAGTGCCGCCTTATCTTCTAATTGCTTGATTGGACTGATTTTAGCTAAATACATAGCCCTCAATACAGCAAGGTGTACTAATGGTGTACTTTTGATTTTTTCAAAGGTTCGGGTGTACTTCTTTAACTCTTATATTCATATTAGTGAGAAGTCTTAGTAAAGACCAGAGAACAGTATTTTATTTATTTAATCTCTTGATATTAAATATAAAAGCATCTCTTTAAATGTTGCGTATTACTGCAAACTCTTACTAATTCCGTCTTTTGTGCTTCATTTAGTCTTTTCTAGTTTTTAATGCTTTGTAATTGTGTGATATTAATGTCAATTAAATGAATTTTATGGGGCGGGAATTACTGAGACGTCTACATAATAAGCTGTTAGGCGAAACATGGAGATAATATAAACATGGCAGTAGTAAAATCGGTATTGGTAATATTAATTATTTCCTTAATTGGGGTAGTGGTTTTTCACAAAGACATTGTGTCAAAAATATTAGTACCTCAATATATTGAATGGGGCTATGAAATCGAGGAACAAGGGCTTGAATTGGGTGTTCCTTTAGATAGCGAAGGCCTAATGTTAGCAAAAGATATTGGTATTAAATCTCCAGAGAAAATTAGAATTGTTTATGTTGATGAAGTGCCTTTTCCACACGATAACTTTGCTTTAAAGGTGTTAGGCGAAGCCGTAGGGTTTATAGGAGATAATATTACAACTGAAGCGCAGGCTTTTGGTTATTCAATATATGTTAGAAAAGATTTAGAGTTTGATAAACCAAAGTTAGCTCATGAAATCGTTCATGTCTTGCAAATAGAGAGGTCAAACTTTAACGACGTAACTTTACAACACTTATCTGATCTTGCTAAATATGGATACGATAAAGCTCCACTAGAAGTTGAAGCGTTCGAGGCTAATATAAAGTACGGTGGGTAATTCGCCTAATAAGCTGTTCAAGCGGGATTGCTAACAGTTGGCTCGGTTTCGCTTCACTGCACATTTTAGCCAACAATTATCAGCACCTTAACAGGGCACTATAAATTCAAGGATGGTTCAATGAAAATTCTTAGCATAATATTATTATTTCTTTCTTTTCACACTCATGCAGTAGCTGAAAAAGGTGTTGTTGTTAATATACTCCCAGATAAATTAACTTTATCGATAGACTGTGAAGCTCAAGTTAAATTACAGCGATTGAAAACAGAGCCTAAAAAGTTTTCTGTTGGCTATTCTTGCAAAAACTCAACGAATGGAAGTTACTATTTGGATTTTCGATTAAATGACATGGATATAGTCGCAGATTTTGATGATGGCTCAGCCAGTGTTGATGTTAATAAGACTAAATTTAAATCATATACACTTTATGAGTTATCTATAGAAAGTGAAAAGGGAGAAAAATTTAAATTTGTTTCTTACTGTACAAAAGACATTTGCTTAGATTTAGTGGGGAATTATGAAACTGAAGTTAAAGACTCTATAACATCGCAGTTAAGAGGATAGTATTTATAACAAGTTACTCAAGCAAGACCGAAAACAGCTGCTTTTTGCTCGTGCCTTGCTAATTTTAACCAGCTATTTTATTGCCTCTTAATGAGGCGTTATTTATTGGCCTCACATACTAAACTGACTGCTTGACTGGATTGATGGCGCAATATATCTAATTGGAAAAATATACTTTCATATTCAGAAATAAGCGTTGGTATGAAAAATAGCCTTGCGATTCATCGTTAGCCTCTAATTTCACATTATCTAGGGAGTTATACTTAAATTAATCGAATACCAATGTTGTGCTTTAATGTCCGACCTTTGCCACAATTCATTGTTATCCACACTAGAAACTAAGCTCACTTCAGTCATACTGCCATCAATGGCATTTACTGGTTTATGCTGTAGTTCTACTCTATTTAGGTCTTCACGACCACGCCATAAATAATCTGCATCACCTTTAATTTCGATATAAGCCGAGGTATTGCTAGGCTCGTTTGGTGGCGGTAATAAACTAATTCCTTGGGGGTGTAATATGTATGACCAACGCACCAAGCTTTTTGATTCAAAATTTGCCTGCCATTCGTTATCGACAACAGTAGTCTTGGCAATTTTATGATTGGCGAAAAGATTATTGGAAAACATGTAAGCTAGGATAATAAAAAGTATTCGGCACATTGAAGCGTTATCTCTACATAGGGTGTACGTTCAAAGCCTAAAATGGATTTGACCGCAAAAGTAACACTAGAGTAGTTTACTTGTTCTGCACTTTGCAACTGTGTGAAGTTTAGAGTTATTTGTCGTGTAAAAGCGGTTATAGAAAAACGGTAAAGCATGCCCTTACCGTTTTTAAATTTCGTACAAGTTGCTCATGCGCTTAACTTATACGAACTTGTTTTGCTTAGATTTGTTTTGTTTAGTTTAGTTTAGTTTAGTTACGACACTTATATACGTTACCTGACAATGTCACATTGGTTTGTTGGCTGCCACCGCCAAAGTCATCATTGTAACTGCCTGTTTGCCCTGCTCTTTGCGTTAAAATATAAACAGTATCGCCACCAAGGCTCATCGCTTTATTTTTAATGTCGTTACGAGCACCAGTTTCTAAATCAGCGTTTGAGGTAAATGCCCCTGTAAAGAAGTCACCTTGGCTGCCAGTTACATCACCTAAGAAAGTACATTCATTTCCTGGTTCATTATGCGTTAAACGCACACCATTGGCTTGAGGTTGCACAGCGACAGAAGAACACGCAGCTAGTGTTGTTACAATGATAATGGCGAATAAAGTTTTCATTTCGTTTCCTGTTATTAAGTAAATCAATTGAGGCCATTGTAAGCTGCTAACAATTTATTAATATTTACAAAGTGTGGCAATAATGTAAGCGAGGCTTACAATGCATGATCAAAAAATTACAATTGGGCAGGCACAATTTCACACAATAACAATCGAGAATAATCGTATTTCACATATTAAAAATACGTTACACTGATCAGAGAAAAATCATTGTAATATCAAGGTTAATTTCAAAAGTGAGTGTAAAAACACGACAAACTCAATGAAGTTTCCTCTCTCTTTTTTATCGCATTCAATGGACTTCATAACATGAAAGATCTCACTCAAGGCTCGATTCCCAAGCACTTAGTTTCTATGGCAATGCCAATGATGATAGGCATGTTTGTACAAACACTTTATTTTCTAGTCGATCTTTATTTTGTCGGTAAATTGGGCGCAAGTGCGCTCGCAGGTTTGAGTTTGGCTGGCAATGCAATGTTTTTAATTTTTGCCTTAACTCAAATTATTAATGTTGGTACCGCCACACTTATTTCTCATGCTGTTGGGGCAAAGGAACAAGACAGCGCCAACAATACGTTTAATCAATCCATGATGCTTTCAAGTGTTATTGGCGTTGTGGTGTGTGTTATCGGTTATTTAGGCGCTGAAAGTTATCTAAATACTATATCTCAAGACCCTGAAACCGTTGTTATGGGCTTGGCTTATTTACATTGGTTTATTCCGTGTATGGCATTGCAATTTCTTATGGTTTCAATCAGTGCAGCTTTACGTGGAACTGGAATTGTTAAACCGACCATGATCATTCAAATGTTGTCAATTTTGGTTAACATAATCCTTTCACCAATATTAATTGCAGGCTGGGGAACTGGTATTGAAATGGGCATTGCTGGCGCTGGCTTGGCAAGTTCTATTTCAGTAGTCGTTGCCGTTTTTCTTCTGGCTTATTACTTTAAAACAACAGAAAAGTACGTCAGTGTTAATTTTTCGCTTTGGCGTTTCGACAAGCAATGTATTAAGAAGCTACTTGGCATTGGCCTACCCGCTGGCGGCGAGTTCTTTTTAATGTTTGCATATATGGCAACGATTTACTGGCTGATTCAACAATTTGGCGCTAACGCTCAAGCAGCATTTGGCCTAGGCTCTAGGGTCATGCAGTCGTTATTCTTGCCAGCAATGGCAATCGCCTTTGCTGCTCCAGCCATTGCAGGGCAGAACTTTGGCGCAAAAAATTATAATCGCGTAAAAGAAACGTTTACTTGGTCAGCTATATTAACCTGTTCATTAATGGCAATACTGACTTTGGTTTGTTTGTGGCAAGCGGAATTTTTATTGCAAGGATTTACTAGTGATAAGCAGGTCATTTTAATTAGTGCGGCATTTTTACAAATTATCTGTTGGAACTTTATTCCCTCAGGGTTAATTTTTACCTGTTCAGGTATGTTTCAATCATTGGGCAATACTTGGCCAGCTTTAATAAGTACCGCAACACGGTTTATTTCTTTTATATTACCTGCATTGTGGTTATCAAAACAAAGCAACTTTCAAATTGAGCATATTTGGTACCTTTCAGTAGCAACTGTTTGCCTGCAAGCGGCGATAAGCTTTTATTTATTACGTGGTGAATTCAAAAAACGTCTGTCTAACGAGTTAGCTAAATCAGCTCAGTCAAAAGCATTCTGATCAATTATTTTATTTACTATAACTTATTAAAACATTTCCTTTTTAACTGTCCAATTGAGAAATTGGACAGTTTAGCCATATTTTAACGTTTTCATCTCACCTATTATTGTCAGCATCAAAAGTGACTAAACAGGTGATTATCATATGTTAAATTTTATTAATAAAGTTGGTTTATCGGCTTCTTTAATCGTCCTTAGCACTTTTAGTAATGCCACTTTAATCACTAATGGTAGCTTCGAACAGCTAGAGTTTGCAGATAACTCTCAATCGACTGGTGTTGTTCACGGTACTAATTTACAAGCATACGAAAATAGAAATAGTGCTTGGGATGTTTTTTATGACCTTCCAGGCTGGGTAACAAGCTACGGTAATGGCATAGAGTTACAAAAGAATGTTGTTACTGGTTCACAAAACGGCTTACAGCATGTTGAATTAGACTCTCATCAGCATGGTTCGTCAAATGCGGTGATGACCCAGACTCTTGACTCGTTAACCATTGGCTCTAATTATTTATTGCAGTTTTACTACAAGCCACGTACCAACAAGATAAATGATAACGGTATTAATGTATTTTGGTATGACTCAGCATTTGATTTTGATATCAATATGCAAGCTGACTTTAGTACTGACAGTACTCGAAAGCAAACGCCAAGTTGGGCATTGCAATCAGTTATGTTCACGGCACAGGCAGAGTCAATGTCACTTAGCTTTGGTGCCTTTGGTCAACAAAACACCCTAGGTGGTTTGGTAGATAATGTATCGTTAAATCAGGCAAATTTAAAACCAGCAACAGTACCAGAGCCTTCAATGCTTGTATTGTTTGTTATCGGCTTAGGATTTATCGCGGCACGTCAACGTAAGTGGATGCACTAAATAAGTTTCTTTATGTCTTTCTCGGCTAATAGCCAGCCCCCAAGTTTGCTTGCGGCCGAGGAAGTACATATCAATTAGCTCAACGTAGAATGCACGTTACGATACTGTTGATAACAGCTCTTTTAACTCGCTAAAATTATTAATATTTAACAACTCCGCTTTTTGCTCCAAAGCACTATAATCATCATGGTCTGTTGCGGCTACGTATAAACAAGACAACATAAACAAAATCAATTCGTTATGCTCATTGCTCTTAATTTGCAGCTGACTCACTTTCTCTATATGGTTCAATTGTTTAACGACGTTTGCATCAATATGCCATAGCGATAGCATTAATGACGAAGCAGAGAAAATACTGATCCCCATCGCCTCTTTAATGTGATGATTTAACGAGCGTAAATCATCAATGCCAATCAAAGAATGCAACATAAGCTCATGTTTGTATGTTTCTTTATGACTAAGTAAAAATATACCGAGTAATGAAAAAACTAATATTTGCTCTGTAAGGGCAATATCAAAATCCACCGGCCTTTTTAATAGTTTACGTAATCGTTGAAAAAACTTTGGTGCCATCAGAAAAGCTTGACTGTATTGCTCAATAATTTTTTGATCAACATTGTCTTTTAGAGCATCTTTCATGGCATAAATAATGGCAAAATTAACCACAGTGCCAACACCTAAATTACGGCTTATCGCCTCTTGTAAGTTTTTAGGCGTTTTCCCGTATATTGCTTTACTCGCTTGCCCCATTAATCGACCAGAAAAAATAGCATCTTTTCCAACAATTTCAATAACACGTTGCAAGTCCAAACTGCCCTTATCTTTTTCTTCAAGTAGCTGTTGGCAACTATCAGACATAGGAGGGATATTTTGTGCAATTTCGGTTAGTTTCAAAAAGCTGCTTTGTGCACTATTAACAAGCGACAACTCTCTAAATTGTGAAGGTGTGGTACCAAAACGTTGACGAAAAGCACGCTCAAAAGTTGCCCTTTCTGAGTAGCCTAGTTTAAAAGATAATTCATCAATATTAGCCTGTTTTTCTAATAAGGCTTGTACGCTTAGCTCATTTAAAAACTTATTTTGAATAAGCTTATAACTGGTTTCTTCTTGTGCAAGTTTTCGTCGAAAAGACGTCATGCTCATGGCAAGTGTTTTTGCACATTGCTCAATTGTTAATGACGCCGGCACGTCACTTTGAGAAAGCTGTGTATTCACAGCTTCTGTTAGTGGTAAGGAAAACTTGATAGTTGCCATTTTTAACTCTTAAATTTATAAACTAAGAACTCAACGCTCTCAATAAAAAAAGCCTGCGTTTGCAGGCTTTAATAATTACTTAATCCAATACATCATTCTTTGTGTGGATAGCATCAATTCTAACCCTAGTCCTGCAACATTTCTCGCCTTAAGCCCTTGGCGAGTTGGTTGTCCGACTAAATCTGGGCTGCCCCAAATAATTTTTCCTGTTGATGTTAATTTTTTAATCGTGTACGAATTCGTATTATCCCAAGAAGAGTCATGGCCAATTTTGGCTGAGGCCAAAATATTTTGCTCTTGTGTTTTTGAAGGATCAACAACCACGCTCTCAAAATTTTGTGGTAAGTCACTACGTAGTACTTCGACAAGTGTAGAGTCTTCAATTTCAAAAATCACAAATTGTTGTTTCGAATAATGCGCTTCACCTGCCAAACATAATAGCTCCGTATCGGCGTCAGTATCGTAATTAATCAACAATATTTGTGTACATGACTGTTCGACAAATGACTGCTCTGAAAACACGGAAGCATTAGCCGTTAATAACGACAGTTTGTCTCCAGCTGCCACAATTACAGACGGTTTATTATCAACGCGTAATGGTGCTATATCAGTGATCCAATGATCAAAAGTATAACTGGCGATAATAGTTTGGTTTTGCACATCTATCGCCCTAACTACGCGGCCATCGGCAAATATTGCGTCTTCGAAAGTGTCTGCGTTTATATCGTTTGCTTTAATAACGCCAATGGTTGAGTCTCCACCACTCGCCGAGTACTGCCATTGTATAACGTTATCATGTAGTTGCATTACAGCAAATGACCCAGTATATAGTGAGGTATTAGGCAAAAATATGTCGCCAAAGCCATCATTGTTATAATCTGTTGTCACTGCATACGAACTATTATCCCAGTTTGATGATATTTCCGCGCTAACATCAAAACTACCGGTACTATCCATTGTTATAACTCGACTGCCGTCATAACCACTACCAGAGCTAGGAATATAAAACACTGCTTCTTCTTCTGAGCCGGAAACCTTCGCCCAACCCGCGCTACTGTAACTATCAAGTTGAACACTTGTTGAGTTTTCTTTAATTGAAGCGGTATAACCAGCGACATCTGCAGTGATAAATCCATCTTCACCTGAAGAACTTGTTCCTGTTCCCCAATGAATTTCTAATTTACCATCGTTATCTGAATCCCCCGTTGTTAAAGAGCTTGAACCATGACCTTGCATGTCAACACTCCATAACGACGTAAGCTTGTTATCAATTAACTTATACGCGGTGATCTCGCCCCATTGACAATCCCCCACTAAGAACTCATCTTTACCATCACTGTCAACATCGTCACTGTGTAATGTGCAGGTATTAAAGTTATCTAGGCTATCAAGTTGCGACTTATTAGCAGCCGAATAGATAGCAATAGTGCCCCATCTATTCGCACCTGCAATTTCATTAACACCGTCACCATTATAGTCACCTGAAGTAATGCTAGTATCGCCAAATTGATTACTGCTGATCCACTGATTAGCCCATGTTGAAGCATCATAAACTAAGCCATTATTTGAAATTAGCTCAAGACTTTCATCATTATCAACATCAGAAAAAATAACTTGCTTTGCATCACCTAAGTTCGTCGTAAAGTGAGTTTCAGTTGGTTCATCCATCGAAAAAACAGTAACTTCTACATCACTACTATGTTGATTAGATGAATGAAGGTAGGCTATTTCTGGTATACCGTCACTATCAATATCGGTCACCGTTGCAAATAATATGTAGTCAGTTGTTGATAGCAATAATGTGTCTAAATTATTTAAACCATTAATCACACTCATGCCTTTTTCTGTAACGACTATAATTTCGTCAGCGTTATCATCATCTGTATTCGTCGATAATACCTGAATAATTCTTCCGTCTGCTTTTGGCTTAAACGGGTATGCCCACTGTTGTTGGTATTTGCCATCTTGAAACTCAAGCAAGAACACACTTGCAACACCATCAGTTGATAAAACTTCATTTTCTCCATCACCATCAAAATCACCAACCGACATTGATTTATCACCGCTAGGCACTTCAATTCCAGAGCGCGCAATAGGAAATGCTTTGCTTGACTCAACCTTGACTTCAACACTGATTTCATCACTAATAACGCCGTCAGCATCTGCCATACCAAAATTAAAAACATACATTTGGTATGGAAACAGTAAATCGTTTGGAGCAAGCCAATTCACGAGCCCATTTTCATCAATGGTTGAACCATCTGGGCCAGATATTAGCGTACCATTTTGCCCAACTGACTGGGTGTCAGGATCTGAAATTTGTACAATAAATTGAACTATGTCTCCGGCATTTACACCATCAGGTAAGTTAGATACTTCGATTTGAAGTGGTGCATCTTGTAGTTCAATTACTCTCGGCTGACTTTCAGTAACATTGGCTCCATCAGAAACTAACATTGATACTTTAAGGTCATCTTCATAAACGGCTATGTAAGGCGGTAAAATATTCGTTATTTGTCCATTGATAACCTCACCATTAAGGTACCAACGATATGAAACTTCTAAATCTTCATAAGGTGTGTCTGGGTCACTGTAGTAACCTTCATAGACTTCTATCGGCGTAGTGGTATCAATTTTATCACTATAATTAAGCCCTGGCCGAGATGCTGTAGGAGGTAAAGATAGCTCTGCGAGTGCAACTAAATTTTTGCCGTAAGCTTGACCATATAGCAATTCATCTGCGTTTACGAAGTAAACACCCACATCGTACTGTTGATCACCGGTACTGTCTTCAACATAGCGAATGTACGGAGACTCAAACTCAAAGGCAGCTTTATTACTGCCGCTTAACAGTATACGACCCGAATCAGTGTATGGAGGTAAATATTCCATATTTTCAATTTCAATAGCGATCTTACCGTGTTCGCGAAAGAATAAATCACCGGTGAGTTCGATATTTGACTGATCATTTTCATAGGTATAGGCTAATTCAGCCTCTAATAGCACTTGTTCTATATTATTTGTCGTGAACAATAAGTGTTGTTTATTTCGGTATGATGAGTCTCCAGCGTTATTCCTCATGGAAACTATATTTGAATACCCAGTTAGCTTTATTGCATCTTTTTCAGTCTGCCAGCTTAAATTATCAAAGTAGTAAGTTATTTCTGACGATGTTTCAGTTACTTTAGTGATATTAATTGCAGCGCTGCCTGTTATGGCGTTTTCATAGTACCCTTGTCGACAGCCATCATAACTTAACGATATGTTACCCTCAAAATTTGAGTTTAGCTGGCCCTTATAGGTAACCTTACCTTCATATTCACAAAGAAATTCGGTGTTAAGGGCGCCATTTGCATCGACACTACCACGAAAATCAATGTCACCAATTTCGGGAATTTCACTTGAAGAATCATCAAACAACGAAATAAAGGCTTTTTGTGCTAATACAACATCAATAGTAGCATCAGTTGTGAGTCCACTATATCGAGTATCAACAAGCTTTGTCGCCTCAGTATTCAGCTCAGATACACTATAATCTTTTGCATTAGCAATAATGTTTGACGGTGTCGGTGTTGGTTGTATTGGTGTTGTGCCACTATCGCTCGACGAAGATCCGCCTCCACATGCGCTAAGTAACAACGATACGTAAACAGCCATGGCTGGCCGAGTTATAAAAACCATAATTCATCCCTAAACTTAAGATTTTAAATTAAAAAAGCATTTAATTTATTATGGCGGTATTAGACCTAAACTCGATTGATAAGTCAAAGTTTTAAAGCCTTTTCCCTTATGCTTTTCAGCAATATTATTTATTGAAATGGTTAAATATTATCGTAGTTGTAATGACAAATGAGAGAACACATTAAACAGTGTCTGTTAAGTAAATAACAACGCTTGGCTTAACACTAAAAAAACCAAACGTTACTTACCATTTGTTAAGGCCTACAAACATAAATCACCTGAATTTTCGATGAAAACATGTCGTATTATTCATCTATTACTTTCAACTGACATTGCTGATCGCCGTAATAGTTATTCTCATAGTTACATTCCACTAATTGCTGACGGCTGTTATTTGAATGGCTATTTTTTTCATTGTCTAAATGTAATACCGCTTTAATGCTTTCAATGATATTGTTCATAATTTTGACCTCTTTGATTAACAGTAAATCTATAATGGCTTACTCAACTAATTCAGTAAATTTAATAAAATCAATAAAGTCATTCTAAAAAACAGATAGTTCATAAACAATTTAAGCCGAACAATTAAAGTATCTATGGCTAACAGCACTTAATTGCTAATTGCTCACTAAATATGTCACGTAATAGCGTTAATTCATTGGTTCTCACGTAATTAGGACGAATAATTAAAGATATTGTGCGATGCGGGCCGGGTTCATTTAAATGAATTGCCCTAATTTCAGACTCATTATAAATTAACTGGTCTAATGCCATTTGGGGTACTAATGTTGTTCCTAGTTTGCCTGCTACCATTTGAATTAAGGTATGCAAACTTGCTGAGTCGAAATCAGAATCTTGTTTATCACTTTGTAAACTACAAGCTGCCAAAGCATGGTCTTTTAAGCAATGACCATCTTTTAATAACATCAGTTTTTCAATTTCTAGCTCTTCACTAGTGATTTCTTTTAGCTGGCTTGGACATTCATCTTTATGGCTGACCCAATAGAAATCCTCTTGCCAAAAATCAAAACTCATTAAGCCTTCTATTGGGTATGGCAAGGCTAAAATCGCAGCATCAATATCGCCATTTCTCACCATATCAACCAGCACATGTGACTGTTCTTCAATTATCTTTAATTTAAAGTCTGGTTGTTGACGCCTTACCTCTGGTAATACTTTAGGTAAAAGATATGGACCAATCGTAGGAATAACGCCAATGGTCATGGCATTAATGAACGGCTGCTTATTTGCCTGTGATATTTGCACAAGTTCATCTAATTCTAGTTTTACGGTTTTTGCTTTATTTAAAATTAACTGACCATTACTGGTAACTAATACTTGTTTGTTATTGCGCTCAAAAATTGTAGTGCCTAGTTGTTTTTCCAACTCGATAATGGCGGTACTTAATGCTGATTGCGAAACATTACAGGCGTCTGCCGCCTTTTTAAAATGTAATGTTTTTTCAACTGCCAAGGCATAGTGTAATTGTTTTAATGAGATCATAATTATCCGTATTAGCACTTATAAAGAAGCGCTGTTAATAGTTATTACTGAACATAAACCTCAGTTTAATCAATTTATTAAATTATACTAGCCTACTCGTCCAAGCTCATAACTAGAAGCTATCAAAAAGCCCATGTAAACATTTGTTTTTATTAAGAATTACATTATACATTTAAAAAACAGAATACTATCTTCCAATCAATCAATTATAAAAACACTAACACCAGTTCTAAGCTTTAAGCACTGAGGCTTATCAACAGTGTATAAGTCTGTATTAAAACTGGGGAATAACATGTTTAAAAAAACACTATCACTAGCGGCTGCTGTTACTGTCGCCATTTCGTCGATGACACTCTCTACTTCTGCCTTAGCGCTTGGAGAAGCCAAAACCAACCAGTTTTGGTGGCCTGAGCAATTAAACTTAAGTCCATTACGCCAACATAGTGTTGAGTCAAACCCTTACGGCGCAGAATTCAATTACGCAAAAGAATTTGAAACACTGGATTTACAACAACTGAAGAAAGATATTCAAACCACACTTACCGATTCAAAATCATGGTGGCCCGCTGACTGGGGGCATTATGGGCCGCTGATGATTCGTATGGCATGGCACAGCGCAGGCGTTTATCGCGTACATGATGGTCGTGGTGGCGCATCAGGCGGACAGCAACGTTTTGACCCGTTAAATAGTTGGCCTGATAACGTTAATTTAGATAAAGCTCGACGCTTACTATGGCCGGTAAAACAAAAATACGGTCGTAAAATTTCGTGGGCTGATTTAATGGTACTTTCAGGTAACGTTGCATTAGAGTCAATGGGCTTTAAAACCTTTGGTTTCGCCGGTGGCAGAAGTGATGACTGGGAACCTGATTTAGTTTATTGGGGACCTGAAACTGCCATGCTTGATGATAAACGAAGAGACAAAAAAGGCAAACTTAAAGGCCCTCTTGCCGCCGTTGAAATGGGTTTAATTTATGTAAATCCTGTCGGCCCACATGGCAAACCTGATCCATTATTAGCAGCACAAGACATTAGAATGTCGTTCGGACGAATGGCAATGAATGATGAAGAAATTGTTGCACTGTTAGCAGGTGGGCATACTTTAGGCAAAGCCCATGGCGCTAAAAAACCAGATCAGTGTGTTGGTGCAGAGCCCGCAGCCGCCAGTATCGAGCAGCAAGGTTTAGGTTGGAAAAATAAATGTGGCACTGGCGTTGGAGCTGATACAACTAGCAGCGGCTTAGAAGGTGCTTGGACAACAACGCCAACACAGTGGTCTTCTAACTATTTGGATAACTTAATGAACTTCGACTGGGTTATCACTACAAGTCCAGCAGGTGCAATTCAATGGATACCTAAAGATAAAGCTGCGGCTAATTTAGTGCCTGACGCTCATATTCCCAATAAGCGGCATGCGCCTATTATGTTCACCACAGATTTAGCATTAAAAGAAGACCCTGAGTTCTTAAAAATTGTTAAACGCTTTAGAGCTGATACAAGTCAATTTGATCGTGCATTTGCTAAAGCTTGGTTCAAGCTAACTCATCGTGACATGGGGCCAAGAGCTAGATACGCAGGCTCTGAAATACCAAGTGAAGTATTATTATGGCAAGACCCTATTCCTGCAATTGAATACAAACTCGTTAGCAAAAACGACATTGCAAAGCTTAAAAAGCAGATAAAAAAGTCGGACTTATCTAATGCTGAATTAGTCAAAACAGCATGGGCGGCAGCTTCGAGTCATCGTGTCACTGACATGCGTGGCGGCGCTAATGGTGCACGTATCAACTTAACACCACAAAACACTTGGGCTGTTAACAATCCTGCTGAATTAAAGAAGGTGTTAACCAAACTTACCAGCATACAGCGTAGCTTCAATAGTAAATCATCAAGTAAACAAATATCACTTGCCGATTTAATTGTTTTATCTGGTGCAACCGCTATTGAAAATGCGGCAAAATTAGCAGGAACTAGCATAACTGTGCCATTTACACCGGGACGAGCAGATGCTTCACAAGCGCAAACAGATATTAAATCATTTAACTACTTAATGCCTAAAGCAGATGGTTTTAGAAACTATTTCACTGATGAAAGTTACATGTCACCAGCAGAAATGTTAGTTGATAAGGCCAATTCACTTAGTTTAAATGTGCCTGAAATGACGGTATTGATTGGCGGAATGCGTGTATTAAATACCAACTACGATGGTTCTACTTTAGGTGTGTTCACCAAACAGCCTGGCGTATTAACCAACGACTTCTTTGTTAACTTATTAGATATGTCAACAACATGGCAAAAAGATGAATCACAGGCAGGCATCTACCAAGGTTTTGACCGAAGCTCAGGGAAGTTCAAATGGCAAGCAACGCCCGTTGATTTAATTTTTGGCTCTAGCTCAGAATTACGTGCTATCGCTGAAGTTTATGCTTCAGATGATGCGGATAAAAAATTCATCAACGACTTTGTTAATGCTTGGGTGAAAGTAATGCAATTAGATCGCTTTGATTTAAAGTAAGCTAATCACCACTAAAATAGTTAACATTTATTGGATATGTTAACTATTTATTAACACAACACTTGAGCATAGTTAAAAGAAAGCACTAAAAATTTAAAATAAAATTAAACTTGTCGGAACTTTCTTTTAAATTGATACTCATACTATATGAGAGGCTTTATTTCCCTTAGTGTTTCATGTTTTTATAATGCGTTTACTGATTAGGTAAGCGCTTTTTTTTGCCTATTTTTTAATTTTGCAATCCACTACCTACTTAAACCAAATCACCAATGCATAGGATCAATGGTGTAATACTGAGTTAGCTGGCGATACAATTTAGGGTACTCACGAAATAATTGTGCTGATTGCTCAAAGAATACCTCACTCGCCACGGCAAAAAATTCCGCCGGATTTGTTGCCCCGTAATAATCAAATAACGATGGCGCTCCTACTCTAGCTTGCTCTTGTAGTAAGGTAAATTGTGCAAGAAACACCTCAGACCAACAATTATAACTTTGCTGAGCATCTAAAATTGGTGCGCCATTAGCTGGGCCATTTTCTTGGTCGAGCTGATGAGCAAACTCATGAATAACAACATTGCGACCATCATCAGGAATTTGTGCGCCATCAAGCGTATCTTGCCATGATAAAACCACTTTACCAAAATCCCATGACTCCCCTGCCAGCACTACTTTTTGCGTAAACTGAACGCCATCAGCATTGCGTGTTTGTTGCTGTTTTACAAACGCACTTGGGTAAACCAGTATCGTACGTAATTTAGGGTAATAGTTTGTTTTTCGATTTAGCAATAATAAACATGCTTGCGCCGCGATGGTTATTCTAATTTCGTCTGTGATCACCACGCCATTACAGCCAACAAACTCTTTTTCTGCTAAGAATACTTGAATATGTTGCTTTAATTGCAATTGCAAATCAGCAGGCATTTGTTTGAAATATGGCATTCTTTGTTGAATTATTTTTCGCCATTGTTTTTTAAATGGCTTGCGCTTAATAAGCGAACGTTTGTATTCACGCCAGTAAGGCTTTCCCGCCAAATAGCCAATGAGTAGCAAACCAATAAACAGTGGTAAAACATAAGACAACATAATGCACTTAATTCGATGAAGTTTATTATTAGGTTGGTATTAGTTGGTGAAATATCAAGGTTAACGAATGAGCAACCTGTGGACTTTCAACTAAAGTGAAAATTCTTATTCAATGGATTTCTAGCCTGGAGCTAAGCGAGTAGCAACTAATAGGATATTTTGTATCAGTACTCTTGAACAGATTTAAAACCTTCATGAAAATTAATAAAAAAGGTCTCTAAGCAATCAAATTATAAGATTGCAATTCGTTGTCCTATTACTGCTGAAAGATCATTGCTGCCGTTGACCTCCATTGCTTGGAGTTAGCTATGAATCTCAAGTCAGCATTAGCAAGGTTTTCTCAGCAATATTGTCTCTAATAACAGCACAAATAAAGAAACAATATACAACTGTCTATATGTCGGTTTTGATAGTTTGTGTATTATTATATTTATTTTCACCAACAATAAATGAACTAATCTTTTTGACTGGTTACATACATAAGGTCAACAATAACAAAGGAAATTTAAAATGAAAAAATATTATGTAGCCATATTCGTAAGTATTTTGACAATGACTTCATTGCCAATTTTAGCTGGAGATGCTCTACCCGAAGGTTGGTTTAAAGCAGGTAGTGCTCCTTCTGACTACAAAATGGGCGTAGATGAAAGTGTTACTTTTGATGGCAGTAAATCTGCATTCATTGAATCTAACTCTGCTGAATCAAAAGGTTTTGGTACATTAATGCAGAACTCAAGTGTTGAAGACTATTTAGGAGAGCGAGTTCAATTAACTATTTACATCAAAACTCAGGATGTCTCTGGATGGACAGGTGGTTGGTTTAGAGTTGATGGCGGTAAAAAGAAAACGTTAGCATTCGATAATATGAATAATAGACCAATTAAAAAAAGTACAGAATGGGCTAAGTATACTATGGTTCTAAATGTACCTGCTAACGCAACAAAGATGGCTTACGGTGTGTTGTTAAATGGAAATGGCAAAGTATGGTTTGATAATTTAAGTTTTGAAATCGTTGACGAGAACACACCTGTTACAGATCTTTACGCTACAAAATTGCAAATGAAAACTAAAAATTTGAGTTTTGAGTTTTGAGTTTTGAGTTTTGAGTTTTGAGTTTTGAGTTTTGAGAAAGATTAATGAACTCAGTATTCAAAAGGAAGTTGGATAACACTCTAAAAGTTGAACCATTTAAGAATCAGGATTCTGATGAGCCATCAGATGAGGCACTCGTTGGCCGATTCTTAAATGATTCAAGGATTTCTTATGAACTACTTGTTCTGCGATATAAACATAAACAAAGGACTTTTGAATTCATTTATTTTCAGATTAAACAACATAATCATGATGCAGAAGATTTAACTCAGGAAGTATTTATTGAGCTTTACAAAAAACGTCCAATTTTCACAATGAATCTAAATTTTCAACATATCTATTTTCTATTGCAAAGAACATATAGATGAGTGTAAGCACTGCTTTCAAGAAGCAGAGTGTGTTAAAGGGATTAAAAACAACTGGTAAGCCTTAAACCTTAGTTAAGGAATGACTTGGATTTAAAGTTACAGCAGCGTATTAATGAAGTAAGTCATAAAAGTCGATATCGCAAAGCTTTGCCAATTGCTGCATCAATCGCATTGATTGTGCCTTTAATTTCTTACCTAACATTTTAGCCCCCATTGCTACACGACAAAAATTTATTATTGAACTTCAACACATAGGCAAGTCAATATCAGGTAGTTATTGTTCTTTCGATTTATCATATTTTCCAGAAGCGTAGAGCATGCCCATTTTCAAAAATAGGCATCGTTATGATTTAAAGCGTCTATGACCGCTTTGGTGGCAAAGCAGACTATTTAAGGTTAATTTAAAATAACAGCAAACGTCACAAAACAAAGCCCACATGTTAAATTTTATCATTGGGCTATACGATTCTCATTAGTTGTCACTATCTAAGAGTCAGCAACATTCACGTAAGTTCTGCAGGTGAATTAATAAAAAGAAAAGAAAGAAAACAAATAAAGAAATAAAGAAATATAATCTCATGCATATTGAACTTTCCCCTAAACAACCACTCTTACTATACGAGAGACTTTTATTCCCCTTAGTGTTTTATGTTTTGTAATACGTTTATCTGATTCAGGTAAACGTTTTTTTTTGCCTTTTTCTCTCTTTCCCCTCCCTTTTTCCCAAAAGTTAATAAACATTTTTCAGTTTATTAACTTTGCTAAGCCTCCCTTAAGATTGAAGGTTAATACTAAGCCTTAGTTATTAATTACAACGTAGAATTATTGTTTTCACTTGAGGGCGCTACCATGAAAAACATTATAGTAAATACCAATAACACTGAGATTATTGCTGATAACGTACTCGCTGACGCAAAGCAAATATTAGCAAATTCGGGCTGGGTGCTACTAAGAAATTTCGATCTGAGCCTAAAGAACTTTAGTCAAGTGATGAAAGCCATGTGTCGTCAACTGACTTTCGACCCAGCACGAGAATATAGCAATGACAGCACGCAAAAAGTGAATGCTGGCACTGCAGCTGTTGGCTTACATATTGAAAATGGGAACACTCCTTTACCACCTGATTTAATTGCCTTTTACAGTGCAAAAAGTGCGGAAAGCGGCTCTCAAACCACGGTTTGTGATGGTGCTGAAATATATCAACATATGTCAAATGAATTAAAAACATTGTTCAAAAAACCTATAACGGTATCTCGTACCCTACCTTCCGCGTTGTGGCGTCAATATGTTGTAGATCAGCACCCTACAGTATCAACTGCCGCTGAGGTCAATGAACAACACTTACAAGACTTAAATGCCCTAGCGCCAAATCAACAAGCGGTATTAAATAGTGACGATAGCTTAACTTATCATTTAGCCATTAATCCTTGCATTACAGGTGCTTTTTCTGACCAATTAGCTTTCGCCAACGCTATTTTGGGTCCATCCTTTAACTATCAACCTCCGAAAGTTACGCTATTTAATGGTGAAGAAATATCGGAGCAACTTAAACACGAATTAACCGTGCTTGCTGAAAAATTCACCCATGAAGTGCAATGGCAAGATGGTGATTTAGTGTTGATTGATAATAAACGCGTAATGCATGGTCGCCGTGAAATTCATGGTGACTTGTCACAGCGCCAACTTTATATTGGTATGGGGTGTTTGTAATAGCTAGCTTAAGGTTGGGATTCAAAAACACACATGTACTTGTTTTTAATTGATAACATATAAGAGTATCGTATCAGTTTCTTATTTCTATTTAAAATGAGTAAATAAACCATGAATATTGAGCACCTTAAACTTTTTGTAAGAATTGCTTCCACGCATAACATTAGCTCAGCAGGAAAAGAGTTAGGACTTTCACCTGCTGTCGCCAGCGCTCATATCAGCAAACTAGAAAATGGCTTATCCGTCAGACTTATTCATAGAACAACACGGCAAGTTTCATTAACTGAAGAAGGACAAGCTTTTTTGCCACATGCAGAAAATGTGCTTGCCAGCATAGGGATTGCAAAAGCAGCTATTGGAAGTGGCAGTGTTTCACCTCAAGGAACTTTACGAGTAACTGCCCCTGCATCATTTGGTCGCATGCACATGATTCCTGCGTTTGAAGGCTTCTTGTCTAAATATCCTGATTTGAAAGTTGACATTAAATTAAGCGATAGCATTATTGATATGGTAGAAGGTGGCTTTGATATTGCAATTCGTGATGCATCATTAAATGATTCAACTCTTATTGCACGAAAGCTAGCTTCAGATAAACGAATTATTTGTGCTTCTCCTGATTACTTAAAAAAATACGGTGAACCAAAAACACCACAAGACTTATTAAAGCATCAATGCACAAATTTCATGGGCTTAGAAAACTGGCAGTTTGAAACTTCTACTGGTCGTGAAACAATAAAAACGGTAAACAACTTTAGGGGAGACAATGGAGAAGCTGTTAGAGATGCTTGCATTAATGGAATTGGTATAACAATGAGTTCTATTTGGTGTTCATATAAACATTTGCGCACTGGTGAATTAGTCCAAATACTAAAAGATTATCCTTTAGTTTCTTCTACGGATATTTGGGCGGTATATCCAAGTTCGCATTTGGTAGCTCCTAAAGTCAGAGCCTTTATAAATTACTTTTCTGATTACTTTGGTGAGGCCCCATATTGGGAAAAGTATAATGATTAATAATGACCAAGAAAAAGTCACATATTCTTAGTCTCATTACTTTCTTTTGACGATAATGCACGGGCATTGGTGTTTTCAATAACCCTGACTAAATCTGCTATTTTATTTTCATCTGCGACATCAACATGAGGACTCGTAAATTCACCAATATCATTATCAAAATATAACCCTGATGCAGCTGAAAACTCTGCTGACAAAGCAGCCTTCACTAACACTTTAGCACCAATAGTTAAATCACCTCCTATTATGCCATAAGCTTCTTTTACCATTTTACTCGCAAGCATAGATGCTGGATTAACCGCAATAATTGCAGGGCCATTTTGACCAAGTTTTAAGGCTAGATGTCGTGACCACATGGTTAGTGCCAACTTACTTTTTGCATATACTCGACTATCAGATAAAGCGCTAGGTTGAGTTAATTCGCTAGGCCGTATTTGCGCTAGCGCTGCAGAGGATAAGTTAATCACTCGTCCTGTAATGCCTAAATTTTTGATAAGTTTATTAGTCAACAAGTACGGAGCCAGCACATTGACAGCAAAGCGCACATCTAAACCATCACTAGATACTATTTCAGATACATTATAAACACCCGCGTTATTAATCAATATATCAAGCTGAGGGTGGTCTTGACTGACCTTTTCTGCAAATATATTCACTTGCGCTAAATCGGATAAATCAGCAATATAATTTTCAATTTCAGCTAAAGGTGATAATTGCTGTTTTACTTGCGCTAATTTTGCTTCGTTACGGCCATGTAATAATACCTTATGACCTAAACTTAGCATTAATTTAGCTGTTTCTAAGCCAATTCCATCAGTAGAGCCGGTAATGAGCACTATTTTTTTCATAATTACCTTCACTTAACTTCAAAATAAATAGCGCCACTAGCGCCTCTCTCTAATGACACGCTCATGTTAACTATCTAAAAATACTCGTTTAACTTGATCAGTATCCATATATTCACGAATGGTCTCTATTTTGTCGTCAGAGATAACAATCAAAAAATGATACAAATTGTGATATTTCTTGCCATTTTTCATAGTCGCATTTGAAGTAATTTCAACGGCTACCCTATTGTCTTCAATTGTCCAACCTGTAGCTATCAACTGTAAACGCTCACTCATCAGCTCTTTTATATCATTCATCAGAACTGCAATACCTTGTCTGTCCATCTCACCTGAAATTGGCAGTCCGCCCTGTTGTCCCATAACACGCCACTTCGCATTCTTTGTAAGCAGCGATAATGCGCCATCAACATCAGGCTTAACAAAGTAATCAAAAAAATTTTCGACTAAACGTTTATTAGCTATTTTAGTCATTATTTAACCTCTTGAACGTTAACAAGTAATTCAGGCCATATTCTTTGATTTTCAATATCAAACTGCGCGCCAGCATCATCAGCCCACTTAAAACGTTTCAACGCAGGTGTTTGACTCGTTGCTTGGTATAACCAATAAGCTTCAGCACGCAATGCTTCGGCAATAGGTAAATCAATTGACTCATATACCGCCTTTTTGGTCGCATTAATTGATTCTGATGGCCAAAGTGCAATACGTTTAGCTAGAGCATCTACATGTGCTGCTATTTTATCAGCATCAATTGCTTTATTGATCGTGCCATATGCTTGAGCCTGATCGGCATCGAAATCTTCAGCACCTAATACAATTTCTAATGCTCGACCTAAGCCAACTTGACGTGCCATTCGAGAAGCCCCGCCGCCACAAGGCAATATACCCATACCAACTTCCATTTGCATAAAGCGTGCTTTACCTCGTGCAGCAAAGCGCATGTCACACGCAAGTGCAAACTCATGCCCACCACCACGAGCAAAACCTTCAATTTTTGCAATAGTTGCTTGCGGTAATTTACTGATACGTTCTAACACCAATTGCAAATCAAGTAATTGCACTTCTTCACGAGATACCGCTTTATCAGACATATCTTTCAAGAAGTTTGTATCTGCATGCGCTATAAAAATTTCTGGATGCGCAGATTGAAAAACCACCACCTTAACATTGCTATCTGATTCAAGTTTTTGTGCAAGGACATTTAAATCGGCAATCATAGGTAACCCTTGAATGTTTACCGGTGAGTAATCAAATGTTACGGATAAAACGCCGTTGTTTTCTTCGGTGTTAAATGTTTCAAAACCTTGGTATGTCATCACTATTTCCTTAAAGTTATTTGAGCAGTACAAACTATAAATAGCGTTAAAGAATAGCGTTGATAGTTACACTTGATAATCCTTCACATAGAACAATCAGTTTTTATTTTTCGTTGATAATATTTTTATTGATAATTTTGCTAAAAAAAAGCAAATATAAAAAAGCCAGCATATAACAGCTGGCTTTCTTAATTAGTGAAACAGTATTTGGCTGTTAACGTTATTCTTTAATACATTCGTTACTTTCAGTGAAAACATTAGGCATAAAACGAATATCACTGAATGATAAATTTATTACGCCATCAGTACTGAGCTCAAATGGTGAAACAATTTTATCTAGCTGCACGCCTGATTTTGCAAAGCATTGCAGGTCAATAGCTACTTCACGCCACTCTCCTTTGGGTACAGCTTTTAATTGTTGTTGAATATCAACTTCTGCCCGACAACTACCAGCAACATCACCTTCAGATTCACAGCTCATAGCAATATTAACTGCGCCAGAGATATCACTATCGCGCATTAAGGTCATCACTAACGCTGATTTTTGCTCAAGTTCAAAAGATAAATCTTCTCTAAAGCTGCTAGAAAAACTAACACCCGCTTTTTCGCGACCATTAGTTTCAAGGCGAAATGCATCTTCTTGTACGACTTTGTCGATGGTGCGATAAGTTGCACCCGGTAAAGCGCCACTATTAGAAAGTAACTCTGATGTTTGCGTATTAGACGTTAAAAACATCCGCCACGGCTTAACCACTTTGCCAGCAAAAACAGCAGTGTTTTTAACAACAGCCTCATCATTTTCGATATGCTCAGGTAAGTTGTCTGATAACTGCTTTTGGGCTGTCCCTTCATTAGAAGCGTAGCTTAAGCCATATCCGTAAGGCAGTAACGGATCGTATTCTTCATCAAAGCGATTAACGGTTTGTGTTGCTGTTTTTGGCCAAGAAAATGAAAGTTTACCGGTAAAGTCATGCTGAATATTGTCGTCTATACTTTTTAACAGCACATCTGCAACCGCTTTACCCTCAGAGCCTGGCAACCAAGCCGCAACAAAAGCATCACTGGCATTTAACTCAGCATTCACCCACATCGGGCGGCCGCTAATAAAAATACTTATCACGGGAATACCTTGGCTTTTCAGCTTTTTCAATAAGGCTAAATCAGATTTTGTGCCGCGCTGATAAGCTAAATTATCTTTATCACCATGCCCTTCAGCATAAGGTTCTTCACCAAATACAACGATTGCGACATCCGGTTTTTCGGCAAAGTTGCCATCTTCACTAAGTGTTACCTTGCCATCAGCGGCATTAATTTGTTGAGCAAGACCGTGGTAAATTGATGAACCACCAGGGAAGTCTTCATTACTATTGTTAGTTCCCTGCCACGTGATACTCCAACCACCTGATTGCTTGCCAATATTATTAGCAGCATCACCCGCTACTAGAATATTTTGCTGAGGAGAAAGCGGTAAAATGTTAGCCTTATTCTTCAACAACACTAACGACTCTCGTACAGCTTGTTGAGCAACTTTTCGATGTTTATCATGGCCAATAAGCTCAGTTTTTCCTGAGTAAAGTCGCTTGGCAGGACTCGGTTTACTAAATAATCCTGCTCGGTATTTAACGCGTAAAATACGACTTACCGCATCATCAATACGAGATTGTGGAATAACACCTTGTTTAACTTGCGCTATGGTGTTTTCCATCAACGGTTTCCAAGCATCGGTCGGTACCATAAAAATATCTAAACCGGCGTTAGCGGCTTGCGGACAATTTTCATTAGTACAACCAACAATTTGTCCGTGACCATTCCAATCACCAACGACAAAACCATCAAAGGCCATCTTGCCTTTTAATACATCGGTTAATAAGTAGCGATTGCCATGAATTTTTTCGCCATGCCAACTATTAAATGACGCCATCACTGATTGTGCGCCTGCAGTTAAGCCACCAACATAACCTTGGGCATGAAGTTTATATAACTCTTCTTCAGACGCTAGATTGTTACCTTGATCGTCACCTGCAACGGTACCGCCATCACCAATAAAATGTTTAACTGTACTGATCACCCTGTCATCACCTAAAAATTCATCATCAGCATGTCCTTGCAAGCCTTTTACCACTGAGGCCGCATATAACTTTACGATTTCAGGATCTTCAGAGTAACCTTCATAAGCTCTGCCCCAGCGGTCATCTCGAACCGTTGCTACTGTTGGTGCAAATACCCAATCAATACCTGTCACCATCACTTCAGTGGCGGTAATCTTGGCAATCTTTTCTACTAACTCAGGGTTGTGTGCTGCTCCTAGACCAATATTATGCGGAAACAAAGTCGCACCAATAACATTGTTATGACCGTGGACGGCGTCCGTGCCCCACATGGTTGGAATCGTTGAACCATCGAGTGAATCATCAATCGAGGCTTGATACATTTCCTCTGCAAGTGCTATCCAATCTTGCGGTGTTGCATGTTTATTATTTTGCGGGAACGCACCGCCACCATTAAGGTATGAGCCAAAGCCATATTTACGCATATCTTCTGGGGTGATATCACGAATTTCTGGCTGGATCATTTGCGCTACTTTTTGCTCTAACGTCATAGTAGCGAGCATTGCTTGTACTTGTCGTTCAAGCGCTATATCAGTCTTAACTTCAGAGTTTATGACTGGCCAAATAGATAGATTATTTTCGGTCTGATCAGCACTTACTTTATTGTCAGTTGTTTGCTCTTTCGTTGCTGAATTACAACCTTGCAAAGCAAGTAAAACGATAGAAGATAAAGCCGCATAAGCTAATTTATTCATGACATTTGCTCCCGATTTGAAGCATTGCTTGGCACAGCACCACTCATACCGTAATAAACAATATAGCTGTAGCAAAGCACAGGAATAACAAATGACAATTGCACGCCAACGATATCAGCGAGTACGCCTTGAATTAACGGTACAATTGCACCACCAACAATGGCTAGACATAAAATTCCGGCACCTTGGCTTGTGTGCTTACCCAAGCCATTTAACGCCAAACTAAAAATTGTGGGGAACATAATTGAATTGCATAACCCCACTAAAAGCATCGCCCACATAGCAATACTGCCACTCGTGATAATAGCGACAGAAACTAAAACAACCGCAAAAAAGGCATTAAAGCTCAGCGCTTTAGTAGCAGATATTTTTTGCATTACAGCGGCACCAATAAAACGTCCGACCATGGCTCCGCCCCAATAATACGTAAGATACTTAGCAGCTTCAGACTCTTCTAAACCGGCAATATTAGCTTCACCAAAAAAGTTAATTAAAAAGCTGCCAATGGATACTTCAGCGCCAACATAAACAAAAATACCGATAGCACCTAAAACTAAATGACGATATTGCCAAGCTGAACCTGATAACGCTTCGTCCGGCGCGGTTTCAGCGCTACTAATATGTGGAAGTTTTAACCAAGCAAAAATGGCGGCTAATAGTAATAACGCTGCTGTTAGTACTAAATACGGCACTTTTACAGAGTCAGCAGAAGGTGCTGACATTGAGCTTGCTGCTTCATTAAGAATAAACAATGCGCCTAAATAGGGAGCTACAGTTGTGCCTAAAGAGTTAAAGGCTTGGGTCATGGTTAAGCGTGATGACGCCGACTCCTTTGGCCCCAACAACGTAACATAAGGATTTGCCGAAACTTGTAAAATAGTTATGCCACTGGCTAACACAAATAACGCTGACAAAAACATCGGATAGCTGTGCATTGACGCCGCAGGGTAAAACATCAAGCAACCCAGCGCTGCGACAACAAGCCCTGCCACAATACCTTTTTGATAACCAACTTTTTTCACTAACTGCCCAGCAGGTAGTGACACCAAAAAGTAAGCGCCGAAAAAGCAAAACTGCACCAACATTGATTGCGTATAAGTTAAATCAAAAATGGCTTTTAAATGTGGAATAAGAATGTCGTTTAAGCAGGTAATAAAACCCCACATAAAAAACAGTGTTGTTAATGAGATCAGAGCAAAACGATTTTGACTTGGCGAAACACTACTAGTTACGCCATGATTTTGCTCTAAAATGACCGAATTTCCAGCCATAATAAAATTCCTATATCAAAAAGAATCGGTGTTGGCTTTATGTTGATGAAAGCGAACTACACATAGCTACACCGATGAAAGAATCGCGCTTACATTATCTATAAGCGCAGTTTACAAATGTTTATTACTCAAAGTAGGCTGCTTACCTAAATTAAGCAGCTCAAAGCAAAAAACAGTTAGTCATCCATGGTGTATCTAAAACCAAGTACATATCTTGGTCCGTATTGCGCAGCACTAACAAATTGACTTTCGAAACGGCTATACTTGCGCTCAGTTTCGTTGGTTAAGTTAACGCCATCAAAAAACACCGTCATATTGTCAGTGACTTCGTAATTAACGCTTAGGTCCCACTGCAGAAACTCTTCAGCATATAATGGCGCTGAATCGCCGCCTGTATCAGGTAAACCTAAGCCCACTAAGTACTTATCACGCCATGCACCAGTCACTTTGACTGATATGCCATCTTTCTCATAAAACACTTGTAAATTGGCAGAGTCGCTTAACCCGGGAAGTACTTTCTGACGGCCAATATAGTAGTTATCAACATCAACATCACCATCAACAAACGTAGCGTTAACGCCAACCCCAAAACCCGTTTCACCAAATAAATGCTGCACGGCTAATTCAATACCGTTAACTTTACGGGCATCAACATTCTCTGGAGAGTCAATTGTCCATTCAATTAAAGGATCAGTTGCAGGGTCAGCTAATACTCGATTGTTCTCACCAATACCGATGCCGTTCGCAACAATTTCATTGTAAATAGCTGTGTCAGTGGCTTGCTCTCCGCGTCCTTCAATGGCAGCAACCGCATTATTCCAGCGTTGACCTAAGTAAACATCGTGCAGGCCTTCATACGTTGTTTTTACCGATGAACCGGCCATCCAGTCATCAACATCTTTCCAAAATAAGCCGACTGATGCATAGCTTGCATCACCGTAGTAATACTCAAGAGATAGATCTAAATTGGTTGATTTAAATGGCTGTAGACCTGTGTTACCACGACTACCACCTCTTGAACCAATCTTAGGTGAAGGGGTTAAACTCAGGTTACCCAACATATCGCCTAGCGCAGGGCGCGTAATGGTTTGACCTACTGATGCACGTGCTACTAGGTCGTCACTTAGGTCAACTTTGATGTCTAACATAGGCAGTAAGAAGTCATACTCACCTTCGAATTCAACTTCAACTTCTCCGCCACTTGCAAATTCAGTGATCCATTCTGAACCACCTGCCCAGTATACTTGCTCTGCTACACGACTTTTTGCAGGGCTTACAGCCTCAGTTTTTTCATAACGTAAGCCAAGGTTCACTTGCACGTCATAACCACTGATTTCAAATGCCCAATCAGTAGCAACATATAAACTAATGGTTTCTTCTTCTACTTTATTGGTTGGGAAACCGTCGAAGGTACCTATTTGATATACATCACTGCCAACCACATCCTCGGTTAGAAATAAAGCTTGTCTTGTATAGGCTTCATCAAGATTAAATGTGTAAGCATAACCAGGTGAAACTCCGCCCGAGCCAAAAGAAAACTCATCAAGAAAATCACTTAAATCAACTCTTTCAAACATACCATCAGGGAATATTTCAGCAAAAGTTCCGTTATTGAAACCAGGTGCATTAGCATTGTTTGAGCCGCCCCAGCCTTCAAGTGTTTGTTTGGTGTACGCAGTACCAAACTTAACCGCTTCTAGGCCGAAGTCAGTGTCTAATATCAAGTTACCATCTAATTGCACTTGCGTTACTTCAGATTCTGCCGGCGTGCGGGTAAAAATACTAAAGTTGGAGCCAATTTCGTTAGGGTTAATTTCTTGAGAGCCATTATTCCAGTTAATATTAAAACCCGGTATATCACCTTCTCTAAAGAAGTATTCCTTACTTGATAAGTCGGCAGAGCCTAAAATAACGCGAGCATTGGCGCCTAAGCCTTTATCTTTACCATTATCAGTTGTGGTTTTTGAATTATGAGCATCAAAGGTAAAACTTAAATTATCATTGGCATACCATTCAACATTAAAACCAGTGGCTTTTGAGTCAACTTCGGTTGTTTCGCGAAATGAGGTAAACGAACCGTCATCACCAGCCGAGTTATAATAAATAGCCGTACCATTTTCATCTAATTCATAGGAGTTGGCATTGCCACCAAACGAACCATTCCATACGCCCCAAGAAAGTGAGTTATTGCCTGTGACTGCATTAGATATAGTGTGATCAAGTGTAAACACTAGTTCGTCTGTAGGTGCAAACTGAAAAGTAACTTGCGCATTGGTACGTTCACGTTGAACATCATCTCGCGCATAGCTTATTTCTTGCGGAAAAAATGACGCGGCAATAGATGAAATATCGCCATTATCATCAAGTATTGAATACTGTTCAGCAACATTACCTTCAGCGTCTACCGGACGATTATCAATTACATTTTCAGGATCTAAACTAATATTATGGTTTCTGATCCATGAACGTACATTGGCAGATTGTCGTTGAAAGTCGCGACGATGATAAGAAAAGTTAGCTGACACACCAAAACGATCATCATCAAAGGTATTACTATAAATACCAGCAATTTCTGGCGTAACATCATCACCTGCTTCCACTGAGCTATCGTGAATTCCTTTTGCCATAAACGAAAACTTTTGTCCTGGGTTTTGTAAAGGCTTGGCAGTCACAATATTGACCGTTGCCCCTAAACCACCAGTTGGCATTTCTGCACGGGCAGTTTTAATGGTTTGTAGTTCACTCACCCCTTCAGATGACAGGTTTTCAAAATTAAATGAACGGGTAAAACCTGTGCTCGCCATTTGGCGACCATTCAAAGTGACTAAGTTAAACTCTGGACCAAAACCACGGGCAGTAATTTGGCTACCTTCACCGTTTGCGCGGCTAATAGTAATACCTGTGATACGTTGCAGAGATTCCGCTAAGTTAGTGTCTGGGAACTTACCCATTTCTTCGGCTGAAATGGCATCAACAACACCTGACATATCGCGTTTAATATTCATTGAACGCACTAAACTGCCACGAATACCTGATACCGTGATCACTTCAATATTTTCTTCTTTTTCTGTTAATGCAGCTTCTTCTTCCGCAGCAAAAGCTTGTTGGCTAAAGCCCGAGCTAATAATTGCTGAGATACATACAGCTAAATGTTTTTTTGAGAATGTTAAATGTTTCATGTTAACCCTACTTAGTTAAAATTAGTTTTATTTATGGCGGCCAAATATCGCTAGCCGCACATTTAAAATTAGGTTTTCAAATAACGTATTACGGTGCAGTTATCGCGACATTATCCAGTCGATAAACAGCTCCATTACCCGTTCCCCAAGCAGGGAAAACCATAATTACATCAATTTCACTAACATCTAAGCCAGCATCAAATAGGTCTGAAAGCGTATAAGTGTAGGTTTGCCATTCGCCTAGAACTGGCGCAGCGCCTTCTTGGCTTGCCGTTAAATCGAGCTCAACAGCTGATGTGGTATCACCGGATTCAATTTTAAACTTCCACACCGCACTTGCATCATTTGGCGCACTTACCATTTTCATATCAAATTTCACCACACCGTTTTGCAGTAATGCACTTGCATCATAGTAAACACCATCATTTGCTAAGAAGCCCATCACCGTTGGCGTATCACCAATAACAAACTCAGCTGTCATACCGTGTGTTGCATCATCTTCTTCTTCGGTTGGTGTTGAACCCGCACAACAATCCCAAATTGGCCATTCTGCATTTTGCGCGTTGTCGTACAAAGTTAAACCTTGTGCTGTTGGTACACTGGTAGGATCAAATATCATTACGTTGTCTAGGCGATATACAGCTCCTTCACCCGTTCCCCAAGCTGGGAAAACCATCACTACGTCAATTGCACTAAGATCTAAACCCGCATCAAATAAACTTTGCAATGAATAGGTATAAGTTTGCCATTGACCGGCAACAGGAGCAGCACCTTCTTGGCTTGCTGTTAGGTCTAGCTCAACGGCAGATGATGTATCGCCGGCTTCAATTTTAAATTTCCATACTGCGCTAGCATCATTTGGTGCGTTAATCACTTTCATTTCAAATTGCATAACACCTGTACTTAATAAACTTGAAGCGTCTAAGTACACATCATCATCGGCTAATAACCCCATTACCGTTGGCGTTGCACCAATAACAAATTCTGCTGTCATACCATGGTCAGTGTCATCATTTTCAAGCGTAGGTGTTGAACCACCACAACAGTCCCAAATACTCCATTGCTCTTTGGCATCGTCTGCAAATAGAATGTGACCAGTAAAACCAGTAGAGGCATTAGGATCGTAGATTTTTACATTGTCGACACGATAAACAGCACCATCGCCAGTGCCCCATGCAGGGAATATCATCAGTACGTCAATTGCACTTGCATCTAAACCAGCATTAGCTAAATCAGCTAAGTTAAAGGTATAGGTTTGCCATTGGTCAGCAACCGGCGTTACTCCTTCAACACTACTTGATAGTGGTAGTTCAACCGCTGATGTAGCATTATCGGCTTCAACTTTAAATACCCAGCTTGCACTGGCATCAGTTGGCATCGTGACAACTTTCATATCAAATTGCACAACACCGTTAGCCAAAATACCCGTAGCGTCAAATGGTGCTGGTGTATCAGTATTGCCATCTCTTGAAATAAAGCCCATAACGGTTGGTTCAGCGCCAATACTAAATTGTGCGACCGCGCCATGTGCATCATCGTCAGTTTCTACTGTTGGCGTTGAACCACCACAGCAATCCCACATTGGCCAGCTAGCATTTTCTGCATCTTCGAATATGGTTACTTGAGGAGAAGCAACGGCGTCACCTGCAATTGATAAGTTAGTAACATGATAAACCGCCCCTTCACCTGTGCCCCAAGCTGGGAAAATCATTACAACGTCGATAGCGCTTAAATCTAGGCCCGCATCAGCTAATGTTTGTAAAGGAAATGTATAGGTTTGCCACGTGCCCGCTTCAGGGGCTGCACCTTCAAAGCTTGCCGTTAGTGGCATTTCAACTGCAGTAGTACCTTCTTGACTTTCAACTTTTAATATCCAAGTTGAATCCGCATTACTTGGCGCGGCTACGACTTTCATGTCAAATTTCAAGGTACCAGAATCAATTAACGGCGATGCATCAAATGGCGATGCTTGTCCGGCCGGATCATCAATAAAAGCTTCACGAGAAATAAAGCCCATCACTGTTGGCTCAGCACCAACAACAAATTCAACAACATCACCTTTTTCAGCATCTGTAACGACTGCAGGTGTTGAACCACCACAACAGTCCCATGCCGGCCAATTTGGATTAATAGCGCCAGAGAAAATAGTTAAATTTTGCGGAATCCCCGTAGAAGGCGGTGACGGAATTGGTGCTTTACCTTCAACCATTGCATCATCGAAGCTATCGTAACCTGGGCGTACAGTTTCACAGCCCTTACCGGTTAAAGTGTCTTGCTGACATTGATAGACTCGCACATAATCAACAATGTAGGAATTGCCATTTTCAAATGCACTGGCATCAATACCCGTATCGTTTACCGATGATGGCCAGTTACCACCAACTGAGAAATTCAGCAGTAAATGAAATCTCTGATCATAAGGCGCATTTTCCCATTGCGTTGCAAGTTCACCAGAAACAATATCAAAATTTTCTGTAAACCAACCACGATGAGATAAACCTACAGGCTCATCTTTACTGTTGTAACGCACGGTAGATTTACGCTGCGTTGCATATAAATAATCATCAACATACCAACGAATTTCACCTTCTTGCCATTCTATAGCATAGGTATGAAAATCATCAGCGGGGTTAATACCATCTGGCAATAAGTAAGCTTGCCCTGAAGAGCTGTTATCAGGCCATTCTTTACCATAATGTAAGGTGCCGTATACGTTAGCTTCACTGCCACCTTCGTTAGTGCCTGCTTTTAAGTTAACTGCTTCGATAATGTCAATTTCACCCGAACGAGGCCAGCCACCATAAACTTCATCAGTTGGTAACATCCAAAATGCAGGCCATGCGCCTTGACCTGCAGGTAATTTTGCTCGCATTTCAAAACGACCATATGTCCAGCTTTGGTTGTCTTTAGTATTTAATCGGGCAGACGTGTAAGGCTTGGCAGCGCCCTCTGCTGCTGGTAGAGCGACAATATTGAGCATACCGTCAGCAATAAAAGAGTTTGCAGCGTCATTGGTATAACATTGCTCTTCATTATTACCACCGCCACTACAATTGACTTCATGAGTCCACTTGTTAGCATCGATTGATGAACCGTCAAACTCATCGCTCCATACCAATTGCCAATCACTTACTGGTACTTGTGGATCGACGGCATCAACATTTGTTTTCGTTTCAACACTACTACCACCACACCCTATTAAGGTTGCAGTCGATAATAATGCTAACAACTGTGTAATATTCTTTGCAGCTTTTATCATAATTTGATTTCCAGTTACTCAACTATTTTTGTTGTGGTAGCAAAACTGTTTGATTTTAATATTATTTAATACGAGTTTGCTTAGCACTATAGTTCAGTAGCCATATCGAAATAGTTAATATTACGACAGACTACCCCCTAAAAACATACTGGTTTAAATTACAAATAGTTACAAACGAAATGCGCTATGGTGGTTGCTAACTGCGGTATGGATGGCTTTTATTTAAGCTGTAAGGTAAAGCGAGTGAAAAATACGACAAGCGGTTAAATTTGTTTAGATTCGACAATTTTTTGAATATCAGAACTAAAATTACGGCTTACTTTTAATTGCACGTCATCACCTAACTCAAGAATACTCTCGCTATTTCGTAACGATTTAATACTTTTAATACAATTAACATTCACCAAGGTCGATTTATGTATACGAGAGAATATTTTAGGATCTAATTGGCTCTCAAGTTTTTTCATGGTGATGCGTACAATGTAAGTTTCATCTTGAGTGTGAACACACATGTAATCACCTGCAGCATCAATCCACCTAATATCTTTTATTGGCAAGAACACTTTATCGTTATCATTATTTTTAATCACTAACTCTTGAATAAATGGGCTCGGCAATGGCAAATCAGATTCAAGCCAATCTTCAAGCTCCGAAACGGCAATACCAGAGCTTTCGCCAAGTGCACGTAATAACTTAAACTTTTCTTTGCCTGAATCTATCGGTTCTACTCGTTGTAAAATACGCTCTACTGTTTTCTGCAAGCGCCCTAAGTTAGCGGGTTTCATGACATAATCAATCGCATTCAGTTCGAAGGCATCGAGAGCATATTCGCCGTAGGCGCTAACAAAAACCACCATTGGCAAAATGTCTGACTGCAATGCTTGCACCACTTCAATGCCGTTAAGGCCCGGCAGACGTAAATCTAAAAACAACACATCGGGAGATAAAGACTGACATAACTGAATGGCTTGGTCACCATCACTCGCTTCAGCGATGACTTCAATTTCAGGAATTTTTTCTAATCGTAAACGTAAACCTTCTAGTGCTAGAGGTTCATCATCAACAATTAAAGCTGTTAGAGGTTTGTTAATCATTTATCAATTTACTTCTCATAAGGAATTGAAATAGAAACCGTAGTGCCACCATCTATAGCATCAGTGATATCAACGTGATAATCACCGCTAAACATGGCATTTAATCTTGCTTTAGTATTACTCATACCAATGCCAAAACCATCTCTCACCTTAATAGGCGTTTCTTGACCATTATCGGCCACTTTAATAATTAAACGCTCAGCCACTTTTTTAGCAATAATGCGTATTTTCCCACCAGACTTTCTTAGTTCTATGGCATATTTAATGGCATTTTCCACCAGTGGCTGTAGCAACATACTTGGCACTTGGCAGTCTAATACGGTTTCGCAAACATCAACGTCAACACTAAGACGGTTAGCGAATCTGACCTTTTCTATAGATAAATATAGCTCAATTAACTCAAGCTCTCTTTGCAAGCTTGTTTTGCTTTTATCATTTTTATCAAGAGAGTAACGAAAAAATTCGCACAGCTTGTCGATCATTTCGTTTGCAGTGTCATTTTCATTTTTGTAAATAAGGGTTGATATCGCGTTCATGGTATTGAACATAAAATGAGGGTTAAGTTGATAACGTAGCATCTGTAACTGAGCATCTTTAGCCGCTGTTTGTGCTCGTAATAACATTTCGTGTTCACGCTGCAATTTCGTGTTGTATAGCATAATGAAATAAATTGACGTCCATACAAACATAGTTGTTAATGAAAACAATAACCAACCACCAAACTCGAGCATATCCCATGCTTCATTCCATTGCTGTTGGTAAACAACAACTTTGTAAAAGCTCAGTTTTATCACATTAAAAACTAAACCTAAGCTTGCTGCAGAAACAAAACTTAAGACTAGTGTTTTCTTCAATGGCAAATGAACTATTTTTCGGATCATTTGCCATTGCAAATAAGACAATATGAAACCGCTTAGCGTTTCTAAAACTAGATTTATCAACTGCCCTGAAAGGTTAAAGTCTTCCTGACCTATCTGCGGACGAATTATCGCGATAAAAACCACGACAGCATAACCTAACCAACCTGTTATCTGTAACGTCCAAAACTGATGACTTTGCTTAGAAAAAGCTTGCGGTCCCAGTTCAAGTGTACTTTCAGTGTTTTTATTTTCCATAATATCCATTTTAGGTCAAACAGTTAACTTACATCGACTAATTACAAAGATATAACAAATGCTACCAAGCGAACAACAAATGCGACAAGACGTGACAATTCTGCGACAACTCATGTTTAACAATTCGCTCTACTTAACAATAAAGGTGCATCATTGTAAGTAGTATGGCTTATGTATTGTTCCTTAATATTTGTTCACTAAGCTTAATGTAAACAGTTTAAAACCCCACCTTATTTGACTAAAATCAATTTCATAAAACAAAGTAACCAATAAAATTTTACAATTCAGTCATACTATTAATAACATTGAATGTATAACTTTTAATATTTGCTTAGCATTGCTTCATTTCAACATCTATTATATGTACTTATTTCTTTTTCTTATTTAAAGGTGCAAAAAAATTATAAGACGACTAATGTATTGATAGTATTAATACATTATAATTCGCGGCCGAAAAATCCGGCCTATTGGTACGACCACTAGTTTTGAATATCTTTATTTCAAATATCTATACTTTGTTAATAGCTAAACGTGGGGGCCTCCCCCTTAATTAGTAACCGCATCATAATAAAAATAATATGCAAATTTACCAGGGCATTTCCCTGATTAAAACAATTTTATAAATCATGACGCGAGGTCAAAAATGAAAAAAACTCTCATAGCATCAGGCTTATTAAGCGCTATTTTAGCGAGTAATGTTTACGCTACAGATATTAACTTTAGTGGCTACGGTTCAATTCGTGGTGGATTACTAGTTAATGACGATATCACACCAGGTTATTTTGGTTATGACGACAAGGTAGATTTTAAAAATGAATCTTTGTTTGCACTACAAGCCAAAGCAAACCTTAACGATGCATGGAATGCAACAATTGTTTTACAAGCTCGTGGCGAAGACGATTTTAACTTAGAAGCTCGTTGGGCGTATTTAAGTTACGAATTATCTCCAGAAACAACCCTTTCTTTTGGTCGTTTCGCCCTACCGTACTTTAGAAATTCAGATACGCAAGATATTGGTTATAGCCATAATTACAGCCGCTTACCAAAATCTATATACCTCGGGGAAGAATACGATATCATCGAAGGTGTACGTGTTATGCACAGCACTTTTGTAGGTGATGGAGACTTAACACTAAAAGGCTCTTTCGGTTCATTTTCAGGACAAGTTAATGATGTCGATTTCGACTTAGACAATATCATTCAAGCATCTGCAGAGTATACGTACGAGTGGTTCTCTATTTTCGCAGGCATTTTATCTGCTGAGGCATCATTTGATACTAAAGCAAGCTTAAACGCAGGACTAGAAGCAACACTTCCTGGCTATACTGTAACTGACGGCATGGTATTCACACCATCAGCGCTAGGTGCTACAGCTGTTTACAATATGGAAGACTTATATGCCGATGAAGATTCAACATTATACTGGACCACAGGTATTACTATCGACCACAATAATTGGTTAATAAATGCCGAATATGCCGCTTACGATATTGACGATTCTTTTATTGAAGAAACACAAGTTATGTACTTTTCAGTTGGTTACCGCTTCGATAAAGCGGTAGTTTCATTTGTTCATCAAGATTTTGATTATAGCTTCGACTACGAACAAGCAAATTCCATTGACCCTTATGTAAATGCATTTGTTAAAGGTACAACAGATAGATTATTAAAGGACAATTCATACGATGCTCAAGGTATACATCTTAGATATGATGCCGACCAAGGTGTTTCTTACAAATTCGAATACACACGAATTAACAACGACTTATCTAATAAAAGCGCTGACTTAGTCACTTTCGGCGTAGACTTTGTTTACTAAGGAAATATGCAAAATGAATATGTTAAAAAAATTAATGATTACTTCGGTTCTTTTTGCCAGCTTTTCAAGTTTTGCGGAAATTTCAGTTATTGTAAACAGTGCAAATACAGATCAAATAAATGCTAAATTAATCAAGCGCATTTACTTAGGAAAAATTAAAGCCTTTCCAAATGGTAAGAAAATAAAGGTGCTAACCTTAAAAGACGGCACACCTGAAACAGAGGTATTTCGTCAAAGCGCATTGAAAAAATCAAACAGTCAATTTAAGTCTTATTGGTCGAAACTTGCTTTTACAGGCAAAGGAACTCCTCCTAAAGAAGTTAATAGTGCTGCCGATATGATTAATGCCGTTAAAGCAGATGCGTCTGCGATTGGTTTTATTGATAGTGCTGCTGTAACTGGTGATGTAAAAGTAGTCGCTAAGTTTTAATCTATACTAACGAAAGAGATCACTGTAGTCAGTGATCTCTATTTACTTTATTAAAACAATAACAAATGGATTTATACGTTTTAGTAAATATTGGCTTGTGCAGTTAGAGGTTGTTCATACAATGTTTAAAAATCTTAAAATATTCCACAAAATTATTGCCATATTAGCTGTTGCCATATTGAGCTTCGTAGTCAATTTAGCTTTAAATATATCCGCTATTTCTAAAAACCAAATAATATTAAAAACAATACAACATACCAGTATTAAGCTAGTAAACCTTACGAGCGAAAATGTTACCGCTTGGCAAAGAATTGACGAATTGTACACTCAAAGTGTTTCTTTTGGTGATGAAGACTTGCTAACTGATGCTAGCGACGCACATAAAGAATTACTAACTAATTTAAATAAAATTTCCTCGTTAGATGCATCATTTTCAAACATTCAACAACTGACCAGCAAAGCTAACCAATACAACACTATTGCAGGAAAGATTTCATTAGACTTTATCAACGAAGAAGTCGATTTTGAATCAGCCCAAGGGACAATAGAAAGAAAGTCAGCTTTGTTTAAAGAAGTTTCTAATGCGCTAAATAAAGACAAAGAACACGCTGCAACCTTGTTTAATAACTTAGTTGAACAGACAGTCGAAAACTCGAATGATTCAAGAGATTTAAGTATTCTATTAGGCATATTTCTTTTAACGTTAATGACATTATTGAGTATTTTAATTGCCCGCTCTATTAGTAAGTCAGTGATCTCAATTGATACGTCTTTAAAAGAGTTAGCTGAAGGTGATGGTGATTTAACTAACCAACTTGAAGTCGTCAGTAAAGATGAACTCGGCAGCGTAGTACAACACTTTAATATATTCACACAAATGTTACGTGCTATTGTCAAGGAAGTAGTTGCAGTAGTTGCCCCGTTAACACACAGTGCCGAACAACTTGCCGATAAAGTACAGCAAGTAGACAATAACGTAAGAAGCCAGTCTGATATCGCAGAAGTGACTAAACAATCAATGGTTGAAATGCAATATAGCGTTAGCGATATTACCAAATCGGCTTCTCAAGCTGCTAATGCTGCAGAAGCAGGTGAATTAGAAGTGAACCAAGGCATGGAAAATGTCATGCGCTCGTTGGCTGTTTCTGGTGAGCTCACAGAAGAAATATCGAACGCGTCAGGTGTTATTAACCAGCTTGCACAAGATTCACAAAACATGAATAAAATTCTTGATGTTATCAATGGCATTGCCGAGCAAACAAACTTATTAGCGCTTAACGCAGCTATTGAAGCCGCTAGAGCTGGCGAGCAAGGTAGAGGCTTTGCAGTTGTTGCAGATGAAGTAAGAAGCCTAGCATCAAGAACAGCATTATCTACCACTGAAATTCGAGAGTTACTTGATAAACTTATCTCGGCAGCAGACTTGTCGGTAACGTCAATGGAAACCGCAAAAGATAAGGCTAATAGCAACGAAAGTATTTCACGGGAAGTTGATGACTCTTTAACGAAAATTAAAGAACAAATTGGTCATATTAGCTCAATGAACAATCAAATTGCGGCAGCCACTGAGCAGCAGTCTAGCGTTGCAGAAACCGTTGTTGGAAATATTGAAAATATGTATGAAAGCTTCAGTGCAACAAGTATTGCTGTTGAAGAAATTGGAGAAGTGGCTAGCCAATTAGATGGTAATGCAAACTTAATTAAAGATGCGACCTCTAAATTTATTGTCTAACTGCAATTTAGCACGCTAACATTGTACTTAAAGAAATAGCTAAAAATGCCAAGGATGGCATTGACTCTTAAATAGGTTAAATAGGTTAAATAGACCATCGGTATTTTCCCTGCATAAACTACCCCCCATCTCGTTTGCTTATTAACCTGAAATTTTATCAATTTTGTAACAATTACTCCACATTCACCTTGTATTTTTATAGTGTTTTACACACTTTATCGCCCTCTTGTACCGCCTTACCTATTACATATTGCAACTGTTCAATATTTAGTCTTTAACTAGTCCTAATTCATAACAATAATTAAAATTAGGAAGCATAATGGCTGTTCAGTTTAGGCAAGTTCCCTCTATATTTATCCTTGTAACTTTGGCTTTACAAGCTTGCGGAGGAGGTAGTGGCAGTAGTGAGCAAGGTGGAAACAGCACAACTCCTGCTCCTTTAGATACAACAGCACCAATTATAACACTAGCTGGCTTAGCAAGTGTCGAGCATGAGCAAGGTACTACCTATGTTGATGCTGGAGCAAGTGCTACTGACAATGTTGATGGTGCAACAGCAGTAACTACGTCAGGTGCCATAGGTCAACAAGCAGGTATTTATACGCTAACTTTCACCGCCTCAGATAAAGCAGGAAATTCTGCCTCAACAACAAGAACAGTTACCGTTTCAGATACTACTGCACCTACTATTACGCTTAATGGCGACACCAGCATTAATCATGAACAAGGCACTGAATATACTGATGCCGGTGCCAGTGCCAATGATTTGGTTGATGGTAATGTCGTTGTAACAACTTCTGGGCAAGTAGAAAGCAGTGCCGGAAGTTATACCTTAACTTACACCGCGACAGATATTGTTGGTAATACAACGTCGACCATTCGAACAATTGTCGTCGCAGACACGACTGCACCTGTGATTAGCATAATTGGCGATACAACAATCAATCATCCGATAGGCAATGAATATGTCGATGCAGGTGCCACTGCAATAGATACAGTTGATGGAGCAGTAAGCGTTACTACCTCAGGTACCGTAGGTGATGTAGCACAGGCCTATACCTTAACTTACGCTGCAACCGATAATGCCGGTAATCAAGCAACCGCCGTTAGAATTATTAATGTTGGTGATAGCACAGCAAGCACGCAAGTGAACGTTTTTGAAAATGGTGCAGTAAGTACGCTTTGGGATAGAGGCATAAATGCCTTTGACTCAGCGATAGGTTGGGCAGAGTGTAATAATGACGGTGGCGCAGGTTGCCCAAGTATTGCTTGGCAAATTGTAAATGACAATGAACGAGGTAATGTTTTAGAAGTCAGCCATAGTGCTAGCGGTGATATTGCAGGGCTATTTATTAGCATGAGCAGTGTACTAAACCTTAGCAACCATACCGATGGAAAGCTTGTCTTTGACGTTAAAGTTGTTAGTGGTGACAGTAAAATAACCATGAAACTTGATTGTATTTACCCTTGTACGTCTGGCGATCAACCTCTAGGTAGTTTAGGCGCAGCAGGCTGGGAAACTGTTGAGATTTCTTTAGCCTCGTTAGCCAATGCAGGACTAAACCTATCAAGTGTCAACACAGGAATAGTCATATGGGCTACCGATACAACCAGCACCATATTTCAGCTAGACAATATCCATTTCACCGGTATCAACGATGGCGGAACTAGCCCAGGTTCATATCAAATAACGAACTACGGCGCAGGTTCTATTTCCGATACTATCAACCCAGAAAGCTATCGTTGTGTTTATGACTTTGGCAATTGGATTTACAATGCAGGCATTGTTGAGCCCGCAATTGCTAGTTGCGATACAACTACAGGTGTTCCCACGGGAACTCCAACTAAATTACACCCGCAATTAACAGGCCCAGCTTTAACTAAGCCAACGCCAACTCATAAATGGTGGGGCTCTGTGCCATTTATGGGAGAAATGACCATAGGTGATGCTAACACCGCCGCCTATATTACCCCAGACCCAATGACTGCACGCATATCAGAGCGTGGCGTTAGAGTTATGGGTATTCCATCAGGCTTAACCACCACAACAGACGGTTTCCTGTACCCTATTCCTGACCCATTTAGCGAAGTGTTTGACGGTATTGCCGTTGGCAATTCACTACATGCAAATTTGCAAGGTTATTTAAAAGATCACAGTGACGGCTCAGTAACAGTTGAATGGCAAAATAACGACACAGCGGTTATGGAAGCCACTTTTGTTCATGGCTCACCATACATATACTTTAAAGTATATGACGGTGAAATAGTGATACGTAGCTTACGTGATGACGGCAGTGAAAAAGGTACATTTTACAATCAAGATAATAGTTTAGGTATTTGGACTAGCGTTGCCGGTAATAGCAATAATTTTTTAATTACTGGCGAAGGAACAACAACATTTGACAATATTACTAGTAATGAAATCACTATTAATAATGCTACAAAAGAATTTACACTCACCTATCTTCCGAGCTTAAATGGTGTACCTTCCGATACTTTAACCAGTTTCTTTGCTGCAAAAGCACGCAATGTTGTCGCAAGTGTCGCTATAGATTACTCAGTTGATAAAGCCACTAATACCGTTACTGTTAGCCATGCTTATAAAAATAGCCAAGGGGCAACTGTCGAAACAATCGCAGGTATGCACCCATTGCACTGGAAAAACTCAACACAAACAACATCGGCTTACCAGATTAAAAGTGCCCGCGGCACTATTAAGTTTAGTGAAACTGCACAATTTAGCTATCAACTACCTTTCGTGGGCATACTGCCAACATTACCGTCAATTGATGGTACTTTTGATCAAATAACATTAGAAACCATGATCACTGAGTTCATTGCACAAGGGGCTGATTCTTGGAATACACACACCGACGCTTATTGGTCAGGAAAGAACTACAGTAAAGTTGCTGAATTAATCGCCATTGCCGAATCAATCGGTATGACAACGGAAGCAGCGACTCTGCGAAACTGGCTAAAAACAGAGCTATCTGACTGGTTTACTGCTGAAACAGACAGTAGCTTAGATATCAATAAATACTTTGTTTATGATGAGGAATGGTCGACATTATTGGCATTAGAAGAATCATTTATGAGTCATCAACAGCTCAATGATCATCATTTTCATTATGGTTATTTGATTCGCGCAGCCGCAGAAATTTGCCGAATGGACGCAAGCTGGTGCAGTGATGAGCAATACGGCCCTATGATTGAACTACTGATCCGTGATTATGCTGGGGGTAGAGACGACACTATGTTTCCATATTTACGCAACTTTGACCCTGCCAATGGTTTTTCCTGGGCATCAGGTAAAGTCAATTTCGCTCGTGGCAATAATAATGAATCCACTTCAGAAGCCGCCAACGCCTATGGCGCAATTATTCTCTATGGCTTAAGCACCGACAATAATGATTTAGTAGAGCGTGGCATGTATTTACACGCATCAACCACGGCAGCATATTGGGAGTATTGGAACAATATTGATGATTACAATGCTGTCGGTGAAACTGAAAACAACTTCCCAGATGGCTACGACAAAATAACAACCTCAATTATATGGGGAGACGGCGCAGTGTTTTCAACATGGTTCAGCGCAGCTTATGCCCATATTTTAGGTATACAAGGTTTGCCAATAAACCCACTTACACTGCACGTTGGCTTGCATGCTGACTATATGGAAGATTATGTAACATTAGGATTAAGTGAGTCATCAAATGGTAAGCCTTCGGGTTTAGTTGATGACCAATGGCGCGACATTTGGTGGAGTTTATGGGCAATGACCAATGCCGATTTAGCCATAGCTGACTATAACAGTGTTAGCAATTATGACGCTGAAGCAGGTGAATCCAAAGCCCATACCTATCACTGGCTTCATACCTTCAGCAAATTAGGGCATTTAAAAACAGGTACTGGCGCGCTAACAGCTAACCACCCTGCGGCATTAGCGTTTGAGAAAAACGGCGTCACTAGTTACGTAGTCTATAACTTTAGTAATCAAACACTTCAGGTTACTTTTAGTGATGGAAAAGTCGTTGCTGCTACAGCCAATGGCTTCACGGTTGTCAGTGATTAGTTATCCTGAGTTCAGGTTGATGAATAAAAAAGCCAGATACAAAATAGTATCTGGCTTTAAAAAAAAACTTTAGCGAATCAATCTTAAGCGATTTTTTTCACTTCCGCTTGGCTATCAAGGTATTCATCTAACGAGCCTTGAAAGTTCACTAACTTCTTATCTTTAATGTCAATAATACGGCTAGCTAAACTTGAAACAAACTCACGGTCATGACTAACAAATATCAAGGTACCTTCAAAGTCTTTCAAGGCATTGTTTAATGCATCAATTGCTTCAATATCCATGTGGTTAGTTGGTTCATCCATGATCAATACATTGATGTCACCCATCATTAACATGCCAAATAACAAACGGTTCTTTTCACCACCTGAACAGTTACGGGCTTTTTTATTGGCATCATCATCAGTAAACAACATACGACCTAACATGCCGCGAACACTTAAATCATTATGACAAGGTCGACGCCATTGCGACATCCAATCCATTAACGTTAAGTCGTTATCAAAAAAGTGGCCGCTGTCTTGTGGACAATAACCCACTGACGCATTTTCAGACCACTTAACCACACCTTCAGTGTGTTCAAGTTCATTCATTAAACAGCGTAGTAAAGTAGTTTTACCAACACCGTTTTCGCCGATAATAGCTAATTTAGCGCCAGCTTCTAGCAATAACTCACCATTTTTAAATAACACTTCACCATCAAAACCGTGGCTAAGGTTTTCAAGTTCTAATGCTTGGCGGTGCATTTTCTTACCTGGTGCGAAAGCAATTTTTGGCGTAATACGGCTCGATGCTTTTACATCATCAAGCTTAATTTTATCCATTTTTTTAGCACGTGAACTGGCTTGCTTTGCTTTTGACGCGTTAGCACCAAAACGGTTGACAAAGTCTTGTAGCTCGGCAATTTCTTCCGCTTTTTTCGTGTTACCAGCAAGTAATTGCTCACGTAATAAAGCCGATTGTTGTAGGAAGAACTCGTAGTTACCCGGATAAATTCGCAATTCACCGTAATCAATATCAGCCATATGAGTACAAACTGAGTTAAGAAAGTGTCTATCATGCGAAATGATAATCATGGTGCATTTACGCTTGTTCAACTCACCTTCTAACCAACTGATGGTATGAATATCCAAGTTGTTGGTAGGCTCATCAAGCAACAAAATATCTGGGTTAGCGAATAAGGCTTGTGCAAGTAGTACACGCAGCTTCCAACCAGGCGCTACTTGTTGCATAGAACCGTAATGAAACGACTCTTCAATACCTGCTTCTAATAAGATTTCACCTGCACGACTTTCTGCTGTGTATCCGTCCATTTCAGCAAATTCACTTTCTAATTCACCAGCGCGCATACCGTCTGCTTCGCTCATTTCAGCTTGTGCATAAATAGCGTCACGTTCTTGCTTTACTTTCCATAACGGCATATCACCCATGATCACAGTATCGATAACATTGTGTTCTTCAAAGGCGAATTGGTCTTGGCCCAACGTACTTACCTTGTTGCCGGTACTGACCGAAACATTACCTGAACTCGGTACTAACTCACCACTGAGTATCTTCATAAATGTAGATTTACCACAGCCGTTAGCGCCAATTAAACCATAGCGATGACCGTTGCCAAATTTAGCCGAAATGTTTTCAAATAAAGGCTCTGCGCCAAATTGCATGGTAATGTTCGATGTAGTTATCAATGAAGTCTTCCTATATTCCGTTAACTAAAATCATTAACGAGTAATCGCTAACGGATAGCTTAAAATGGGTAGTTAATACTGTAAATTTAGATAACCTAGCGAATATTTAGCCATAAACATTTGCCCAGCCACCATAATAAAGCCGCGCATTATACAGCAATAAACAATATATCCCCATCTAAAATTACATTTAATTGAATATTTTATAAACAGGTCTATTCTACCATTTTTAAGATTACTTTATGAACAACCCTAGTGTCATAATATTTAACACTTTCAATAAGATATACAACTACGAAGATTGTAAATACATGTTTTCACTCAATAAAAGTAACATGGTGTACTTTATGCTTGATATCAACAAAGCGTTCTAACGTAAGTTACTAATTAAAAAGGAATAAAGTGAACATATTAAAATATTTACTCATCACGGTGGCAATTCTCGCTTCTTCACAAGCTAAAGCGGCCTTTATTACAACTAATGAAGCGGATCTTGATGCGATATTTTCACAAAGCAGCTTTGGCTCAATGCCGATAGACATACGAATTGGCTTAGCGTCGGAATTAGTTCTACCTGATTTATTAGACATAACGACTGATGCAGAAGTTAATCAATTATTTGATATGCATATTGGCGGTATTAATGTCGTTAATTTCTATTTCATTGATACCATTAGCGCTTGTGGTGGTTCAATAAGCTCAGGCATAGTTGGTTGTGGTGAGTATTTCGGTAATGATTTTGTTGTCGAGTCATCTTTTGCAGCCGGAAATTCTGGTGGCGAACTATTAGCACATGAATTAGGACATAACTTAGGTTTAGACCATCGTTCGGGTGGATTAATGAATTCTTCACTAAATAGCAGCACGTTGCTGAATGATACTGAAGTTAGCAACATACATCGCAATCGATTAGTACAAACTGACGGACAAAACTTCTGGATAGATATTAACCCAGTACTAATAGTGGCTTCAGCAAGTATTCCATTACCTGTACCTGAGCCAAGCACTTTAGTTCTGTTACTATTATCTTTTAGCCTTTTATTAAAAAGTGGCTTTAAAAAAGCAAAATAAGATCAATTCAATAAGCCAGCACTTGTTATAATAAATTATCAATAAGTGTTGGTGTCCCGCGGAAACTATAATGCAGTTTGGCAAATTTCTCTTAATCGTAACTCTTCTTACTCTATTTTATATAAGCTACTCAAATAGCGAAGATAACCAACAGCCAGCACAATGGCTTGAGCGTTGTCCAAGTGATCAATTTTGCTTTACACACCCAAGTAACTTAATACCTGCCAATGTGCAAAGCATTGACTCAAATGCAGGGCAGCTTAATAGTAACAACATTACCTTAACCTATGATTTAGGCTGGTATTCTTCACAGTTTAATGAGCTAACTAATGCGACTTTCGAGCCAATAGTCATTGACGGTCACCATGGCAAGTTATTGCTACAAGATAAGAAAGTGGCGTTAACCATTCCGACTGTTTCAGGAAAGATTCGCTTTTCTATGTTAATTGAATTCACGGATACTGCTGATACTGCTGATACTGAGCTGAGTCATAAAATTTTTAAATCGATTAAATTTAACTTAATACAATAGCAATTTTTGCGCGCTTAAGATTCGTGTTCAGATTTTTCGCTTAACAACTCCCCTCTTTAACATGAATCATTAGTGATCGCTCTTGATTCAGGATTGCCTGATTAAAAACCAATCAGAAGATGTAACCAGCAAAGTTTTGCTGTAAGTTACAATATACTTACTCCTTATAGTAACCACCATGACAGCAATTCGCTTAACCCAATACTCACACGGCGCAGGCTGTGGATGTAAAATTTCCCCTTCAGTACTTGACGTCATGCTAAAGTCATCGCTCTCTCTGCCTGAGCACAACGCGCTTTTAGTTGGTAATAGCAGCAAAGATGATGCTGCTGTTTTCGACATTGGCAACAACCAAGGTGTGATTTCAACCACTGACTTTTTCATGCCTATTGTTGATGACCCAACAGATTTTGGTAAAATTTCTGCCTGTAATGCCATTAGCGATATTTATGCGATGGGCGGAAAACCAATAATGGCAATCGCTATTTTGGGTTGGCCAGTCAATATTTTAGCGCCCGAAATTGCCCAACAAGTACTTGATGGTGCTCGCGCTATTTGCGCTGAAGCAGGAATTCCATTAGCTGGTGGACATTCTATTGATGCGCCAGAGCCTATTTTTGGCTTAGCGGTTACAGGCCTAATTAATAATAGCAACATTAAGCGAAATAATACTGCTCAAACTGGCGATTTGCTTTATCTAACCAAACCACTCGGTATTGGCATTATGACCACCGCTGAAAAGCAAGGAAAGTTATTGCCTGAGCATGCTCAACTAGCGCCGCAAGCAATGAAAACCTTAAACGCTATAGGTCAACAATTTGCCGCATTAGACTCGGTTACCGCAATGACCGACGTCACTGGTTTTGCACTCATAGGACATCTTTTGGAAATTTGCCAAGGCAGTAATGTTGCGGCCGTTATTGATTTTAAAAAAGTCCCCTGCCTTGATAACGTTAATGATTACATCAATCAAGGTTGTATACCTGGTGGCTGTGAGCGAAACTTTGCAAGTTATGGCAGTAATGTTGGGCCATTGAACTCGAAAGAAAAAACAATTTTATGTGATCCTCAAACCAGTGGCGGCTTACTAGTAGCAGTAAACCCCGCAGGTAAAGCAGCATTTGAAACCTTATGTAAAAGTAATGGCCTAAACCTTGAGCCTATTGGCGAATTAGTAGCACAAACATCACCGACAGTGAGTTTATTGTAATGACGACCACTAGTTCAATTACAGAGCCCAAAAGCAAGCTATGTAATAGCGCAGACTTTCGCACAATTATTCGCAATAAAACTCCCCTAATGGATGTACGTGCCCCAGTTGAATTTGAAAAAGGCGCTTTTAATAATTCCGTTAACCTGCCTTTAATGAACAATGACGAACGGGCAGCGGTTGGTTTATGTTATAAAAACAGTGGTCAAGCAGCTGCCATCAATTTAGGCAATGAACTCGTTTCCGGTCGTAACAAAGCCGAGCGACTGAAAAAGTGGCAAAAGTTTGCCCAAGAGAACCCTCAAGGGTATTTATATTGTTTTCGTGGCGGCTTACGCTCAAAAACAACGCAGCGCTGGTTAAAAGAATCAGGTATTGACTACCCCCTGCTTATTGGTGGATATAAAGCACTGCGTCAGTTTTTAATCAGTGAGCTAGAGCAAATAGTACAGCACCCTTTAATTATACTCGCTGGCAACACTGGCTGTGGAAAAACGCCTTTTCTTGCTCATTGTAAAAATAGTATAGATTTAGAAGCGGCAGCGGGTCATCGAGGCTCAAGTTTTGGCGGCTTCGTAAATGCACAATCAAACCAAATAAATTTTGAAAACAAGTTGGCAGAACAATATATCACCGGCAATTACGCCATCAATCAAAGCTTGATTTTAGAAGATGAAGGTAGGATTATTGGTAGCGTTCATTTACCTGATAGCTTACGACAAGCCATGGCACTAGCGCCAATAGTGGTAATCGAAGAAAGCTTCGAATATCGACTCGAGCATATTTATCAAGAATATATCGTAAAAATGACCGAAGATTTTCAATCTACGTATGGTACTGAACAAGGCTTTATCCACTTTAGCCAATATTTAGAGCAAGGCTTATTTAAAATACGGAAACGACTAGGTACCCAGCGTTACAGCCAGTTGAAGAAAGTACAAAATATCGCCTTAACCCAACAATTAACTGGCCAATCGCATTACCACTTAAATTGGTTGAAGCCTCTTTTGTGTGAATATTATGATCCTATGTATCAATATCAACTAGGATTAAAAGCCGAAAGAGTTATTTTTCGTGGTAATAACGCGCAATGTTTAACGTTTATACACAGTTAATATAGCTTTAGCCTTGCAAGCTGAATAATTATCAATATTTACAATTTAAGATTAAGACACTCAGACATTAACTAACAAGATGGAAGTGAATCGTATTATGAACAAAGAATTTATCCTTCAACGGATATGTATTTTTTCTGGAACAGAAATAGACCCGAATGCTGAAGAGCAAGTTATCAATATATTAAAAGAAAAATTTAACATTCAATTACCACAAAGACGTACGCTAAATGAATCACTTGAATCATCAGGCAGTTCCCATGAAATAGTCAGTTTAATTTTACAATACCGCACGGCAAGTTAATTACAGCGAAAGGTTATCATCGGCACTAATTGATAATGACCAATAAAGAAGTCGTGACAATTAACGCCTTTATTCGATAGTACGAGTAAGTAATTAGTATCTCTACTGACATTAGTACACTATGCCTCTATAAAGCTTGCATAGAACAGCGTAGGATCTCCCCACTTTAGATATACCGTCACGTTTGCACTCACGTACCCCAACATCGAGCCATTATGCAATTAACAGCAAAAGCATCACTTAATCACGCTTTACTTATTTCTATTTGTACACCCGACTTTAAAGGTGATGAAGCAACAGAGTCACTTGCCGAGTTAGCGCGTTTAGTCACCACACTAGGCTTTAAAGTGGTTGGCACTCAATCACAAAAACAAAGCTCTACTAAAAGAGTCAATGTACTGGGATTAGGTAAACTCGCTGAAATAGCTCATCTTACGGGTAATAAAGGTCAGGTCGAAGACTTTGAAGAAGCCGAGGAACTTTCTAGTAACGAGCTCATTGAGCTTGCTGAAATTCCCTCTGATAATCTACCGTTTGGTTGTGCCGATGTGGTGGTATTTGATTGTGATTTAAGTCCGTCACAGCTGCGTAATGTTGAAAATCAATTAGGCGTAGAAGTGTTTGACCGTACTGGCATTATTATTGAAATATTCAGCCGCCATGCTCGTACTAAAACAGCACGTTTGCAAGTAGAAATTGCCCGCCTTAATTATGTTGCACCACGCTTACGTGAATCATCATGTGGCGATAAAGAACGCCAAATGGGTAAAGGTGCTGGCGAAACTACACTAGAGTTAAATCGCCGAAAAGTGCGTGACCAATTAGCGGAACTTAAGCGCGAATTAGTCAGTGTTCAAAACGAAATGAAAGGCAGAAGAACACAACGTTCTGAGCTTTTTTGTGTCGCATTGGTTGGTTATACCAATGCCGGTAAATCATCTATGATGCGAGCTATTACCGGTAGTGATGTTGAAGGTGAGAATAAGCTTTTCGCAACCCTTGATACCACTGTTCGAGCGTTATTCCCTATTACTCAGCCAAGAATTTTAGTATCAGACACCGTTGGTTTTATTAAAAAATTACCGCATGATTTAGTGGCTTCATTTCATTCAACGTTAGCCGAAGCGCATGACGCTTCATTATTGTTATATGTGGTTGATGCTTCCGACCCTTCATTTCGCTCACAATTAGCTGTAGTACACGAAGTACTAGCAGAAGTTGGCGTTGAAGATAGTAAAAAGTTACTGGTACTGAATAAATCAGATCAACTTGCGCCTGAACAGCAACAAGCATTGATGGCAGAGTTTCCAGATGCCATGATGACTTCAACTCGAAATCCTGCTGATGTCAGTAAATTACATCAATATATCGTTGGCGTTGCACAGAACGAGATGATTGAAGAGGAAGTTATTATTCCTTATACCGCCAAAGGTATCATAGGCGAAATTCGCTCTAGCATGAGCGTGACTAAAGAAGACTATGAGTATAGTCATATTAAACTTACCGTACGCTCAAACGCAATTGAGCTAGCAAGATTGAAAAAGCGTATGCTGAGCATCTAAATAGGTTTTAAAGCTGTAGATACTTGCCTAAAAGCGTAATAATTAACAGAGAAAAAAATATAATGCTTTATCTCTTTTTTGCGTACTTTTATCTACACTCATTACTTATAAGCATCGCTATATAGAAAATAGAAATGTAAAAATTTAAGCATTGTTTACATTGGTTTTTCACAAGACATGGTGTTAAAGATGTGGAGTATTAACTTTTAATAATTTTTGTAATGATTGAGGACGATAGCTATTTTCAATAGCTTTTAGTTCACCAGTTTCTTGCAACAGCAAAATAGCTTGGTTAATAGCAATTAAATCACTTTTTTCAAGAGAGCTTTTACTAAACATCAACGACGCGGGGCTAATATGTAGATTATTACCAACTAATTTCACTTGATTATGCCGCTCTTTTCCAAGATGAAGATAAAATATATCTGCATCGACTAGCAATAAGTTACCTCTACTAGGTTCAATAAACAGTAATTCTGTAGCGCGCTTGGCATCTGGATAAGCAGTATAATCTCCCTTTTTCTTCAGCTCGCTACGCAATACCTCAAATTTATCGCCATACCAACCACTTACAGGTCCAATTAAACGTATTTGCTGCCCTAAAGCATCAACCATACTAATTGTAGGTGGTAATTCAAGTTGCTTACGGCTGAATAAGCCGACTATTTCATCCCGATAAGGCTCACTAAAGTATGCATATTCTTGCCGCTGAACTGTTTTAGACGCACGAATCATAACGTCAAACTTCCCCTGCTGCAGGCTCCTTAAAATTCTTTCACCTGTCATGGCGATAAGATGCCATTCAACCTTGCAACCAGCTTGGGTTAGTATCCTTTGCGCTAACATTGCATCCATACCTGCAACTTGTCCGTTGCTATCTAGGTAGGCTGAAGGAGCATGTAAGTCTAAATGAACCGTTAACGTTTTATCACAACGGGCTTCAGCGGATTCTACTGTTAAAGAAAACAGAACAACGAACAATAAAGAAACGCTTAGGCTAAGTTTTCCAGCTAGGCTAGATAAATATTGCATCTGAATAATTTTTAGCGTTCCTTTTTTCACAATTACGACTAAGTATTTATAGATATTATCACCAGCTTAATAGGCATTGAAAGGAGTGTTTTATATGAATTAAATCTTTTATTGAAGAATGAATCTGAAATTATATTGGACTCATATCTGTAGACTATTTTTAAGCGGTAAATATAACGTTAGGTAAATGTACGCTAATTAGTTTTAAGTCAAAAATGACTTCGAAAATAAAACTTTATTTAACCAAAGTGCCAATTCAGGTTTGAGTAAATAAAGTTTAGGAGTATCTATCTTAGACACTCCTATCTCACTTTATTTTTCGCTCCAATTTTAAAGCCTAGTTACAACTTGGGAGACGAAGCGAAATTTCACAGTACAAGTTCACTTATTTAAACAGTAACAGCTTTTCGAATTTGACTAGCACATTCAGCTAATACAATAGCACCCGCGGTAGAAACATTTAGCGAATTACCCATGCCAAACATCGAAATATGTATATGTTGGTCACTTAATTTTAATGCAGCTTCACTAACACCTTTGCGCTCATTACCTAAAACTAAAGCACAGCGTGACGGATAGTTAATATCCTTATAATCAACAGACTCATGACATAGCTCTACGCCAAAAATCGCGTAGTCGTTGTCTTTTAATGTTTGTAAACTTTGCGTTGTGCTATCGCTATACTCAACACAAACCCATTTAGCTTCATTTCTCGACGCTTTTCTAAGCTTTTTATCTGAAATAGTTAACTCGCCACAAACAATAATTTTTTCAATCGAAAAAGCATCCGCCAAACGGATGAAAGAGCCTACGTTGTAGCTGTTAGTAACATTATCTAATACCAGTACAAGTGGTAACTTTGGCTGCTTTAGGTATTCTTCTCTTGTTGGTTTGGTTTTTCTAATATCTTCTTTACTAAGTTGTCTTTCTAACTGCATTATATTTACTCTTGTTAAAGCCATATCGTCGCTATGTTGAACCATTAATGACTTGGTTTGCTGCTAGCGGGGCTTTAATTTATGTTACTGGTTTTTAATTGCTTGTTATTATAAACGATAGGGTATAATTATTTCACATCATTTATTCGAGTTAATATCATCAGTCACCACGATAAAAAAGTAATAGAGCCACTCCCCGCTTCTGAAGAACCTGTGGTATCGGTTGCGAACACTGAACTTAAAATTGCTACCTTTAATTTATTTAATTATCTTGAGCCACCTAATGCCTATTACGATTTTGAGCGTATTTATAGTGCTGAGCAATGGGCAAAAAAGCAAAAGTGGATCACTGAATATTTACGTGAATATCAACCTGACATTATTGGCTTTCAAGAAGTTTTTAGCCCTGAGTCGTTAAAAGAATTAGTCGCTACGCAAGGTTATCATTATTTTGCTTTTGTCGAACAACCTGAAGTTATTGATGATTTCATTTATCGTAGCCCTGTTGTTGCCATAGCCTCACGTTACCCAATTGTTGATGTTGCTGCAGTAAAAGCTAATACAAAGCTTGCACAAACCTTAGGCTTAGCCGATGACTTCTCTTTTAGTCGAAAAGTCGTAAGAGCAACAATTGACGCACCACATATTGGTAATTGTGACTGTTATGTAGTGCACTTTAAATCTAAACGTTCGATGATTGACGTCGATGAAATAAACAATGATTGGTCACCAGAGAAAACCATTATTGAAAGCCTAAAAGCAAGCGTGGCTGGTGGTTGGGCCTCAACCATACAACGCGGTAGTGAAGCCGCACTGTTGATGATTGAAATGATAGAACGACGCGAAGTGACGAATAACCCAATGGTATTAATGGGCGACTTTAATAACACCTTAACCGACGGGGTGTTGAGTCATTTGCTCACCAATACTCTACGCTTTGTTTCTACCATTGACCGTGACGCTTACCTTGCTAAATACCGTTTAAATGATGCCTGGAATTTATTTGAAGTTGCCCTAACCAATGAAGGCAATGAAGGCAATGACGAAAACGAAACTAGTCGAAAAGTAATAGCGCCACGAGCACCAACGCATTATTTTGGCACCAGTAGTTCAGTGCTTGATTATGTGCTTTTGTCATGTGAATTTGATGCCAGTTATCATGACAGTCTTTATCAAGTCAGTGGCTATGACACTTACGATCGACATTTGATAAATCCTATTTTTGACCGTGACGGCGAAAGTACCGACCATGGTATTGTATTAATCACATTAGCGTTAAGAAGCTAATACTTAAAAATTTTACAGTTACATTTACATAAATGCACTGACTTCCATTTTTCATTTAGAAAGCGTAAAACCAGTATACTGTGTTTGCGCTATTAATGATCTTACGCAATACGACTAAAATACTTTTTCGAGATAATAACACCACAGCCTATATAATGTTATTTGACTCTAATGAATACAATTCCCCAGTTTGCCGACAAGCTTAGTGACGGTCACCCAGTAAAAGTCTATTTTGAAGAAAATGTTCTCACCTATTCTTTACTGCAACAATTAGTCAATATAGACATCAGTCAGGACTTTGAAACGTTTTTTAATATTTTCAATCAATTATCAGCGATAGAAAAACGTTTTACTCGTAAAGAGAATCAATTATTTCCTTATTTAGAAAAGCATGGCTGGACAAGCCCTAGTCAAGGTATGTGGGCTTTTCATGACAAAATTAGAGAGAATTTTCGAGCATTAAGAAAATGCCTAGAAAGCAAAGAGTTCACCACAGTTGACGCACTGCTTTATAGCATTACTGATGACTTACAGGGCTTAATGCATATCGAAGAAGTGCGTTTATTTCCTAATGCTTTAGATTTACTTTCCGAAGATGACTGGAAGGAAATGCGCGAGGGCGACTTAGAAATTGGTTGGATGCTAAGTGAAGAGCCAGCACCTTACCCTGCAGTTGAATACATTCACCCAGGAGAAGACCGAAGAAAGAAACGACTACCCTTTTCTACCGAAGATAGAATTCACTTAGACGAAGGTTTTATGACCGGTGAACAGCTTAATTTGATTTTGCAATTTATGCCTGTTGATCTCACTTATGTTGATGAAAATGACACGGTTATTTTTTATAACCGCGGCGAAAATAGAGTTTTCCCGCGTTCGGCTGGTGTTATAGGTCGTGAAGTGAAGTTTTGTCATCCACCTAAATCAGTTGGCACTGTGCTACAAATTTTAGAAGAATTTAGAAAAGGAACTCAAGACAAAGCGGAGTTTTGGATCAACTTTAAAGACCGTAAAATTCATATTCGTTACTTTGCCATTCGAGATAAAGACAACAACTACAAAGGCGTTATTGAAATGTCACAAGACATCACAGACATCTTAAAAATTGAAGGACAAAACAGGCTACTTGATTGGGGTTAGTAATAATATAAGCTACTGTAGTTCAAACTTAGTCTAACACTTTTCAATTTCGGATTTGACCAAATCATACAGTTGATTAGGTCAGTAATGAGCCTGAAGCGGCCGGAAACGATTACTCTAGAGCACGCTATTTAATAGTCACTTTGATACGAAAGCGGACGTTCCCTATAGATAAAAACATGAGCCTCTTGATGATAACTTCTGTCAATGAGTCGTTAAACTTGAATGTGAACTAAGCCATCAAAGCGGTCAGTCATGTTAGAAAAATTAACGATCCCGTTGTGCGCATTGGAGACCTTAGGATTTGATTTTTCCATATTTTTCTAATGAGTTGTAAAATATATCTATGACCCCATATCAAAATTCAAGGATGTTAATTTATGGATGCCCCATTTTTTTCAATCTATCCAGCATATTTATCAATTGAGAGGCTCCAAGATTGGCTGAGAATAAAGACCAACACATTGTTCCAAAATGTTATTTATCTAAATTTATTGATAACCATACAGTAAGAAAAAATAAAAATCATACCTCTGGTGTTTGGGTCAATAATTCGACTATGGATATACCTTGGTATGAAAAAGGTGTTGGTAGTAAAAAAGAATTTACAGAAAGTCGTTTTTATAATATTAAAACGGACTCAGGTTCTAAAAAGAAGCCAGAGATTGAGGCGCTTTTATCAAAAGTTGAAAGGCAGTATAGTTCTGCTATTTTGAAACTAAATAATGGAAATCCTTTTACAACAGATGATATGTTTTGTGTCGTTGTTTTTATAATTTTTCAATTATTTAGAACGAAAAGAGCAATTAGTGGCTTCCAAAAAACATGGGACTCAATTGCTTCATATATGGACTTATTTGAAGGTGGTGAACGGAATAAAGAAGAAGCTGAAGAATTAGCAAAAGTTATGCTTTTACGCCTCGTACATATAAAGGCGTGTGAACCAATATACGAAAATGGCGTTATTCTTTTCAACTTAACCGAAATACCTTTTCTTACCTCGGATAATCCTGTTGTGCACAAGTTTATTAATAGAGAAGATATTTCAAACATTTTAAATCATAATCAAATATTACATTATGTGAATTCTCATGAAGAAACACCTTTCTTCTTTATGCCATTAACGCCTTGTTTAGCATATATTTCGCATAAGGGGGTAAGTAATAGAAAACAAAAGGATTATAAGTGTGTTGATAGTCAAGAAATTATCAACTTGAACAATATGACAATAGAGAATGCGGATAAAAAATATATTCTTCTATGAAAGATCCTATTCAAAATGGTGAAGCTTTAGCGATTGATATTAATAAAAAATCTCAGGTAATGGTTGCTGTTATATTTACAGCTAATCATAGGTTAACATTCGAGTTGAAAGAATATTCAAAAAGTATGCAGTTATTGACGTTAATTGTTCCCGAGTTTGTTGATATGGATATGCTACAAATTAGACAAAAAATTGTATCTGTTGAAGTTTATGATCCTGATATTCAAAGCCCAATTGGCTTTGCAACTGTAATGAGAGGTTGTTTTGTTAAACTAATAGACATTGAAAAAAATACAATAGTTATTGAACAAGATTTTTTATTATGCAAACTGAGTACCTAAGTTCTATTCAAAAATTCCTCACGAGTGTTTTAAACGGGCATTACTGATACAAAAACTAATCCTAATTCAGCTTTAGCCTGTGAGTCCTAATGTCTCGAATGTGGCAAAAGTGAATGTTCAAAGACAATACTCCACTGGCAGCCAAGATCTTAAAACAGCAATACAAACAAGTAGTTAGACTTAGTTGGAATTGTCTTGAGTTTTAACATGTGTTCACAAAAATTTAATGACCACTAAACCAGAATAGCAGCCCTTTTGTTAATTGAAAAATATGTATAATTTTTCAGTTTATACAAAACTCTATTTTTTGAATTTATAAAATCGAATACTGACCAAGCCATATAAACTAAATAACTTAGTTGGGGATTAATCGATAAATCCCCTTGCCATCCAACGCAACATATATATAACCATCAGAGCCTTGCTTAACATTGCGAACACGGGTCAAATTATCTTGTACAACTTCTTCTTTGATAATCTGTTCACCGTTTAAAGTTAACATGACAATTTGACCAAACTTTAGTGAGCCAACCAATATATTTCCTTGCCAATTTGGATACTTGTCACTGGTTACAAAAGTCATTCCTGATGGTGCAATAGACGGATCCCAATACCAAAGTGGTTGCTCCATTCCTTGCTTTTTAGTTAGCTCAGTAAACTTACTACCCGAGTAGTTAATGCCATAGCTAATTATTGGCCAACCATAATTTTTACCTTTATTAATTACGTTAACTTCATCACCGCCACGAGGGCCATGTTCATGACTCCAAATTTTTCCCGTTGACGGATGCATAGCCATACCTTGCGGATTACGATGTCCATATGAATAAATAGCACCCTTAGCACTGCTGTCATTAACAAATGGGTTGTCTGCGGGGATACGACCATCATCATGGATTCGATAAACTTTTCCGGCATCACGTGTGATATTTTGTGGATTAATAGCTCTTTGCCCGCGATCTCCGATAGAGAAATACAGGTAACCTTGGTTATCAAAAGCTAGCCGACTACCAAAGTGAGAGCCTTTTCTGCTATAGGCATCGGAGACATAAATATCTTCTTGATCACTTAAATTAGTGCCATTTAATTTGGCTCGCATTATCGCGGTACTTCGATTGCCCTTGCTATCGGCTTTCACATAGGAAAAATATAACCAGTCGTTGTTGGCATAATCAGGATGTAAAGTAATATCAAGCAGCCCTCCTTGACCACCCGTTGATATTTTTGGCAAGCCTGCAATATTTACTGCATTATTTTGCCCGCTTTTAATTAACTTTAAGCTCCCACCACGCATGCTAATAAGCATGTCACCTTGTGGTGTCCACGCCATTCCCCAAGGAATGCCGGAATCAGCAATATAAAGCTCGACATTGGTTTTTTGAGCTATTTCTTCAGAAATTGTCTTAGATAAATCAGCGCCATAGGCAAAGGAGAGAGTCAATAAGCTACAAGCCAGCAGCAATAGCTTGGTCATGGCGAAATTTTGTTTGAATTGTTTGAATTGTTTGAATTGTTTGAATTTATCTAACTGTACTTTTGGTGAAAATAACATGACAAAAATCACTTATAGGCAAACATTTTACTATCATAAGCAATTTTCTATCTTTTAAAAGCAATAAAGTTAACTCAAGCCTTTTTTACATATTTGGCGGTCACCATCATTTCACCAACACCGTCAACTTTGCAATCAAGCTGGTGATCTTTAGCATCTTTAATACGCCTGATCAGTGCCTTAGTACCAATTTTTATCACTTGTGAGCTAGCTTTAATTTTTAAGTCTTTTATGACGGTAACTTTATCACCTTCACCGAGTAATGCGCCATTTGCATCTTTAACCTCAATTATATCTTCTGCGGCAACTTCTAATGGGTTCCACTCAAAGGCACATTCAGGACAGATGAATAGTGACTGGTCTTGATAAACGTATTCAGATGCACATTTAAGGCAATTGGGGATAGTTTTATTCATGTTTTAATTATACCAAGTGGGTTTACGCATAAATTCGACTTTTAATTAGCCAACAAGTTCTTTCCTAGCGATGGCTGTTATCAAGGTACTTACTCGCTGCAATAAACCGCCAATGGATTTATTTTGCTCATGTAGGCCTTCAACCAAGTTAGTACAATTATCTGCTAATGCATCGCTATAGGCGAAACCCATTAGCGCAACTAACTTGACCATTGCAGCGTCATCAAGCATTTTATAACTTTCGTTTTGCTGCTCATAAACAGCGTTAACTAGCTCGATAGTACTAACAAGTTTTTCCATTTTTGGGTTAAGTCTAAGTAATGCTTCATCACGTTTATTCGATGCTTTCTCGACAAACTCTTTGCGATTGGTTGGCTTAGGCCGAGGTTTAATGCGTCTAACAATCGGCTTTTTCTTAATAACCTTGCGCTCTATTGATTCACTGTAGCCAAACTCGCCATCAACAAATTGGCCAATATTAGTCACGCTGAGTCGTTCAGACATTATTGCCGCAGATTTAGCGGTTTTACGGGTAAAGTCACGATAGTCTTCAGCAAAGCCATGAGTAGAAATACATTGTGCTAAATCCAATATCAACGCATCTTTTTTGCCTTTTGACGAACGTAAACATCGACCGATGATTTGCAAATACAAACGTAATATTTTAGTTGGCCGAGCTAAAACAACACAGTCAGTTGTTGGGTCATCAAAGCCAATGGTCAACATCGACATATTGATAATTAGTCTAACTTCGTTTGATTTATAACGGCGGATGCTTTCATCATTGTCATCAATTGAACGTTTTGAATGCACACGTTCGTGTTTAACACCAAGCAGATGAAAAGCCTCAGATAACGCTTCTACATGGTTAATCGAGTTGGCGAACAACATCACCTTGCGACCTTGAGAAAGCGCATCATCAACAGTTTGTTGAGCAACAAGAGCGCAATGCTCAAGTAAGATAAGGTCTAAACCAGAAACACTATAATCACCACGGTACATTTTCACGGCACTGTAATCTATTTCTTGGGACAAGCGAGGTACTTTATAAATTGGCTTGGCTAGTTCACCCGACTCAATTAACAGCTTAGTGGTGGTTTCTTCAATCAACTCCATCGACTGATCAATATAAACTCCCAATCGATCAATTGGAGTAGCAGTAAGGCCAATAATTAATTCAGGAGATAATTCTTCACGCATCGCGATGTAAACGCCGCCCATACAACCTACATGATATTCATCACGTAGCAGCACATCACATTGGATGTTTAAGTGCTTTCTTCGACCAAACGACTGCTCCATCACCAAAGTAACATCACCGCCAGCAACATATTTATAGCCAGACTTAACAACACTAACTGATAAACCGTTAACGGTAAGCGTGTGTAATAACTGAGGTACTAAAGCCGCATTACGTAGGCTAACCACCACTTTTTTGTCGGGCATTGCCTGGCACAACTTAAGAATACAGATGCTTTTACCGCCACCTGTAGGCAAGGCGATAATGGAGTTAACTCCGGCATTTATCGCTTTACGGACACTATTAATTTGATAATCTTTTTCTAATATCTGCATGCCATACTACTCGGGCTTGTTTCTTATTTTGGTGTTATTAGTGGTCTTATAAAACCCGTTACTTCTGCATATAAATGCCGCGTGTGATGCAGTAAATTGACGAACAATTTATTGCTCAACATCGCTAGCCTTATTTAGAGCGAGCAGCATTATATACCCAAACTACGTCAAGATGCAGAATTCTGCCTAAATTTTATCTAAAGAAGCTAAGCCAAGTGCTTAATATTTTGTACGCTGCGTCGTAATACCAACACATAAATAGCTAAGTTATTATCACAAAAGGCAGGTAGTTAAAGGCTATCAGAGCGCCAACAAATTTTTAAAACGCAATTTTACTTTTAAGAAAAAGATGATTTATTTATTGTCATCAATGTAAAATTTAGCCATGGTGTAGTGTCTAGAACTTATTTTAATTTCAGTGTTAACTAAGGAATGTTCATCCATGAAATCATCCCCTGCTTTTGTTAAGCAAATAGGTAGCTTTTTTCAAGTTAGAAAATTCATCTTCATAGCTACATTTATCCCTTTTATCACCAACGCAACGATTGCCGATGAAAATTTTAACCAGTGTAAAATTAATTTAGCTGAACGCGCTAAGACAGCTGGATTTTCGCCTTACATCACCAAAACCGTCATTGATAATATTTCGCCAATTAAACGCGTGATCAGCTTGGATAAAAAACAGCCTGAGTTTACCCAAACTTTTGAGCAATATATTAAATCCAGAGTTACCAATTATCATGTTCGCGTGGGAAGAGAAAAATTAAAACAAAACAAGGAGTTATTCGACAAGTTAGAAAAAGAGTATGGCATTCCGCGGCAGTATTTGGTGTCATTTTGGGGCTTGGAAACGGTTTTTGGCAAACATAAAGGCAAAATGTCAGTACTGAACTCACTAGCAACCCTAGCCTGCGACCAGCGCCGTAGTGAATTTTTCACCCTAGAGTTATTGAACTTATTCACCCTAATTGAAGGCGAACAAGTCTCAGTTGATCAGCTACAAGGCTCTTGGGCAGGCGCAATGGGCCATATGCAATTTATGCCAACCGCATTTTTAAAATATGCCGTTGATGGTGATAACGATGGCAAGGTAGATATTTGGCAAAGTGAAGTTGATGCCTTAACAACCGCCGCCAATTACCTAAACCAAATAGGCTGGCAAAGCAAAGAACGTTGGGGTAGAGAGATTAAGCTCCCTAAAAATTTCGCCTTTAACAAAGTTGAATTTGACAAATATTACCCGCTTAATTATTTTCAGCAGCTAGGTGTTCAGCAAACTAACCAGCAAGCACTGCCTAGTTATGATATTCAGGCAGAGCTTTACCTACCTTCTGGTCATAAAGGTCCTGCATTTTTACTGTACCCAAATTTTAATGTCATCATGACCTGGAATTTATCAAAAAGTTATGCGCTTTCTGTCGGTGCATTAGCAAATAAATTAGTTGGTGCTAACGGTATAGAGTTTTTAACAAAAGAAAAAAGTAATGTGCAGCCTTATAGTGTTGTAGCAATGAAAAACCTACAAAGCCAGCTTAATTCATTAGGCTTTGAAACTGGTGAGCCTGACGGTATTTGGGGACCTAAAAGTAGACACGCGATACGTTCATTTCAATTACAACATCAATTGATTGCTGACGGTTATCCTAATGCCGAAGTTTTCAGTACAATTAAAACTGTAGTCACTAACGCTAAACTAATTACGCAAGATAACAATCAAGAAAGTTCATAAAATAAAAGTTGTAACTTAACTCTGTTAAATTTAACTGGGTACCAGAACAACGGCAGCTACTTTCGTTGTTCTGGTGAGTGATTCCTGTTTACCCCGTAACCTATGCTTTAAGCAATCGAAAGATCTCACTAAGTTAACCCGCACCAGTTTTTCCAGCACTAATCACTTACATTAGGTGTACATTCCTCTGCTCTATTCTTAATACATATAACCATGTATTAAGAATTAGAATTTTTGATTTATTGTTGGCTATGGGAGTATATAACCAACAATAAATTCAAGGAACAGGTCACTTACATGAGTCAATATGCAGGTAAAACAGTCGTCATCAGTGGTGGTGCAGAAGGCATTGGTTTTGGTATTGCGCGAGCAATGGGTAAGCAAGGAATGAATGTTGTTTTAGGCGATATTGATGCTCGTCAGCTTGAAATTTCACGCACAACATTGGTAAATGAAGGCATTAACGTATTAACAGTAACAATGGATGTAACTGACTTAAGCCAATGGGAAAACTTAGCAAACAAAGCTGTTGAGCGCTTTGGTAAAGTGCACATGTTAGTGAATAACGCAGGTGTTGGAAGTATGCCAGGCAACATTGAACATACCGACGACAAAGACTGGCGCTGGGTGCTTGATGTCAATTTAATGGGCGTTATTTATGGTACACAAACCATGGTGCCATTAATGAAACAACACGGTGAAGGCGGTTGGTTAATCAACGTTGCCTCAATGGCTGGCATGGTGGGCGTGCCTAGTGCTGGAGCATACACCGCCACTAAAGTTGCCGTTGTTGGCATGTCTGAAAGTTGGTACGCAGAACTTAAACCACACAATATTCAAGTTTCTGTACTTTGCCCAGCCTTTGTTAAAACACGGATTAATTTGTCTACCCGTAATAAACCTGAGGCACTGAAAAGCGAACGTGAAAAAAATACTAAAAGTATGAACAATTCACCTATGGCGAAGCATATGCAATCGGTGATTGATAACGGTTTATCTCCAGGTGTTGTCGGTGAACGTGTTGTAGAAGCCATTAGCAATAAAGAACTTTATATCTTTACTCACCCGAATTATCGCAAAGTGCTGCAAAAACGCTTCAAAAATATTGATGACGCCTTTGCTCGTTCAGAATCAAGCCCATTATTAGCAAGTGTTCTTGATGAAGAAGTCGCGCTTTATTCCAAATAATAGTCAGCACAGTGATAAGAGAACGTGCTAGCTGTTTGATAAAAATTTAGCTGTTGTTAATGGCGGTATATCATTGTGCTGCCCTTTCAACTCCACTGCCCTCATTTTATGTAACGCTAAAATAGCATTTTTACCGCTGTCACTTATTGAAAAGCGCCCTTCTACTGATTTTATTTAGTTAGTCATTTACACCCAGTAAGTGATTAACGGTTGATAACAATTGAACTCATCAGCCGTTAGCCTTAACATCCTCTTATTCAGTTCATTGTCTTTTAAATGAATCAAGTTGTAGCTATTAATTAAATTAAGAGAGTTTTTTGTGTCATCTTCTTTTACCAGCAAAATGCCCAATGTAGAAACCAGTATTTTTACCGAAATGTCAGTTATGGCAAATCAACATCAGGCGATTAACCTATCCCAAGGATTTCCAGAATTTGATACGCCTGCTTTTTTAAAAGATAAAATTAATCAAGCGATCAGTGAAGGGAAAAATCAATACTCACCGTCAAACGGTTTGCCTGAACTATTAACGCAAATTGCCGATATGGTACACCGACAATATCAAACACATTTAACCGATGAACAAAAACTTAATGGATTAAATAACGTAACCATTACCTCAGGTGCTACTGAAGCGTTATGGGTTGCTATACAAGCACTTGTAAGGCCAAACGATGAAGTGATTATTTTTGATCCCGCTTATGACTCATACGAACCAGCGATTGAACTTGCGGGCGGCACATGTCGCCATATCACGCTTGATGCGCCAAGTTATGCGATAAATTGGTCACAGGTAGAACAAAGCATTAATGCAAAAACTCGCGCCATTATTGTTAACAGCCCGCACAATCCAACCGGTTCAATATTAAGTGAATCTGATCTGAATACGTTGCAAGGGTTAGTTGAAAAGTATGACTTATATGTCATCAGCGACGAAGTATATGAGCACATGACCTTTGATGGTTTACGTCATGAAAGTGTATTGCGCTACCCTGAATTATTTCAACGTGCTTTTGTTGTTTCTAGCTTTGGTAAAACCTTTCATTGTACTGGTTGGAAAATGGGCTATTGCGCCGCGCCTAATGAACTGATGAACGAGTTTAGAAAAATTCATCAGTACGTGACCTTTTGCTCATTTACGCCAGCACAAATTGCCATTGCGCAAATGCTAAAAGAACAACCATCTCATATTACTGGGTTAGCGAACTTCTATCAGCAAAAACGCGATGTGCTGACTAATGCTTTGAAAGACTCTCGTTTTACGCTACTGCCATCAAAAGGCACTTACTTTTTATTGTTAGATTACTCAGCAATATCAGAGCTTAATGACCGTGAGTTTTGTCAATGGTTAACGAAAGAAGCAGGCGTAGCAGCCATTCCGCTTAGCCCACTATACCCTGCTGAACAAAGGCAGGAATATCATAAAGATAATAAAGTCATCCGACTGTGCTTTGCAAAAAATGACGATACTTTACTAGAAGCGGCGGAAATATTATGTCAACTTTAACCATAGCAGCAGTGCAATACGATATTCAATGGTTAGATCAACAAGCGAACTTTAAACATTTAGAGCGGCTAATTTCAGACTATTTTAACGCAAACACTGCGGTTGGTTTATTGCTACTACCTGAAACATTTTCAACTGGCTTTTGTATTAATAGAAAAGACGTACAAGAGCCTGAAAATGGCGGTATTGCTTTAGCGTGGCTGAAAAAAATGGCCCAGCAATATAACTGTGTTGTTGCCGGCAGTGTTTTAGTTAGCCAAAACGATAAAAAGGCGAACCGTTTTTATTGGGCATTTGCTGATGGCACAGTTGAGTATTATGACAAACGCCATCTATTTCGTTTAGGTAAAGAGCAAGACCATGTTGAACAAGGCCAAGAACGGAAAGTAATCACTATTAATGGCATTAAAATACTGCCATTGGTTTGCTACGATCTGCGTTTCCCTGTTTGGTCACGTAACCGCCAAGACTACGATCTGATGGTTAATGTTGCTAATTGGCCAGCAGCGCGACGCCATATTTGGGACACCTTATTAAAAGCGCGAGCAATGGAAAATCAAAGCTTTGTAGTGGGCGTTAATCGTGTCGGTGCAGACGGTGTTGATACGGCTCATTCAGGAGGGACAACCATAATTGATTTTACCGGTGAAACATTAGTTGCTGCCACTGATAATCAACAACAAATCATTACTACACTGCTCGACTTTAGCAAGCTTGAACAATTCAAAGATAATTTCCCCGCATTTTTAGATGCTGATGAATTCGCCCTAACATAACGGATAAAAGATACTAATATGATCAGAACTTCACTACTTATCCTAAGCCTACTGATGTCGTTTCAGTTATTCGCAGCTAATACAAAAGGGCAATATATTCAACCAAGTAACCTATCGCCAAAAGTGCGAATAGAAACCTCGATGGGCAATGTTGTTATTGAACTTGACCGGTATCGAGCAAAAATTACCGTTAATAACTTTTTAGGCTACGTAACGCGAGGACAATACGACAATACCTTGATCCATCGTGTAGAAGAAGGCTACCTCATTCAAGGTGGCGGCTTTATGACCAACTACTTCGACATAGAGCCCGATGAGCCCATTTTTAATGAATCAGGCAATGGTTTAAAAAATAAAGAAGGCACTATTGCGATGGCAAAGCAACTAAACGATGCCCATTCAGCAACCAACCAATTTTTTATTAACCTCAATGACAATACCAATTTAGACCCAGGAAGTTCATGGGGATATGCCGTTTTTGGTGAAGTAATTGAAGGTTACGAAATACTTGAAGCCATCGCACAAGTAGAAGTGGGTTACAGTGAAGAATTAGGCTACACCACAGTACCGAAAAAAATGATCACAATTATTAGAGTGGTCATTCTTGATGAAGAACCAACGGATGAAAAATAATTAACTAGCTTTCTTATGTTATTAGCGGCATGTAATTTAGCATTCATGTCGCATATAATTCATAATTTTTAATACCATGTCGCAACTCCATAGCAAAATTATAAAAATCTATTCTTATTAACAAACCTAATTTATTGTAAATTTACAACAAATATCAAAATGTGAGATTATAACTCTTAATTTCCTTCATCCCTAACCACAGAAAAATTGCTCTAGCCTAGTAAAAATAATCCCCTTTCAGATAATTAAACAAAAAAACAAAACAATAATTAAACATACAAAACATAACGATAGAACTAAAAAATCATATTTAAGCGACATTTTTTGTAAATTAACCGCCATAAAAAATAACCAATCGGTCAGCTTATTGGTAATTTTCAATTCATTTTCGTACGAAAAAATGTCGTAATATTACTATTTAACAATTTACCTTTGCATTCTAATGACTTGCCGCTTTTGTTCGGCAAACATGAAATAAAAAGAATCTGTTTAAGATACGAGCTCTATGTCATTCCCTCTGATAGGAGTAGTCATTATCCGTTGAAAAACAGAATAAAATAACAGCAATTAAGGAGAAATAGCATGTTAAAAAAAATAGCAAAAAACACGCTTTTAGGTTTATCTATATCGGCAGCATTAACCGCTTCGGCAATGGCTAAAGATGTCGTTGTTGACGTTTATTACACTGCAGCAGCAAAAGCTCGTAGCTTTGATATTCATACAGAAATAGCGAATATTATTGCCGATTCTAATGCAAATTATAAAAAGAATGGCTTAGACATTAACTTAGTTTTGGCTTGGGCTGGTGACAACCAAGTAAGCACTAATTACGTTGCATCATGGTCTAACATTCAAAGCTTCTATAAAAATAGTCAAATCCGTAACTGGCGTGATTCATATAAGTCAGACTTTGTTGTCGTTATTGGTACAGCTGAGCGTACATCGCGTGGTTACACATGTGGTATAGCAGGCTCTATCTATGGCATGGATGACGTATTCCCAGATCATGATGCATACGATAGCTACGCATACAATATCACCGCAAATGATTGTGGTGATACCACGCTAACCTTTATGCATGAGCTAGGCCATAACATGGGCCTTGGACATTCAGTACGACAAGGTGCTGAAGGTGGTGTATATAGCTGGGCTGTTGGTTACGGTGTTGATAATCAATTCGCTACTATTATGGCGTATCCACAAGAGTTCAATACTACGAATCAATTATCATATTTCTCTAATCCTGGCTTGGCATTAGGTGGAGAGCCAATTGGGGTAAATAATGTAGCTGATTCACAACGTGCACTTGAACTGGTCACAAATACGATAGCTGCATTTCGTTAGTCAGAAAGTGTAACTCCCTGAAAAAGTAACAAAGTTAGTAAAAGAAATTTTACTAACTTTGTATTTAAAAAACAGTCCAATTAAAAATATGTGTAGGTGCTTTATGAAAAAAACAATAACGATAGTGGCAATAATTGCTAGCGCATTACTTTTCGCGTTTTGGTCTAGCTTTTCAAGCACCAAGGTAGATAAGCAAGTAGCATTAAAAAGTGAAAAAATTGCTGAGCCAAAAGCAGAAGTTAAAAATATAAAAAACTTAGTGTCTCATCAACATCCTCACGTGCAGCATACCAACGAAGAAACATCGATAACTGAAAACAACAGTATTACTGCAATTGATGCGGCTGAAGAAAATGAGAAAAGCACAACTTTTTCACGATCAGAAATGGCAGAAAAAGTACTCAAGGCGTCAGGAAAACTACGCGAAAACCTACAAGGTGAAGTGTACTTAGAGGTTGATAATGATCACATATCATCACTTGAAGCGGGTGATACCTTAGAGTTAGAAGTGCCATATTTTGATATGTACCAAAACGTCGAAATAGAAAGCACAAAGTTTGACAGTCGAGGTAATAAGACACTTAACGCAAAATTTTTAATGAATGAAGATCAATACACCACAACAATCACTATTAATGGCCACGCAATATATGGTCATATAGAAACACCACATGGTACGTACTCTATTGCTGGTGATGGACAATACGCCTGGATGGCAGAGTCTCAAGATTTAGTACGTGGCGCTGTCCCTGATCAAATTGGCGGTAATTCACAAGATGGTAGTGCAGATCCACAACCAATCACAGAGCCAAAACCTATTGAAATCACTGACAAATAAGAGCCTGACTTTTCTATAAAACACACAAGCGTGATTATTGATAATCCATAAAATGTCTCTATTTAGCTAATTAGAATAGGGACAAAAGCACTAATTAATACAAATCGGTCACTTGTCTATTTACGTAATTTACCGATAAAATAGCACTAAGATAAACTTAATAATATCAGAACATTGAAACAAAACTTGAAACTCAGCAAACGCTTACAGCAAATTGAAAAAATGGCAACTCAACAATATGACCATATCTGGGACTGTTGCTGTGACCATGGTTTACTAGGCTTTGCGCTATTATCGAGCCAAACTAATAGCACCATTCACTTTGTCGATATAGTGCCCGATTTGATGGCGGAAGTAGAAAACAAACTTGAACGTTTTTGCCCTAGCCTACCTTGGAAAGCTCATTGTCTCGATGTTGCCAAATTGCCCTTAACAAAATATCAAGGCAAGCATCTTGTCATCATAGCTGGTGTTGGTGGCGACTTGATGATGCAATTCATTGAAGCTATTTATCAACGACACAAGAGTTTAAATATTGATTTTTTACTCTGCCCTGTTCATCACCAATTCTCATTACGCCAAAAATTAATCGAACTTGATTTTAGCTTAAAAGACGAAGTGCTGATTGAAGAAAACCAACGTTTCTATGAAATACTATTAGTTTCATCTTTAAGCAAAGAGTTAAGTAAAGAAAACAAGAAAATCAGCCCCATTGGCGATAAAATTTGGCAGTCAACATCAAGTAAGCAAACTGAAGTAGTTAATAAATATTTACATAAAACACTTAACCATTACCAACGTATACAGCAAGGAGCTCAACAGAACGTGCAGCACATTATTAATGCTTACAGTACGATAAAGTGATAATTCAACTATTTGTATGAATACTGCCTGACATAATTGTGCCTTGCCCCGAAAAACTAATCTTTTGTGCACAAAACTCAACCATTACAAAATTTTACTCTATATCAATGTTTTCTACCGCTTACATGCTAGAATAATAGCTATATTCAACGTAACAACATCCCTATTATCATGGCTAACAAATCACTCATCATTCGTGATAAAACCATCTTTGACGGTATTTTCACTAAATATTTCTTAAAATTCTTTTTCTCTCTTTGGTTTAAAATTGCCGGTTGGAAGCTTTGTAAAAATGCTCCTGAAGGTGCAGGGGTTGCTATTGCCGCTCCACATACCTCTAACTGGGATTTTTTCTATGCACTTGGCGCCGCTATACAACAAGATGTGAAAATATACTTTTCGATTAAAGACAGTATCTGTCGAGTTCCCGTATTAGGCACTTGGCTTATGTACCTTGGTGCTATTCCAATTGACCGCTCAGAAAAAGGTGTTGGCCAAGTTCAACAAATTAAAGACTTTATTGACAGTCAAAAATTACAGCGGGTTTTTTTCTTATTTACCCCTGAAGGCACTCGTGGTGCGGTACCTAAATGGAAAACAGGCTTTTATCATGTTGCTCAAGGTTGCGGTTTGCCAATATTTTTAGCAAAAGTAGATTACTTAAGTAAAGAATCTGGCGTTTTTCATACCTTCAAATTAACCGAAAATAAAGAGGACGACATTAAAGCAATGCAAGCCTCTTATGAAAGTATTCGAGGTAAGTTCCCGTTGCATCAATACCCACCTTACACTGGTAGTATGCCAAAATTATCAGAAGCCGAAACAAGGATAATTAAGGCGATGTACTCGTTTAAAGGTGTTGCAACAAAAATGGAAATAACTGCAAAAGCTAAGTTAGGTGAGCTATCAATCAATATGTTGGACTTTTTAGTTGAGAAAGGCATGTTAGAGCGAGTTTGGCCATCAGCTGATAACAACGAACCTAGCTACCAGCTGACGTTTGCAGGCAAAGGTTGTTGTTTGCATTTATCGGCGAATATTTAAATATTATTCATATATAGCTGAAAACCTGATGTGGTAAATTACGAATCGATTGAGTGTAATTTACCTTCAAGCACCTAAGTTCCTGCTCAATATTATTACCTCCTATATCCATTCTTACATTGACTGATATAGGAAGGTAATTTGCCCTCACTTCCCAATACCCCATACTTTAAGTTAACACCTATTAATAATTTATAAGGCTAAACTAAAACATATTTGAATCTTGAGCTCTCATGAAGAAGGAATAATCATGTAAGTAAATACAAAAAAATAAAAAACTTTGCTTAAACGCCCCTGTTTAACAGAGGTGTTAAGAGCCAACAGCATTTTACTTTGCTTTAACTACTTGCATGTCGCTTTATTCATTAACAATTATATTAAAACCACCAAATATCATGCGTTTTCCGTCGAAAGGCATTGGATTAATTTCAGGCGATAACCTTGGATCCTCCATCGCTTTCTCAATACCTTCATTTCGAACTTCTTTGGAAGGCCATGTCACCCAAGAAAAGCAAACAACTTCATTTTCTTCGCATTTTACCGCTAAAGGAAAAGATGTAACATCTCCATCTGGAACTTCGTCGCCCCAGCAATCCGTTAAACTAAGTGCACCGTATTCCTTAAAAATTCTTGCAGCATCAACAGCGTGTTTAATATAAAGCTCTTTATTATCTTTAGGTACAGCCAGTACAAAACCATCTATATAGCCCATTACGGTACTCCTATTCAAGTGAGGGCCTAATAATATAACGAATGATATACATCCATACTAATCAGCACCTATGTACTCTATTAAACGTGTTAAAAGTAGTCAATAAAGTACAATCCATATTCCCTTAATTAAAGCCGTCGGCATTGATTTAGCCAAGTATTTTAAGCATTCATGCTGCTGAAAAAGGTGAAACCTCACTTAGCAAAGCAATTAAAAGAAGAAGTTTTCACTTAAGGTTATTACTACCATTTAAAACAATGTAACTTCTAGCCATTTATAATTATTTTCAAAAGATACTGAAACACTGTCGAAACCTTCATGAGTAGATTGTAAATTTGGTTCACTTTGGACAAGCGAAACCTCTGTTCTTATATCTCTGATATCTTGAGTCATATTTTCACAACCATGGTTCATATCTTCTTTGTAGATATAGTGTGAAAAGATATCGGTAGGGACAGCAAAGGTATATATATCTTTTGAACAAACTTGTTGGTCTTTAAAAAAAACAGTTTGGGTGCCTTCAATCTTTGTTGGTAAAACACTTGATTCCCACTCGATTAAAAAGTCATCATCAAGAGGTTCGTAGTTTTGAGCCAAATGAGCATAATTAGTAACCAATACAGGAGCAGGCATTAATGAATCCACTCTATATTTTTTCCCATTAAGTAATAAATTAATACTTAATGATTTAACACTATTTTCAATATCAGGTATGTTAACCACATAAGAGCCATCTCCGCCTAACACACTACCAGGGAGGTAATAGTCAAATAAGTCATATGATTTTTCATCGAGCTCTAAAGTTAGAATACCTGAAGTATTGACGCCGATATGATTACTTTCTTTTTTTCCAGTTGCTGCGTTTATAGAATCCTCATACAGTTTGATAGTTAGATCAAAATCTTTTTTGTTAGTACTGAACTCTGTATCCCATATATTATTGAAAGCGCTAATACTTAATCGCAATTTATCGTCGCTTTTCACATCTGTTGAGTCTTTATCGCACCCTGTTAAAGTTAAAATCAATAAAGCTATGAATGTGAATCTTTTCATTTTATTCTATCCTTGAAATATTATAATTAAACTGGAATGCTAGCGTACAGTCAAAGCACTAAACATTGATGGTTAGAGTAAATGATATATAACAAAAAAACTAGGTGTTTTAATTCTTATTTAACAGACTCTTACCAACAAGCCGCTAAAATACCTACATGCATATATCAATAGAATAGCGAATGAATTTTCTTTGAGATAATACTTCGGTGCAAAGTATGATTGGTCACTCAATACGCTACGGACATTCCGCCACGGTATTAACAATATAGGCACCGCAGCTAAGTTAATGTAAAGGCTAGCCTCGATTGACTTTGAGGCTTAAAAGTTTGCATTAATAAACACAACGAGACTAAAGCTGCTCCTACCCACCCAATAACTTTAAATTTTTCGCCAATAATAAAAACTGATAAAACAGTTGCAACCAAAGGTTCAATTAAGGTTATTAGTGTAGCTTTACTGGCATGGATAAAGTTCAAGCCAAAACCAAATAATAGATAGCCTAGAAACATTGGGATCACGGCCATATACAAAGATACTGAGGTATTGACTGAACTTGAGAATAAGTTATCACCCGTAAACCATAATGAAGGGAGTAGTAGAAGTGCAGCACAACCGAAAAGCCCTGACATTGATGACTGTGAGTGCACACCGCTTTCAATTAATCGTCTAGCCGCCCATGAATAACCAGCATAAGTTAATCCTGCAATACACCCCAACAAAATCCCAATAACCTGTTGATGTGCACTATATGCAGCATGGTTACTTTGGTCTTTTCCTAAGGTAAGTAAAACAATGCCGATAGCACCGATAATGAAACTTAATATCCATTGCTTCGTCATGTGTTTTTTATTAATTATACGCTCAAGTATTGCCGCAAAAAAAGGGGCTGTCGCTATTGAAACCACTGTACCAATGGCAACCCCGGAAAGGCGCATTGAGCTATAAAATGCTAACGGGTAAATTGCGACAGAAAACGCACCTAAAAATAATACCTTAGGTTGTTTCAACATGAGTTTATAATCTATAAATAGCTTACTTCTAGCAGTGAAAACAAGTAAAACACCTCCTACGCCCATAGAAAATGCACCAATTGCCAACGAGCTTACATCGGGAGAAAAACTTGCTGCAGTGCCAGTTGTTCCCCATAAAAAGCTGGCAATAATAATGGCGAAAACACCTTTAAAACTTTCGTGATTACTTTTCATAATAAAGCTCTGCGTATAATCTTATTTACAGAAATAGTATGCTAATTACGAGGGGTGTTTTTAACCATTAGGACGCAATCGTTAACAATTAAGACTACTTTTTAAACCTAGTTGGCGAAAGTCCAAAATATTGTGAGAACCTTCGGCTAAAAGCTGATAATTCTTTGTAGCCGACTTTTTCACCTATGATTTGTAGCGGGTAATCTGTATGTGTAAGTAGAGCTTTGGCTTTTTCCATACGGATTTTCGTAACATAACTCATCACAGTCATGCCTGTTTGTTGCTTAAAAAGCTTTTTAAATTGTGTCTCACTTAGAAAGGCAGTAGCAGCTAAGTTTTTGATTTGGAGTTGCCCAGCAATATTTTGCTCAATAAAGGATATCGCTGCTCCTAGGCGATGGTCAACTTTTGGTAATAAAGGTTGTTCTGCAAGTAGTAAATTAAACATTTCAAACATCATTTGCTCTAATTGAACATTAACTTTATTTTCTAACTGGTTCTCAATAAAAGCTAAGTAACTACGAAGGGATGCATTAATCGCAAACACAATACAATGTGAAGATGAAATATTAAGCGGCAAGCTTTCCATGTCTACAACGACAAATCTAGCCTCAGTATCAGCCGTGAACAAATGCTCTTCGTTAGCCTTAACGACAACACACTCACTAGGTGCGACTTTACCCTTGAAACTACCTACACATATATTTATGACACCACGTAAAGGTAAAACTAGCTGGTTAAAATGATGTGAGTGGCGAGTTGGCTTTGTACTATAAGAACGAATGGATAATAGATTTTTCATAATAGTAGACAACACACTGCCTTACTTCATCCCAATTGTAGTTACATAGTAGAGTAACGAATAATAAAATGAAGTGTTAGTTTTTTCGAAGGTTTAATAGCCTTAAGCACCTGTTCCTCCTAATGAATGAAAGCTAGCACTTTAATTAAGATTTTCGAAACACACATGGCTGTTTTAACGATAACACTAACTGTAACTCTATCACTGCAGCGATTAAGCGTTATTTTGCTTTAGTAAACTTATTGTAATCAGCGGCTGAAGCTCCCTCCTTACATTCAGCTTTAATACTCATTTTATTTACTTGTGAATACTCTTCTAATACAAAGTAACCCTGACGGCAGAACATTTTCAAAATTTTCAAGTTGTCTAACCGCTCTTCAAAGCGCTCCGCTAAAGCCTGGTTACCCTTTACTTTTTCATTTACTGCCGATGCTGATTTAATTTCTTGGTTTTGTTCAGCATTTCGTTGCCCCCTTTTTCTTTCGCCAGTTCTTCCCCCCTTCCCACCTCGCTTGCCATTCTTGTGTAGGTTTTCATCGGGAGATTTCTCATTTTTCGCTATATCTTCCCTTCGTTGCATTGCTAATGAAAAATTAAATACTTTTGAACCATCAGGTAAAATTTTGGTTTCTAATCGTTCTTGATAAATAAATTTTTTTCTATCAGGTTGTTCACCACTACTTGAGCAACCTGCGGCAAAAATAGCAATCCCGAAGGTAAATATAAACGTTAGTTGTTTTGATTTCATTTTAAAACCCCAGTGTAAAGGAAGAGTAATCAATGCATAGAAGCATCAGCTTAGTGTAATAAAATGAATGTAAAGGTAGGTCAATTAAGGTAAATGTGGGTAAATATGAATATCAGACACCAAAACGTATTTATGTCATTAATAGCCATATCTGATCATTTACTAAAATGTTAGTTCGAACATATAAAAGGTCATAACGAATTAAGGAGTGACTCTTTTATAAAGCAGTATTCAGTTGGCCAATTGCACGGGTTAATAGCATTAGCAAAAATAAGTGAAACAATAAATTAAACAACAAGTGGAGGCTAGAAAATGCAACTCGCCTCCACGAATTATTCTATTATTTAACCAGTATCAACTGCTACTCCTGCAGTGCAATACTTGCCATTTCCATGGTGCCTCCCAACGATTTAGCGCCCGCAATAAATAAACCATTGTGGCAAAACATTGCATCCTCTATACCTGTCTCTTCTTGCAGTGCTTGATCAGATAAACCAGCCCAAGATTTAGGCAATGGTTTTCTGTCTTCAAATGAGCCAAGCTCAACAGGAACGGTTTGAATTCTCCACGGACCAGAGCCTGATGGATATATCACATATAATGCTTGTTCAGATAAAGTGTGCACCGTTGTTTTCCATGGAGTGTACTTTTCTAAAACGATAACTCTAGGGTCTTGTGCATTTTCAATCGCTTTAGCCACAATATCTTTTGCATTAATACCACCACTTGCAGAAGCAATAAAACGAGCCAAAATTCGCGATGCAAAATCAACTGCTTCATCAAAACAGCTGTCAAAATGGCTATCTTCTTGCCAAGTTGGGTTAAACATTGAAATGGTTTGACTTAGGCTAATGCCTTGTGCGACACCTTCCACATGACCACAATCAACAGCATCAATACTTGAAACGAGAATTCTATCAACAGACTTGGCAATTTCTTGATTACCTTGGCATATTTCCGTCCCGTATTTTTTCCAAATTAAGCCAAATGAAGAGTAAGGTATACCGTTTTCACGCTCACCAGCACCACCACGCTGATGATGATCAAAGCGACCTGTATCAGCGTCGTATTCACCGCCAACATCAATAACAATATCGGCTTTAGCAATAAGCGCTAAATCACGAGTACGTATCAGCGTAAATGATGGGAATATATGTTTTAATGCGGCAATGCTGAAAACATCATCCGCATGAAAATTACCGTTATGAGTTGCTATCGTTATATCTGTCATTGAATTATTTTTTATCACTTAGAATAGATGAATATGGCTCTACCAAATAAACATTATCAATACAAAAACGTTTATTGGGTAAATTATGGAGCGGATTTTATACGAAGAGCGTTAACAACAACAGCTGATTTTTATTAACAAAAATATCAAACACAATAATCAACTAGACGTTCTAATTTTCACACTTATTTATGTGACTTTTGCTGTCATCACATTGTCTAAGTGTGTTTCAGCTCCCATCTTAAAAAGTGTTGTTCCGGTTTCTTGAAAACCAAACTTAGCATAGAACGTCTTCGCTCGATTATTCTCGCTATAAACATTCAGCCAAATACTATCAATTTGTTTATCCAAACATTTTTTAAACACTTCAAACACCAACAATTTAGCGATATTACTACCGTGGTATTTCTCAAGCACATACAGCCTTTGAAGTTCTGCAGAGCTATCGACAATTTCATTATTCGGTTGATGACTAAAATACTTCAATACGATAAAACCAGCCAATTCAGTGTCGGTATGGGCACAGCCAACGAATGTTTTATCGCTTTCCACAAGCTTTTGAAAGACTGAATCACTTAAGTTGTTTTGAGTATATTTTGATATTTCCAAGGGAGATGAATCTGCAGGCCCCGCTAACGGGAATGTTAACTGTGCAATAGCACTCAGTTTTTTCACATCAGCATTAGTGGCTTGCTTAATGGTTATTTCCATTTTATATCTCAATTAAAAAGCAGATGATAAGCAAAAAAGTTGTTTTACATGATAATAACAAACAAATATTACTTAAATTTCATCACGTTAAAAAACTTCGTCGTCACTATATACCTGTACATCAAGTTCGCCATTAGTGCTTTCAGAAATCAAAAAGTTAATTGGCTTACAACACACTTGGCAATCTTCAATATATTGTTGCTGCGAATCTGATGGGTCAATTAATACCTTAATCATTTCACCACAATATGGGCACCCTATTGCCTTTTCAGTTAATTGATTCAATGCTCAAATTCCCAAGTGTTAAAATAATTTAATCTGCTCTGATACAGCTTAGTTTTATCGCTTAGTAATACTGTTATTTAATAACAAAGTTAGCTCGCCAAAGCTGCCAGCGTAATGTTCGATAACATTGCTGAAGCTTAGCAATTATCTCTGCTTGGTTTTCAAGTGACTGTTGATATTGTAACTGGCAATAATAGTTTGTTAGTTCAGTGAAATGTGCGGAAATTTCTGGGCGCTGTTGTCCAACAAATTGTGCGAATTGCATTGCAGTCATCGACTTACCTTTAACTAACTGTTGCTTGGCCAAAATTGATAGTAAAATTAAATATTGAGTTTGCCATTCACTTTGCTCTGCTTTTTTCACTAGCATCAATCTTACGAATACAATCAAAAACACCAGTACCAAGGCACCTGCTACAAAATAAAATATATTTTCTAAAGAGCGTAACGCTGACAGTATGCTTTTCATTACTTGGTTTTGTCGATTATTGGTATAGCCAATAACCCAACGTGTCCATTGATAATCTAGCGCATCAAGCTGTTGCTTCAGCTGATTATACAACCACATTGCTTTCATTGATGGTAGTGAGAAGAAGCTACTAGATAACTCATTTACATCCTGCATTAAACTGCTAGAGAAACCACTATCAACCCTTTCAGAGTCAACAGCCGCAGTGGGATCAACTCGCACCCAACCTTGCCCTGCAAGCCAAACTTCTGACCAAGCATGTGCATTACGCTGATATATACTCAAGTAATTGCCCTTAGGATTCATTTCACTACCTAAATAGCCAGTAACCATACGAGCAGGTATACCTGCAGCGCGCATTAAGTATGTAAAAGCACTGGCATAATGTTCACAAAAACCTGATTTAGTATCAAAGTAGAATTGATCTAAGGTATTGCCGCTTAATCGTGGCGGTTGCAAGGTGTAATAATATTGTTGCTGATTAAACTCGCTCAATACATGATTAATCAACTGATTGTTATCAGTAAACTGTTTGCGCAGTTGTTGACCTTTATCTTTTAATCTAGGGTTACTTTTTAACGGCATTGCTAAATTTAATTCGCGTTGCCTCATGCTTAAATTTTTCGCTAAAATTGCTGCAGGATAACTGGTAACGTTATAGCTTAATGTTTGATTGATAATGCCGCGATAATACAAGGCATAGTCCGAACGTTGGCCAATACTTGCTTGCTCGCTTGTCGCAAAATCTAGTGCAAACAACCAAGACTGATAACTAGGTTCGGTGATAACTTGATAACTAATTCCAGGGCCTTGAACATCGGCATTAATTACATCATCTTGCTGGTCTTGCAAACGTTGGCGCATTGAACGTGATTTAACCGCCTTTGTTTGTTGCCAAGTTGAGCCGTCAAAATCATCAAGCACCATGGCACGCCAATATTGTTGTGAATGTGCAGGAATGTCACCGCTAAAAGTTACTCTAAAAGCAAGTTCATCCGACAAAGCTAATTTAGCAATATCGCCTATTTTAACTCGATCTGACAAGCCTACCTTAGCTGATTCAACATTAGGCACTTGCCAAAATGGCTCAAGCTTTGGAAAACCAATAAATAATAAAACAGCAAATGGAATCGAATAAGCCACTAGCTTGGTCAGTGTTTTACTTTGCTGTTTAATTTGCGATGACGGGGAAAAATACTTCATCAGCACAATAAAGTTTGCGAAAACTAATATGATGACAGCAATTGAGAAATAAACCGATTGAATAAATATTAGTGATGATGTGGCAATAAATATACCTAACATTACCAGCTGATAAAGATCTTTGCGTTTGGGTATTTCAAACACTTTCAAGCTATACGCGAAGCAAAGTAAATGTACCATGCTCATTAGTAAACCTAATTCTCGACCAAACAATGCGAGACTAATACTGCCAGCAATAGCGCACAGTAAAATAAGCCAAGACGGAAATATTTTCGGTGTGGAATAAAAACTATGACTAAAAATCGACGACATTGAATTAAGAGCCACTTTGCTTGACGAGCTAACAGTGCCAACAGCCAGCTTATTCTTCAGTTTTAAATGCGCCGAAAATTGTATTAAAAGTGCTAAAACAGCAAAAGCAATATAGACAACATTTAGCTCTGCCACCAAAGTAAGTAAGTTCAATAGCTGAAATAGCAGCAAAGAAAAATACATTTGGCCATTAAGCTGCAATGTATTTGAATCATGCTGCTTTTGTTTTTTATTAGTGCGACGTTTAGTTTTCATTATTCAAACATCCTAATAACATGCCAATGCCGTTAAACAACGTAACGTATGTTCAGGGCTACTATCAAAAGGGAACTCTTGATTGGGTAACTTTAATGAAAAGGCAATTTGTTGATTGCTACAATCAGTAATGGCGTAACTCAATAGACTCAAGCGTTGCTCTAACGTCACTTCTGGTAAGGCACTAAAATCTAACTGAAGTTGACCTGATAAGTTTTTCTGAAATTGCTTAGTTAACCAACCTTGACCACGAGCAACTTGTTTCCATGCAACTTGACTAAAAGGCTCACCTTGTCGATATTGTTGCAGTTGATAAAACTCATCGTGACCCGCTTGAAAACTATTATGCTGGCTTTCAACACGCTCATTTTGCATTTGCCCTTTTGCTACTTGCTGCGTTTTCTGCCACGCATAACTCAGTGGTTTTGGAAATATGGTTGCTTGCTGGCTGAAATCTAATCGCGTCCATGTGCGAAATAAGCCAAAACCATATTCACTGGCAATCAGCATTCTAGGTAGTGAAAACTGCCCGCGCTTTTCAGTTTGAAATGGCACTGCTATTTCGTTTTCACCTTGAGTGAGCTCAAGTATGACTTTACTTTTTTGTTCACTCGATGCCTTTTCACTATGCTGCTTAACAGCTATTTTCTCACTGCTTATGTTTTTGCCAACAGCCAAACCAGCACCGCTAGTATTGCTGGTACTACTTTTGTTGACTAACCCTTGATAAAAAGAGAAATGAATATTAAAACGAGTTTTCTTATTGGTAATCATTAAGGGAAAAGATAATGCAGACCCTGCATAACCTTTAATTGGGCTATTAGCGGCAAACTTTAAGCCTGATAAGTTAAAAAAACTGTGATGTAAGACAATAATAAAAAAGCTAACCAATAAGTAACTGATCAAAATAATAATATTATTTTGATAGTTAGTGCCAAGTAAAAAAAGTATTAAGGTAAAAAGGCCATAGGCCGCACCAAAGCGTGTCGGCATAATAAAAATATTACGATAATTTATTTGTTGCTCTTTTGACTGTGGAATTCGTCGTGCTAACCACACATTTAGTCGTCGATTTATCCACCTTTTAATAGGATGAATTAACCATGAAGAAATAACCGATTTAACTTTTACCAACAAAGGCTATTCTCTCATTTAAGTAAGCAACGGATTTGTCGGATCTACTTGCCCCAACACCTGATTAGACGCTTCACCACTTTGTTCGAAAGTATTGTGCTGCTGAGGTGCTAACCTATGTTCACACACCGCCGTAAATACCGCTTGTACATCTTCCGGTAAAACATAATCTCTATTTTCCATAAATGCCCAAGACTTTGCTGCCGCTAATAAAGCTTTGCCCGCTCGTGGCGACAACGCTTTGTTTTGCATATGGCTTTGTCGACTCGTTCGACACAGTGCAATAACATAATCAATAATGGCAGGTGCTGTAGTTATTTCAGCGATGTGTTGTTGTATTTCTCGTAGCTGTTTAGCACTCACACACGGAGTTGTTTCAGCGCCATCACGATGAGAAATGCTAGCTTGCAGAATTTCACGTTCTGCCTCAATACTTGGAAAGCCGAGAGAAATACGCATCATAAAACGGTCAAGTTGCGATTCTGGTAGTGGATAAGTTCCAGCGTGCGACATCGGGTTTTGAGTCGCAATAACAAAAAATGGCTCAGGCAGTTTATGTGTTACGCCATCAACACTCACTCGCCCTTCTTCCATAGCCTCTAACAATGCACTTTGAGTTTTAGGGCTTGCGCGGTTAACTTCATCAGCTAACACGACTTGATTAAAAATAGCACCTTGATGTAACTGAAAAGCTTTTTTGTTTTCATCAAAAATGGCAATACCAATAACGTCAGAAGGCATTAAATCAGAAGTAAATTGAATACGTTGATACGACAAACCTAGAGTATGCGCTAAGGTATTGGCTAGTGTCGTTTTCCCCATGCCTGGTAAATCTTCAATAAGAATATGACCTTTAGCCAACAAACATGCTAAGGCTAATTTCACTTGGTGGGGCTTACCAACCACCACAGATTCAATTTGCGCCAAAATATTAGCAACTACTGTTTGCATAGATTTAAATCCTTGTTATTTACACTACTTTCTCAATGACAAGGCACTAGACTAGCACTTTATAACGGCGAGATAAAAGCCTACTAGCCATAAGAATTTAGTTAACCTAATAAGAATTTATATACCTGACTATGTGTTTAATCACACAATTTTCAAGTGAGAATAGGCTATAAAATGAAGTATATGACTTCAATAAAATAATGTGCCATATGTCACATTAATTAAAAGCTAAGCTTTCAAAGCAAGCCCTTATAAAATAAAGCTTTACAACAAAGTAATTTGAGATCAAAAAAGTATTAAAAGACCATTCAGAAAGTTGAATAAACCATGATTATTTGACCTTAGTCAACAATCATAAATCCCCCTTTGTGTCATGCTAGGTGAATGCGAAAAATAGATGCATTTACGAAATTTAATTTCGATATCTTTTTAAGCATATAGACTCGTTGCACTTATTGATGAGTTCAACCTGACTATCAGTAAAACTAATTTAACAATACTCGCGAAGTCACTATCGCGGTCTGGGGCAAGTTATGGACATAGATTTTAGCGAAATTAACTATTTAGTAGACCCATGCAGTCGTACATTGCATGCCGACTACCAGCAATTCCTTTTATCGCTAATTGGACTTACCGTTATTGATATTACCGGTGAGAACACGGATGAATGGCGAGTAATATCAACATTGTTGCATGGAGATGAGCCTTCAGGTCTTATTTCGCTGCATCGTTGGCTTACCAGTGAAAATGAACTACCAAGACCAAAAACTAATATTCGTATTATCATTTCTTCTGTCGAGGCGGCCACTCATCAACACTTATTCACACACAGATACCTACCTGATGGTGTCGACTTAAATCGTTGCTTTAATGAAAAAGGGATAAAGAGCAGCGAAGATGGCGAAAACCAACATGTTGATGGCTATATTCAACGTGCAAAATCAATTGAAAATGCCATTCGAGAGGTTAATCCTACCGCAATCATCGATTTACATAATACCTCTGGCAATGGCCCTGCTTTTGCTGTTAGTACCTTGATCAGCCCAAATGTGTTATCGATGTCATCATATTTTTGCGATACCTTAATTTTATCTGATATCAATATCGGCGCGATGATGGAACTCGATTTTTCATGCCCTGTTGTGACGATTGAATGTGGTGGCAGTAACGATGACCAAGCTCATGAAGTTGCCTATAATGGCATTAAGCAATTCGCTAAGTGTGATAGCAGCTGCACCTTGCCACAAGATAAAGCAGTACAAATACTCTATAAACCGTTACGCTTGGTTATCAAAGCTGATCGCAAGCTATCGTTTAGCGAGCATGATGAAAACTATAGCGGTGTTACCTTAAGAAACAATATTGAGCAATTTAACTATGGCGGTTGTTGTGAAGGTTTATTGTTAGGTTGGCTTGACGATAAAGGTTTAGAAAACCTAGAAATGATTAACGATCAAGGCGTTAACGTTATCGATAATTACTTTAAGTTACTTGATAATAAACTGGTCTGTAACACAAGCTTAAAAATATTTATGGCATCAAATCAAAGCGGTATAGCGCGTTCAGACTGTTTGTTTTATGTTGTAAATAACGTTAACAATCACCTGTAAACTGTAGCTATTCAAAATTAGGATACTCTATTGGTAATTATGCTATTTGAGTATCCTAACTGAACTCTTTAAAAAGGTGCTTTAGCAAGTGCCTGTTCTAGCGGCATATTGCCTAGCCCTAGTTCCCTCAGGGCATGTATAAACTTCAACGTTTTAAAACTGTCAAACCAAACAATTACTTGTTTATCAAATTGAATTTGATTAGCTTTTTGCTGTTTTGTAATAAACGATAATATCCCAACACTTTTCAACGCTTGCTGACTAAGTTCAGATAACGAATCAAACCACACTTCTGGCTCTTCACGATGTTGCCACAAGCAATTAAAAGCATGTAAACAAGCTTTTAATTCAATAAAAACTTGTGGATTATAATAGGTATAATCTTGGGCTTGTTCAGTTAACTGCATAATACTTTGCACTGCAGGGCCTGTTCCAAATGGTACGCGCTGCGATGGCCGGGCATCAAGCTTAATCGTTACTTCAGGCAAATGTACAACATTGCCGAGTTTCGCTAGTTTGTTCAATAGATAAAAATCTTCACCTGCACTTCGCTTAGGGAACCCCCTAGCCTGACAATAGGCGTAAATATCAAAAGATAAAATGCTGCCAATCGTAAAATAGGCATAAGGTGATTGAGCAAAATGTAAACCTGCAACGTAATAACGCAAAGCCGTTTCGTATAATTCATTTGCCTGATGAATTGTCGTTTGCTCACTGTAGTGATAAAAATTACAACAGGTCGCAACAGCAGTTTTAGCATCATTCAAATGAGTTACAGCTAAGTTTTCAGGTAGGTGTGCGCTAAAGTAGTTGCTTGGCAAATAAGCATCTGCGTCACTTGAATGTATCCATGATGAAGCAATCGCACCACGAATGGATAACTCAACGGCTAAATCCGCACCAATTTTTCTCGCCAAACCTACACCTTGCTCTGCAGGAATTGCATGAGTGTAGCGGTCAACAATAAGTACAGCACTGTTAGCTTGCGAATTAGCTTTACAATTTGACAGGTCAATTAAGGTTAAATTATCTTGCTGCCACAGATCATTCCCTAGTGCAGAAATATCGCTTTTCAACTCAACTTGCTCTTGCGAGTGCTGCTGGCCAAAAGCACTGTCGGGTTGATTAACCACCACAATCAGCAAGCATTGCTGTTCAGCAAGTAATGAGCTAACAAAGCGCTCAACAAACTCTAATGACTCTTGAAAGGCAGGAATAACAAGTACATGTTGATAGCTAAATTGTTCAGGAAATGATGCCAATGACACCACTTCTTGCTCAGCATAGTGGGCTAGGTACTTGCTGCAGGTTTTGTTGAACTGTGCAGTAGAATATGCGCTAGCCATGTTAGCTATTACTCATCAAAGCTAGCATGTTATTTATGATATTAATGTAGTGCTGCTCTAAATGGCAAAGCCAAGCAGATATCAGCTTCCACATCTAAAATTTCATCTAAGCGTTGATTGACATCTTCTTTTGGAAAGTATTCATAGGCAAGTTCAATGAACAAGTTTTTATGTTTTTCTTCAGACTTGGCGATGCTTTGATATAAATCTTTGTCTTTACCAGCAGGTAGCGCTTGTGCAATTAATGAAAAACGCTCGTAACCGCGCGCTTCTATAACACCAGCAACAATTAATCTATCCATAAAAAACACATCACTACCACTGCGAAATACTTTTCTTAGTTGGTTAATGTAAGGGTCTTTTTCATCAGCACCTAACTGCGCACCACGGGCATTAATTAACTTTAATACTTGTTTAAAATGAATAAGCTCTTCAATGGCTAAATCTGCCATAGCTTTAACAACCGATTTGCGATCTGGGTAATGAGAGATCATAGACATTGCCATACCAGATGCTTTTTTCTCAGCCGCTGCATGGTCAACTAGAAACGCGTTGAAGTCGCTAAGGGCTACGTCTGCCCACTCTTTTGGTGTTTGATATTTTAGTTCGAACATAGGTAGATGTTACTGTATAAAAATAGAATAAAATGATGGCAGTATTTTACACGCGAAAAAAAAAGCGACAAGAAAAATACCGAGATAATATCGATATTTTTCTTGTCGCTTTGTCATATTAATAAAAATAACGTCATTAGCCTGTGCTTACGAGCAACTGCAAGCTTAAGCACACCTTCAACTTACTTAGCGTGGCAAATAGTACATCATCACCAGACAAAAAATCACAATGCCCCAAAACGCTTTTTGAAAAAAGCTCCACCGCGCTTTCCCCTCTGGATGATTTTCTGCCAGTGCCATACCGCAATTAGCGCAGTTTTTAAGTGTTTTGTCATTCTTACTTTGACAAAACAAGCAGGTAATTTTTTCGTGCGACATGATAACCCCTTTTATTGGTTTGTCAGCTGATGATAAAGTTGCGGCAACCTAACGGGTAACTGCTCTGGTCGTAAAATAACGGTATAGCCGTTACTTCCAAAAATATAAGGTAGGTAACTTTGCGCTTCTTGGTCAACCGTTATACAAAATGGTTTGATACCAAATTTAGCCGCTTCTTTTATTGCTTGATGCGTATCTTCAATACCAAAACGCCCTTCGTAATGATCGATATCATTTGGCTTGCCGTCCGTTAGTATTAACAACAGCTTTTGTGAGCTTTTTTGTTCAACTAAAATTTTAGTCGCTTGGCGAATAGCAGCGCCCATTCTGGTATAAAAGCCTGGGCGAATAGCCTGCACACGACCACGAATAATATCATCGTACTTTTCGTTAAAGTTCTTTAATAGTGAAAAGCGAACATTGCTACGTTTCACCGAAGAAAATCCATACATAGCAAAGCTATCGCCAACACTATGTAATGCTTCGCCAAACAGCAACATAGAGTCTTGTACAACATCAATAACACGATTATTGTCGTCTAAATAAGAGTCTGTCGACATTGACAAATCAGCCAATAACAAACTTGAAATGTCGCGATTATTACCACGAAAGCTTCGGTATAAGCCTCTTTCTTTGGTGGGTGATATTTTCGATTCTATATGAAAATCAAGCCACGCAGATAAGTCTAACTCTTCACCCTGCTCTTCACCTTTTAGCCAATATCTAACACTACGTAATTGTTCAAATTGCGCTTGAATTGTTTTTGCCGTTTTTTGTAATTTAGCCGGCAGTGGTTTAGCTGCGGCATCTTTTGGCAGCATCGGGTGCAATAAACAGCGGTCTTCCTCTAATCGCTGCTTTTTATAGTTCCATTCCGGTATTTTAATGCCTTCACCTAAAGGAATATCATCTTCAGATGCTGACGGCAAATCCATATCAATTTTAATACGAGCGCTTTTTTGACTTTGCTCTTTTGAAACAGTAATTTTATCTAAATCTTCAGCAACGCGTTGATTATCTTCATCATCGTCATCACTATCATCGGTGCCACGGTCAAGCTTAGAAAATTCACTCCACGAAAACATGGTCTCAAGGCGAAAGATCATCATGCCATCTTTTTCATCGCCTGAGTCAACGCGCTCCGCTTTTTTACGGCTAGTGTCGCTTTTTTTCGCTTTACCTAACTCTGCGGCTTCAACGTCTTCATCATCTTCATATTCTGGTAATACTTGTGGGTCAACTTGTGCAGATGGATATAACCATAAATACACCGCTTGTGGGGCGTAATTTACCATGGGGAATTCTTGCACTGAACCAGGGGTAACGATGGCTTCAATGATGGCTTCTTCCATCATACGTTCTGATTTTGGTCGTTTAGAATGATCTGCACGACTATTAACAAAAGCAGCAGCTAAACGGTCGTAACGAGGTTTCAATGCCGGATAACGAGCAAGCACATCAACAACCAATTGTTGATTATCAATCGCCCAATGACGGAACTTACCATTATGCTGTGCGGCCAATACCGCTAGCCAAATATAAAGGTCATGATTTAATTCTACGGTAGGGAAAACCGCTAAGGTTTCTGGCAGTCGTAAACTATCTTCGTCTTGCCATGCTAAGCTAATTTGTTGGTTTTCACCGGCAATTTTTTGTAGGAAGCTACGACGGACAATATAGTCACGATCACTTGCTGCTTCAACGCGTTTAATCGCATCGCCGCCTAAAGCGCGAAATACCATACCAACTGCATGGCCTATTTCGGAAAACTGTACCGCTGCATCAGTATATTCAGTGCTAGCTTTACGCGTTATATATTTGTGCCAAAGACCGCCAACCCACTCTTCCATTTTGCCCTTCCTAAAAGGATTACTGCATCACTTATTTAATGTCTTGGTATACTAGCAAAAGGTTTACACGTACGTTGTGATGTATGTCAATTTTCTTGGCAATGAAAAGTACTTAAATTGCTATTAAAGCATTGCCTAAACTAAATAAAACAGCCAAGTAAACTATTTTTCGTCAGCTTTTTCTTGCTCAGTTTCTGGCTCTATTTTGTCTTTTGGTACAGTAAGATCAGGTAAATTGGCACTACCAATGCTTTGTAGCACTAAGCCCATCATAAAACAGAAAAATGAAATTGAACCAAAAAAAGCTTTCATCACTTTGTCGTCACTGTCGGTTAAAGTCAGTAAATAACCACCACAAATAATGGCAGCAATAATACTAATCACACCAACGACTTTAGCAAAGCGTTGTAATATATGTTTATTTTTACGTTGTGTTAATTGCTCTTCACTCAAGCGATTCTCCCGTTTACTACATTATTGTTATGTAGGTATTTAACTTGAAAAAATAAAAATAAAGCCGTGATATCACTACCACGGCTTTATAAAGACTAGCATAATTTATATTCAACAAGTTGAATGCAAATTAATGATTTATGCTGCTTTTTTCTCTGTAACGAAAAAGCTAGTAAGGTAAGCAATAAGACCTAATAGGAATACAACACCAGCGATTTCACGCAACCAGTAGAAGATAGCTAATTTGTCTTGTGTCGCCATAAAGCTTAGTGCTTCACCGCTTTCTGGTAAACGTTGTAACCAAACTTGTAGTACACCGGCGCCTGTTAGGAATAAAGTAATAAATACCATACCCACAGTCATTAGCCAGAAGCCCCACATTTCAACTACTTGAGCTCTATTACAGTTTGCTTCACCAACACCACGTAACTTAGGCATAGCATATGACATTATCGTCATAACAATCATTGCGTATGCACCGTAGAACGCCATATGTCCATGAGCAGCAGTAATTTGTGTACCATGAGTATAGTAGTTCACAGGAGCAAGTGTATGTAGGAAACCCCATACGCCAGCACCTAAGAATGCCATTACTGATGTACCAAGTGCCCATAATGTAGCCGCTTTGTTCGGATGTTCACGACGACGACGGTTAACCATATTAAAGGCATACAATACCATCGCGAAGAAAGGTAATGGTTCGATTGCAGAGAAAATTGAACCAACCCATTGCCAATACGCAGGGGTCATTAGCCAGTAAAAGTGATGGCCAGTACCTAAGATACCTGAGATTAGTGCCATAGCAATAATCACATATAACCATTTTTCAATCACTTCACGGTCAACACCAGTCACTTTGATTAATACGAATGCTAGAATTGCACCCATAATTAATTCCCATACACCTTCAACCCATAAATGAACAACAAACCACCAGAAGTACTTATCAAGTGCTAAGTTAGTTGGGTTATAGAAAGCGAATAAGAAGAATACGGCTAAACCAATTAAACCAGTCATCATTACCATATTGATAGCTGTTTTACGGCCTTTCAATATAGTCATACCCAAGTTATATAAGAAACCTAAAGCAACAACAACAATACCAATTTTAGTAATGGTTGGTTGTTCAAGGAACTCACGTCCCATGGTTGGCCATAAGTCATTACCTGTGATATGCGCTAAAGTTGCGTATGGAACAAGTAAGTAACCTAAGATAGTAGCTACACCAGCAGCGGCAAAAATCCAAAATAGCGCTATGGCTAATTTAGGGCTGTGCAATTCGGTTTCAGCTTCTTCAGGTACTAAGTAATAAGCAGCACCCATAAAGCCAAATAGTAACCAAACAATTAGCAAGTTGGTATGAACCATACGCGCTACGTTGAAAGGTATTAAGCCACCGACGATATCGCCAACAACATATTGTAAGCCCATCAATAAACCAAATAAGATTTGGCCTACAAACAAGATCATAGCAAAAACAAAATAAGGTTTTGCAACGGCTTGTGATTGATATTTAAGAGTATTCACGCCATTATCCTTCTATGTTTGGTGGCCAGTTATTGTCGTCCATTTCTGAAGTCCATTTAAGGAATTCAGCTAAATCATCAATTTCTTGATCATTTAGGTTGAACTGTGGCATTTGGCGACGACCTGGAATATTTAAAGGTTGAGCTTTCATCCAACCGTTGAAGAATGCTTTAAATCCAGCTTCTCCACCACGACGGTCATAAACGTTAGCAAGTTCAGGAGCAAAATAAGCACCTTCACCAATTAACGTATGACAACCGATACAGTTGTTGTCTTCCCATAGTGCTTTTCCGCGCACTACAGACTCAGTGATATTTTCGCGATGATCCCGTTTGGGCATCTCTTTTGTTGTGTGGAAAGTCAAAGCAAGAAATATTAAGAAGAAGAAGATACTTCCACCGTAATAAATATTTCGAGCCATGCCTTTTGTAAAACGCTCTGACATGGTGTTTCCCTTATTAGAAATAATGTAATAAAGCAAACTAATAATAGGACAAGATAAGCATACTCACTTTGATGAGAATCAAGTTTTGGGAGAATGTGTAACAAATAAACACAAGAAATATTGAACTTGCTTAAATAAGCAACGCTTTAAATAATTAATTATTTAATCTCTAGTCTTTTAATACTAAAGCCTTATTTTTAGTAAGGATTTTATTATAAGTTATCATTCAAATAAGGTAATAAAACAGTACCTACAAAGTTTTCCGCGATTATAAATAAACTGAATGTTTAAAAGTCCCGAACAGAGCCTTGATAAGATATGAAGTGTTTATAAAACCCCCTGAGGAGCCCATCACATTTACAGACATTACTACCAAAAATAGAAATTAGATATTTGCCAGTCGCAATATTGAAGCGTGAAAGTAACATCCATTCACCCTTCACAATATATTTTTACTGATACTAATCAGTCGAGTAGTTAAATATAAATAAGCGTGATGATCAATGGAATAACAATAACGTAAGCCAACATTATATTACGCCAGAACTTAGGTGCATGCTTTAACTCCATAAATACATCAATTATTTGCTGACCTTTTAAAGCAATAATCAACATGACTATTGCAATAAACAAAACAGAATTTAAGGTAGCATGCTGAAAATACTGACCAACAGCAACAGAAGCGGTGGTTAATATTATTAACCAACCCCAGCTTAATGCGTAGTGTTGCCAAACTTTCATCATGTATTTATTACCTTACTTTTATGTTTATCAATCAATTAATATTAACTATCTACATTTGAGTATTTAAATAATATAAATCAGCGGAAATAGAATAATCCACAACAAATCGACCATATGCCAATAACACGCCCCTGATTCAAAACCTGAAAATTCATTCTCTGTTTCAGGATTTTTATATTTACCTTGATAAGCGTTTTTAGCCATATACGCCAAAATCACCATGCCCAGTAAAATATGCATAAAGTGAAATGCGGTAATTAAAAAGTATAAGGTGAAAAAGGTATTGGTTTCTATATCAATACCTTGCTCGAAGAGTGATTGATACTCCCAAAGTTTCAATACCACGTAAATAGCAGCTGAAATTAAGGCTAATAGTAATCGAAAAACCGCTTGGCGCTCTTTATTAACACGCATTGAATGCACGGATATTGCGACAAAATAACTACTGGTGATTAAAGCAATAGTATTGATAAGACCCGCAACTTTATGCAGCTGCGCTTTGCCTTCGGAAAACATGACTAAATTAAGATTTTCAGCGATGGCAAAGCCAATAAAAAATATTGCAAAAACTGTTAATTCAGCCAAAATAAAAAACCACATGGCAAGGTCACCAGGTAGTTTTTTAATGTCATTTGTCTGAGTGTTTTTTTCAGAAAAAGTAGTTTCGTTAACCATAATAGCCGTTGTTAACTGCTGATTATCAGGCATCAAAGTAGATTTTCGCCACTTCCATGATTGAATTCACAGTTTGTATATCATCAGATAGCGGTTCAGCTAAACAACAACGGCATACTTCAATTGGATCCATACCTGAAGACATCATTTTGGCCGCATAAATAAGTAAACGTGTAGACGCTACTTCTTCAAGGTCATTCTCTTCTAATCGACGTAAAGCTTGGGCTAACTCTACCAGTTTGCTAGCAATATTCGGTTCTACACCAGTTTCTTTAATAATAATGTCTTGTTCAACTTGGCTTTCTGGGTAGTCAAAACGTAAAGCTATAAAACGCTGTCTGGTACTTGGTTTCATGCCCTTAAATAAGTTCTGGTAACCGGGGTTATACGATACAACCAACATAAAACCAGGCGCAGCTTCAATTAATTCGCCCGTTCTTTCTAATGGTAAAATACGACGGTCATCAGCTAAAGGGTGTAGAACAACAGTAGTGTCTTTTCGCGCTTCAACAACTTCATCTAAATAACAAATACCACCTTCACGAACTGCTTTTGTTAGTGGCCCATCTTGCCAGTAAGTGCCTTCAGGTCCTACTAGATGACGACCAACCAAATCTGCAGCAGTTAAGTCATCATGACAAGCAACAGTATAAAGTGGCTTATTTAATTTTTCCGCCATGTGTGCGACAAAGCGCGTTTTACCACAACCCGTAGGTCCTTTAATAAGCACAGGTAATTGATGGCCGTAGGCATACTCAAAAAGAGCAACTTCATTATCTTGCTCCTGATAAAACAATGCATCTTCACTTGTTTCGTCTATCAAATTTAAATTTACAGTAGTCATAATTTCCTATTTACACGCTTTCACTAAAGAATAACGAAAGTATCAATGAAAAGTAATTTCTGTTGATACTAGAATATGCCTGTAAAGTACGCTCATTCTTCTATGTTAGCAATTAACAATGTAATGAGAATGAATGGTGTTTGATTCCGATCAATCTAGCCGCCAAATTTTGCCTATTTGTGCGTAATATCACTTAATCACAGCATTCATATATTATTTTTCTGTAACAGTGACGATACCGGTCATTTTAGGGTGAGGACCACATTCATAAGGAAAATTGCCTGCATCATTGAACGTTCGCTGATAACTTTCACCAGGAAAAAAATAATCAGGCTCCTCTTTATCAAATTGCTTAAACCAAACGTTGTGATACTGGCGCTTTTCAATATTTTTCCAAATCACCGTATCGCCCTTTTCAATCGTGATCTCAGCGGGCCTAAACTTCTTCTTATAAACTTCAACAATAATGTCTTTAGCATAAGCTGAACTAAATATTCCAAACACTAAATATAAGAAAATAAATGCACGCATAATAGGCTTCCTTTTTATAAATCCAATAACTGACTTGCGTCACATTAATTATTAATCAAAAACATCACTTATTCTTACTCACATTGCTGCAATTTACTCTTATTGCAGCTACTAATAAACCAAGAAAGTATACGAAGTAACTAGTATAAAGCATACATTTAGGCTAACTATATACCCAAGCCACTTGAAGATGCAGGATTCAGCAAGCCGAAAAGGGTTAGCGCCAAGGCATTGGTTGAAGAGAATGGTTGTTCCATTGTCGAAATCAATAACGCCGGAGATGACCCTTTATCGCCTTGCCCTACGGGAGCTAAGCTAGAAAACCAGTTCAGCGTTGCAGTACTTGGTAAGGGAGTAACCATTACCTGCGTGCTGCGCCTTGCTCTGATTTCCTAGCTTAACTCTGAAACTGCATTTTCAAGTGGCTTGGGTATAACTACTTAAAGCTAGGCAGTTAAAATTAGGCCGTTAAACCCAAACATCATTATCAGCAGTCAATTCACTACTTTTTGCCCCTGTATTTATCACGCCTTTGGGTTCAATTAGCATTATTTTACACTCATGCTCCGCAACGGGCTTATGCTCAACACCTTTAGGTACAACAAACATTTCACCAGCTTTAAGCTCTACTTTATCGTCTCGAAATTCAATAATTAACTCACCTTCGATAACAACAAATACTTCATCGGTATCAGGATGTTCGTGCCAAATAAATTCTCCCGCTACCTTTGCCAGCTTAAATTGGTAGTCATTCATTTCGGCAATAACATGAGGTGACCAGTGCTTAGAGAACTTGGAAAATTTTTCTGTAAAATTAATAGCCTCATTATTCATATTTATTCCCTTTATAAATTCCGACTGCCTTGTGCCACAATAACAGGAAGATCCATACAACCATAGTCAGCGTCAAATTGACTTAGAACACACGTCAGTTGCCCTCGGTGGTGAGCTTGATGATTAAAAATATGCTGCGTTATGTCAGCAACGGCTTTTGTCATCACCTCGCCTTCTGTTGTTGTATAGGTTATAACAGTTTCAATATCACTTTCGGTCAAATGCTTACAGTACTTAACCAAAAGCTTATCAACCTTAACTCGCAATATTGCAAGGTCTTCCATTGTCCTAAAATAAGTATCTGTTGGTGATTTAGGTGTGGGAAAAGAAGAAAAGTCATTCATTGATAATCCAGCAACTTCATTAGCTGCAATACGACCTAATAGAATTAGATCGCCAAATAAAATATGATTCCAATAATCAATAATGGTTGGGAAAAAGGACCTAGTATCGGTATTAAGTACATCGTTTGGTAATTCAGCACAAACACCGATAAGCTGTTCATTTACCCGTTGATTATAAAGCGCCAACATTCGAAAGTTCTTAATTAAACTCATTAGAGCTCCCTAGCCTAAAGTTTTAAATGACACCACACTTGTCAGATATGGTGCCGATGTCATTATTACTGAATTTATATACTAAGCACTGCGCCCAATTTAATAAAGACGATAAACGTAGAGTCCTACATTTCTAAATAAGAACATGTGATATATCAGTAACTAATTTAACGATCTGATAGATAAAATTGAACAACGTTTAGTAAGTAAAGAACTAGAAAATTAAAACTTTAGATTATTTGACCACGCTTAAAGCGCATATTCCTTGCAAATAAGCATTATATCATCACTGCTTAGGGCTTCTTTAGTTAAACCACAGACAATACCGCCACTAGTCTGTTGATTAAATTTGCAGTGCTGACAAACACCAAAAGCCGTTCGACCTGTCGCCTGTTGGTAGTTACTCAATACTTTTTTAAGTAAGGTTTTCGTTTCAAACTCTTCATCAACAGACAAGCTAGCGATAGCATCAGTAAACTTTTGCGGCGGGCAGGTTTTATTTAAAAAATCATCACCCGCTTTTGTCACTTTTAGATGGGTAATACGCTTATCTTTTTTGTCTTTTACTTTAACAATTAAAGCTTTGTTTTCTAAAATTTTTAACGATTGCGATACCGTGCCTTTGGTCAAACCTAAAAACTCAGTTACCGCCAACATGGTGTCTGAATAGCGATTACAAGTTGAAAGATAATACAAAGCTTCTTGCTGAACAGGTTGTAACCCTAAGCTTTGCCCTTCAAGTCGCGTTTCTTGCCGTAATAAATTAGCCAAACGCTCGATTAAATCAAATAGTTCATCATTCATAATACAATAGTATCGAGTCAAAACATATTTGACAAGCAGAGATTTACTATGCTTAAATAAAAGTAGTTTCGAGTCGATACGTTTATATCGAACAAATAACCGTTAATAATTTATACAAAGGATACATCATGAAAACATCACATTTACTTATCGCTACAGCCTTGAGCGCGGCATTATTTGCAACAAGTGGTCATGCCCATAATAAGCATCATGGCCACATTCAAGCCCCTGTTTCAAAAAAGGTGACAACTGAGTTCGACATTGTTCATGCTAAAGTTGTTACGCAAGGTAGTCACTTAATATTTCAACAAGCTGTTACTGGTAAAGCAGGTAGTAAGCGGCCCCAAAAAAACGGTCAATTAGCTGGTGCTGAGGTATATAGCTATGTATGGCCAACATCACTTAATAGCGCTGCTGTAGGTTTTGAAGCAGATCAAGGTATTTTAGCTTTAGCGTTAACTGTACATCCTGACTTTGACGACACGCCTTTATATGACGAAGACGGTGATGGCATCAAAACCAATGACGGAGACAAGTGGCACAGTCATTGGGTAGTGCTTGTGCCAGATAATGCCTGTGGTGAAGGCGCTTTAAAAGTTAAAGATATTGCTCAAGGGAGCTCACCTAAATTACCGGTAACTTGGCCAAACTTACCACTTTTCATTGATAGCCCTGGTTTTGATTTTTCTTTAGAGAAATCAGAAGCATTAGTGCGCGTACCATTGTCTGCACTTGGCTTTCCAGAAAGCTTTTCTTTTGATGGCGTTACTGCAGGGTTAAAAATAAACCAGCAAGTACACGCGCCATTATTGTGTGTTACCGATGTATTTGATGTCGCATCAGGTGATTTAAGCTTGCCCGGTAAAAGCCAATAAATATTTGTAGTAGGAGTAATTATTATGCAAATTCATGTTTATGACACCCATGTGTATACCCAAACCACTTGAAGATGCAGCTTCAGAACTAAGCTAGGGAATCAGCGCAAGGCGCAGCATGAAGATAATGGTTATTCCCTTATCAAGTGCTGCAACGCTGCACTGGTTTTCTAGCTTAGCTCCCGCAGGGCAAGGCGATAAAGAGTCATCTCCGGCGTTATTGATTTTTACAATGGAACAACCATTCTATTCAATCAATGTCTTGGTGCTAACTCTTTTTCGTCTTGCTGAACCCTGCATCTTCAAATGGCTTGGGTATGTACCACTTCAGGTCAATATATTCATTTTGATTTTTTGGTAAGTAATGAAAACGTTAAACAAGTCGGGCAATACGCCGAGCAATACCTCGCCAGCTTAGGTGTAAAAGTAGATAATATTAAGCAAAGTCGCTGTAATTTTTGTCATAGTGAAATAGCAAATTCTGAAGTGCAGCAGAATATTGCTAACCACGGGCACAGTATTATTCGTTTATAACTTATACAAAATTAAATAAAACCTTTGGGAGTCACACAATGACAAAGAACATAAGCTGTGATGCCCATGATTATTTTGAAATTGTCTGTATGCGCCGTAGCCAAGTCAAGGTTACGGCTAAAGACAATAAAAAGTACTATGGTATGGCAACAGATATTAAACTAGTAAAAAAACAAGAATACCTGCTAATTAGCGACGGTATTAAGACCCAGCAAGTACTGTTAAGCGATGTAAAGCAACTAGAGGCAATAGGAAATAGCATTGCCCAACATAATTTTTCAATCACATGGTAATATTGAGTTAACGTTTAATACCAATTGAATTAAGTAAGTGCTCAATTATAAGTGAGAATAAATATTCAAGAGCAAGGCACTTGATTGAGTAATAGCTAGCTATTGGGATTGAAAGTAACGTAGGTATTGAATGTTTAGGCCGCTTTAGAATGAGTGATTATTTGTTTCAATTGGTGTAAGTATCAAAAGCCAGCACATTTCAGTTGCACTTGTTTTGAAACCCAGCCGTCTGCGGCTGTAATTTTAATTTCGGTCAACTAAAGTCCTATCTTACAAATGGTAAAAATAGAACTTAGCCAAAACTAGTAACTAAGAGCGCAAGCTGTCAGTGGCCACAAATCTATTTGCAATATTTTTCTATGTAGCATACTCGTCATGTTACTGAGAGTTCTCAGTAATACCAGTAAATCGTTAAATACTAAACATCATGTAAAAATTAAATGCTTGAAATTTAAAAGGATTAAGGTAGATTAATACATAATCAAGTAGACTGACATTACTGAGACGTCTATATAATAAGCTGTTAGGTGTTTCGAGGGTTTCATGATTCTGCCAACCTATGAGAAAAATCATTATCAATTGGATAATGGAGAAGAATTAAATAAGGAATACCCTGACTCATTTTGGGTTCCTGAAAAACAAGTAAGAGAATCTTTAAAAGTTGGCGATTTAGTAAAATTAATCTTCAGTATGGAAGAAACCAAAGGCTCAGATGAAATTTCAGTTGAACGTATGTGGGTCGAAATCACAGTGGAATATCCTAACTACTATGAAGGTAAATTAGATAATGATCCCGGTGGCAGTGATTGTGTGCTTTGCGGACAACTGGTCACTTTTCAACCTAGCCATGTAATTGAGATTTACGAAGAAAACACCTAAAAAGAATTTCAAGCAGAACAAATAACAGTTGGCTATTATTTGGGCGTTAGGTGTGTTTATCATATATAGGAGTTCAACCGTATGATTAAGTTGATTTCAGTAATAGCATTATCTATAACTCTATTGAGCTGTTCATCTCTAGTGCCTACAGAAGATGTTCTTATCGCAATAAAGTCCCAAAGAATTACGCAAAAGTCGTTGATAATTGATACCCATATTGATACACCAAGTCGCCTGATGAATTACCCCTTAGATATTTCCAAACGCACGACTGGCGGTCACTTTGATTTTGAAAGGGCGAGTGAAGGCGGATTGAATTTGGCTTTTATGTCATTATTTGTGCCACAGATTTATGAGACAGATCAAGAAGCAAAAAATCACGCTGATCAACTTTTACACATGATAGAAGGTTGGGTACAAGAGCATCCAAATAAGTTTAATTTAGTGCGTTCAGTAAGTGACACAAAACAGTTGCTAAGTACTTCTAAGATCGGACTTGCCATTGGTTTAGAGAATGGCGCCGCAATAGGTTCTGATTTATCGAACATATCTTATTTTGCAAATCGAGGTGTTAAGTACATTACACTTACTCATAGCAAACACAATCAAATGGGGGACTCTTCAGGAGAAAATAAGCCAAAGTGGAATGGACTCAGTCCATTTGGCCAGCTTGCTGTTATAGAGATGCAAAAAAAAGGTGTAATGATTGATGTGTCTCATGTCGCTGATTCGACTTATTATCAAGTTTTAGACCTTGTAAATGTTCCTGTGATTGCTTCTCACTCTTCATGTCGGAAGCTAACTCCTGATTACGAACGTAACATGACAGATGATATGCTTAGAGCCCTTGCAAAAAATGGCGGTGTTATACAAATAAATTTTGGTGCTGCTTTTTTAAAGCCGGAATATAAAGACTTGAACGATAAACTTTGGATAACTTACGAGAAGTACTTGGAAAAACATAATATTGCAGATTTTAGTGGAAAAGCAGCAGCATATTTAGATCATTGGCAATCTGTTATAAAGTTGGGAAGCGTAAGAGATTTGGTTGATCACATTGACCATGCAGTAAAAGTTGCTGGTATTGATCATGTCGGGCTTGGGTCAGATTTTGATGGCGTTATACCAACTCCAACTGATGTACCCGATGTATCGGGTTATCCTAAGGTAGTCGCTGAACTTTTGAAACGTGGTTATTCTGAGTCTGATATACAGAAAATCCTTAGCGGTAATATTCTTAGGGTCTGGAAAGAAGTCGAACTTTATTCTAACGAACACCTAATAAGTACTTAAACAGGGACAAAAAACAGTTTGCTGTTTTCGTTCCTCAACATTTTAGCAAACTATTTTTAGCCCGTTAATTGGGCCTTATGTGTAAGTACATTCTGACTACAGCTGATATAAAGGAAATATATGAATACTGGAATGATATCTATTAAAGCTTTACTGTTTGGAATTTTCACGCTTACATTGGTAGGTGAACTTCAAGCAGAAGAAAGTGCAGGAACTGCTTTAGAGAAATCGAACTTAAAGAAGGCCTTGTATTGTATGGAAGTACTTGAGAATCGCCCTGATCTTGAGTCGTCAGATCGGATAGATATTTTGCGTAATGAATGTTATAGCGAAAATTTTATTGAGCATGCACCGAATATACCTGATGGGCGAGATGCGTTGTTGAACTTGTTTGCAAGCCGTTATAAGAAGTACCCAGAACTTTCAATGATTATCAAGCGAACCGCTTCTGACGGTGATCTTGTATGGCTTCATCTTCACGTCAAACATACACCCGAATCACTTGGTGGTGCTGCCATCCAGATATTTCGAATGAAAGAAGGGAAAATTGTTGAGCACTGGGGAGTTGGTCAGCCTGTTCCAAAGGAATCTAAAAACATTAATACAATGTTTTAGATTAGTTTATGGATAGTTGTATACACAAGCTGTTAAACAAGGACAAAAAACAGTAGTTTTTTGCTCCTGCGTCGCTTATTTTATTGCCTGTTAACAGGGCATTATATTTCCAAAAGAGTTCATCACCATGATTCAACATGAAAATTGGCTATCTGAGAGTCAAAACTATAAAGTTTACTCAGAGTTTGAAAATGTTTACGTGAAGGACAAACGGACTGACTCAAACCCTAAAGCATACGATGAATGTGATCAGTTTATAACCTCTCATTATGGCGACCCTGAAGGAGCTTTGATCTCTCCTTGCGAAGACTATGTTGTAGTCGTTGGGCACGGAATTAGCATTTATCCTTTAAACGAAAAGTGTGGGATCGAACCGGCTGAGCTATTTCAAAATCAAAGAAATCAAATGTGGACAAATGGAGTTCACATAGAGTCTTATGATCAATCTGATGATTCTTGGGAAACAGATGGACCTTACTGGATATGGTTTAGATTTGTATCTATTGATGAAGATGATAATACTCGTGTGTTTAAAATGAACGCAAAAACTCGTGAACTGTTAAAAGTAGATTAATTGGTAATGTGCTTTTAACAAGCTGTTCAAGCGGGACAAATAACAGTTGGCTTTTACTTCTTCGTCGCTAATTTTAGCCAACAATTTTTTGCCTCTTAACGAGGCGTTATGTGTATTAAGGAAGGCTTGAGTATCTCAAATATCTTAGAGTACCTTATGTTGATGTTTGAATTTTGGATTCAAACAAATTGGTATATTGCTTTTGTAATGTCCCTCGTTACTAATTTGATTGTTTATTTCGTTGCTTCTTATCTAATAACTTATCTGACTCAAAAAATAACTCAACATAATAGGATAGGTAAATACATTGATAACCGTCCTTTTAAGAAAGGGCAAAAATTAAGTGAAATAAAAAATGGAATTATTGCTTGTTCAGTGTTTTCATTAGTAAGCCTTTTAGCACGCGAACTATTTGTTGGAATTCTTCCCTTATCATTCACTCAACTATTAATTGAAGTGATAGCTTTTACATTGTTTTATGAGACTTATTCATATTTTGTTCATAGATTGTTGCATACTAAACAATTTCGAAAGCCACATTCTGTACATCACTATTCTGTCCGTATCACACCTTGGAGTGCCTATAGTGTGCATCCAATAGAAGCATTCTTAATAGGTATGAGTGCACCTGTTTTTATGTTGATATTTCCTGTACATCTTAGTGTTATATTCGCGTTTCACATATTAGGTGTTGTATTTACCTTACTAATACATTCAAACTTAAAACTAAATGGCAGTAATATATTTTGCCAATTATTAAATCGTTATACAGAGTGTCATGCAGCGCACCACTCCGTTGGGAATGTAAATTTTGGTTTTATTAACTCATTTTGGGATCTCTGCTTTAAAACAAAGTATATTCAATCCAAAGTATTGTAAAAATACACATAACAAGCTGTTCAAGCGGGACAAATAGCTGTTGGCTGGTTTCGCTTCACATTTTAGCCAACTACAATTTTCCCCTTAATAGGGCGTTATAGTGAAATGGAGCTTAGGCTAATTTAGCTGAATAAGGAGATAAATCATGGTTCAAAAAATATTCTCTATCTTAATGGCAATTTTAGGGGCCTGGATATATCAACGCTTTGACTCTCTCTTTGCTTTAATTCCAATTATCGTTGCCATTTTAATGTATCGAGGCGCTGATCATGGAGTTTGGTTTTACTTTGATTGGGATTCTGATTCCAGCTCTAACTTTGGAGGGAGCAGCGATTCCTGTGGAGATGGTGGTGGAGATTAAAATTCGCTATAAATAGGTAATTCAAGCGGGACAAATAACTGGCGGAGCTCGTTCCTCGCTATTATCGTCAGCCATTTTTAGCCACTTAGCAAGCGCTATATGCCTATGGAGGCTCTGCAAAACATATGGAAATTCGTAATATTTCCTGGGAGCAAACAATCCCTCTTCGACAAAGTGTTCTTTGGCCAAACAAGCCACCTGAATATTGCCATGTTGATGGTGATAATGACGCAATGCATTTTGGTGCATTTGCTAATGATAAGCTTGTTTGTGTTGCTTCGGTATATATAAGTTCAGATAGAGCGCGCCTTCGTAAATTTGCTACTAAAACTGATTATCAAGGCCAAGGTATTGGCTCTCAAATGCTAAAGTTTATTCTTCACTCCCTCAATAATACCGTTGTAAAATTTTTTTGGTGTGATGCTAGAGAATCAGCTTTAAGTTTCTATCAGCGTTTCGGCATGCAGCCATACGGAGAGCGTTTTTATAAAGCAAAGGTTTCTTACTTTAAAATGGAAGTTGCTTTATCGTAAGTTTAAAACGGCATGCAAGCTGTTCAAGCGGGAGAAAAGAAATTTGGAAAATATCGAAGTTACTTTAGTTAGCTCATTTACTGTAAATGGAAAAGGTGGAAACCCTGCTGGTGTTGTCTTTAATGCCGATAAACTATCGGATGCTCAAAAGCTAAAAGTTGCACAAATTGTAGGGTATTCAGAAACGGCTTTTGTTTCCAATGATGACGAAGTTGATTTTGAAGTCTCTTTCTTTACTACAACAGGAGAAGTCGACTTTTGCGGTCATGCTACGTTAGCTACTTTTTCTACTATGTACCACAAGGGTATTCTTACAGAAGGCTCTTATGTTCAACGTACGAAAGCTGGAATACTGTCAGTAACCATCGAGTCAAATGGTAAAGTAGTAATGGAGCAGCAATTACCTGAGAAAATAGATTTCTTTTCATACCAGGAAGTTTCTAAAGTTATTGGCATCGAAAGTAGCATACTAGAAAGTACGAACTTACCTATTGAAGTTATTTCAACAGGACTACCCGATGTGATGATTCCTATTCCTTACGGGTATTTAGATGAAATAAAGCCTGATGATGAACTAATCGCTGACTTTTGTAAGAAACATAAAGTTGTTGGTTTTCATGTTTTTGAGCTTTGTGAACCGGAAAGTATACTGACAGCAAGCTGTCGTAATTTCGCTCCATTGTTTGGTATTTCAGAGGAGTCAGCTACAGGAAGCTCTAGTGGAGCCTTAGCATGTTACCTTACAGAACATTTAGCTTTAGGCAGCGATTATGTTTTTGAACAAGGGAGAGCGATGAATTGTACTTCCATCATTACCGCATCTGTTAAATCTGATGGCTCAACGATAATCAATGTAAAAGTTGGTGGTTATGCAAGTAGTATTGGTACGATGGTAGTCCCCTTATAACAAAACATACAAACAAAATTTTTATAGGCGTTATCAATAAAAAACCTAATTCTACCCTCCAGTTAGCTGTTATCGCTAATTCTTGCAATGTGTAATATTAGTCATAGCTAGCAGTATGATTAAGTTAGAACCAGTATCAAACTTTACCATTCTCCTTTTCTTCCCCCATTTAATATTTTTGACAATTTAACAATTGATTGTGTAATTTCTTTTTCATTAATCGCACCAAATCCAAAGCGAATGTGACTAGGAGCAACTGACTCATCGGTATAAGAGGTATTCAAGGTTGAATCTTCGTTGTGTAGCGTTTTGATTTCCTGCCCTTTAACAAGCTGCGATATATCGAGCCATATCGCCATTCCTCCCGTAGGCAAAGTGAATGAAACTTTATTGCCAAATATGCGGGTAAATTCTTTAGCGGCAAAGTTTCTTCTAGTTTCATATTGTTTTCTTGTTTTACGGATATGTCTTCTAACCTCCCCTGATTCCATTAAATCCGATATAACATGTTCAGTGACTATATTGCCTTGCCTGTCGATAAGTACTATTTCTTGTGCTGCTCTTTCTATAAATCCTTTATCAGCAGCGATATAACCTAGTCTTAAGCCCGGTGCAAAAACCTTTGACATAGAACCTAGATGAATAACATTCTCTGAATTCGGCAAACTTACCAGTGGTGGGATCGGATTAGCTTCATAGTGGAATTCGTGATCATAATCATCTTCTATTACGGCAAATTTATGGCGTTTAGATAATTCTAATAACGTTAACCTTCTATCCATAGTCAAGCATACCGTTGTTGGATATTGATGATGAGGAGTAATATAAACACCGGCAACTTTATTGCTAAGCAATAGCTCTTGTAAATGGCCAACGTTTAAACCCTTCTCATCGAGCTTACATTTCAATATTTTAAAACCGTTAGACTCAAATGCAGCTCTTGCTGGTGAGTAGCATAATTCTTCCATCACAACCGCTCCTTTATTTGGGTCTAATACTCTTGAAGCCAAATATATACCCATTTGGCTGCCTCTCACTATGCACACTTGCTCAGTAGAACAGTTCATGAACCTATCCTCAGATAGCATTTTTTTCACCGAGTTACGTAACTCTATTGTTCCACGAGGATCACCATAACCAAGGTTTGAATGACGACCTAAGTTAAGGCAAACTCGGCGATAAGCCCTTGCTAGCAACTGGTAAGGAATTAGCCGTGTATCTGGAGTACCATCATTGCTAACAGCCATATCACCATAAGCTTCAAGAGCGCCTTGATAGAGTGTTTCAAGCAACTCAGAAGACGATTTAGTTTTATATTTTTGATTGGTAAGGTTCGCATTTTTAGCGGTAAGCCCTTGCTCTGGTAGTACTTTTGAAACAAAGGTGCCAGACCTTAATTTTGTTTCTAACCAACCTTGTGATTCAAGTTCCTCATAAACCTGTTGGACCGTTTTCCTATTCACTTTTAACTGATTTGCTAATGAACGTGTTCCGGGCAACATGCTACCAGGGTTCAGTCGACCGTCTTTAATGTCTGCTGTTAGCTTATTTAGAAGTTTTGAATGTAAGGTTTTACCTGGACTATCTTCTAACCAAAACTGTACTTCCCATGGTCTTAACATGTTTCCCTCAACCGCCCTATCTGGACCATAATACTTATCAAAACTGGATGTTACCACAGGTCCAGACTAACGCTAAATTATCTCCCTCGCTAAAATAAAAAGTAAGGGTATTAAAGTGAAAACAAGCACATCAAGCAAGCAACAGCTTATGCAAAATGCACAAGCAGACATGAAAAATATAATTAAAGATATTGACCTCAATGATCGAGAAAAACTAGCACTAACCTGCCGTATTTTATTTGATAAGGGTCATGACGCAGGCTTAGCAGGACAAATTACCTGTCGTGCTAAAAATCCAAATTCATTTTTAACGCAAAAATTTGGTTTAGGTTTTGATGAAATAACAGCAGAAAATTTAATGGAAGTTAATCAAGACCTCAAACCATTAAACGGTGAAGGCATGGCTAACCCTGCTAACCGTTTTCATACTTGGATATACAAAGAACATCCCGAAGTAAATTGCATTGTTCACTCACACCCAACCCATATTGCAGCACTATCAATGCTTAAGGTTCCTTTGATTATTTCTCAAATGGATACCTGTGGTTTATATAACGACACTTCCTTTGTAGCTGACTGGCCTGGTGTGCCTGTAGGAAACGAGGAAGGCATACTTATTTCAAAAGCGTTAGGCAATAACCGAGCTGTATTTCTCGCTCATCATGGCCAACTTGTTACCGGTAAAACGATTGAAGAAGCTTGCAACCTAGCCATTTTAATTGAGCGTGCTGCTAAATTACAGCTTCTCGCAATGGCCGCTGGTGAAGTACAGCCACTGCTCCACGAACTTGCTCAAGAAGCTCATGATTGGGTTTCAACAGATAAAAGAAATAAAGTTAATTTTGCCTATTACGCAAGACAAGCACTTAAAAAACATAACGATTGTATATAAGGAAATAAGATGAATTTATCCGGAATTATTGGTTACCCTATCACTCCTTTTAGTGATTACATTAAAGGCGTTGATCTTGAAAAGCTCGGCGTCGTTATAGACATTTTACTGTCCGCAAAAGTAGATGCTATTGCAGCATTAGGCAGCGCTGGCGAAGCCGCTTACTTAACTAAGTTTGAATGGGAGCAAGTGGCAAAATACACCGTGAAGTATGTTAATAAAAAAGTGCCTATTGTTATTGGTATCGCTGAATTAACTACTGAAAAAGCAATAGAGCGAGCCAAATACGCTCATGCTATCGGCGCTGACATGATCATGGTTTCCCCCTTTTCTTACTACAAACTAAATGAAGCAGAGCTATTTCAGCACTACGAAAGCATTTCAAATGCAACGCCATTGCCTATTATGATATATAACAACCCCGCCACCTGCGGTGTCGATATGTCTCCGCAATTTATGCTGACTATGGTTGATGGCATTAAAAACGCTTGCATGATTAAAGAGAGTACTGGCGATATTCAACGCATGCATAAAATTCATAAACTATCTAAAGGAAAAGTGCCATTTTTTAATGGTTGTAATCATATGGCTTTAGAAGCGTTAACAGCTGGAGCAAGTGGTTGGTGTACTGCAGCACCTTGTTTAATTGGCGATCAACCCAAGCAATTATTTGACGCAGTTAAACAATGCAATAAAGATAAAGCACAAACCTTATTCTATCAACAATATGAATTTCTTGAGTTTATTGTAACTTCAGGGTTGGCTGCCGCAGTTAAATCAGGCTTATCAATTCAAGGGAAACTAGAAAGTGAGCCTAGAAAGCCATTACTACCTTTAGCTGAGTCAGCTCAAGAAACTCTAAAAACGATGTTAACTGAGATGAATTGCCTCTCTTAAAGTAAAGTAAAGTAAAAAAGTTACATAAATAAAAAAGCCTTTTGTTTTCACAAAAGGCTTTTCAGTTATCAACTTAGTTTCTAAGCTAGTTAACCGCGTTTATCATGCTTACAGTTTTATTAAAGTTTTGCTGCATTAATTTCAGCATCTGCATTATCAAGTGCTAGCTTGTAGCCAAATGATACATGGTGATAGCGGCCGTTAGTGTAATCATCATGGATAGCAAAACCGAAGTTGTATACTGTGCCCGCCTCAATGCTTACATCGCCAGTTTTATCAGAGTTAAGCTTACGCTTAACCATAACTGTCCATGTTCCGTTTTCAAGTGTTGCGTTAACTTCACCACCTTGTCCACCGTGCATTTGACGTTCAGCTAAAATATAACCATCTTCAATTTTACCTTCACCCGCCTTGTAGCGAACGATGTCCATAAATTTATTTGATTCAACCGCAGCTTTGATATCGTCTTCACCTTTTAACTTGTCCCAACCGCCTAGCGCTTTTCCGCCACGGCCTTTCAATTCAAGTTTCGTACGAGATTCTTTAGTGTACTTAGTTAAGCCATTGCTAAAATCTAAACGTTTAGATAAATCAGAGCCCATTAGCGCGTCTTGTTCAGGCACAAATGGCATACCGTTAACATCGGCATGACAAGTCCCCCAACAACCTGCTCGGTCAGCGTATTCAACATCATCCGTTGCAACCATAAAGGCTAGCTTCATTGAGTTTGCAGGGTCCATTTTACCACCTTCTACAAACGGTGCAGGCGTATGGTCAGTTTCAGGCCAGCTGAATTTCAAGTATAAGTTTTCAGCGTCATGTGCAGCGTTAATAGTAACGTCAAAGCTACCACGTTTACCTGGAATTAATGCTGGGTCTTTAACTTTTTCACTTTCACCAGAAGCAATATTCTTACCAATATCCGCAACTTCTTCACCATGACACTCAACGCAACGGTCACCTTTAGTAAATGCACGCTTACCACCATGTTTACGACCTAGCACCCATTCTATAGATGCAGTACCTGGGTAAAATACACTAATGTCGGCGCTATTAGCTTTGCTCCAATCAACATTAATGTCGCTAGTGCTAGCAGATGCAGCTGTATTAGCTACTTTAGCTGCTGCTTTTGGCGCGGCCGTCATGTTACTTGTAGCATCGGCAACGGCTTTTTCAATTTGTGCTTGTACTTTAGCTTTCTCAGCTTCTTTTTCAGCTTTTAACGTTGCTTTTATTGCCGCTTCTTTTGCTTCCACACGTGCTAAGCCATCTTTGTACATTTGAGGAACTTCACGGATGTATTCAGGATTTGGTGCTTCAATCGCTTCTAGTTCTTCGTCCGTTAATTTGTCTCTCACGCCGTGATGCGCAATACCTTTATGACAATCAATACAGGTTTGTCCTGTTTCAAAAGCATTTAAATGTTGCTTACGGGCACGAGGTTTTTGATATTCTGGATTCATTGATTCAAAGTTATGACAGTTACGACATTCACGTGAATCAGTGTCTTTCATCGCTTTCCAAACACTTTTAGCTAGTGTGAAACGATGTTCATTGAATTTTTCTTTCGTGTCTAATTTGCCTGTTAACCAAGAGAAAACTTCTTTCGATGCTTGGATTTTACGAACAACTTTGTGGATCCAAGGTCTTGGCACGTGACAATCAGGACAACCAGCTCTTACGCCAGTTCTATTAGAATAATGTATGGTCGGTTTGTATTCTTGATAAACGTTGTCTTCCATTTCATGACAACCGATACAAAACTCAGTGGTGTTCGTTGCTTCCATTGCAGTGTTAAAGCCACCCCAAAAGATAATACCAACGACAAAAAAGATCACCGCACCGGAAACCGTTGTACCAAGTATCAGCCGACGAGACCAAAAGCTGGGTTTATTTACTGTGTTATTTACCATAATTAACTCTTACAGAATAAAGCGAAAAATCGTGGTTATGACAAGTGTCATAACCACTAACCTAAAATGACTAGGTGACATTTATGTGAGGAGAACAATCACAGGCAATATCACCTATCAATTAAGTTGCTTACTAGGTTTTGTGGTTCATACGGTTAAATACGTTGAACTTACCTGTTGGCGTTGTTAAGCCTTTAATACGATGCTTCTCTTTAAGAGTTTTGGCATCATATACTACGATTTCACCTGTAGGGTTCTTCGCATCTTTACGGTTCCAAACTGAAACCCAAACTTCTGTGCCGTCATCGTTGAATTCCATGTGAAGAGCAGCTTTACCTTCTTCTTCTGTTACACGGATAGTTTTAACGATTTCGTGAGTATCTTTATCAAATACTTGTACAGATTGTTGAACTTCTGGCTCAGGGTGTTTCAGCTGATCAGCCCAAACGTATTGCGAAGTTTCGTGTGTACGAATGAATGCACCAGCACCATCAGTTTCAACTTCATAACAAAGTTTCCACGCTTTATCTGGGTGACCGATTGGATCGTTACCCCAAACAGATACTAAACCAGTACCTAAGTGAGTAGTACCGCCTACAGGTCCACACTCTTTATCCATCCAGTTAGCACCAGGGCCAGGATGTGGTAAAGAATCAACATCGATTTGTGCTTCTAACTTACCTGTTTCAGTATCAACGATTACCATTTTGTTTGATGCGTTAGCAGCAATTTGGAAGTAACGACCTGTTGGGTCATAGAAACCATCGTGTAAGAATTCAGATGATGCGATGCTAGTAATGGTTAAGTTGTCTAAGTCACTGTAGTCAACCTGTAACATTTGACCAGTTTCTTTAACAGCAATTGTGAATTCTGATTTGTTAGGAGAAGTGTAAACAGCAGCTACACGTGCTTCATTAACGAATTCACCTTTTGTGTTGTAACCACGAGTTGAAACAACTTTAAGTGGGTTCAACGTTACAGCATCCATGATAACGAAATGCGCAGGCCAGTAACCACCAGCAACTACGTACTTTCCGTCGCCTGAAACAGCGATATCACGAGCGTCATATGCCATTTTAGTTTCAGCAACTAACATTTTCTCAGGTGTTTGCCATAAATCGATTTTGTTGACTTTACCGTCACGACCGATGGTGTACCAAAAACGACCGATATCTTTTGCATGGTCAATTTTGTGGTGCTCAGTACCTTTGATTACATGAACCGCGTAACCTGTATCGATATGAGTAACAATTTTTTTAGTATCGCCATCAACGATTGCCGCAGTTCCTGCGTCACGCTCGATAACAACGAAGAAGTTTTTCCAGTTTAAACCGTGTAGAGGTTTAGTTGGGTAATCTTTTGGTGCAACGTACTCTTTAGTGTGAGAACGCATTTGCTCTAAAGACATTTCCGGTGGAACTGGCGGAGTCATTTGAATAAATGTTGCCATGTTTGAAATTTCTTGTTTAGTAAACAAGTCATCAAAGTTGTTCATGCCACCTTCAGTACCAAGACTGATGATTTTTTCTAAGCGTTTTTGGCCTTTTTTAAGCGTATTTTTTGGCTCTAGGTTTTTACCTGTAGCACCTTTACGCAAAGTACCATGACAACCAGCACAACGTTGGAAGTACTGTAACTGTGCTTTTTCAAAGTCTGCTTCAGATAAAGTTGGCTCTGCTGCTGATACAGACATACTGATACCAGTAGCTGCCATACCAATAGCTAAACCAAGTGCTGAAAGACTATATTTAATCGTTTTCATAGGATCATCTCCGTTTACAATATTAACTAGCTTCATGTTTTAATGTGTGTGTTTCTTATCCATCTAAAATTTCTATCAGCTACTCTATTATTCCGATAAATCTAATAACGTAGACAATAAATAGACAAATTTGTAGTTTGTATAAATCGTATTAGGCTTTATTTTTCAGCGTCAATATTCGTGTATTTATGCTGATAAATTGCTCAAGCCAAGGACAAATATAAAGTAGTGTAACTATTCATTACTTCGCAAAGAAAAAACCTGATTCAGATCAAGTTTTAAAAACTTTAAAGCGGAATGCATTTACAACTTGATCGAGGTCAACAAATAAAAAGGTTTTACGGGAATCTGCTGCGATTCGTATTAGAATCATTAATAACTTTATAATTTAACCACATTTCGATATGAGTATTACTTATGAATAACCGCAGTAAATCTTTAATGTACGCCGCCATTGTTGGGTTAATTATTGTCGCCATTTTTTTAGGGTTCCTGTCTAGTCTAACGAACCCGATATCTTGGATACTTATAGCCGTACTTTTTTTAATCCCAATGTTTTATAAGAAAACAAGAAAAACGAATGAAATGGTATGGAAAGACGAATACAGCGTCGGCATTGATAGCTTAGATAATGATCATAAAAAGCTGATTAGTTTGTTAAATCAATTCACCACTGCATATGACTACGCCATGAGCGAAGAGTATGAGCGTGAAGCATTAAACGACTTGATAAGCTATACCAAATATCATTTTGAACGTGAAGAGCAACTGTTAGATCAACATGGTTATCCAGATGTTGTTGCTCATAAAGCACAGCATAAAAAAATGATAGAACAAGTGAATAGCTTTATGGATTTATACAACGAAAAAGGTCATGACGCATTAAATGAAATCAGCGAATTTTTATCTAACTGGTTGATTAATCATATTAATGGTACAGATAAAGAATACAGCTCGCACTTAAACCAACATGGTGTGAAGTAATCGCAATATATTATTGCAGATAAAAGAAAGGGCCAGCGTTAACTGGCCCTATCGAGCATAAATAATTTATTCATGCTCACTCTCAAACTCCCTGTTTTATTTCATCCTTGAAAATTTCCAATCCTTTTGGAAATAGTGATTTCAAACCTATAAGGCAGTGCTAGCTTAGCGGCTTGTCTTTCCTTGCTATATTCATTTACTCATAATGCTATTTTACTCTAGAGAATTTGAGATCCTGGGCAAAAATCACCTAAAGAAAAACTACATAATTTCAACGAAGTATCGATAGAAATTTACTTTTAACTAGATATTCAACACTTGCTAGTTCTAGAGTTACCTCCAGAAATAATACGTAGCCGTTGCTATTTACATTAAAGCGAAACACACAATTTTCACAAAACATAAAGACTAAATATTATATATCCGTAATCATCAAAACTGCTCTTTTTTCAGTTCAAAAAATAATGCATTTGCAATGTTCACGGGTTTAGTTGTGTTTACTTAACCGTTTACGGCGACGCTTAAGTAAACACGGTACTAAGTCAGTTTAACGATATTATTGCCATCACCAAATTAACTTAATTCTGCTTAATAAACTTAGTATTAGCGCTAAGCTCATATAAAATATGGCTGGTTAAAACTAATAAAAAAATAAAATAGAAACCTATTTACGAAATATCAGAAAACTAATTGGCAAATCATACTACCTTAGAGCCCAGTAAAAATGATGTTTTATTAAACTCGTGAAAATTCAAATAAACGTATTCATACAAACTTTAGCCAACTATTGGAGGGAATAGTTGCTAAGCCTAGCTCTGTTAATTTCTACATCTGTATCCGTAAATAGGACCTATATTGCTTCATCACTGTCAAAACCTATAACTTCTTATTTTTGTAATACGAATTAACTTCGCACCATCTAAATAAGAATGATTCTCATTATCCATGATTTTATTGCAATGTCAACACCTAAATGAGAATTAATTGTATTTAGATATTAAAAGAGTAAACAACTGTCTTTGGAAGTATCTTCACTGCCAAATCGTTTTAGCGATTTTTCTACGTTTAATGACCGTCAATTCCATCAATATAAATAGTCAGCACATTGGATAATGACGTGATAAACTAATGGTATTATTCAAATGCGATTAAGTAAATTCGTCGCTAAATCAGCAGATTAAAATAACTATAATGTCAAAAGAAAATACTGTTCACGATACAAACCAACCTACTATCCTTTGGCACGATTATGAAACTTGGGGCATAAGCCCTAAGTTCGATAAGCCTTCCCAGTTTGCCGGTATTCGTACTGATTTAGATTTAAATATAATCGGTGAGCCTGAAATGTTTTATTGTCAGCCTCCACAAGATTACTTACCGCAACCTGAAGCGTGTTTAGTGACCGGAATTACCCCGCAAAAAGCGTTGCGAGAAGGATTGACTGAGGCTGAGTTTGCCGATCGCATTCATGGTTTATTCTCACAACCTAACACCTGTGTTGCTGGCTACAACAGTATTCGCTTTGATGACGAAGTCACTCGCTACTTACTTTATCGTAACTTTTACGACCCTTATGCACGTGAATGGCAAAATGGTAATAGTCGTTGGGATATTATCGATATGGTGCGAGCTTGCTATGCATTACGCCCTGAAGGTATTGAATGGCCGACTGTTGAGCGTGACGGTGAACAAGTGGTTAGTTTTCGTTTAGAGCTACTAACACAAGCCAATGGTATTAGTCATGAAGCAGCCCATGACGCAATGAGCGATGTTTATGCAACTATTGCTATGGCAAAACTGATAAAAGAAAAACAGCCGAAGTTATATGAATTTATTTTTAACTTAAAAAATAAAAAGCAAGTGGCTGAACTCATTGACGTTTATAACATGACACCAGTTGTTCATACTTCAAGTAAAGTTTCATCCCTGCATGGTTGTACAAGCTGGTTTGCTCCCGTTTGCTATCATCCGGTTAATAAAAATGCCGTTATTGCGGTAGATTTAGCACGCGATCCTACGCCATTATTTGAATTATCCAGTGAAGAGATAAAAGCTCGCTTATACACCCGTTATGATGAATTGGCAGAAGGCGAATTACCAATTCCAATCAAGCTAATTCACTTGAATAAGTGCCCTGTCGTTGCGCCAGCAAAAACCTTATTACCTGAAAATGCTGAACGTTTAAGTATTCCTCGTGACCTATGCCTAGATAACCTTAAGCAATTAAAGCAATTTTCTGAACTTAGAGATAAATTGACTGATGTATTTGCTAATAGTGATTTTGGTGATGAAACCGTTGACCCTGAGGTTTCCCTTTATGGTGGTAAATTCTTTTCACACAGTGATAAGGCACAAATGGAAATTTTGCACCAATTGCCACCAGAGCAGTTAAGCACACACCCTTTTCACTTTCAGGATGAAAGATTAGCGACATTATTATTTAGGTATCGCGCACGTAATTTCCCGTTAACCTTAACCGATAGCGAACAGCAGAAGTGGCAAGCTCATTGTCAAAACCGTATTCAATATGGTGCTAAAGGATTATTAAGTGCTGATGAGTTTATGATCAAGTTAGAAAATCTAGCTTTTGAGAATGAAAACAACACGGAAAAAATGAAAGTATTAAAAGCCTTATTCGAATATATTAATAAATAATAAGAAGCCTATTTGGGAGTTTATTGAGTTGGTTTCAGTAAACTCCTTCATTTAAATAACTATCACTTTTTCATTCCCCCAAAATAGCACTCCTTCTCAGAAGACTTTACTCAAAGAAATAGTAAGTAACAGCACATTCAATTCCTGATTATTCTCACTTCTAGGTGCTTTATTATCGGTTTATACCTGTATTATATGCAAACATTTAGCTAACGAAAAATTCAACATAATCACGAACAAAGCTGTTGTTCTAAACAGAGTACATTCGCGATGAAATAGCTAAAACTTATCATCAAAGGTATGCTATAAACATTAGCAACATTAACCGCAGTAGTTTGAACAATATGAAAAAAGTATCTTTTATTGGCTTAGGTGTTATGGGCTTTCCTATGGCAGGTCATTTACAAAACTCAGGTTACCAGGTAACCGTGTATAACCGTACTCAACAAAAAGCACAAGCTTGGGTAGAAATGTATGGTGGCGAAATGGCAGCAACTCCAGCGGCGGCAGCAAAAGACAGCGATATAGTTTTCGTGTGTGTTGGTAACGACGAAGATTTAAAGCAAGTTGTTTTAGGTGCTAGCGGTGCTTTTTCTGGCATGAAAGCTAATGCGATACTTGTTGACCATACTACCGCTTCTGCCTCTGTTGCCAGAGAGTTGGCAGAGCAAGGTAAATCAATCGGGCTTTCATTTTTAGATGCCCCCGTTTCTGGCGGTGAAGCAGGGGCAGTTAACGGTCAATTAACCATTATGGTAGGTGGCGAACAGTCAGCCTACGATGCAATTGAACCTGTTATGCAAGCATATGCCAAGTTTAGTAAGTTACTTGGAAAAATTGGTAGTGGTCAATTGGCAAAAATGATGAACCAAATTTGCATTGCAGGTGTTGTGCAAGGTTTAGCAGAAGCGTTGCACTTTGGGGAAAACGCTGGTTTAGATTGTGAACAAGTGGTAGAAGTCATTAGTCAAGGTGCAGCAGGTTCATGGCAGATGGATAATCGTCACAAAACGATGATCAAAGGCGAGTATGATTTTGGTTTTGCTGTCGATTGGATGAGAAAAGATCTCAACATAGCACTAACTGAAGCAAAAAATAATGGTTCAACGCTGCCACTAACAGCATTAGTCGACCAATTTTATGCTGACGTACAAAAAAATGGCGGCAGCCGTTGGGACACTTCAAGTTTGCTTACCCGTTTATAATATCAAACAGTAACTTTCTTTAATTAGGCGTAGTTTACTCATAAACTTCGCCTTTTTACTTTTACTTTTACTGATAGTAAAACTTCAATCTATCAGAATGAAGCGTTTAGGCTTTATTTTATTTTTATTCTTGTTTTATTCCTGCTCTTCATTTGCTTTTAATCATACAACGCCCTGCTATCGCAACTATTCGTACAACTATTTAACTAGCGCATAAAGTGTGATTGTTGTTAATCTCAGAAAATTACCTTATTCTAGCGTTAATATTGATCCGACCAGTTGAACAGAATGACTCAAACTATTTACACCTTTGGTGCTGAAAACTTCAAAAATGAAGCAGTTGATTTTGCTAAGTATCAAGGCAAAACACTGCTAATTGTTAATACCGCTAGCGCATGTGGTTTTACTCCACAATATGCAGGCTTAGAAGCGATTTATCAACAATACAAAGACCAAGGTTTTGAAGTGCTTGCTTTTCCATGTAACCAATTTGGTAAACAAGAAAAAGGCGATAACACTGAAATTAAGCAGTTTTGTGATCTTAATTTTAATATTTCATTTGAGCTGTTTAGTAAAATAGAAGTCAATGGCGAGAACACACACCCGTTATACCAACATTTAAAAAGTGAAGCGCCGGGTATATTAGGTAGCAAAGGCATAAAGTGGAATTTCACAAAGTTCCTTGTTAACAATCAAGGTAAAGTCATAAAGCGCTATAGCCCAACAACAAAGCCAGCAGATATTGCTACAGATATCGCAGCACTACTTTAGTATTTGCTTTATAAAGCTAAGCTCTACGAATAAAAAGCCATAAGCAAAAGCCAGCGTATGATGCTGGCTTTTTAAGTTATAAAATGTTGTATTAAAATCATATTTTAATACAACTAATCTTATTTAATGCTTTTATCTTTTCGAGTCTAACGCTTGCTGAATTTTATTTAACTCTTCAGCATTATAGTCGCCATGCTGTAGCATTTTAATAATGCCTTTAGCGCCCATTTCGCTGCCATGTTCAAATTTAAATATTTTATGATGGCCATCAGCCATCATTTCTTTAACAATGTGTTTTTCAATATCAACACTTTCATCGCCGTCGCGCTCGATAATGATAACTTTTTCACTCTCACCTTCACTTACCCAACGCATAACTTCACCACCACTGTCATGGTTCGCCAAAATGTGCACATTATCAGATAAATTGGCTAATTCTTTTAGCAGCTTTTCTTTTACTCCATCAGGTACATCGACCAAATAACTACTCAACTGCTCTTTATCGCTCAATGCTGTGTGGGGAATAATAACGTTTACCATTTCGCCATTGTCATGTACAAATAGTTTTACTTCTTTACCGTGCTCAGCTTCAATTGATATTTCACGCACCTCTGTGCGCAACTCGGTATTGTCTGTGGCCATTGCGATAGCAGACATACTGCTAATAGCTCCACCTAGCGAAAGAATTAAAGCAGCGGTAATTTTGCTCGCTTTTTTACTGTTTAGGTTAAGGCTTAGGTTTATTTTGTTAAGTAATGTCATTTGATAATTCCTTGTTGGCTATTTTGTATTTCAATTTGCATTGATTAAATTAATGTACTTTCAACAAGGATATTGCCAGAACCATACCAAAACACCTTGTTTGTTATTAATCAACAACTTAAATGACTTAAAGTTAAATGTACGAAAAAATAAATATCTTAATAGCCTGATATAAGGAACTCACTTTCCTGATATGGGGAAAATTCGATGGAGGGATAAAGTCAGTTTATTAAGTACTTGTTTTATTTGCTTTTAATATTCAGCACAAATTGGCATTATACTTGTAATATTCACAGTAACTTTCTCAACAACTCATAAAGCACACACATATGTCATTACGTAGTTACCTATTTAGCCTTATTGGCGGCCTTATAGTATTGCTCACCATTAGTCAGTTATTTTTAGTACGCTGGATTGAGCAAAACCTTGCTGAAGAGGTAAACATCAAAGCTAAGTTTTTCAGTGAGCAAGTTATAGAACTCGCACTAGAGGAATTCGACCAAGCAAGTAAAACCAATAAGGTGCTTCGCCATAAAATCATTAGAGAAAGTAATTCACCTCATGAGCCTTTTCGTAGTGAAGAAGAGCTAGAAAAAATCATTAAAAACATATCACCGAACATCAAATTTATTGAAAAAATTGATGGCACTACGGCTAACAGCGAAAACAATATCGTGACAATAGTGCAAGGTGAGTCCCCCGTTATTCAAAAAATTATTACTGAAAAAGTATCAGATAACCAAGACAAGACGAATACTAGTGGTGTTCAATCAACTGCGTACGAAAGTAGCAGTAATAATACTGAAGTGATCAGCGAGCGACATATTATTGGGCGAGAATTAAAGTCGCTAGTTGAAAAAATTCATAACGATAATAAAGTAACGTTAACTGATGATAATGATATTGCGGTATTCGTCCGCTCACCTGAAATAATCAGTGAACATTGGCTTGAACACGAAACTGAAATTCCACAAAGCGGAACGAGTAAACTGATTAATTACATTCAATGGATATTAATAATTTGTGGCTTGTTCGCACTTGTTATCGCCTACTGGCTAAGTGCAAAATTCAACCAGCCACTGAAAAATTTAAGCTTTGGATTCAAACAGCTAGCACAAGGTGATTATACTCATCAAGTTGCTGAAGATGGTGTTAATGAGATCCGCGAAACCATAGTCCATTTCAATGATATGGTGAATCATCTTAGCGAACTAACACAAGCGGCAAAACATCATAGCGAAATTGCACATCTTGCCGAGCTAGGTGAAGTCAGCCGAGGCCTCGCCCATGCGTTAAGAAACCCAATACACACCATAGGGTTATCCATTGAGCAACTTGCGCAGGAGTCATTGTCACAACAACAGCGCCAAAGCTTAGTACGCACAGTGCAAAATAAAATCACCCACATTGATAGCAATATAAAAGCGTTGTTAACCTTAACCACGACAGGGATTAGCCGCCAAGACAAAGTACCGCTGTTAGCAGTAGTACAAGATATACTACTTGAATATAAATCATGCCAAAACAAGCCTCAACAGTTCACCATTAATGTAGCACCCAACATTGAATTGCTTGGCGCCGAATCGGAAATTCGCAGTATATTTCATACGTTAATTTATAATGCCTGCGATGCAAACCCGATTAACGGTATGGTGACAATTTCCGTTGAAAAACAGGAAGACAACAGTACTACGCTATACATTAAAGATATTGGTTGTGGCTTAGCAAAATCAGTAGAAAGTAAACTATTCCAACCGCACATATCAACTAAACCAGAAGGTGCTGGAATGGGATTATATATAGCAAATCGAATCATATCACTACATTATCAAGGAAGTTTAGCTTTAGAAAACGCAGTTGACTCCGGCTGCATTGCTACTGCCCACATTAATTTTAAGGAACATTCATGAGTGAAGTCGTTACTATCTTAGTTGTTGAAGATGAGCCAGACCAACGAGAGCTTATTTGTAATATTTTAACAGTTAGTGGCTTTAATGTTATACAAGCTGACTGTGTGGAAAGCGCCATATTGACCATCAAAAAATCACCAATAGATGTGATTTTTTCTGACTGGAAATTAGCCGAATTATCAGGTATCGATCTGCTTAATTACTGCCGAAAAAATATTCCCGAAATTGGTTTTGTTATCGCGACAGCCTACGGCACTATTAATCACGCAGTACAAGCGCTTCAACAAGGCGCTGATGATTACATTCCAAAACCATTTAAGCGCCAAGAGTTATTATTAACAATAGACAAAGCACTAAAAGCAAAGAATCTTCGCGGGCAAAACAAAGAGTTATCTGCACGTCTATCTGAGCAAAATAAGCTGGTGGGCATTGTTGGTAAAGCTCCTTGCATGCAAAAAGTTTATCAGCGTATTGATAAAGTGAGTGCAACGAATGCAACGGTACTTATTCTTGGTGAAAGTGGAACAGGTAAAGAGCTAGCCGCGCGTGCATTGCATGAAAAGTCTGATAGAAAACATGAAAAATTTATTGCCATAAACTGTGCTGCTATTGCTGAGTCAATTGCCGAAGCAGAACTATTTGGCGCAGAAAAAGGTGCTTTTACTGGCGCGAACACCCTGAAAGTTGGCCGGTTCGAAGCCGCAAACAATGGTACTATTTTTCTTGATGAAATTGGTGAGTTAAGCCCTAGTTTACAAGCACATTTATTACGATTTTTACAAGAAGGCACTATTACCCGCCTAGGCAGTAACGATGAAATTAAGTTAGATATTCGTGTGATAGCAGCAACTCATCGAAATTTGCCTAAAGATGTCAGTGAAGGGGATTTTCGTGAAGACTTATATTATCGCTTAAACGTAGTACCTATTAACATGCCACCGCTTCGAGAACGCCAGCAAGATATCGCCATTTTGGCGGATCATTTTATTGCTCAGCATGCAAAGCAATATAAGTGTGATGCGCCAACTTTATCAAATGAACTATATCGCCAACTTCTTGATTACCATTGGCCAGGTAATGTTCGTGAATTATCAAATCGCATTGAGCGTTATGTATTGCTAAATGATGAAAGCGAGTTAACACAAAGCTTTACGACCAATCTTTCAAGCAATGAAAGAAGCGACGTACCTGCTTTTAATATGCCAGAACAAGGGTTTTGCTGGCAGCAATTCGAACGAGACTGCTTAGCAAGAACACTGACAATAAATCAGGGCAATAAAACCAAAGCCGCCAAATACTTGAATATGTCATATAAAGCATTTTTATATCGCTTAGAAAAATTCGAAATAAAAAATTAGCACTCGCTTAATGATTGTCAGGGTATGTTTCTGTATTAGATTACTTAATTACCAAAGATTTTTTTTAATTACCAATACGTATAATGCCCCGCCACACATGCTCTAAACTTAAGTCATGACATGCAATATCTTGGGTGTCATCAGGTTGCTCAAGTAATAAAACTTGAGCTCGAAATGATTTATGAGGATGCTTGTATGAGTGCCATTTGGACCAACCATGCGAATCGCTTGATAGAATTAATCAACAGTAATAACGATACCCACGCTCATTTATATTTAGAGCAATTAATGCTGTTTCCTGTTGATATTCAAGATAAGATTATCAATGACGTGAGCAATTTAAAAAACTGCAACACTGATGATGTTGCAAATATCATTACTCAATATATGATGTTTGAAATGAAATAGTTGTAACACAATTACCTACTACTTCAACTGAAAATCAGTTTATAACCCTAACACTTACTAACGGCCAACAGGCAGGGAAATGTTTGTAAGTGTTAGTCGTGTTTAAAATCCGCTAGTCACCACTAAATCAGTAAGGCCTATGTTGTTAACTGCTTGTCTCGCAGCAACTTAATTTCATCTCGTACTGACGCTGCCAATTCAAATTCAAGATTTTGTGCATGATCCATCATCAACGATTCTAGTTCTTGCACTTTAACATCTATTTCTTTAGTCGTTAGCGTATCGTACTTAGCTTCAGGCTCTGCAGCTTTCGCCGCATACTCTGCTCTAACCTTACCACCTTCTAGATCCATTACATCGGCAATAATGCGCTTAACACCACGAGGGGTTATATTATTATCTATGTTGTATTGATGTTGTTTTGCACGGCGCCTTTCGGTCTCGTCAATTGCTTTTCGCATTGAGCCCGTAATGCGAGCAGCATAAAGAATTGCACGACCATTAATATTACGCGCAGCTCGTCCGATAGTTTGAATAAGAGAACGTTCGGAGCGCAAAAAGCCCTCCTTGTCAGCATCTAGAATGGCAACTAGCGAAACTTCCGGCATATCTAAGCCTTCGCGCAGTAAGTTAATACCAACCAGTACATCAAACTTTCCTAAGCGAAAATCACGAATAATTTCCACACGCTCAACAGTATCAACATCAGAATGTAAATAACGAGTTTTTATTTGATGCTCATCTAGATAGTCAGTTAAATCTTCCGCCATGCGTTTGGTTAACGTCGTAGCCAAAACGCGTTCATTAATTTTCACACGCTTGCGAATTTCAGAAAGTAAATCATCAACTTGAGTGTCAACTGGACGAACTTCTATTTGTGGATCAAGCAAACCGGTTGGCCTTACCACTTGTTCAGCAATTTCGCCGGCCGACTTTTCAATTTCGTAATTACTTGGTGTGGCTGATACATAAATAGTTTGTGGCGATAACGCTTCAAACTCTTCAAACTTCATTGGGCGATTATCAAGTGCAGAAGGTAACCTAAAACCATATTCGACAAGATTTTCTTTACGAGAGCGATCACCTTTATACATAGCACCAATTTGCGGTACAGTAACGTGTGATTCATCGATAATCAGCAGACCGTCATCAGGAAGGTAGTCAAATAATGTCGGCGGCGCTTCACCGGCCCCTCTTCCCGATAAATAGCGAGAATAGTTTTCGATGCCTGAGCAATAACCTAGCTCCGTCATCATCTCAATATCAAATTGCGTTCGTTGTACTATTCGTTGCTCTTCTACTAACTTATTATTTTCTTTCAGTTGTGCTGAACGGTCTTTTAATTCAATTTTTATTCTATCAACAGCAGCAAGTATCTTTTCACGAGGCGTTGCATAGTGCGTTTTTGGATAAACCGTAACTCTAGCTACCGTGCGCTCAACTGACCCTGTTAAAGGGTCAAATACGCTTATACGCTCAATTTCTTCATCAAATAACTCAACACGTAGTGCCATGCGGTCTGATTCAGCAGGGAATATATCGATAACATCACCACGAACTCGATAAGTGGCTCGCTGAAAAGCGACATCATTACGGGTATATTGTAGTTCTGCTAATCGTCTTAAAATGTCACGCTGATTGATAATATCGCCGACACTGATATGCAACATCATTTTTAAGTAAGAATCAGGATCACCCAAACCATAAATAGCCGACACAGAAGCAACAATAATAACGTCTCGTCTCTCTAGTAAGGACTTAGTTGCTGACAAGCGCATTTGCTCAATATGTTCGTTTACAGAGGCATCTTTTTCAATAAAAGTGTCTGTTGTAGGAACATAAGCTTCAGGCTGGTAGTAATCATAATAAGAAACAAAATATTCAACTGCATTGTTAGGAAAAAATTCTTTCATTTCTCCGTACAATTGTGCCGCCAAGGTTTTATTTGGCGCTAACATCATCGTAGGACGATTTAGTTTTTCGATAACATTAGCAATGGTGTAGGTTTTACCTGAGCCTGTAACACCTAACAAGGTTTGATGGGCAAGCCCGGAATCAATACCATCAAGTAATTTAGCAATTGCCGTTGGCTGATCGCCACTTGGAATATAGTCTGAATGTATTTTTAATGCTTTCATCAAGCAGCAACCTCAACCCTTTCTCGGCCTTCCTTGCATTGTTTGTTAAACAAACCGTAAGAAATTACCGCCATTACAACATTACCAATCAAGGCGCCGATAAAGAAACCTTCTAGACCAAACCATAAACTCCCCAAATAGGCAGCAGGTACATAACAAACAAATAAACGAACAATGCTTAGCATTAACGCAACCATTGGCTTATGAAGCGCATTAAATGACGAATTAGTTAGAATGATTACACCTTGTAAACCATAGCCTAATGGTAAAATCCAAATGAAAAGTTTAATAATATCGGCTACCGCTTGTTCTTTAGAAAATACATCAGCAATGAAAGGAGCAGCTAACACTAGCACAACATAAATAAGTACTTGCCAACCTAAAACGAATTTTATTGATGTTTTATAGCCTTCTGCAACGCGCTTCATGTTACCGGCACCGAAATTTTGACTGATAAATGGCGGTAAAGTCATCGACAAAGCCAAAACAACCAAACACGCAATAGATTCAATTCTAGAGCCAACACCAAATGCAGCGACAGCAGATTCACCATACTTTGCTACAATGGCAGTTAATACGGCAGCAGCAACCGGCGTTAGCATATTCGCGCCAGCTGCCGGTAAACCTATATGTAAAATACCACGCGCTGAAGTAATAAAGTCTTTAACCGACATTAGCTTGCTGTGAACCAGCCCTCGTTTAACGCTTAAGATATATAGTACATAGCCCAAACCGAATATCCATGAAACTGAAGTCGCAATGGCCGCACCTTGAATGCCCATCGCAGGCACAGGGCCAAAGCCAAAAATAAAAATAGGATCTAGCACTGCGTTTATTAACCCTGCACTGCCCATAATTAAACTCGGGGTTTTAGTATCGCCAGACGCACGTAACACCGCATTACCTATCATAGGACCGATTAAGCAAATACAGCCTAGAAACCAAATATCCATGTATTGATGAATTAAAGGTAATAAAACTTCGCTTGCTCCTAGCAATAAAAAAGTTTCATCAATAAGAAGGTAACCAATTACCGCTAGAATACCGACAATAGCAGCGGCCAAATATAATGCGCTAGTGGCTAAGTTTTTTGCAGACTCTTTATCACCTTTGCCGAGTGCTCTTGCAATAACCGCTGACGTACCTATTCCTAAGCCAATGGTTAAACTAATCACGGTAAAGGTAATAGGAAAAGTAAAACTAATAGCCGCTAATGGTTGTGTACCTAATAAACCAACGAAAAAAGTATCAACTAAGTTAAAAGTCATTAATAAAATCATTCCGTAGATCATCGGAACAGTCATATTTTTTAATGTTGGTGCTACAGGGTCTTCAAGTAGGTTGATTTGGCGATTTTTTTTAGTTTTGGTCATTAATTTTTTCAAATGTCGAGATAAATAAAATGCATTCTGCATTGTAAAAGATAGTGATTCGACTCGCTATGTAAATATTGTAATTAAGATAATAAAGCTATTTTATTAAAAAATTATTTGTTTGAGTAGAATTTAAGCTACCTCACTTTTCGTAGAAATACACAGAAAATGTGAGAAAAGTCACCCCTGCACAAAAAACGCACGACCATGTTGATAAACACAACAAACAACACTTAACAAACTGTTATATAAGAACATTACCAGCACCATAAGAAAACAGTGATTTAGCTGCAAGCCGCATTGTACCGTTTAGGTTACTTAATTTTACACTTTAACCCACACAGTTATCCACAGATTAAGTGGATAACTGTACTTTCCAAACCCGATTCCGCACGCTGAATGCTTTTCAATCAAAATCAGGAGAAAATCTCTCAACTTTGCTTGCAATTTAAGCAAACAATCAATTAAATGATTTTTTTCTAAATTTTGTGTTGACAGTCTGCCTAGGTGCCTTTAATATTCCGCCCCGTTAGCCACTAGCGGCTTTCAAAACAATTCCTCAATAGCTCAGTTGGTAGAGCAACGGACTGTTAATCCGTTTGTCC
>CAJXQI010000006.1 GCA_913058395.1 uncultured Colwellia sp. | reverse complement strand
TGGCGGAATTGGTAGACGCGCTGGATTTAGGTTCCAGTATCGCAAGATGTGAGAGTTCAAGTCTCTCCTCCCGCACCATTCAATATTTTATTTCCTCTATTTAAAATCACTAATTAAAATAACTCTTTAATTAATCTCAATCTCAAGTTTTATCTGCTCATTTGTTAATTAACAAATGCATGCTTTTTTTCGCCTCTTAATAATGATACGACCTAAACGATACTAGTAAGCTCATCACGTCAGTTCCCCCAATAAATAAAACTATTTAGGGACACAGCTAAAAAAAGATTTGAGGCTGAGCATAGCTATTTGTTTAAAATTGCTATGTACAAATTAAAATATCTAACGTCATTGTCAGTCCCGCTTGTATTCGATAGCACTTGATTAACTTTATAGCCCTAATTGTCCACCTGTGCTGCACAAGTGCACTTATCATAAAGCACTTCATCACTTTACTTACTTCGCTATTTAAAGCCGTGTTTGTAGCTTAAATTCAGTGGCTTTAAGCTTAATGGTAGATCTATAGTCAATAAAAGAACTGACAGCCATGTGATACAGTATTCGCAAGTAAAAGCGCTTTATATAATGCATTAAGACAATGAGAGTCTAAAAGCTTATTCGTCACGATTCAGCTCTAGCATTCAAGCATTTTTGAGTAACTACTGACAGAGCGCTATGATTGTTGCGAATTACCTGAACAGAATATATAAGCGGTAGCTAAAAAATGAATAATTACTAGTAAGTTAAAGAGAGTATAGGAACAAAACTAAGAAGATGAAAAACGGATTTACAGTGATTTATAATAAACGAAGGTTATATCCGCTTAAAATGCAAAACGCCTGATGAAGGGCATCAGACGTTTTAGATAAAGATACGCCTCTCAAAGTGAAGGCAAATAGCTTAAATTATAATGACTTTGCGTAGGCTCGCGCTTTTTCAAGATCTTCAGGTGTATCAACACCTTCAACTTCTAGGCGCGTTTTCGCGACAGCAACATGAATTTTTTCACCTTGCCATAATACTCGTAGCTGCTCTAACGACTCAATTTGCTCTAGCTGGCTAGCCGGCCATTGTACATAATCTTTAATAAACCCTGCTCTATAGGCATAAATACCAATGTGACGTAGATAAAAGTCACCTATTTCATCAATATTATCATTATTAAGAAAACGCTCACGATCGTAAGGAATCGTTGCGCGACTAAAGTACATCGCATAGCCACTTTTGTCACAAAGTACCTTTACAGCATTTGGGTTCAATGCCTCAGCAACATCAGTAATCGCCATAGCTAAAGTCGCCATACGAGCTTGGCTTTGGTTCGATAAGTTAGCCGCAACTTGCGCAATGTTTTCCACAGGGATAAAGGGCTCATCACCTTGAACATTGACAATGACTTGATCGTCAGCAAACTGATAAGTTTCCATCACTTCAGCAAGACGCTCTGTACCCGATTGATGATCAGCGCGGGTTTTACACACCTCGCCACCAAAGCTTTCAACGACACGAGCAACTTCATCGTTATCTGTTGCAACAATAACTTGTTCAGCGCCGCTGGCTAAAGCCTTTTCCACAACCCACTGGATCATAGGTTTGCCCGCAATATCAGCTAACACTTTACCCGGTAAACGTGACGACTCAAAGCGTGCAGGGATCACAACTACAAATGACATAAAAACCTCATTGATCTATTTTTACTAACATAACTTTTCAGCGCTATGCATCATCTTCTGTAATGCGACGAGCTTCACTTTCAAGTAATACAGGAATGTCTTTTTCGATTGCAAAGGCTAAACGGTCAAACTTACAGATAAGCTCTTTCTGCTCTTTATTATGCTCTAACTTTCCTTTACACACTGGGCACGCAAGGATTTCCATTAACTTAGTATCAAACGCCATAACACTCTCTCTTAAATGAATTATATTTCTTAACTTTACTATTAATTTCACCGATAACTTTATTATCGTGTACTTGATGAACTGCCACCAAGCTTAAACTTTATACTTTTACAGGCACTACTAGCTAATCAGCTAATGCTGTAATTTTATCTATAACGGTTGCTATTGATGAATCATCATTGGTTGCAAGAAACTTTGCATTCACAGGCAAATACCAAAAATTTTCTTGAGCAAAGTCAGAGCATTTAACGGCATCTTTTTCTGTCATCAACAGCGGTATATTGCTTGGAAACTGCTGTAAGTCTTCAGCGGAAAAAGCTTGATGGTCAATAAAACCTTTAGCCGTATTTAAAACGAAGCCGTAATGCTCAAGGGTATTAAAAAAACGTTTCGGATCGCCAATACCTGCAAGTGCATTAACATGCTTATCTTTCATTAAATTATCTACTAAAAAGGTCTTTAGACTAATACTAATACCCGTTTTAACATTTACCACTTTGGTCGCACTTAATTGCATATGTACTACTGGTAAAGCCAAATTTTTAGCTTGCTCTAACCATTGGCTTTCACCATTTACAATAACGCAATTAGCTTGAGCCATTCTATGTTTACTTTCTCTCAAAGGACCTGCGGGCAACAATAAGCCATTACCAAATAAACGTTTACCGTCTACAACAATAAATTCAAAATCTCTCTTTAATCGGTAATGTTGCAAGCCGTCATCAGCAATAATAATTTCACAGCCTTGATCGATTAGTTGCTGACACCCCTTAACTCTATCTGCGCCAATAACAACAGGAATACCGCTGCGCTGAAATATTAACAAAGGTTCATCACCCGCTTGTTCTGCGCTACTTTCTTCGTTAACTTGGTAGGGGTAATACGGTGCTTTTGAACCATAACCACGACTGACGACACCAACTTTTAAGCCTTTCGCGGTTAACTGTTCTACCAAATATAAAGTGACGGGGGTTTTACCATTTCCACCGATGCCAATATTACCGACAACAACTACGGGCACTGACACTTTAAATGATTTCAATAAGCCCAACTTAAACGCAATACGACGGCAAAAGCTTATCACAGCAAAAATAAGCATTAACGGTAACAGTAAAGGTACCATCAGCCATTTAGCGAAATGACCTTGAAACCATACCTTTTCAATTAATCGCATTTTTTTCGCCAGATTGTTTATCAACATATTGCATTTTTAGATAAACACCTTGAATAAGTAACATTTGCGTTATGCGCCAAACTGAAATTTATGCAGTTGGGCATACGCGCCATCTAACGCTAATAATGCTTGATGATCACCCTGCTCTTTTATTTGCCCTTGGTCCATGACAATAATTTTATCCGCACTTTCGATGGTAGATAAACGATGGGCAATAACGATACAAGTGCGGTCTTTTTGCAATACGCTTAACGCATCTTGAATATGACGTTCAGACTCAGTATCTAAGGCACTGGTTGCTTCATCTAAAATTAAAAATGGTGCGTCGCATAACAACGCACGTGCAATAGCGACACGTTGGCGCTGTCCGCCCGAAAGCATTGCACCATTATCACCAATATTGGTATCTAAACCTTCAGGCAAGCCTTCAACAAATTCCATTACATGAGCTTTACGCGCCGCATCTTCAATTTCGGCACGCGTTGCGTCAGGTTTACCGTAGGCAATGTTATTAGCGATAGAATCGTTAAACAATACAACCTGCTGAGAAACATAGGCAAATTGTTTACGTAAGTCTTTTAACTTGTAATCAGTAATATTTTTACCATCGATTAGTACTTTGCCCGTTGTTGCATCATAAAATCTTAGTAACAAAGCACTTGCAGTTGATTTACCACTACCAGAACGCCCAACTAATGCCACCGTTTCACCGACATTGGCAGAAAAAGTCAAATCAGTTAACGCCTGTTTTTCATCTTGTTCATTGTAAAAAAAGTTTACCTGTTCGAAAGCTAGTGTTCCTTCTGCTCGCTTTAAGGCAATAGTACCGGTATCTTGTTCGGTTTTTTGATCTAATACAGCAAAAATACTAACACTAGCCGCCATACCTTTTTGGAATTCACTATTAACAGTGGTTAATAGTTTTAACGGTCGAAGTAATGTAACCATACACATTAATACGGTCATAAACACACCCGCTGAAATTTCCTCTCGCATAGAATCAAGGTTTGCAACGTACAATACAAAGGCCAAAGCAAATGAAGCAATAATTTGAATAATTGGTACGCTGGCTGATTTAGCAGCAACTAATTTCATTCGTTGTTGGCGGTTGTGTTTGTTAATTTTTCCAAAGCGTTCAAATTCACGCTGCTGGCCATCAAAAGTTAATACCACCTTGTGACCATTAAAAGTTTGTTCTGCGGCAGTAGTGACCTCGCCCATTGCGCCTTGAATACTTTTACTGACCTGACGGAAACGTCGAGAAACGACAGTCACAATAACGGCAATCACAGGGGTAATAAGCAAAAATATCGACGCTAATTGCCAACTGTTATAGAACATTACAATCAGTAGACCGATAACAAATGCACCTTGCTGAACCAAAGTTAATAATGCTTTAGAAACCGCACTTAGTACTTGTTCAGTATCAAAAGTTAACTTTGAAATTAAACTGCCTGTCGATTCTTTGTCATGATACGCAACAGGCATTGACATCACATGTTCAAATAGTTCTTGACGAATATTGGCGACAACATTATTACCCAACCACGCTAAAGTATAGTTACCTGCAAAGTGACAAATGCCACGTAAAATAAACATCACAACAATGAAAAAAGGTGCCCACTTCATAAAAGTTGGGTCTTGTCCGTCTAAGCCATTATCAATTAAAGGTTGTAGCTGTGAGAAAACGAAACTATCAATTGCTGCATAACCCAACATGCCAAATATAGAAACAATTGCCGCAGCTTTATAAGCTTTTGCATAAGCTAGCAGTCGTCTAAAATTTTGCTCAGGTTTTTTTTTCGTTGTCGCTTGCGATGGTTTTGTCGACATTTATGCTCTCAATGCGTAGTCAAAAAATCTTGTGATGAATTGCGAAAGTATTTTAGCGTTATTTTGCCAATCAACCAACTTATAAACGCTTATAAGTACTTATAGACTATTTATGTGGCGTCACTATTGAGTAATTCAATGTTATGTACTCAATTTGCAAACCAATAAGGTTTAATATCCTGTCGGTAATTTGATACTTCAATCTCATCAGCGCTAAGTAAAAATGTCACCATACCAAGTTCAGCGGTATTAAACGTTGTTATATCATGATCTTGATAACGTTTTAATATTGGCTCTGATGGCATTTTCCAGCGATTCAAATAACCAGCACTAAATACCGCATACTTTGGTGCAACAGTTGATAGAAAAAGAGTACTTGATGATGATTTAGAACCATGATGCGGTGCGACTAAAATATCACTCGCGAGTTTTGATCTCACATCAGCATTGCTCAATAGCCGACTCTCTTGTTTTGACGATATATCACCAGGTAACAAAACCCGATGAAAACCATCACTAATAACCACAACACAAGAGTCATCGTTTTTATCCCCCTTAAACTGACTTGGCGATAACATATCAAAACGCAAACCTTGCCACGTAAAACTTTCTCCTAATAAACAATGACTATTAGGTGTTAATGCAATTTCGTTAGCAATAATGTTATCAATTGGCATTTTCTCTCGTAGAAAATGTAAGCCGCCCGCATGGTCGTTATCATTATGACTAATAATAACGCCATCAATAGTTTGATAACCCTGATATTTTAAATACGGCAATATTGCAGCTTCTGCCATATTAAAACCGCTAGGATAGCGTGCACCCGTGTCATAAATAAAAACTCGACGGTTCTTTTCAATTACAACAGCCAAGCCATGCCCAACATCAAGTATTGAAAGTTGCCATTGCTGAGTATTTTTGTTGCTCATAAATACTATGGAGAATATGGAAGCAATAAAGCCAGTTACCAGTATGAAATACCCTTTATTCAAACGAAAATATAGTATTAAAAAAACACCAATAACCACTAAAGCTAGAAATTCAAGGAACATATTTGAAATACTTACCTGTGCCCAGTCAACTTCGGCGATATAGTTTAGCCATTGCCAGATAAGCACTAAACTCAAATGTGCTAACTCTAAAATAAACTGACTTAATACCTCACTTATTGGCAAAGTGACAACGGCTAAGAGCGTAAGTGGGATTGTTGTCATACTCATTAAAGGTACGGCGATAATATTGGCGAAAAATGCCAGTATTGGTAACTGATAATTTAATGATGCAGCAATAGGCAACATACAAACCGTTAGCGCTAGCTGAATGACAATAAGCGCTTTACACCAGTTATAAAGTTTTAATTTGTATTTCCCCCAAGGTGAATTGCTTGGTTTTTGAGACAAAGATTGTTGGAGCATTGCGGTAGCAGCATCAGGCGATTTGTTTTCGATGCGCTGTTCATCCGGTAAATTAACTTTATTCAAGAGCCTCGAAGACGTGGCAAAAATAATACTTAACGCACTGATTGAAAGCCAGAAACTAGCACTTAACAAACTTAACGGCCACAGTAGCAAAATCACTAGAATAGTCAGAAATAACCAGCGTATTAGCGAGACGTTGCTTGCACTTACTTTCAATAGCCAAAACATAAAAAGCATCACTAATGCTCGTAACGTCGGAATAGAATAACCCGCTAAATAGGCGTAATACCACGCCATAAAACAACTGATGATAATCGGTAAATATTTAACATTAGTCCGCATCAAACTGATGCTTTTCTTATTAGATAAAAGAGTACCTAAAGGTAGTACTTTAAAAATAGCTCGAGTAACGAGCAGACTAAAAAGTGCAATGATACCAATATGTAAACCTGAAATAGCAATTAAATGTATCGTTGCTGTTGCCGATAAAACTTGCCATTGCTTTTTAGTCAACTCACTGCGTTCGCCAAACCCTAAAGCCAGTAGCAAAGCCCCTAACGGCTTTTCAGCCACAAACAGCGCAAACTTTTGATATAACAACTGCCGCCAAGAAACGTCTTCAGCAATAAGGATATTATTGAAGACACCATGCTTTTTAAGCGTTTTCTGGGTATCAACTTTAACATAACCTGTCGCAACGATCCCCTTATGTCGCAACCAAACTTGGTAATTAAAACCGCCAATATTTGCCAAGCCATGTGCTGGTTTAAGTTTTACCGCCAACTGCCATTGCTGTCCTTGTAGCAACTTTTTTATCGGCACTTTCCAGTTCAATCTAACGAGAAAAGGAGCCTTAAGTTTAATTCCTTGCCAGTGACTGACCATAAAGTTAAAACGATTGCTATTTGGCTTTTCATGCACGATGTTTGCGACTGTACCACGCAAAACAACGGTTTCTTTGTGAAGGGTCTCTGATGCAATATTATTTTCAGTTAGTTTACTTTGATATTGGTTTGCGGCAATCAAAATCCAACAGCCTCCCAAAAGCATTAATGCAATGGGTCGAAACCTCCCTATCAAAAATAACAATATACAAAATGCTAAGATCAAGAACAGTAAAGAAAACTCTGGCACTATCGGTATGAATAGTGACAAAATAGCACCGAGAAAAAAGGTTAGTAGCCACCATTCCATAGTGATCAATTTCCATTTAGCAATTTAAAGTTAAGTAAATTTATGCCTAAAAAAATGATTAAACGCCTGATGCCAGATCATCAAACGATTAAAAACAATAAACATTTGCAGATTTTTGGTGACTTGCTGCATAACGCAAACCTGTGGCATTTAAATCGTCGTTCAGTAAGTAAAGCCTTTGCAGTTGGATTATTTTTTGCGTTTATCCCTGTACCATTTCAAATGGTTTTAGCGGCAGGCTTTGCAATTATAGTACATGCAAATCTTCCTTTGGCTATTGCCCTTGTTTGGATAACTAACCCATTGACTATGCCGGCAATTTTCTACTTTTGTTACTTAGTTGGCACATGGGTTATTGGAGCGCCAGCGGGTGAGTTTATGTTTGAAGCAAGTTGGCAGTGGTTAGTTGATAGCGTTTCCACCATTGGCCCGGCATTTATTCTTGGTTGTGGTGTATTAGCGACTATTTTCTCTATTTTAGGTTACTTCACTATAAACAGTATCTGGCGTTTTTCGGTCGCGAAAGAGTGGCGGAAACGACAAGCGAGCAGAAAAAAATCATAAATACTTAATCAGCGCATTAAAAACAAAAAAATCAGGCACTAGGTCTGATTTTTTTGTGCTAATTATTTTAGCATTCAATGCAGTTTACCTTCGAAAATAAATACATCTTAGCTTCCTAAAAGTCTGGCCTATTATGCTTGCCCCAACACTTGCGCAGGCTCTACTTTAGTTGCTCGCCATGCAGGGTAAATGGTTGCGATTAGACTCATTATCAAGGCAGTAATGACTGTAGTAATAACATCATCTTCACGTAATACCGTGGGTAAATAATCAATAAAATAAACATCTGCAGATAAAAATTCAACTGATAATATACTCTCGATAGTTCGAATGATTTCAGTTAAGTTTAACGAAATCAATATGCCTAAGCAAGCGCCAAGAAAACAGCCTAAAATACCATTCATCAGCCCTTGAAACATAAAGCTAGTCATAATAGTACTTGGTTTAGCGCCCATCGTTTTTAAAATAGCAATATCAGATTTCTTTTCATTTACCGCCATGATTAGCGTCGATACAATATTAAAACTCGCCACCGCTATCACTAATACCAAAACTATAAACATCACCATACGTACGAGCTGTATATCATTAAACAAATGCCCATGACTGCGCGTCCAATCTACCATATAAACATAAGAGTCTAAGCTGAACATAACATCTCGAACAATTTTTGGCGCTGAAAAAACATCACTTACCAATAAACGTATACCTTGCACTTCACCTTGTTGATAGCCTAATAACCTGCTTGCCATGGCTAGATTAATAAAACTCTGGGTATCGTCTACTGTGCCGCCAAACTTAAATATTCCGACAACTTTCGCTTGTTGCTTCATAGGAACAGGGAATTGTTGTTTCGCTGCACTAAGTTCTGCTTTACCACGACTAGGTGGCGGTAAGAGCAATTGCACGTTGTCACCAATACTCAAAGACAACTTGCGCGCAATACCAGCACCGATAATAACGCTATTTTCTTTGCTTAAATCTTGCCATTTCCCGGCCGTCATATAATTTGCTATTGCTGATACTTGTTGTTCAAGTGCAACATCAACGCCGCGAATTTCTACACCTTTTAATTGACCACTACTTTGCATCATAGCTTGCGTTTTTATAAACGGTGCAGCTGCAATAACATTTGGCTGCTGTTGCACATGGGCAACATTTTCAGGCCAGTTATCAATAGGATCATTGACCCCTACCACTTCACCATGTGGCACAATAGATAATAGATGCTGTGCTAGGGCTTTTTCAAAGCCATTCATCGCTGAAAGCACAACAATCAGTACCATTACGCCAATTGCGATGCCAATGGTAGAAGAAGCAGAAATAAAGGACGAAAAGCCCTTACTTTGACGACTTCGTACATAACGTAAACCAATAAACACACTTAACGGTTTTAACACTTAGTCTTCCTCACTCTTCACCGTTTCACTTTTAACCGCTTGGTTTTGCGTAGTCTCTTCAAGCGGTGTTAAGTGGCCATGATTCAAACGTAATTGACGATCCATTTTTGCCGCAAGGGTTAAATCATGGGTAACAATAACAAAACTAGTATTCACCGTTCGGTTTAGCTCTTTTAGTAATTGATAGATTTGTTCAGCTGTATCAAAATCTAAATTGCCTGTCGGCTCATCAGCCAATACCAGTGAAGGTTTAGTTACTAATGCCCTAGCGATAGCAACACGCTGACGCTCACCGCCAGATAACTCCGAAGGACGATGATGACCACGATGCGCCAAGCCAACTTGTTCCAACATAGCTTTAGCTTGCGATAAAGCCACTTTAGGTTTGTCACCACGTATTAATAACGGCATGGCTACATTTTCTTCAGCGGTGAACTCCATCATTAAATGATGAAACTGATAAATAAAACCAATATGTTGATTACGAAAGCTTGCGCGTTGCTTTTCAGATAATTGATGAATATCAACACCATTGATAAATACTTCACCTGAGCTGGGTGTATCTAACGCCCCTGCCAAATGCAAAAATGTACTTTTCCCGCAGCCTGAACTACCGACAATAGCGACAAGTTCGCCTGCTTTAACGGCTAAATCCAATTCCGTCAACACATGAGTTTCAATAGTCTCTTGTTGATACACCTTACTGAGTTTTCGACACTCTAAACCTAAGGCTAAATCATTTTTTTCTGTCATGTTATTCATTTCACTTTCATTAACGTTCACATTAGCTAATTTATTATTCATTTCGAAGTACCTCAGCAGGCTGAGTTTGTGCTGCGCGATAAGCTGGGTAAAGTGTTGCAACAAAACTCATTAATAAGGCTGAGCCAACAATCATTGAAATATTCATGGCATCAAGTGCAATGGGTAACTCTTGACCACCGCCTAATAAGTTAACGCCAAGTAGTTCAAACAAACTATTCAAGTTAAGGGTAAGAATAATGCCCAGCGTAACTCCTAATATTACGCCCCAAATACCATTAGTTAGGCCTTGAGTGATGAATATTTTCACAATACTACTGCGATCTAAACCCAGTGTTTGTAAGATACTAATCTCGCCTTGCTTATCAATAACCACCATAACCAGTGCAGAAACAATATTAAATGCAGCAACCGCGACAATTAGGCTTAACATCAGCCACATCATATTTTTTTCCATACTTACTGCAGCAAATAATGCCCCTTGGCTTTCTTGCCAACTAACATAATTAAATTCAGGATATTTTAACGCTAATTTCGTAATAACCGCTTTTGCATTAAAGGCATCATTTAAATACAGTCTAAGCTGCTCAACACCATCACCTTTTTTACGGTGTAATTTGGCGCCATCTCTTATATGTATATAAACCATAGACTCATCGACTTGCGAACCAACATTGAAAATACCAACAATGGTAAAAGTTCGATGAACGGGTACACGTCCCATCGGCGTAAAGAGAGTTTTATTCGGCAGTGTTAAACGCACAACATCGCCAAAACCAACACTCAAATTGCGCGCAAGTGCTTGCCCTAAAACAATACCAAAAGGTATATCTAACAATTGTGATAATTGGCCATTTTCCATAGCAGTCGAAATAATATTATGCTGCTCGTATTCTGGCATAATCCCATGGACTAATACCCCTTGTAATGCAGACTTTGATTGGATCAGCGCTTCACTTTCTTGAAATGGCGTTACATGCTTAACCTCAGGTAAAGCGACAAGTTCAGCCTGCAAGGCTTGCCAATTATTTAATTTGGCATCTTGTGGAGATATTAAAATATGTGGCACCAGTCCTAGTACACGACGTTTTTGCTCTCGTTCTAAACCGTCCATTACCGACACTACGGTAATTAAAGAAGCAACGCCAAGTACAATACCAATAATAGAGAAAAAGGTAATAAAGGAGACGAACCCTTTACCATGATTGCTGCGGCTGTATCTTAAGCCGATGTAAACACTAACAGGTTGAAACATTAATCCTTTCTTCTATTTAAAATGGCGAGTCGCCGAACCTAATTTGCCTAAGAGCATACCACAGCTCAACAAACTATTTTCAGCCTGTTAATTAACTTTTCCCCATTTGAATAAAAAAACTCATCGAAATGACGAAATTAATAACAGTAACTAGCTATTTAATTGTAAATATTACTTAAACAGCTCTAATTCAGTACAAATATACAAGTCAGGCAAGAAAAACAAAAGTGATAAATTACAACTAACTACATAGTAATTAGAGATTTTCTTACTTCAATGTAAATTTTAAAATACGCCTATCCATTAAGATTATGTAAACAAAGGTTTCATTACACTAGTAAATATTACTGATAGCCTTTAACATCGGAGGGATAACTACAAAAATTACTAAATTGTGAGTCTAAAATGAAAACTATAATAACAAGTGCAGTTTGCACATCTTTACTATTCATTGCTGGGTGTAATAACGACACCAGTACAACAACTGAAACAGTTGTTGCTGCGCCAGTAATGCAAAAAACAGCATTAGCTTCAGGTATTGATAAAGCTAACATGGACTTAAACGTTCGCCCGCAAGACAATTTCTACCGTTACGTTAACGGTGCATGGTTGAACGCTAATGAAATTCCAGGTGATAAAACCACTATCGGTTCATTTTACGACTTACGTGATGAAGCTGATGATAGCGTTAAAGCCATCATTGAAGAACTCGCAGCAACTGAAAATCTTAAAATGGGTAGTGATGAGCAAAAAGTTGCTGACTTATTCCGTTCATACATGAATACCGATGCACGTGATGCTGCGGGTATCAAGCCTATTCAAGCTATCTTTGATAACATTAATAACTTGAAAGACAAAAACGAATTAGCGGCATTTTTTGGTGAAAATCAAAAAATTGGTGTTGGTAGCCCATTAGCTTTTTACATCAGTGTTGATGCTAAAGATTCTACTCGTTACGCAACTCATGTTTGGCAAAGTGGTTTAGGTTTACCAGATAGAGATTACTACTTCAACGAAGCTGATCGTTTTGCAAAGTTACGTGAAGGTTATGTCGCTCACATTGAAAACATGTTTAACCTAGCGGGCTTGAAAGACGGTAAAGCTGCCGCGCAAACTATCATGGCACTTGAAACGAAACTAGCTGGCTTCCACTGGACAAAAGTTGAGTCTCGCGACAGCACTAAACGTTACAACAAATTTAATGTTGCAGATTTAAGCACAGTAACTGATGCCTTTAACTGGAATGCTTACCTTGAAGCTCAAGGCGTAGCTAAGCAGAAAGATTTGATTGTTAACCAACCGTCATTTGTTAAAGGTTTTGGTGAAACATTCGCAGCAACATCGTTAGCTGATTGGCAAACTTACTTAACATTCCACACGCTTAGTAACTTTGCAGGCTCGTTAACGACTGCATTAGATAATGAAAACTTCGATTTTTATTCAAATCAGTTAAGTGGTCGTAAAGAACAACGTCCAATGTGGAAACGCGGTGTTTCAGTTGTCAATGGCAACTTAGGCGAAGTTATCGGTAAAGTTTATGTTGGCCGTCACTTTAAGCCTGAAGCTAAAACACGTATGACACAATTAGTTGAAAACCTACGTGGTGCATACGGCGTAAGTATCGATGAACTAGAGTGGATGTCTGACGCAACTAAAAAAGCAGCACATGTTAAGTTAGCAAGTTTCGACCCTAAAATTGGTTATCCAAACAAGTGGGAAGATTACTCTGCCTTAACTATTAAAAGTGATGACTTAGTTGGCAACAAAATGCGCTCTGGCACTGTTTCTCATCAAAAAGAAGTGGCTAAGCTTGGCGGTCCAATCGACAGACAAGAATGGGGCATGACACCTCAAACAGTAAATGCTTACTACAACCCAACTAAAAATGAGATTGTGTTTCCAGCAGCAATTTTACAACCACCATTCTTTAACTTAGACGCAGATGACGCGGTTAACTACGGTGGTATTGGCGCTGTTATTGGCCATGAAATGGGTCACGGTTTTGATGATCAAGGCAGCAAATACGATGCTGAAGGTAACATGCGTAACTGGTGGACTGAAGAAGATTTAGCAGCCTTTAAAGTACGTGCTGACAACTTAGTGGCACAATACGACAACTACGCAGTATTTGATGATTTAAACGTTAATGGCTCTTTAACATTAGGCGAAAACATCGGTGACTTATCAGGTGTAACTATCGCTTATAAAGCTTACAAAGCATCATTAGATGGTAAAGAAGCAGAAGTTATTGACGGCTTAACTGGCGATCAACGTTTCTTCATGGGTTATGCACAAGTGTGGCGTGGAAAAATGGTTGAAAAATCATTGCGTAACCGCGTAGCAACTGACCCACATTCTCCAGGTGAGTTCCGTGCTTTAGGTTCGTTATCAAATATGCCTGAGTTCTATACTGCATTTGACGTGAAAGAAGGCGATGCTATGTATATCGCTCCTGAAAAGCGCGTTAAAATTTGGTAAGCTTCACTTTTTTATATGCTTGGTTACGGGCTACAAGCCTGAATCATAAATATTGAAAATAGTGGTTAATTATAAAAAGGAGCATTAGCTCCTTTTTTTATCGCTGTAATTTACTGTATACCAATTTAGTTAAGTTATCGCCCACTTGTGCTGGTTAAAATAATTCAAGGTTTCGTTGCTTTCAATCCCAATAGCCAGCTATTGGTCAATCAAGCGCCTTACCTTGATTTATTTTTCCTACGCACAACAAGAGCACAAACTTAATGAAACTGGTATTACATCAAACACAACAATGCGGTTTTCATTGTAAAGGTGAATACATAACAGTAAAATCAGCCGCTTATTAAATGATATTTTTAACCAACTAGCTTAATTATTTCAGTGTTATTACTGCAGTAGTCATTTGGTTAATCAAATAGGGAACACGGTTAAAGTCCGTGACTGTACCCGCAACTGTAAATAGCAAAAAGCTATAAGTCAGGACACCTAATATCAACATGCTTAACAACATTTAATAAACTAACACCGTGCGGGAATACACGAGAGTTACTGATGCCAAAAATTACAGGCACTTGTACCCTATTTTCAGCACTTTAATTGATACTAAATTCAAAATAATCATTTGAATTGGAGTAGAAAAACAGCATGAAAATATTGTTCGCCAACCTTTACAGCCAAGTTCAAAAACGAATTAATACTAAGTTAGTTTTTAGCTGGATAAGCCAGTAATCATGAGTAATTTATTAACGCTTGATGCTGTTTCTTGGACTGTAGAAAAACAAGCTATTCTGAGTAATATTTCATTTAATGTCGCCCAAGGCGATATTCTTGGCATTATCGGTCCTAATGGCGCAGGTAAAACCTCACTGTTAAAGTGCTTGCTAAATCAAACTAAAAATTGGCAAGGTGGTATCAAACTAAAAAACAAAAGTATAAGCCATTACAAGCCGCACGAGCTTGCACAAACCTTTGCCCTGGTAGTGCAAAAATCTCCGCCAATATTCGAACTTAAAGTTTATGATGTCGTGCGCATGGGCTTATTACCTTATAAAGCCTTGTTTGCCCGCGACACTGACATTGATAAAAAAGAAATCATGCTAGCGCTAGAAAAAGTAGGCTTAGCAACGAGTGAAAACAAGTTTTTTAATACCTTATCTGGTGGTGAGCAACAACGGGTACTAATTGCCAAAGCACTAGTGCAAAAAGCTAAAATATTAGTCTTAGATGAACCAACAAATCATCTCGATATTTTCTATCAACACCAAATTTTACAGTTAGTAAAAGCGCTAAATATTACGGTAATCATGACGATTCATGACCTAAATCTTGCCGCACAATATTGCACCCGCTTAGTATTATTAAATAAAGGCAGGTTAGTGAGCGACAATACCGTTGATAAAGCGCTTAATCCAGAAACATTGAGTAAAGTTTTTGGCCTTCCTTGCTTTCGAGACAACGTACAGCAATTCCCTGATTCGAAACTAGCTGAAGTACCTAGAGTTCATTTTTATCCAAATAGTAATACCGACTCATCACTTCCTACAGGTAAAAATTAATGAATTTATTCAGAAATATAAAGGGTAGGAATTCCTGGGTATTTTTCGGTTTGCTACTACTAACCGTTTTTTCAATAACCACGGCTATCACTTTTGGCCCAGCAAAAATAACCAGTTTAGATATTTTACAATGTGTTGTCTCAGAGTGCGCAACACCGATGCACGACATGGTCATTTGGCAAATACGAGTACCACGCGTATTAGTGGGTTTAGTGGCAGGAATGGGCTTAGCCTGTGCTGGTGCAATATTACAAAACGTCACAAGGAACCCGTTAGCTGATCCTTACCTCTTTGGCATTATTTCAGGTGCAGGCTTAGGTGCGACAATAGCAACTTTAGTACTATCTGAAGAACAGATGTTAGCCTTGCCATTAGCCGCTTTTTTAGGCGCTTTATTCTCGGTTATTATCGTTTTTGGTATTGCTACTTTATTACGCAATATGAATCATTTGTTGCTAACAGGTGTTGCTGTATCGTTTATGCTAGGCTCTATCAGCCACTTTATTCTTTACTTAGGCGACCCTTTTGCCACTAATCGAGTCATTTTCTGGCTGATGGGCAGCTTAACACGGGTAGAAATGTTTCATTTTTATCTGATTAGCGCCATGGTGGTGATCACCCTGATCACAATATTTGCCTTACATCGACAAATAGACGCCCTTCTGCTCGGTGACGAAAGTGCTGCGAGCCTTGGCGTCAATGTTGATAAGCTTCGAATTATATTACTAGCTTTATGCGCCGCAGTTACTGCAACTATTGTCGCTTACTGTGGCGGCATTGGCTTTGTTGGTCTGATGATTCCGCATATCGTAAGACAACTTGTTGGCGTAACAACCATGCCACTGATAGTGGGTTCAGCCCTTGTTGGTGGTTGTTTCTTAGTTTGGGTTGATGTACTAGCCCGCAGCGCATTAAGTACAGTCGAAATTCCCATTGGTATCATCACCTCAGCCATTGGCAGTATTTTCTTTTTAGCGATCATGTATCGCACTCGTAAAACAGGATAATAAATTATGACAACTGAAGCAGATAAAACTCAAAAACACCAAGAACGCATGCAACGTATTAAAGAAAAAGTTGATGCTCGCGTTAACTCAGCGCAAGAAGAGCGTGGGTTACTGATTGTGATTACCGGTAACGGTAAAGGCAAGTCAACTTCAGGCTTTGGTACGCTAACTCGAGCGGTAGGGCATGGCTATACTGCCGCTGCATTACAGTTTATCAAAGGTGATTGGGAATGTGGCGAACGTAATTTATTAGAAAAACATGGTGTTGAATTTCACGTTATGGCAACAGGCTTTACCTGGGACACTCAAGATAAATCGAAAGATATTGCCGCGGCGACAAAAGTTTGGGCAGAAGCGAAACGCTTACTAAAAGATGAAACTATCGACGTAGTTTTACTTGATGAATTAACTTATATGTTGTCATACAAGTACTTAGATTTAGATGAAGTGATAGAAGCTATCGTCAATCGTCCAGCCATGCAGCATGTCATTATTACCGGCCGTGCATGTCATCGTAGCATTATTGAATTGGCTGATACAGTGAGTGAAGTACAGCCAACGAAGCATGCTTTTGATAACGGTATTAAAGCGCAAAAAGGCATTGATTGGTAAGCCAAGCAAGTTTAGATCAAATAATATAGCTATCACGGAAAGAAACAATGAAACTGAATCGTTACCTGTTTACGGCATTAATAAGCTTAGCATTTACCGCTATTGCTCAAGCAAATACTAGCAATGAAACAGAAAATAAAGAGCACACTAAACCACGTATCATCGCTTTAGCACCACATATCGTTGAAATGCTATTTGATATTGGCGCTGGTGAACAAATAATCGCGACAACTGAACATGCTGATTATCCTGCTGCGGCAACAGCAATTCCTAGAATTGGTAGTTCATTACGTATTCAACTTGAACGGGTCATTGAATTACAGCCAGACTTAATTATTGCTTGGAAAAGCGGGAACCCTAGTGATGACTTAGCACGCATAAAGCAACTTGGTTTTAATGTGGTTTATTCTCAACCTAATAACTTTGCTGATGTTGCAAAAGAGCTGCGCTTATTTGGTGAGCTTTCAGGTCATACTGAGCAAGGTAAACAGGTTGCTGATAAATACCTTGCCGATTTAGCAGATATTAAAAATCAGTACCAGCAAAAAACGCCACTACTAGGTTTTTATGAAGTTTGGTCTAGGCCAATAACCACCATAGCTAAGGGCAGTTGGCCACAACAGTTTTTAGATATTTGTAGTATCAGCAACCCATTCTACCAATCGGATGCAAGGTACCCTCAAGTGAATATTGAGCAAATATTGCAAACTAATGTCGATATCATCATTCAGCCATTATCCGAGAACCAAGCAGATAAAGAAGGTTACCCTTGGGAGAAATGGTCTGTTATTCCTGCGGTTAAACATCAACAAATTATTGAACTTGATGCTGATGTAGTGCACCGCATGACAACACGTAGCTTAAACGCTCTAACTGACCTGTGTGAGCAAGCAGAAAAAAGTCGTTCGTATTATCAGAAAAGTAGCAGTTAAAACTATAGGTAATAACCTGAAGTCATTTAGGGCGGGAAACAAAAAAGCCGAGCATAATTGCTCGGCTTTTAATTAACTAAAACGCTAATAAAGTTAAGTTACGGTCTCATTTCTTCCTGATCCGCGCCTTCTTTTTCAATCACTTCAGGAATTAAGTCTTCTTTTGAAATACCTAACGCTAATGCAATTGAGCTAGCAACGTAAACTGAAGAGTATGTACCAACAAATACACCTAATAGTAATGCCGTAGCAAAACCATGTATTAGTGCACCACCTTGAAAGAATAAGGCTGCTAGTACTAATAAGGTCGTTATTGAGGTAATAACAGTACGTGACAAAGTTTGTGTTAAAGAAATATTAATAACTTCTTCAGGGCCACCTACGCGTATTTTTCTAAAGTTTTCTCGAATACGATCCGAGACAACAATAGTATCGTTGAGTGAGTAACCTATAACCGCTAATATCGCCGCTAGGACTGTTAAATCGAATTCAAGTTGTAATACTGAGAATAAACCTAAAGTCAGCAATACATCATGAAATAATGCGATAACAGAGCCTAAAGCAAAGCGCCATTCAAAACGAAAGGCAACATAAACTAGAATACAGATAAGTGCTGTTAGCATAGCTAAACCGCCCTGTTCTGCTAGTTCATCACCAACACTTGCACCAACAAACTCAATACGACGCATATCTATATTATCGCCAGTGCCTGACTGAAGAATATCAAGCACTTGGTTGCCAAGCATTTCTGCTTTTACACCTTCGCGAGTTGCTAAACGAATGACCACGTCACGGCTTGAACCATAAAACTTAACGACAGCATCATCAAAACCATTGGTTTCCATAATTGCGCGAATTTCATTCAAGTCAGCGGTTTTCTCAAAGCCGACTTCAATTAGCGTACCGCCAGTGAAATCCAGTCCAAAGTTAAGTTTGTTAGTTGCCAATGAAAATACCGAAGCAGCCATAAGTATGATACTTAACAATACAGCTACCTTGCGGTAGCTCATAAAGGCAACAGTATCTTTTAATTGTAATATTTGCATAATATTGAAGCCCTATATAGACAGTTTATCGAGACGTTTACCGCCCCAAACAGCGTTAACAACAGTACGAGTACCGACAACAGCGGTAAACATTGAAGTAATAATACCGATTGATAATGTTATCGCGAAACCTTTGATAGGTCCTGTACCAACAGCAAATAGAATTAATGCTGCAATTAAGGTGGTGATGTTGGCATCAATAATGGTAGAAAATGCAGCATCATAACCTTGGTGAATTGATTGCTGAATCGACTTACCTTCACGAATTTCTTCACGTATACGTTCAAATATAAGTACGTTGGCATCAACTGCCATACCAACTGTTAATACAATACCAGCCATACCTGGTAGCGTTAACGCCGCTCCTGGGATCATAGACATAACACCAATAATTAGCACTAAGTTCGCACCCAACGCTAAGTTAGCTACTACACCAAAGGCACGGTAATAAACCAGCATAAATAGAAATACTAAGCCAAAGCCCAACATAATAGCTTGGAAGCCCAATTGTACATTTTCAGCACCTAATGTTGGACCAACAGTACGTTCTTCGACAATTTGAATTGGGGCAACTAAAGCACCTGCTCGAAGTAGTAACGCTAAGTTATGTGCTTCAGCTTGACTACCAGCACCGGTTATACGGAAAGTTTTACCTAAACGCGCTTGAATAGTGGCAACACTGATCACTTCTTCAACTTTTTCGAAGATAGTATTACCTTCTGAATCGACGCGATCAGTTGGCTTAAATTCGATGAACACTGTCGCCATAGGCTTACCAATATTACTTTTGGTGTTGCTTGACATTTTGTTACCGCCAGCAGAATCTAAAGTTATATTAACTTGTGGACGGCTATATTCATCAAAACTTGAACCGGCATCAACAATATGATCACCGGTAAGCATCACACGTTTTTTCAACAATACAGGTTTACCGTTACGTTCTTTTAGTAATTGTGAACTACCTGGAACACGACCATTAAGCGCTGCACCTAAATCACCTTCAGTATCAACTAAACGAAATTCAATGGTTGCTGTAGCACTTAAAATTTCTTTTGCTTTCGCGGTATCTTGAACACCTGGCAATTCGATAACAATGTGCTTTTTACCTTGGCGTTGTACTAATGGCTCAGCAACACCTAGTTCGTTTACACGATTACGAATAATGGTAATGTTTTGCTGTAGTGCATACTCGCGAGTTTCTTTTAGTTTTTGCTCAGTCATACTTGCAGATAACGTTAAGTTACCTTCATTACTGACAAATAATAAATCACGATTTTGCTTTGAAAGGAAAGTTTCTGCTTTTTCTAAGTCTTCAGCATTACGAAATTGAACATTAATACTATCGTTAGTATTTTTCACTGAACGGTAACGTATTTTTTCACCACGTAAGCCTGTGCGGAAATCATCAACTAAGCTTTTTTGTACCTTAACGATAGCTTCCTGCATGTTAACTTCCATTAGGAAGCTAACACCACCACTTAAATCTAAACCTAACTTCATTGGCGTACCGCCAATACTTGCTAACCAGGATGGTGTTGCAGGGGTCAGGTTTAAAGCGACTGAATACTCTTCGCCCATAATGTCGTCAAGTAAATCACGCGCTTTAAGCTGCTCTTCAGTGTTATTAAAACGTGCTAACACTTGACCTTTTTCCATCGCGATACTTGCGTAAGAAATATTGTTTTCATCTAAGTGTGACTTTACTGTATCTAAAGTTACTGCGGTTGTTTCTACGCCACGTAAGCCAGAAAGTTGTACTGCAGGGTCTTCAGGATATAGGTTTGGCGACGCATAGATTGCACCAATGACTACTATAAATAGCACCATTAATGACTTCCATAATGGATATTTGTTTAACACAATATCATCCTATTTTCTTTAAACTCGCTTTAATTCAACTAGATAAAACTAAAGTGAAATTCATAAATATTTCATTGTTATAGTTACGCAAAAGTGCCAATTGATAGTTTATCAATAAGCACTTTTAATGTAGCTATAGCTTAAACAATAAACTCTCGTTATAGAGACTTCATTGTGCCTTTTGGTAATACCGCGTTAATAGCGCCTTTTTGTACTGTAACTTCAGTACCTTCAGCAATGCTTACTACGATAAAGTCTTTTTCATCAGAAACTTTAACAATTTTACCAACAATGCCACCTTGTGTTAGTACTTCATCGCCTTTCGACAATTCAGACATCAAGCTTTTGTGCTCTTTTACACGCTTAGCTTGTGGACGGTAAATCATAAAATAAAACACTAAACCAAATACCGCTAACATAATTAACATTGAAGTGCCGTCAGCTGATTGAGCAGGTGCTGCAGCGGCGTGGGCTTGGCTAATAAATAAACTCATAAATTCCTCTTATTATTTTTTCTAATTAGGTGTTCTAATTAATGCTTTTTGTAAATGGTGAATTTAAACCGGTTAAAGTTTTAATCTATTTCTTTACTTGTTTCTGCGCCAGCTAATGGCGGAACAGGTAAATCGCGTAATGCGTAGAATTCGGCAACAAACTCTTCTAGTTTGCCTTGCTCTATTGCATCACGCAATCCTTTCATAACACGTTGATAAAAACGTAGGTTATGCAGGGTATTCAATTGCGAGCCTAAAATCTCGTTACACTTGTCTAAATGATGTAAATAAGCACGCGAATAATTTTTACAAGTATAACAATCACACTCTGAATCTAATGGCCCTGTGTCTGTTTTATGACGAGCATTTCTAATTTTTATCACACCATTGGTGACAAATAAATGTCCGTTACGCGCGTTACGTGTTGGCATAACACAATCAAACATATCAATACCGCGGCGAACACCTTCAACTAAGTCTTCAGGTTTGCCTACTCCCATAAGATATCGGGGTTTATTCTCAGGTATCAAGGGGGTGGTATGATCTAATATTCGAATCATATCTTCTTTTGGCTCACCAACTGATAAGCCACCAATGGCATAGCCATCGAAGTCGATACCCGTTAAGCCGTTAACCGAAACTTCACGTAAATCTTCATACATGCCGCCTTGCACAATACCAAACAAGGCGTTTGAGTTACCTTGATGCGCATCTTTAGAACGCTGTGCCCAACGTAATGAAAGCTCCATAGACACTTTCGATTCTTCATGACTTGCAGGGTATGGCGTACATTCATCAAATATCATCACGATATCTGAGCCTAAACTATTCTGCACTTCCATCGAACGCTCAGGAGTTAGCATAATTTTTTCACCATTAACTGGCGAGCTAAATTTAACCCCTTCTTCAGTGATTTTACGCATTTTTCCTAAGCTAAAAACTTGGAAACCGCCTGAATCAGTTAGAATTGGTTTATCCCAATTCATAAAACCATGTAAACCGCCGTGTTGCTCAATAATTTCCGTGCCCGGGCGCAACATTAAATGAAAGGTATTACCTAGCAATATTTCTGCACCGGTTGCAGCAACTTCTTCAGTTTTCATGCCCTTTACGGTACCGTAAGTACCTACTGGCATAAATGCTGGCGTTTCTACTGTGCCTCGTTCAAATGTTAAACGGCCACGTCTTGCTTTGCCGTCAGTAGTCAGTAACTCGTACTGCATGGCTTTCTTTTCTGTTATATCTGTCATTCTTTTATCCTTCACCAACTAGCGAAACAGGCTAGCGGCTCTTTCGTGTTAACAGCTAGAAATGCTAGCCATCTATAATTTTTAATTTACTAACTTTTTATTTGCTTTTTATTTGCTTAGTTAAAAACATCGCATCGCCATAACTAAAAAATCGATATTGCTCAGCAACCGCATGTTTATAAGCGGCAATAATATTGTCGTAGCCAGAAAAGGCACTGACCAACATTAACAAGGTTGATTCTGACAAATGAAAGTTTGTCACTAAAGCATCAACGATTTGAAATTCATAACCTGGTGTAATGAAGATATCGGTATCTCCATAATACTCACCAAATTCTTTATTCTGATCTTTAGCAATTTTAGCGGCACTTTCTAAAGAACGTACTGAAGTGGTACCAACAGCTATAACTTTACCGCCACTGGCTTTAGTTTGATTAATTTGTTCGACAACATCAGTTGGCACTTCAATATATTCAGCGTGCATAATGTGATCGGCAATTTCGTCAACTTTTACTGGTTGGAATGTACCTGCACCAACATGCAAAGTGACAAAAGCGAAATTAACGCCTTTGGCTTTAAGTTTTGCCATCATTTCATTATCGAAATGTAAACCTGCTGTTGGCGCTGCTACAGCACCTGGTTTTTCATTGTAAACCGTTTGGTAACGTTCACGGTCGCTGTCTTCATCTGGGCGGTCAATATACGGCGGCAATGGCATATGGCCAATTTCATCTAGCACAGTAAGTACCGACTTTTCGCCATGAAACTCAAGCTCGAATAAGGCGTCATGTCTTGCCAGCATGGTCGCTTTAACTTTACCTTCCAGTAAGATTTCGCTTCCTGGCTTAGGTGATTTACTACAACGAATATGAGCGAGTACACGATTTTCATCTAATAAGCGTTCAACAAGTACTTCTAACTTACCGCCACTGGCTTTTTGACCAAATAAACGGGCAGGAATAACACGGGTATTATTGAAGACTAATAAGTCACCTGGCACTATGTGGCCAATTAAATCAGTAAAGGTTTCATCCGCAATTACGCCACTATCGCCATTCAACGCCATTAAACGGCTGGCTGAACGATCGGCTTTTGGATAACGAGCTATAAGCTCTTCAGGTAATTCAAATGAGAAATCGGCTACGCGCATGATAATTTTACTAGTTTAAAAGGTGAAAAAACGCGTAATTTTAGTGCCGCACGCTATGAATAGCAAGAAAAATAGCGCTAAGGTTTTTCTAACGATTAAGTTCGAAAAGCTAAGTACAGACGACTGCCTGTTTTAGCTTTTGAATCTAAAGCGCAAAGTTAGTAATTTTACTAAATAATCACTCACATTCTACTAATTCAATCGTTGGTTCATCTAAGCCAACCATGCTCATGGTATATTTTACATAACAAGTATTATTCAGTAGTTTTTTAGTTGCAGGGTCTACATTATCAGCGAATGCTATTTCAGCGCTATAATTATCACTACCATTGGCAGTAAAAGCGGTAACAATAAAATCATCTTCAAAATCAAGACTAATTCCATCGACTAAAACAGATAAGGTTTTATTATCAGGCGCCGGGTAGCCAAAGCCAAAGCTACACCCAGAACAACCTTTAATAACGTCTTCAGCCTTTGGCGTTGTGCCAGAATTTAACATTTTCTTATCAAGCCCTTTCACCAGTAATTTTGCATGTGTTGTACTAATTACCGACGCTAAGGCTCCTTTGACTCCCTGCAACGCTGAAGTTTGAGTCTCTGATTGTAAGTTGATAAAACGGGGAGCAGCAACAGCGGCAAGAATTCCCAGTATCACAATAACAACGACAAGCTCTATCAGGGTAAAGCCATTATTTTTAAAAGTTTTCATTAGTTACCTCAACTTACAACAAGTTGCCGAACATTGGTCATATTTGGGCAACAACATACCGCTATTTTAGCGCATCAAACGCGACTTAACAGTGTTATTGTGCCACGGTAACAACTTCAAACATTTTATTAACGCGACGCTACAGGCATTGTTATCAAAAGGTTTTCGCTTTATCGTTACCTTTTAGTCACTGCTTTGTTATTCATTATTTATGCGGCAAGTTTTCAATCGTGTTTCTCCTTAAATGCCATCGCGTTATCACGATGATTAATAGTGACTATAATTTAAAAACAATCACCCAAAATCGTCATTTTGGCGTATGCTGAAATCAAACTCTTTTGATAGGTAAACTCATGAAAAATCTTGCTTTCGCAATAGCTAAAACCATCGTCAATGGTTTCGAGCGCCACATTTACCTTTACAGTGAGATAACGCAAACGGCAAAACAACGTTTTGAGCAATACCAATGGTCACAAGTACAAGATGCCGCTAAGGCCCGTACTGATTTTTATGAGCTGCGCGTTGAAGAAACGTTAGACACTATTAAGCAAGATTTCTTTATCACTTCATTAGATGATGAGCTTTGGCAGTACGTTAAAAATTCTTATATCGAATTATTAACCAATCACCCACAACCAGAATTAGCAGAAAGTTTTTATAATTCGGTTTTTTGCCATTTATTTGAGCGTAAGTATTATCACAACGCCTATATTTTTGTGCAATCAACAGCCACACGATTAGACGCCTTGCCAACACCGAAAATATTCACCAGTTACCACCCTGCAGAAACCGGGCTTTTTCAAACGATTAGTCATATTATGAAAAGCCAAAATTTTTCAGTGCCTTTTGCTCATTTAAAAAAAGATGTTAATACTCTTATTGCCAAATTTCGCCAGCAAGCCCATAAAACTCGCTACCAGTTGTCTGATTTACAATTTGATATTTTAGATTCTGTTTTTTATCGCAATAAAGGGGCTTACATTATTGGCCGAGTTATTTCACCTGCAGGTAAAACCCCTTTCATTATTTCACTACTAAATAATGAAAAAGACGGGCTTTATATTGATGCCTTGATCACTGACGGTGAACAAATGGCTGTCGTATTTGGTTTTGCCCGTGCTTACTTTTTTGTTGATTGTCAGCACCCTCATGCGTTGGTTGAGTTTCTTAATCGCTTAATTCCCCACAAAACACAAGCTGACTTATATTCTGCTATTGGATTTCATAAACAAGGTAAAACCCAGTTTTATCGCGACTTCTTAAACCATCTTGATAACAGCGAGGATAAACTTGACCTTGCACCCGGCATTAAAGGCATGGTGATGTCGGTATTCACCTTACCATCGTACCCTTATGTTTTTAAAATCATAAAAGACAAGTTCTCCCCTAGTAAAAATATGACCCGTGCAGATGTAAAAGGTAAATACCGCCTAGTAAAATTGCACGACCGTGTTGGCCGTATGGCAGATACCATGGAATATTCTGAAGTCGCCTTTCCAAAAGATAGATTCTCCGAAGAGCTACTGACCGAACTTAATAGCGTTGCACCTTCACTACTGCGTTTTGAAAATGGCTTGGTGATCATTAAACATATGTATATTGAACGAAAAATGACACCGCTGAACTTATACCTTGCTAAAGCTAGTGATGAAGAAGTTGATAATGCTATGTATGGCTACGGTAAAGCGATTAAACAGCTTATTGCTGCCGATATATTTCCTGGTGATATGCTATTGAAAAATTTTGGCGTTACCCGACATGGCCGAGTGATTTTTTATGACTACGATGAAATCACCTATATGAATGAAGTTAATTTTCGCGTTAAACCAGAGGCAATAACTGAAGAGCAAATTTATGCTTCCGAGCCTTGGTATTCAGTAGATCCTGGAGATGTTTTCCCAGAAGAAATAGCAACATTTGCTTTGGCAAATAAACGTTATCGAGACGCATTTTTACGTCATCATGCAAATCTATTGGATGCTGCGTATTGGCAAGCGTGCCAACAAGCAGTCGCAAAAGGCGTTTTTGCGGATGTTTATCCTTACCCTGAAAAGTCTCGATTTTGTCATTGGCAAAGTAATTAACGGTAATTAAAAATAATTTACGCAATTTAAAGTAACGACAATGAACAATAATTCAGCAAACCATAAAGTTAGTGCTGTAAAAACGACTGATTCGTTGTTTATTTGAGCGAACAGTCATTTATTTTAAATTTACCCTTTACCTTTGGCTTTGCATCAGTATAATTCGAGTCCGTTGCAGGGGTGTAGTTCCAATTGGTAGAACAGCGGTCTCCAAAACCGACGGTTGGGAGTTCGAATCTCTCCACCCCTGCCATATTCTAAAGCCTCGACTTATGTCGAGGCTTTTCTCGTTTTAAGACTATATAAATTTTTTTTGATATGTCTAACCCGTAAGTTCGAAGCTTTCTATTATTTAATTCCTTGAAGCTATTTTTAAATTTGTTACCCATTATTTATAAATTCTAGTTTTTCCACTATCTAAACTCTGTCATGATAGCAGTGGCTTAAAACATGTCTTATTACAGAGTAATTATTGAAAATGAGCATAACTAAAAGACAATTCGATTTATTACACGCCATGGGAATAACTGTGTGGCAAAGGCGAGACTTACCTGCTCATGTATACCAGTCTGCACCAATAAGTAATGAAAGTACTACTAGCATTAACGAAACTAAAAGCAAGCAAATACCAACGAGTAATGAAGAATTAACTCAATCGCTAGCAACTTCTGAAGTTATTAGTATCGATTTACAAGAATTACTCAACCAACAGCTCTTTAGAGATGTTATTCAATGTTTGGGTGTAAGCCGAGCTGACTTATCCGTTCAAAATAATCAAATTGATTTAGGCCTGATCAATTGGCAATTAAGCCAAGGTGCTCAAATTGAATTTAGCCATAATTGTCTAATAACTCCCGATTTAAATACCATTGCTAATTCAGCACAGTTGAAGAAGTCACTTTGGCAATCAATAGGATCTTTAAGCTCGACATGAATCAAAAAACAAACAACCTTTTTACGCCGATCAGCCAAGACAGTGTTGATGAACTGATGATTATCGAACTCGCTTGCCATCCACATCCGTGGAGTGAAAAAACATTTCGCAGCTGTATTGATGGCCGCTACTTTGGAAAATATTTAACAGTTAGCGATAACGCCGTCGGTTTTTATGTTGGCGAACACGTTGCGGGGGAATCAACCTTAATGGATATATGTGTTGCACCGGAGCAACAAGGTAATGGCCATGGTAAAACCCTGTTATTACAATTTATTGAACACTGTAAAACGTTAAGTACAGAGAAAATTTTCCTGGAAGTGCGAGCAAAAAATATTAGTGCACAAATGCTATATATCAACCAAGGATTCACTGAGATATCGCGTAGAACAGGCTATTACCCGAGTAACACGGGGTTTGGCTATGAAGATGCTATTGTCATGTCTAAAAAGCTTTAAATCCTCTCAAGCATTGAAAACTAGCACGGCAATAGTGATAACACTTCACTACATTTTATTACCCCATTAACCTATATCCTGATGATGAATGATCCTACAATTTGTTCATCATCAATTCATCCTCAAAAAATATGCACAGTACACTAACAAGCAATCGTTCATATATTTTAAATAGCTATGCTGACAAAGCACAGTTTGATAGTGCTCGCGCGGATGAATTAGTGGAACAAGTGATGAGCCAAGCACTAAATGAATTATCATCATTAACTGGTCTAGGCCAACGTCAAGTTTTACAACTGCTAGCAAATAAATACAATATTCCTGTTGAACACTATCAACACTCAAGCGTAACGCAATTACTAAATGATGAGGAAAGCGTATTCATTGGTAAGTTATTTAACTAAGATTTGAAGCTTACAACATTACTCGACATCGAGTAATCTAACAACAATTACCCAGCCTCGGACACAGAGTCTACTTTTATGTTTGCTCATTCCAAATCTATATTATCCACTGTGCAGCCCTGCCAATTAAACCTGCCACTATAGAGAAATCAACGCAAATTCTTGATTAAATATCATACACGACAAGCTTGACATAATATGTCTCTCACTTTAGATTGACTCTGCAGATATTTTTATAAGAAATTAGCGCTCTATTTAGACCACTTGAAGATCAACAATATGGTTATCTACATGGTTTACGTTTTATTGGTGTTGCTAATTCAGTTTTGGAGTGAGTATGAGAAAAATAAATTATATAACCGCAATTATCCCGCTGGCACTATCACTAAATATTGAGGCAAAAACTAACAACCTCGTAACAGTTGACGATGAAACAATTGCTAAGCAAAAAAGTAGCCTAGCTAGCAATACTAAAAACAAAGGTTTTGGACCGCAATCACCACGAAACATAGACGCGAAAGCAGGCAATAACACAGTAGTGTTTAATACTGCTCCTGCAGCCAATAAAATGAATTTATGTAACATACATTTTCATAAGAATGCCGAACATGCAGGCGAACAATTTTCTAAGTATGCCGGCAATGGTGATGGTCATGGTTTTCAAAGTGGCTATTTATATTCAGGTACACTGACATCAAAAGAAAGCCAACCAGTATCTCAAGCGGTATGTCCTAGCAAGCATGGTAGTTTGCAATCTGGCGATACCATAGAAGTTCACTATGTGCATTCATCAGCTCAAGTGCAGCCAGGAGAAACACTAGGTGCTTGCTTAAGTGAGTCTGTTAAAAACCCTCAATTACGGGTAGAAACTCAAGTTTACAGCTTAGTTAATGACGATAACGCATTGAACTTTAATAAACTAACTTCAGTTGCTAAACAAAATAACTATTACCAAGCGCCAAGCATCCCAAACAACACCGGAAAACCAGTTGTCTATAGCGGCTCAACAACAGGCCCTAGTTATAATGAAGCAGGCTCCCCATTCCAAGCAACTTGGAGTGTTCGCCCTGATGTTGCAAAAGTTAATATAAAAACCGTCGCTAAATGGTGTGAAGGTAATGAGTTTAAAGAAGACCATGCCCACGGAGTAAGAAACTTAGTCACAAACCTAGATTTACTTTCTCCTATAAAATAAGTCTATTTAGAAACTGAGTAAGCTGAATATTTGTTGGCTTATATGGTTGCACTAATGACTAGAAAGGTAGGATGTCTGAGAAAGCCTGAATATAAAAAGCCGAGCATTTAGCCCGGCTTTTTGATATCTAAAACATTACCTTTTAATCAGGATTTACCAGTTTTCAACACCTTTCATGTCAGGTAATTCATGCGCAATACCTTTATGACAGTCGATACATGTTTTTTCACCTGATGCTAAGGCGTCTGAGTGCATTTTCACACTGCGGTTACCTTGCTCAGAAAAGTCCATATATTCAAAGTTATGACAGTTACGACATTCTAATGAATCGTTATCTTTCATTCGTTTCCATTCACGCTCAGCCATCGAGCGACGGTGGTCAACAAATTCTTCTCGGGTATCGATCAACCCCGTCAACTTACCCCAAACTTCTTTACTAGCGGCAATTTTACGCACAATCTTGTCGGTCCATTTTTTAGGAACATGACAATCAGGACACGTAGCACGAACACCAGAGCGGTTAGCGTAATGGATTGTTTCACGATACTCTTCGTAAACATTGTCTTGCATTTCATGACAACCAATACAAAATTCTTCCGTGTTAGTTACTTCTAGTGCAGTGTTAAAACCACCCCAAAAGATAATCCCGCCAGCAAAACCTATGGCAAGAATGAACCACATAGCTGCACTGCTTGGCGATTTTAAAAACGTCCACATATTCTTTAGCATTTTATACCCCTTTACATTGCAACGGCTTATTCATTACCTAATGATTCAACCGGTTCAAAGGTATTTTCAACCAATGGAGCCGCATCAGCTTGTGTTACATGGCATTGCGAACAAAAATAACGACGAGGTGAAACATCTGACAAGGTTTTACCATCACGTGTTTCAAAGTGCGTTAAGCTAATTTTAGTTGCACCAGTTTCTGCTGCATGCTTCCAACTATGACAACTTAAACATTTATTGCTATTTTTATCGACACGGTATCCACGAGTTTGATGTGGAACGACAGGCGGTTGATGCACATAGTTACGAGCGATCGGATTTTTATCCTTAATAACACGTTTTAATCTTTCAGCTTCACGTGTTTCTTCAAGAGGAGCTGCACCGCGAATTGTGGCTAATCCACCTGGGTTCACGTTGGTAACTGCTGTTTCTTCTGCCTTTACTATTGGGTTAATAGAAAGCGTAGTCACAACAATAACTAGTAAAGATAATAATTTCATTTTTTCTCTCCACCGCATCGATAACGTCTGCTATCGATGCGTAAATTCGTCAAGATTAGGCTTTAGTCACTTTAACCGCACATTTTTTGTAATCGGTTTCTTTTGACAATGGATCAGTTGCATCTAGTGTTAATTTATTTACTAATTGCTTCGCATCAAACCAAGGCATAAATACCAAACCTTTCGGCGGACGGTTACGACCTCGTGTTTCAACACGCGATTCAACTTCACCTCGACGAGAGGCCATTAGCACTTTATCACCACGACGTAAGCCACGCGAACGAGCATCATCTGGGTGCATAAATATTACCGCATCAGGGAACGCTTTATGAAGCTCAGGTACACGTGCTGTCATAGAGCCAGAATGCCAATGTTCAAGTACACGACCGGTACTCAACCACAAGTTATATTCTTCATCTGGTGACTCTGCTGCAGGTTCATAAGGCAAGGCAAAAATAATTGCTTTATTGTCTTTCTTACCGTAGAACTGCACTTCACTGCCTTTTTCAACATATGGATCATGGCCCTCTCTGAAACGCCACTTAGTTTCTTTGCCATCAACCACAGGCCAGCGTAAGCCGCGCTCTTGGTGGTAGCGGTCAAAGTCAGCTAAATCATGGCCGTGACCACGACCAAACTCAGCGTACTCTTCAAACAAACCTTTTTGAATGTAATAGCCAAAGTCATCAGCTTCCTGATTACTATCACCTTTACAATCAGATGTTGGGAACTTATTCACTTGTCCGTTTGCATAAAGTACGTCGTACATTGTTTTGCCACGATATTCAGGCATTTTAGCAATAAGCTCTTCAGGCCAAACTTCTTCTATTTTAAAGCGTTTTGAAAACTCAACTAATTGCCACAAATCAGAACGAGCTTCACCTGGTGCATTAACTTGTTGATGCCAGAATTGTGTACGACGCTCGGCATTACCGTAAGCACCTTCTTTTTCTACCCACATTGCTGTTGGTAAAATCAAATCAGCTGCTTGTGCAGTAATCGTAGGATACGGGTCTGAAACAACGATAAAGTTTTCTGGATTACGGTAACCAGGAATCGCTTCTTCATTGATGTTTGCCGCAGCTTGCATATTGTTATTACACATTACCCAATAAGCATTAAGCTTACCGTCTTTTAACATTCTGTTTTGTAACACAGCATGGTAACCAGGCTTCGGTGGAATAGCACCTTCAGGTAATTTCCAAATTTTCTCAGCTGTTGCTCTATGTTTAGGGTTTTTAACGACTAAATCAGCTGGTAAACGGTGTGAGAATGTACCTACTTCACGTGCGGTACCACAAGCCGATGGTTGGCCAGTTAGTGAGAATGGACTATTACCAGGCTCAGAGATTTTACCGGTTAATAAATGTACGTTGTACATTAAGTTATTAGCCCAAACACCACGAGTATGTTGGTTAAAGCCCATAGTCCAAAATGATGTAACTTTTACTTTTGGATCCGCGTAAAGCTTAGCCATTTCGATTAAGTTTGCTTCAGGAACACCAGACAGTTTTGATGCATATTCAACAGTATAAGTACTAACAAATTTAGCGTACGCTTCAAAGCTCATTGGCTTAGAACCGCCTTTTCCTGGGTTTTTAGCGGCTTGCTCTAAAGGGTGTGTTGGACGTAAACCGTATCCAATATCCGTAACACCTTCACGAACATTTACGTGTTTTTTCATGAAGTCTTCGTTAACGGCATTATTTTGGATAATGTAATTAGCGATGAAGTTTAAAATAGCTAAATCGGTTTGTGGCGTAAAAATCATACCGTTGTCAGCAAGCTCAAAACTACGATGTTTATAAGTTGATAACACGTTAACTTTAACATGTGGCGCACTTAAACGACGGTCGGTTAATCGTGACCATAGAATAGGGTGCATTTCTGCCATATTTGAGCCCCAAAGCACAAATGCATCAGCATGTTCTAAATCATCATAACAGCCCATAGGTTCGTCGATACCAAAGGTACGCATGAAACCACCAACAGCTGACGCCATACAGTGACGAGCATTTGGATCGATGTTGTTACTTAAAAAACCGGCTTTCATTAACTTAGAGGCCGCGTAACCTTCCCACACTGTCCATTGACCAGAGCCAAACATACCAACAGAAGTAGGACCTTTTTTCTTGATAGCTGCTTTAAATTTATCAGCCATGACATCAAAGGCTTTATCCCAGCTTACTGGCGCAAATTCACCTTCTTTATCAAACTTACCATCAGTCATTCTTAATAACGGTTGTGTTAAGCGATCTTTACCGTACATAATTTTTGAAAGGAAGTAGCCTTTAATACAATTTAAGCCTTTGTTTACTTCGGCTTCTGGGTCACCTTGTGTTGCCACAACTTTACCATGTTGTGTACCAACTAAAACGCTACAGCCTGTGCCACAAAAGCGACACGGTGCTTTGTCCCATTTAATCGTGCTTTCTGATGATTTGGTGATCAAATTAGAAGCAGCGCTTGGTACCGCTACCCCTGCAGCAACAGCTGTGGCTGCGACTGCATTTGCTTTAATAAAATCACGTCTTGTTAAAGTCATAGTTTTTTCCCCTGATGCTGAGGCAAGCCAGCGTCATTGTGATGAAATATTAATGATGATGAAATAACACCGGGCACATTGCCCATGTCAGTAATTGTGTTGATAATACGTTTTGCTTGGTTTTCTTCGCCTTCAAGTCCTTCAACAGTAACTACTAAGCTACCGTTCTCTCCTTTAGCGTGCACTTCTGCACCAGGAAATCCTTGCAAATTTTCAGCAACTTTTTCTGCATTTTTAGGGTGAGCCATAAACATAACTCCCGCTATATTCACGGGGCTTTCTTCTAAAAGGTTAATCACGTTGTTTGCCCTCTTACTTTAAATTTTATTATTTTGGTTTAGCAAAATTGACATAAAATTAAGTTATTTAGTTGGCTTAGCACCGAACATTTTTAAAATAAATACCGCGACAACCGCAGTGGCGATAAAACCAAACAAGAAAATAAATGGCATTGAGGAGTACCCCAAAACATTCCATATCAATTGTTCTAATTCACTCATTGTGTGCTCCTAAAGAGGACGTTGATAATTTAATTGCAGACTCAGGACACACTGAAACACAGGCGCCACAGCCATTACAGTCATTCAAAGTTATATTGGGTTGGGGTACTGATGCATGAAGATGCTTAAAGATGATAGCTTCAGTTTCACAGCTATCTTGGCATATTTGGCAATGCACTTGTTTGGTTGTTAAGCAGCTTGAAGTAATTTCTATGTTGAGTTGCCAAGGCTGCGTATCAAACGCGTTAAATAAAGGTTCATCACAGGCTACAACACATTTTTGACAGAAGGTACATTCACCAGCTGCAAAATTTATTTCGGGAAAGCCACCGTCACCTTTAACAATAATGTTTTCTTCACATGCACTTTGGCATTTGCCGCATTGTGTACAACCACGAGTAAATAATGTTTCGTCAGCTGTCCAAGGCAACCTAATGGCTGGGGGAGTTGAAACTTTTTTAGCTCGCATAAAGTTGCGACGACGTAAATCAACCATGGTGACCTATTACTACATAATATGCTGGGGTTATCCCCGCAAAAACTTGTCAGTGCATAAATATCATGTGCTGACGATACAATAACTAATGCTCTAATATATTGATGCAAATCAAGTTATTTAAGCACTTTTAGAATAAATCCTTATCTTTTTTAAGGTTAACATTCTCCTTACAAAAATCAAGGGTAATCAATCATTGGCTACTTAACCGCTTGTAATTGATTTTGTTTACTTTTAACTGAAAAATTACTCCGTAATACTTTATATAGCTCAATAACAAAAAAAGGCCAACTATGTGGCCTTTTTTAACGTAATTAAAATGTCTAATTAATGAGAAACTTTAATTCTCTCAATAAGGTGTATTGGTTTAGAACCTTCAGTCATTAAAAAATCGAGCTGTACCATAAAGCCTTTGCTTGTAACCTTACTTTTTGACTCATATTGCCATTGCAATAATGCATCAATTGCGGCTTTGTCAAAAACGTTTTCGGGTGATGATGTGACAACACTAATATTTTCAGTATTACCTTGGGCATCAATATCAAATTTGAGCAGAACAGCCCCTTCAATACCGTCTTTTGCTGCTTGAATTGGGTACTTGGGCTCAATTCGCATTACTGGGTATACAGTGTTAACTGTTTTAAGATGCTTCTTAACTGAATCACCACCTTGACCTTGTTGCCCAACATGGCCAGCATAACTTACACTCGTCATAAGCGCGGCAACCAATAAGCCATATAGTGTCAATGTAGGCTTGCCAAACACTTTACTATTCTTAATTTGCGTTATTCTTTCCAACATAACTTTTTTATCTCCATATTCATTAAACGATAAGTGAGCAAAAGCAAATCGTTGCTTTTGTTGAGCGGTGATGAGTAATGCTCGACTGTAGTTAATCCTGCTATCTAACTGCTTGCGCGCCAGAGTAGTTTGATCACAGGAAAGTTCCTGGTCACGACGAAGCTTTATATAAGCTAGCCAAACCAAAGGGTGAAACCAAAACAGCGCAATAAACAAAAATGCTATCAGGTTCCAATAAATGTCATTGCGATCAAAATGACAAATTTCGTGGGCAACAATAAGCTCTTGTTGCTCTTGATTATAAATAGTGGAAAAGTTGCTAGGCAGCAGCAATAAAGGCTTTATCAAGCCAGTTAACATCGGGCTTTCTACCTGTTCACTTATCACCAAAGTCAATCTTCGTTGTTCAAGCCATAGTTCAATGTCAGAGTTGATAGCATTATTTAGTGACTCTGTATTTGTTAAGGTCGAAGCTGATAATGCACGATTAAACTGCCAGTGTTTTATTATCAAACAAAATATTAAAATAAGCGTAATACCAAGGCTAAACGTCATCAGCCAATTGATACTATTTACTTGTGAAAGCGTTTGTGCTGAAGTAACCAAAACACGGTCAATATTGCTGCCAGTGTTATCAATTGCGCTGGAAAACAAAACAGCAGGCAGTAATTGATAAATGGCCAATGCTAATGGCACTGATAGCCAAGTTATGTAGGTAATATTAGCGCCACAATATTTCAATAATAATGGACGAAAAAGTAATAGAAAGATTAATACCATGGTCAACGGAATGATGGTATTAATCACTACTTCGAATATCGACTCAATCATGCTCATTTTCCCATTGGTCAATAAGTGATTTCAGCGCCTCAACATCCTCTTTTTGAAGACTCTTATTTTTTGCAAAACCGGCAACAAGTGGTGATACTTTGCCACTGAACAAGCGCTCAATTAAGCTTTGGCTCGCTTCTGTGGTGTAATCTTCTCGTGCAAACAAAGGCGAGTACAAGTAACGACGTTGCTCTTTTGTAAAGCTCACCGCTTGTTTTTTCACTAAACGATTAAGTAACGTTTTTACCGTTTTCTCATGCCATGTTTTTTTCTCATTTAAACGAGAAACAATATCACTTGCTGCCGCAGGATATGCTTGCCATAGCACTTCTAGCACTTCAAATTCAGCCTTGCTGATATCAGTCATTTGCTGTTCCATAAACCCTCTTACTAAAACATAACGATATTAAATAGTAGAATAAACGCATTGATTACACCTGTAATCCACAAACAAAGAATTACACCTGTAATCAATAAAGTCAAGGCCCTACACTTGAATATTTTTATAACAATAAGAAGAAATAAAAAATAAAGCGCATTTCCAACATATTGTTACTGCCCTTAGCATGACTTTTCGCTATAATGTTGCGCTCTTAAATTTTAGCTATTTTTCATCCACTTTAAACAGGTAATTTGCATGTCTGTACAACAGCAGGAAGTCGATTTACGTCGCACCTTCGCTATTATTAGTCACCCTGATGCGGGTAAAACTACGATCACTGAAAAAGTATTACTTTTTGGCCAAGCTTTACAAAAAGCAGGTACGGTAAAAGGTAAGAAATCTGGTCAACATGCAAAATCTGACTGGATGGAAATGGAAAAAGATCGTGGTATTTCCATCACAACCTCGGTGATGCAGTTCCCTTACGATAATTGTTTAGTTAACTTACTAGATACCCCAGGCCATGAAGATTTCTCGGAAGATACTTACCGTACATTGACGGCAGTAGATTCATGTTTAATGGTTATCGACGTCGCTAAAGGTGTTGAAGCCCGTACCATTAAACTAATGGAAGTTACGCGCTTGCGTGATACGCCAATCATCACTTTCATGAACAAAATGGACCGCGATGTTCGTGACCCAATGGAAGTCATGGATGAAGTTGAAGACGTATTAAAAATAAAATGTGCACCTATTACTTGGCCAATTGGCATGGGTAAAGAGTTCAAAGGTGTTTATAACATTTTAACCGATGAGATATTTTTATATCAAACAGGTCAAGGTCATACGATTCAAGAAAAACGTATTATTAAAGGCATAGACAACCCTGAACTAGATACCGTCATTGGTAGCTACGCTGAAGATTTACGAGAAGAACTAGAACTTGTTGTTGGTGCTTCGCATGAATTTAATCATGAAGAATTTTTAAATGGCGAGCTAACACCTGTATTTTTCGGTACAGCATTAGGTAACTTTGGTGTTGACCATATGCTTGATGGCTTAACAAAATGGGCACCGAAACCTTTACCTCGTTTAACTGACACTCGCACAGTAAACGCAGAAGAAGAAAAATTCTCCGGCTTTGTTTTTAAAATTCAAGCCAATATGGATCCAAAACATCGTGACCGTATCGCCTTTATGCGTATTTGTTCAGGCAAATACGAGAAAGGTATGAAGATGAAACAGGTTCGTATCGGCAAAGACGTTAAAATTGCTGATGCCGTAACCTTCATGGCTGGTGATCGTTCTAATGTAGAACAAGCCTACGCTGGTGATATTATCGGTTTGCATAACCACGGTAGTATTCAAATTGGTGATACATTTACCGCTGGTGAAAATATGAAGTTCAGTGGTATACCGAACTTCGCCCCAGAAATGTTCCGCCGCATTCGTCTGCGTGATCCACTTAAAGCTAAGCAATTACAAAAAGGCCTAATCCAGTTATCTGAAGAAGGTGCTGTGCAGGTATTTAGACCTTTCAATTCCAACGATATGATTGTTGGCGCTGTAGGTGTATTACAATTTGAAGTTGTCGTTCAGCGTTTAAAAACGGAATACAATGTTGATGCTATTTACGAGCCAATTAGCGTAGCAACTGCGCGCTGGTGTACTTGTGATGACGAGCGCACGTTAGAGCAATTCCAAAAGAAAGCCTACGACAACTTGGCATTAGATGGCGGCGACAACTTAACGTATATCGCACCAACCATGGTGAATCTGAGCTTAGCGCAAGAACGTCATCCTGATATCACGTTCCACAAAACACGTGAGCATTAGCCAAAGCCGTTTGATGACAAACTAAAATCAATCAACTAATTTATACATAAGCGTAATAATTTAACTTACGCTTATACTCTCAAGTCATAATGTAACAGGCTTGAGTCAGCAACCCAAAAAGAGTTAATTTACATGAATATTAGTGACATCCTAAGTGAAAAAGTTAAGCTTGCCATGATCACGGCAGGTTTACCTGAAGGGACAAACCCAGCAATAAGTTTATCAAACAGAGCAAACTTTGGTGATTACCAAGCAAACGGTGTCATGGGTGCTGCTAAAAAACTAAAAACTAACCCTCGTGAATTAGCAACAAAAGTTGTTGATGCGCTTGATCTTTCTGGTATTGCTGAAAAAGTTGAACTTGCCGGCCCTGGATTCATTAATATTCATTTAGACCAACAATGGTTAGCAACGCAATTAAACCAAGTTTCAAATGATAAAAATTTAGGTGTTAGCCAGTCAGCAACACCACAAAACGTTGTTGTTGATTACTCTGCTCCTAACCTAGCAAAAGAAATGCATGTTGGACATTTACGCTCAACCATTATTGGTGACGCCGTGGTACGTGCATTAGAGTTTCGCGGTGAACATGTTATTCGTCAAAACCATATGGGTGACTGGGGTACGCAATTTGGTATGCTATTAGCACATTTAAGCGACAAACTAGCATCAAACGAAGTTGCTGAAACTGCGCTTGCAGATTTAGAAAACTTCTATCGTGAAGCAAAAGTACGTTTTGACGATGAAGAAGGCTTTGCTGATCGTGCTCGTGATTACGTGGTTAAATTACAAAGTGGCGAAGCACAATGTGCCGTACTTTGGCAGCAGTTTATTGATATTTCAATTGCACATAGTGAAGATATTTATCAAAAACTTAATGTTACATTAACCCGTGATGACATTATGGGTGAAAGCGCCTACAACGATGACTTATCAAATGTCATTGATGAATTAATGGCACAAAAAATTGCCGTTGAAGACCAAGGCGCAAAAGTTGTTTTTATCAATGAAATGGCAAACAAAGACGGTGACCCTTCAGTGTTTATCGTACAAAAATCTGGCGGCGGCTATTTATATGCCACTACAGATTTATCCGCATGTCGTTACCGTAGCAATGAACTAAAAGCTGACCGTATCATTATTTTTACTGATGCTCGTCAAGCGCTGCATTTCAAACAAGTTGAAATTGTAGCCCGTAAAGCTGGATTACTACCAGAGCACGTTGGTTACGACCATTGCCCATTTGGCATGATGATGGGTGATGACGGCAAACCATTTAAAACCCGTACTGGCGGTACTATCAAACTCGCAGAATTACTTGATGAAGCAGTAGTGAGAGCAAAAGCAGTCATTGCTGAAAAAAATCCTGATTACTCTGAAGAAAAATTAACTGAACTTGCTAATAAGGTTGGTATTGGCGCGGTTAAATTTGCTGACTTGTCAAAAAACCGTACCAGCGATTATATTTTCAACTGGAAAACAATGCTGAGCTTTGAAGGTGCAACCGCCCCTTACCTGCAATATGCATACTCTCGTATTCAAAGTATTTTTACTAAAGCTGACTTTACCGGTGTAAGCAATGCAAACAGTATTGTGATTGTTGAGCCGCAAGAAAAAGCCTTAGCATTAAAATTACTACAGTTGGAAAATGTTATTGATTCAGTGATCAGTGAATGTACTCCTAACTTGCTATGTAACTACTTATATGAGCTTGCAAGTTTATACATGAGCTTTTATGAAGCCTGCCCAATCTTAAAAGATGATATTACAGATGAAGTAAAGCAGTCTCGATTAGCGCTTTGCCAAGTTATTGCCAACACTTTAAAGCAAGGTTTAGATATTCTAGGCATTGATGTAATGGAACGCATGTAAAACACCTGATGCTACTAAGTTTGCTACTTATTAATAGGAAGAAGCTTAGTAGCTCTAATAAGTAACACTAAGGAATAATGTGTTGTAAATGAAAATATTACTCATTGATAATTTAGAAAATCATCTACTTGATCTCAAGCGAGAACTGCTTAAGTCGAGAGCAAAGTTTGCTCATGTATCTGGTCTACATGCTGCCGTTTCAGCGTTATCACAACATCAATTTAATATTGTTGTTTGTGCTGCTGACATTGATGGTAGTTACGGTGAATCAATACTGGAAATGGTCGCGAAAAAATTCCCAAAAATCGTCAGAATATTAATTGATGATGACGAGTCGAAACCAAAAAGTATTGCTCATTACAGCTTCGCTATGCCATTAGACAGCAAAATAATAATTAACACTATTGGCCAACTCGCTAGTAATAACCAAGCAATAACCAAAGATATTATTGTTAAAACTGTCGCAAATATTAAAACTTTACCGAGTCCTCCTAAAGTTTATATGCAGCTTAATGCTGTGCTTAAAGAGAAAAACACCGACTCTGAAAAAATTGCAAAAATAGTACAGCAGGACCCTGCCCTAACCGCTAAAGTATTACAGTTCGCTAATAATACTTATGCAAGTACAGGCAAGCCTATGATGAACATTAGTGATGCAATCACCAAAATGGGCATCGACACCTTAAGCTGTATTGTGATGACGGCTGAGTTGTTTTCCTACAATCCTAAAATTAAAGATTTTTCGATACTAGATGAACAATTGCACTCATTGGCCACAGCTAAGCTTGCCGCGTCGATGGTGAAACCTGAATTAAAACAAGATGCCATGATAGCTGGACTGCTGCATGATTTAGGTAAAGTTGTACTTTTTGAAGTGAACGAGCAGTCGACCGCTTTATTTTTCAAGCATCGTATTAAAGATGGCAATAATATGGCATTAGAAAACAAAGTTTTCGCTATTGATCACTGTCACGTTGGCGGCTATTTATTACACACATGGGGTTTTTCATACAAGATAATAGAAGCCATTGTATTACATCATAGTCCAGAAAAATTAATGCAAAAAAGTTTTGGCGTTGCCCAAGCCGTTTACCTTGCTAATGTACTTACTCACAAACAACCAGCAGCACCTGAATTTATTGAACACTTTAAACTTGCCGGTGTTATTGATGCATTAACTCGTCGGGCAGAAAAACTTATTTAATCTATTGTTAGTTAAGCAATGATATAAAAAGCCAATTAGGAAACCAGATGACAAAGACACTAACCTTTACCGATAGTCATTGTCATCTTGATTTCGATACATTTTCTACTAACACTGTTACGTTGTTAAACCTCTGCCATCAAGCACATATCAATAATATTGTTATCCCTACTATAGGCCCAAGTAACTGGCTTAAAGCTTTAGCATTTGCTAAAAAATTCACTTCAAATAAAGTCAGCTTACACACTTGTCTAGGCATCCATCCTTGGTTTCTTAATGAGTTAACACCAAACAGTTTGAATGACTTGGAAGCATTACTCGTTGAGCACTTAGCAGAAATTAGTGCCATTGGTGAAGCTGGTATTGATGGTGTTATTGATAAGGAACACAATAATATGAGCGAGCAACAGGCTATTTTTGATGGCCAATTGCAGTTAGCAAAGAAATATGATTTACCTATTATTGTCCATCACCGAAGATCGCATCAAGATATCGTACCATTACTTAGAAAATATCAACTCAATAAAGCAGGTATTATTCACGCATTTTCTGGCAGCTACCAACAAGCTTGTCAATATATCGATTTAGGCTTTAAGCTCGGTATTGGCGGTACCATCACTTACCCCAGAGCAGAAAAAACCATTAAAGCAGTTAAACGCTTGCCGCTAGAAAGCTTAGTCTTAGAAACCGATGCGCCAGCGATGCCATTATTTGGTTTTCAAGGGCAAGACAACTCCCCTTTACGATTGATTGAAATATTTAATGCCTTAAATATAATTCGCAGTGAATCAGATACGGATTTAGCGATTGCATTAGAACAAAATATTCGTGAAGTATTTCCAAGGTTAGCCAATTAGCAAATATTAAGAAATAAAGTTTTAGAGGTTAAAGACACTATTTATTCGCTGTTGGTAGCCTAAAGCCTTGTCGACTAAAACGATTCAAACCACGTGTTAACAAAAAGCCAATCACGCCAGTTACAATCATTAATAAACGCATAATATCGAATTGAGAATAGCTGTTAGTAGCTAAGTCATCGGCTAATAATGAACGATACAACGACAGTCTAATATAACCCTTTAATTTTCCAACACGTAATTCTTGCACAAACGGCGTTACATCATCACTTTGATTAATTTTCATAGCGGAGATACCAAATAAGTCTTTAACGGATTCGTTTGCCGTAGATGCTGCAATTACCTGCCCTGTTTTGCCATATATATGTACACTCTTTACCAATGGCTGCAGCGCTAAACTATCAACATACTGCTGTAAGTTATCCGCTTTTTGTTCTAGAAACATAACAGAGCTTGCTGCTGCCTGCGCCAAATACATTTTGCCAATAATGTTAGCATGCTGTTGAATTTCAGCTTGCTGTTCATCACGACTAGTAACCCAAAAATTCATTACCATTACGATTAAAAAAATAGCTATAGCTAATTGCAATATTTTATTATAAATCGATGATAATTTAGGGTATAAAGGCTGTTCTATTTGCTTCATAAAACGTTATGATTCCAAAAATTCTATAGCTAGAGTATTGGTTATACTATAGAACTTTTTTGGTAGTATTTGTACTGATGAAAACGTTTTATCGCATGTTTTTAAATCAGCTATTTTTTCTAAAATAAGGCAAAGCCGTGACAAGTCCGAAAGAAACCATATTTTTAAGTACTATCAAACAACAAAATTTAGCACAATGCTTACCTTTTGAGTCTAGCCCGATAGGCACATTAATTAGTTTTAATGAAAATCTGCAAGCCTTTGAATTGTCTACAACAACTAATGCTCTAGACGCAGGCCATTTGCAAATAGAACTTGTTGTTTTTAGTGATATCAATATGACAACATTCGCAAACTTATTGATAGCGTGTAAAATTAATAGTTGTGTTCTACAAGCTATCAACCACCGAAACAACCTAACAAGTTATCGCTTTACCGCACAAGTAAGTGATTTAAAAATTGCTCGAGAGCAGTTAGCCGTATTTACTACCGAGCATCAAATTGAAGCCGCACTGCTATGTAGTGCCCCTACCTTAGCAATACCAGGTTTATTGGTCATGGATATGGACTCCACCACCATTAAAATTGAATGCATCGATGAAATCGCAGCTCTTGCCGGTGTCGGCGAAGAAGTTTCGGCAGTCACTGAGCTTGCCATGCAAGGACAGTTAGACTTTAGCGAAAGCTTACACCAACGGGTTGGAAAGCTTGCTGGCGCGTCAGAAAGTATCCTTGCAAGTGTTGCAGACAACATCCCACTAATGGAAGGATTAGAAACCTTAATTACAGAACTTAAAAAGCACCAATGGCGAATCGCAATTGCTTCTGGCGGCTTTACATATTTTGCTGATCATCTAAAAAATAAACTAGCGCTAGATGCCGCAGAAGCAAACGTATTGGAAATCAAAGAGCAGACGCTAACGGGCAAGGTATTGGGTAAAGTTGTCGATGCACAAGCAAAAGCGGATTGTTTAGCAAGCTTGCAAACTGAGTTTAACATTGCGTCAACGCAAACGGTTGCAATGGGAGATGGTGCAAATGATTTAGTGATGATGGCAGCGGCTCATTTAGGTGTCGCGTTTCACGCTAAACCGCTTGTTTTAGCGCAAGCTGATTCTTGTATTAGCAAATCGGGTTTAGATTGCTTGCTGCATTGGTTAGCTTAACGTTATTGTAAATCAGTAGGAATAGTTAGCCAACTACGCGGGTTGGCTAACATTATTTTTACGGGTTAATTGATAGCGAAAAACTTCTTCTTGAGTAACATCAAAAATCTGCGCGAGCCCTGCTACGCTCCAAATTTCTTGTTCGATTTGCTTACCACGATGAATCGCGTATGAACCAATATAACTTAACTCTGGATTAAGGTGCCCCATATCAGGCTCAGCTGCCCGTGATAATTTTGCCATGACACAGAAAAAATCACCTTTTTTCAATGCTTGATGAATAAACATTTGTTTAACTTTTTCGGAGCCCAACTCTGATGCCATTTTGGTTGTTACAGCTTCTTCAACCGAACTAGTACGATGATTAATAGCAATATAGAGTAGCACTGTTTTTGCGTTATCAACCGACTGCATCTTTTTCAAACTTGCGGTTAAGCGCGTCAATATATCAGGGTGACCAATTAACGGGTACAAATTGATATGTTGCTTACTATCACTCAACTTTCGCATCGCTGCAATTAACTTACCTGAGCTTTCACCACAGGCAACCGTTTCAATTTTATAACGACTACCGCTAGTTTGAACAACAAGTGTTGGGATCATTGAACTTGAACTGTATATGTTACGCAGTGCTTTAGCCAAGCCGGGTTTAGTCATTGCGTATTCATCAGGCGTTAATTTATCACGATTTTTATCAATGAGTGCCTTAAAAAATTTACGGCCAATATGTTGATGCTTCTCAACAAAAACCCGTAAATTAACTACCTTCTTACTACTATCAACTCGAATAACTTCATAGGGCAAGGCTTTTAGCTGAAAAGCCGAGGTGATTTTTTGCAGCGCAGGAAAACTGATACTAACAATGTCACCTTTCGTTAGTACCGTTGCTTTATTTAACTCAACTTTCAAACCAGCAGTAGAGAAGTCATGCGATGTCCCTTGCCACTTCACATCATCAATCTCAACGTCTGTTGGTGTTTTATACTTAAAACGTAACTCTTGACGTTGGTTTCGATAATTAATCCCCACTTCATCAACACTGTACGGCTGGCTTAAGCGTTTATGGCCAAAGTTCTTCAATTTAGCGGTATTGATGCCTTCATATGAAAGCAATTGGTATGCTTTTGTCGACTCACTTTGAGTAACATCACTTGCCACAACGATAAATGGTGTGTTGGCTATTTGTAACTTAACTTCATCAGAGGCCGGTGCATTTAAATATTGGCTTTTCTTAGGTAACGCTTCCGACAATGTTAACGGCGACTCTATACGTTTAGGAAAGACGTCGAGTAGAGACAATTGAGTAATTGAAAAGTTGCCTTTTGCTGCAGCAAACCCTAAAAACTGTGTTCTAAATTCTTCGTCTTCGGCAAGCTGTAACTCATCGGCGGTATAAAAGTAATGCTTACCTTGGCTTTTATGAATAAAGCTAAATACTAATAACGACTTACCCGACACAGCTAATTTTTGTAATCTGGCAATTCGCTCAGGCGGCGTTAAACAATATAAAGTTGAATAGCGCTTTTCATCTTTCCAGTATTGAAAAATGTTCTGATTGTTATTACATGTTAAAGCGTACTTGGGCGCTAAAAGCTTACCTTTCTTCTCTATAAAAATAGCCAGTTCATTAGATTTAGGTAAAATGTATTGCTCAAAATTACGTGATTGCAATGCACTAATGCTGTTGTCTAAATTAATTTTATAGCGACGTTTATTACCTTGGATAAACCCTGATAGAAATTGCGTAAAACCGTCTTGAGGATTAGTTTGCGGAGTAACACGTTTTACACCGACCAACTGCAGATTTTCGACAACGGCTATATTTTTTATTTCATAAACAAAGTTATTATCAGAGCCAAATTGAAACTCGCCCTCTAAACCGGTAAAACGCAAAGAAATTTGTTGACCAACACTGATAGGCTTAACGCTATTAATCCTAAATTTACAGCCATTAACACTGAGGTCTGAACTCGTGCATTCAACACTACTTTTTTCGTCGAAAAACACCTGAATTGGAATCGCAAAGTTCATTCGCTCTTCACTGCGATTATGATACGGGCCAAAACTGTAGAATTTTGCAGGATATTGAGACTTTTCAAATACCTTATCAGGCTCAGTATTTTTACTTACACTAGCGCTACTTTTCTCTCTTTGATAGATAACCCTAAAGTTATTCTCAGTGCTCATTACAGCTTCATAAACACCAAAGGTGTAGCCGCTATATAGGACAAAAGCATCACTAAAAACTTTAATGGCTACATCATCTAAATAATGTGTTCTCTCTTCATGGACAAATGGTTTACATTCACCATCAACATGACCGCGTAAATCAATTAGTCGCGTGCAAGGGGCCGCCAATCGCTTTAATTCCATTTTAAGGAGGAAGCGTTCGGTTTTGGGAATATTTTTAGCAGCTGAAGAAAACGAGGCTTCAAAGTTTGGATTTAAAACTTGGCCACTAAAATCATTGATAATTTTTTTATATTTTGAAAAGTCTTTATTCATTTACGCTTTAATATCTTTACAATAAAGAAAACTACTTATCGCATATTGATCTAGTATAAGTGCCTTAATAAATAACACTATAACAGCACTAAGATAATTGTCGATTAGTACATAATTAATTAATTCAAAGCAAGAATTATACCTATTACAACCACCCAAGCTAAATATCAATGATTTCAGCCGAATTAAAACAAATATTTAGTGTTACCTCGAAAAAATGGTAACGAAGAACCAACCGTATTAGATAAAATGCTTTATCATGGCGAATGAAAAGTAAGTCGTTTGACAAAATAATATAAAATATGAATAAAGTTCAATGGTTTGTCATAATTTTGACTATAGCATCAACGCATAATTAAAAAAAACATGTAAAAGAGTAGGAATTTCAGATGGCAAAAGCACCAAAACTACAATTTGTCTGTACAGACTGCGGAATGGACTACCCACGTTGGCAAGGTCAATGTCGCTGTGGTGCTTGGAACACATTGGCTGAAATGAAGGTTTCAGCAAGCCAAAGCAAAGGTTCAAGTAGTAATCGTACATCAGTTGGCGGTTACGCAGGTGGTGTTGGCGGTGGCTCAAAGAAAATTAACGAAATTGAATCTATTGAGGCAGAAAAGCAACTTACCGGTATAGGTGAGCTTGACCGAGTATTATGTGGTGGCGTAACTACGGGTTCCGTCAATATTATTTCTGGTGATCCGGGAGCAGGTAAAACCACACTACTTTCAGATTTAGTGGCGCGTATGTCAAAACTAAGGCCATCTCTTTATTGTACCGCGGAAGAATCTCTCTCACAGTTTAAAAACCGAGTGCAACGTTTAAAGCTTGATTATAACCCTGATGAACTTTATCTATTGTCGGAAACTAGTGTTGAAGCAATCATTGAAGAATTGGATAAGAAACAAATTAAATTTGCTGTCATTGACTCAATTCAGGCAGTAGTGACCGAAAATGCTAATGGTAGTCCTGGCTCTCCTTCTCAAGTAAAAAGTGCCGCACAATCTTTAACACAATACTGTAAGCAAAATAACGTCACCATGTTTTTAATTGCTCATGTTAATAAAAACAATGAAATAGCCGGCCCTCAAACCTTAGTTCATATTGTCGATGCGTTATTGCATATCGACACAAATGACGGGCAAATACGTACACTACGTGCTAACAAAAACCGTTTTGGTGATATTGATACCGTTGGTATTTTTAAAATGTGTGAAAAAGGTATGCTCAGCGTTGATAACCCAAGTGAAATATTTTTATCTGGCTCAACAACTGAATCTCCGGGCTCAGCAATTACCTGTATACGTAAAGGTAATCGGAATTTGTTGTTAGAAATTCAATGTTTGACGACTGAAACAGAAGCTGAGTTTCCTCAACGAGTTTGTGTTGGTTTGAATATGAACCGTATCAAAATGCTCACTGGTATTTTGCGTAAACATACAAAAACAAAGATTTACCATGACACTTTTTTTAACATTGTTGGCGGTCTAAAAATTGATGAGTCGGAAACTTGTATTGATCTTGCACTTGTTACTGCACTGCTCAGTAGTTTAAACGAATTTGTTATCCCACGAACCACTTGTATTATGGGTGAGTTGAGCTTAAATGGCGATGTACGCCCTATTGATAGTGGTGTACCGCGAGTTAAAGAAGCCGCGCAACATGGCTTTTCAGAAATATTTATTCCATTTCGAAATTACCACAAATCAATGGAAGGTTTAGGCGCAAAAATCACCGCAGTTAAAACAATTCATGAGTTAATTGAATTAATAAAGTAACTCCCCTGCTAGCGATTACAATCCACTTCTATCATGTTATAGCTACCTCAAAGCGCTTTGAGGTAGCTCACATATAACTTAACTTGGTTCATAATCTAAATTAGCTGACAGCCAACGCTCAGCTTGTGGCATGGTCATTTCTTTACGCCCTGCGTAATTTTCGACTTGGTCTTGGGCAACTTTCGCTACCGCAAAGTATTTTGATTCAGGGTGAGCGAAATACCAACCACTAACAGCGGCACCTGGCCACATCGCAAAGCTTGATGTTAGTTCCATACCAATATTTTCTTCAACATTAAGTAACTCCCACAGCAAACCCTTTTCAGTATGTTCAGGACAGGCAGGATACCCTGGTGCTGGTCGTATCCCTTGGTATTGTTCTCGTATTAAACTATCGTTATTTAAATTTTCATCAGGAGCGTAGCCCCAATAGTCTTTACGAATTTGTTCGTGAAGGTATTCAGCACTCGCTTCAGCTAATCTATCGGCAACCGCTTTAATTAAAATACTATTGTAATCGTCATGGTCTGCATCAAAAGCTTTTACTAATGCTTCAACGCCAAAACCTGCAGAGACTGCAAACGCGCCAATGTAATCATCAATACCAGAGGCTTTATCAGCAACATAATCAGCTAAACAGCGGTTATATTGCCCTGCAGGTTTCTTACTTTGCTGACGCAACTGGTGTAATTTCATTAACGGCTCAGTACGCGATTCATCCGTATAAAGCTGTAAATCGTCTTGTTCACGGTTTGCAGGAAATAGACCAAACACCGCTTTTGCCGTTAACTTTTTATTATTAACAACATCATCTAACATGGCATTAGCATCATTAAATAACTTAGTGGCCTCTTCACCGACAACTTCATGACGAAGGATCAAGGGATATTTACCGGACAACTGCCAAGTCATAAAAAACGGCGTCCAATCAATATAGTTTCTAACGATATTTAAATCGATACTGTCCAATACCGTAACACCAAGCTTATTAGGAACTTTAGGGGTATATTCCTCAAAACTAATTGGCGTGGCATTAGCTCTAGCTTCCGACAATGGAATTAAACTTGAACGTGGGCCTTTTTTATAATGGCGCTCACGCACTTTTACATATTCTGCTTTTTGTCGCTCAACAAAGGCGGCTTTGTTTTCTTCAGATAATAGCGTGCTCACCACTGATACTGAACGTGAAGCGTTAGGCACGTAAACAACGGGGTGCTGAAATTGTGGTTCAATTTTAACTGCGGTATGCGCTTTAGATGTTGTCGCGCCACCAATAAGAAGCGGTAAATCAAATTCTTGTCGTTTCATTTCCTTAGCGACATGAACCATTTCATCAAGTGATGGCGTGATCAAGCCTGACAAGCCGATAATATCTACTTTTTCTTCACGAGCAACACGTAAAATATCTTCACATGACACCATCACACCTAAATCAATAATATCGTAATTGTTACACTGCAAAACTACGCCAACAATATTTTTACCAATATCATGAACATCACCTTTTACCGTTGCTAGTAGTACTTTACCGTTAGATTTCACTTCGGTTTTTTCAGCTTCAATAAAAGGATTTAAATGTGCTACCGCTTGTTTCATTACTCGTGCTGACTTAACCACTTGCGGTAAGAACATTTCACCAGCACCGAATAAATCACCAACCACATTCATGCCATCCATCAATGGCCCTTCGATAACATCGAGCGGTCTAGTAGCTTCTAATCGTGCGGCTTCTGTGTCTTCAACAATAAACTCATTAATACCTTTTACTAATGAATACTCTAAGCGCTTTTTAACCGGTAATTCACGCCAAGTTAAATCGGCCTTATTATTTTTACTGCCCGCTTGCCCACGATATTCCTCGGCAACATCTAATAAACGCTCAGTTGCGCCATCATCAGAATTTTGAATAACGTCTTCAACCGCTAAACGTAAATTGTCAGGAATATCGGAATAAATGGCTAGCTGACCAGCATTAACAATGCCCATATCCATGCCATTTTTTATCGCATGGTAAAGAAACACAGCATGAATGGCTTCACGTACCGGGTTATTGCCACGAAATGAAAATGAGACATTGGACACTCCACCTGAAATCATTGCATGCGGTAAATTTTGCTTAATATCAGCAACCGCTTCAATAAAGTCTCGGGCGTAGTTATTGTGTTCATCAATACCGGTTGCAACCGCAAAAATATTCGGATCAAAGATAATATCTTCTGCTGGATAACCAATTTCATTGACCAGAATATGATAAGCGCGCTGACAGATTTCAAACTTGCGCTCTCGTGTATCGGCTTGGCCTGTTTCATCAAATGCCATAACAATAACAGCTGCGCCATAACGACGTAGTAATTCTGCTTGCTCTCGGAAATTGTCTTCGCCTTCTTTCAAACTTATCGAGTTAACAACACCTTTACCTTGTATACACTTTAAACCTTCTTCCAAAATATCCCATTTAGAAGAATCAAGCATAATTGGTACTTTCGCGATATCTGGCTCACCGGCAATAAGGTTTAAAAAGCGCACCATGGCGGCTTTTGAGTCCAACATGCCTTCATCCATATTGATATCAATAACTTGCGCGCCATTTTCGACTTGCTGCAACGCAACAGCAATCGCTTGATCGTAGTTTTCCTCGGTGATTAAACGTTTAAAAATGGCAGAACCGGTAACATTAGTTCGCTCACCGACATTAACAAATAAAGTATCATCCTTAATGGTTAACGCTTCTAACCCAGATAGACGACAAGCAATTTCTCTTGGCTTAATTTCACGTGGAATAATGTTAGCAACCGCCTCAGCCATACCTTTAATATGTGCCGGCGTGGTACCACAACAACCACCAATAATATTTAAAAAGCCAGAACTTGCCCACTCAGCAACGTGCTTATCCATATCTTCAACGGTAAAGTCATACTCACCAAAAGCATTGGGTAAGCCAGCATTAGGGTGGGCAGATACCGCAACATCAGATATACGGCTGAGTTCTTCGACATATTGACGTAATTCAACCGGACCTAGCGCACAGTTAAGACCAAATGAAATGGGTTTTGCATGACGAAGTGAATTATAAAAGGCTTCGGTGGTTTGCCCAGATAACGTTCGCCCTGAGGCATCAGTAATGGTGCCTGAAATCATGACAGGAAAACGCTCACCACGTGTTTCAAAAACTGTTTCAACAGCAAAAATGGCGGCTTTAGCATTAAGGGTATCAAATATCGTTTCAATTAAAATGATATCACTGCCACCGTCAAGCAAAGCATTGGTCGATTCAATATAAGCATCTTTTAACTGATCAAAAGTGACATTACGATATGCTGGGTCGTTAACATCTGGTGATATCGAACAAGTACGGTTGGTTGGCCCTAAAACACCAGCAACAAAACGAGGTCTATCTGGGTTTTTCTTGGTAAATTCATCAGCAACTTCACGTGCTAACTGTGCCGCTTTTAAATTAATATCGGCACTATGAACTTCCATATCATAGTCTGCCATGGCAATTGTTGTTGCGTTAAAGGTATTGGTTTCAAGAATGTCAGCACCGGCGTCAAGATATTCGCGATGAATGGCTTTAATGACATCAGGCTGTGTCAGCACCAACATATCGTTGTTGCCTTTAACGTCGCAATGCCAATCAGCAAATTGCTCACCACGATAATCTTGTTCTTCAAACTTATACGCTTGGATCATGGTGCCCATAGCACCATCCAAAATTAAAATGTGCTTTTCTAGCTGTGCCTGCAACAAGCTATAAGATGAAGATAATGTCACTTGCGTGCCTAATTGGCTGCTTGAACCAATATTTAGATTTGAGTTTACTTGCTTAGCCACGAGAATTTCCTGGGTGAATTGCTTGAATATGATCGGCATCTAATTGATACGGTGTAATTTGGTAGACGTAATAATTTAGCCAGTTGGTAAATAATAAGCTGCCATGGCTGCGCCAAGTATTAGCGGTTTCAGCACTAGGGTCATTATCAGCAAAATAGCTATCAGGAATGACAGCAGCTACGCCTGATTCTAGATCACGAAAATATTCTTCACTCAGTGTTGATGCGTCATACTCAGGGTGCCCTGTTAAGTACACTTGTTGCTTATTTTTACTTGCAACCAAATAAACCCCGGCATCAGCCGACTCAGCTAATATTTCCAAATTATCTAGTGTCTGATAGTCCGTTTTTTCGATATAGCCATAACGAGAATGTGGCACATTAAAACTTTCATCAAAGCCACGAGTTAACTGCTCTTTTGGCTTTAAGCAGCGATGACGATAAACACCAGAAAGCTTTTGCTCGCGTAAGTGTCGTTTCAAACCATAGTGATGGTAAAGTGCAGCATGTGCAGCCCAACAAGAAAACATCGTAGAAGTAACATTTTTTTCTGCCCAATCAAATACTTCACAGATCTTGTCCCAAAACGTAACTTGCTGATAATCAAGTAATGCCAATGGCGCACCTGTGATAATCAAGCCGTCATATTGCTTGTCTTTAATATCATCGAACAAGCGATAAAAGTTATCTAAATGTGCCTGAGGAGTATTTTTAGATTCGTTAGCATGAATTCGAACAAACTCTACATTTATTTGCAGCGGCGTATTAGCCAACATGCGAAGAATTTGCACCTCAGTTTTAATCTTATTAGGCATTAGGTTAAGAATAGCCACCTTCATTGGACGAATTTCTTGATTCGCTGCACGGTGCTCAGACATTACAAAAATGTTTTCATTGTCTAATACCGTTAAAGCGGGCAATTCATTGGGGATTTTAATGGGCATGGGGCTAACCTAATTCCTAATGTTCTTTAAGTATAAAATAATGCTGAAAAACAGCCTGACTTCTTTGCTATTTATCTCTCCCTATAATGTGACTTGGATTTCTAGATATGTCAACACCTAAACGTATAGACGTCTAGATATTTAATTATACATTAGAACCATATTGATTTTTTACTCGGAATTCAAACATCTTATATGCTCAGCATCAGTATTTATTGACTAATTGAGAATTAAAAAAGCCGCTAAGAATTAACTTAGCGGCTAACTATCTAGACTTTCCGCACTTCTGCATTAGTAGTATGCAACGCCTCTATAAAGTAACCCAGACCTAAAGAGTGGATTATGTTATTCCATCACAAAATGTCTATTTGGTACCTTGTAATTCAGGCAAAAAAATAGCGCCAGAAGGCGCTACTTTTAATAATGTCTAATTTAGAACGGCATTTTCATCCCTGGAGGCATTTGCATGCCACCAGTTAAAGCGCCCATTTTCTCTTTATTTTGCTCTTCAACGCGACGAACAGCGTCATTAGTAGCTGCAGCAATTAAGTCTTCCAACATGTCTTTGTCGTCTTCCATAAGGCTGTCATCAATAGCAACACGACGAACATTGTGGTTACCTGTCATGGTTACTTTAACCATGCCTGCACCTGATTCACCTGTAACTTCCATTGTAGCTAGCTCTTCTTGTGCTTTAGCCATTTTTGCTTGCATTTGTTGGGCTTGTTTCATTAAGTTGCCCATGCCACCTTTCATCATAATTTTCACTCCAAAAGTAATATGCCGCCAAAGATAGATGTTAACGGCTAAAAATTCAAGTAACGATTAACGCGCTACGATGGTTTCTTGATCAAGCTCAGCTTGAAATTGTTCTTGCAACGCTATCACTATCTCATCTTCTGCGAGCACTTGCTTCGCGTAATCATAACGTTTGCTATTAATATCAGATTGAATTTGATAGGGATCTGCAACAGTCTTTTCAACTATATTTAGCTCAACTGTCACCGGTCGCTGTAAATATTCAGAGATGCGCTCGCCTAGTTGCTTATGAGCCGCATCACTGTTTAAATGTTTTATTGATTGATCTAGTTGTAAGATCAATAAATCGTCTGTAGACGTTTCATCAATTGTTGCATGAATAGCTAACTGTCGTAACCGTGCAATTAACGACATACTGTCAATCATGTGCGCCCATCTATCAACTTGGTTTGCTCGCTTGATGGTCGCAGGATCAATAACATCTTCGCTATAAGGTTGCTCAGGTACAGTTGACAAGTCAGGAACGTTTGCCTGATTATTACTAACATTTACCGAGCTTTCTTTAGCCTCATCTGCATTATTATCGACCTGACTTAGCGATTGACGCATAGTTGCGCCACTAGACTTTTTTTCGCCATCCTCCAAAGATTTCTTACGACTTCGGAGCATGTTTCGAGTTGCAATTGCCGCAGCAACAGGTGACTCAAATGAAGCTTGTTGCCTTTCGATAGGTTCAACTATATTTGGCTCAGTTAAATTGGTTTCATTATTACCTTGTACTAAAACTGGCTCATTTGGCGATAACTCTACAGTATTTTCGAGTGCATCAGCTTGTTGCTCAATTGCCAACATTTCATTGTTTAAAGCATCATTTGTTGTAGCTGATGTTAGTATTTCACCATCTGCTTGGGCATTATCACTGCGCTCAACACTTAGTTGAGCATTCTCGTTATTCTCAACATTTAATCGCGTATTACGCTCTGCTAATTGTTCAGGTGAAACATCATGACTTGTAATTTGTTCATTAACTACCGAATTATCCATTTCTGATGATGGCGATGATGATGCAAAATCAGGAACAATACTTTGTTCGTCGCTAATTACTAGTTTATTTTCTTGCTTATGCTGATTCTCTTGTTGGGTACTTCTTTCTGGAAAAATAATGCCCTCAAAAAGCTCAATTGTTTGATTTTTCTTTTGTGATAAATTGGCGTTATTTTCTGGTAATTTTAGATTATTAGTTACAGGTTTAAATGCTAACAACCTCAATAACATCATATCGAATGCCGCTTGCTCATCGTCAGCATAAGGTAAATCTTTGCGGGCATTTAAAACAATTTGATAATATAGCTGCACATCTTCAGGTGACATTAATTGGCAAAATTGCTTCAGCATATTTTGATATTCAATCGACAAACTAAAGTTTGTTTCAACAACCTGTGCCATTGCTACTTGGTGTAATAGCTGTAGTAATTCTGCAGACAAACGACTATAACTTGGCGCATATGATGCAATTTCTAGTGATAATTGCATTAATGCTGTCGAATCTTGTTTTAATAAGGCAATAACAATTTTGTAAACCCAATCACGGTCTACTCCGCCAAGCATTTGCTGGACATCATTGCGACTAATAGCGCCATCGCCTTGAGCAATACTCTGATCGGTTAAACTTAAGCAATCTCGCATACTACCACGGGCAGCTTTCGCTAATAAAGCAATGGCATCATCATCAAAACTTATCGCTTCATTAGTCAAAATTTCACAAATCTTATCACTAATTTGCGTTATCGTTAGTGCTTTAAGATGAAACTGTAAACAACGAGAAAGTACGGTAACAGGTAATTTTTGTGGGTCTGTGGTCGCCAATATAAACTTAACGTGTTCTGGTGGTTCTTCGAGCGTTTTAAGTAATGCGTTAAAACTGCTGCGAGAAAGCATATGAACTTCATCTATAAGGTAAACTTTATAGCGGCCACGAGTAGGCGCATATTGAACGTTATCCAATATTTCTCGAGTATCATCTACTTTTGTTTTCGACGCCGCATCTATTTCAAGTAAATCAACAAATTTCCCTTGGTCAATATCAACGCAGGCATCACATATGCCACAAGGTGTTGCAGTGACACCTTGTTCACAATTTAGGCTTTTAGCAAAAATTCTGGCGATGGTAGTTTTACCAACACCACGAGTTCCGGTAAATAAATAGGCATGATGCAATCTTTGCTGTGTTAACGCATTAACTAATACAGTAACAACATGCTCTTGTCCCATTAATTCATTAAAGGATTTTGGACGCCACTTTCTTGCTAAAACCTGATAGCTCATTTTGCAGCCTTAATCACCAGCATATTGTAATAATGAGAACACAGACAAGTCCAAGCTCTCAAGTTTCTTTTCGCCACCCAGATCAGGCAATGAAATAACAAATGCGGCATCAGTTACTTTTGCTCCAAGGTGTCGTATAAGTTTAGTCGTTGCTTCAATAGTGCCGCCAGTTGCCAAGAGGTCATCAATAATTAATACATTGTCGTCTGCTGTTAAAGCGTCTTGATGTATCTCTAACGTATCATGTCCATACTCAAGCTGATAATCTTGCGCATAAGTCGCTCTTGGTAATTTCCCTGGCTTACGGACGGGAACAAAACCAAGCCCCATAGCTAAAGCTAGCGGCGCACCAAATAGAAAGCCACGCGCTTCAGTGCCAACTATTTTAGTATAACTACCGTCTTTAAATTTATTAGCTAATATTTCGATTGTTAGTTTGAATGCTTCAGCATCGTCCAATATTCCTGTTACATCCCTGAACTGGATTCCGGCTTTTGGATAATCTTGAATGGTGTGAATTGCTGCTTTAAGTGTATTGATTTGAATTTCAGTCATGTTCTAAAAGTTAAGATAAATTTTAGCTACAGAATAAAGCAATTTGAGTAAAATTTATAGTGACATAGAACGAGTATTTGAACTTTGATAGTTTGCAAGTATGTTAAGCAGGCTGTCTTCATCAATTGGTTTATCAATTAAGTCAGTAAATAAGCCACTTTGATATTCGGGCTTTAGAGTGCTTTTACCTTGGGTGGTCATAAAAATAATGGGGGTTTGCGAATACTGCTCTACTTGGCGAAGAGTTTTAACCAACTGAATACCATTCATGATAGGCATTAAATGGTCAATAATTAATAAGTCATAAACTTCCGATTGCGACTTTTCAGATGCATCTAGGCCATTACACGCGGTATTTATGCAATAGCCATGAGACGTCAACATTGCACTTAGACCTTCTAATACGGCTCGATTGTCATCAACAACTAGAATTTTCATTTTGTAATAAACTACAGCAGCTTAATTTGCCAGTACTGTAAACCAGCCAGCTAACATTGGCAATAAAGGTGCGGCGAACATCGCTAATACTGCGGCGAATAGATGACGTTTTGATGAGCTATCTTTAAAATTTTCTTCTGACATGAGCAATATTCCTGCAATAAATTAACGGCGCTAATTGTAGACTAAAAACTCTAACGAGAACAGCTTTATTTGATCTAGATCAAGTAAACCTTCACAAGCTTAATTTAAAGAGAATATTAAATATTGTGCATTTTTTGAATTTTTGAATAAAAAAAACCAGTCAAACTGACTGGCTTTTTATTTTAAACACTCGTTAGAAATTAGATAGCAACTTTCTTACGTTGTGCTGTGTCTTTAATAAAGCTAACCCAACCTTTCGCAGATTTACGCGTTTTTGGGTCTTTCATTGCTAAATTAATCGCTTTGTACGCTTGCTTGTATTGTTCTAAATAAAAGTGTGATTCTGCAATACTCATATGCAGTTTACCTTCATTTTTAACGCCAAGCTCCAAAGCTTTATTCAATGCTACAATAGCAGGCTTAAATTGCTCGTCTTGCTTTAACAGCATCCCTTGCTTGCTGTAATGCTTCGCAAGGTTTGTCATTTTCGCTAACTCGCCATAGTAACTCGCTGCTTTATCAATATGCTGTGCCGCATGCCATGCATTAGCTAAAGAGGCTAAGTTTTTATCATCACGGGTTACTAAGCCTGAATCAATATGCTTTTCCAATAGCAAGGCTGCTTTATAAGGCACTTCGTTTTGCGAGTATAAACTTGCTAAGGTTTTAATTTCAGATTCTTTCTCAAGAAAACCTTGTTTATAAGCCAAGTCTAGCGTAGCTAAGCCCTTATTATAATCTTCAACTAGCAAGTAAAACATGCCAAGTTGCGTCCACCAAGTTTTATCTTCAGGAAAGATTTGAAGTACAGTTTCAAGTGTTTTAACAGCATCCTTAAATTTTTTACTTTCATAATATGAAGTAATTTTCAAAATATAAGGATTTTTATTATGCTTGTCACCGTAAGCTGCAATAGCATTATCCGCTGGAACAATCATTTTATCTAATTGTTTCAGAGCATAATGAGCTTGAGCAATTTTACTCCAAGTATCACCGTCAGATTTACCAGTAAAGTTCATCCAAGCTTTATAGTTTACTAATGCATTTTCATAATCTTTAGTTTGCATTTGCAAATCAGCTAATAGCTTTAAGCTTTGATCTTGATCCTGTTCGTTCAAAATATCAGGTTCAACTGCAGCTTTAAGGTATTGAATTGCTTTTGCTTCTTCTTTACCCATCTGAGCGTACATAACAGCTATAAAGCGTGCAACATAAGCTTTGTCATATTCCTTACTTGCGTCAATATCCAGAAGAATAACCAACGCCCCTGGAATATCATCAGCAGAATAAAGTTCAAAAGCTTTAGCTACTTTTTTACCGACACTTGGCCCAACAAGTTGTGTTTTACGTTTTGGCTTGTCAGACTTTTCAGCGCCTGCTGCAGAAGCATCTGCTGCGATTGGCAATTGAATTAGAACAACTGAAACAATTAACAGTAAAAATGAAAAAATCTTATTCATTATTAATTCTCCGCGTTCATTTTAAAGTCAAGCTGTACGGTCAAACCTGGTTGTCTCATAGCTTTACCATCAACAACTTTTGGCTTGTACTTCCACTTACGTAGCGCACGCTTAGCTTCTTTGTCAAAAATACGTTTAGGCTGAGCTTCCATAACCTTAACATCCTCAACACCACCGATTTCGTTAATAGTAAATGAAAGTTTAACCCACCCTTCTTTACCGTCACGAGCAGCCTGTATTGGATACTTAGGCTCGATACGTACGATAGGAGTTGCATCCCCATCTCGACCAAAACCTGCACCAGGAGCAGAAATACCAGCATTAGCACCAGCTAACTGCACACCAGGCATATTAAACGTTAAACCGCCAGTATTATTACTAGTATCAGGCTCTGGAGCTTGAGGCTTAGGCGGCGTTTTTGGCGGCGGCGGCGGCGGCGGAGGCACACGTTGGCGCCTCTCAGCTGCTGACTTAGGTGGCGTCGTATTAACTTCAACAATTATACTCTCTAGTTGCTCTTCCTTGTTGCTGTCACCGCTAGCAACAAGAAATGCCATAAAAGAAAATAGTGCGAAAGTTATTGCCGCGCCTAGTAGTATAGATACTAAAAAGCGAACCATAGACTACCCCTTAGCTGCAGCAATAGAAATTCTATCTATGCCCGCTTCTTTAATTGCATCCATTACTTTAACAACTACGCCATGTTTTGCGTCTTTGTCAGCTTGAATGATTACAACATCAGTTGGTTGCTCAGCTAATATCTTCTCAATGTTAGCCGCTACGCGTTCAACATCAACACGACGTTTGTCTAACCAAATTTCACCATTATCTTTAACTGCAATAAAAATGTTTGCTGATTTTTGTTTTGACTGATTTGCCGCTTTAGGTTTATTAACTTCAATACCAGCTTCTTTTACAAAAGAAGTAGTAACGATAAAGAAAATCAACATAATGAATACGATGTCTAGCATCGGTGTCATATCAATTGCTGCTTCTTCGTCTTCACGAATACGTTTACGTGCCATTCGAATATCTCTCTAGTGATGAGGTAAACTGTCAACCAGTTTAGCCTTTGCTAGTTTAACTTTAGCGTCTAACCTTGAACTGAAAAACACACCTGATAATGCTGCAACCATACCCGCCATTGTCGGGATTGTTGCCATTGATATACCAGACGCCATCAGACGCGGATTACCTGTACCTTGCTGTGCCATAACTTCAAACACACCGATCATGCCGGTTACGGTACCAAGTAGTCCAATCAGTGGACACATTGCCACTAAGGTTCTAATTGTGAGCATATTTTGCTCTAGTCGTTCTGTCGCTTCGGAGATCCAAGTATCTCTAATTCGATGTGCATACCAAGAAGTAGTATCTTCTCTAGCATCCCAACGTCCGACGATATCGTCTTTCATTGCTGGGTATTCTTTTGATAAGAACCAATAACGTTCTATCATTAATATCCACATCAATAAGAGAGCGAAGGCTACGAAATATAAAACATCGCCACCTGTCGCAATAAAACTCCTGACAGATTCCCAAAGCTCTATCAGGAATAACATTATTTAGACTCCTTCTCGGCAATCGCAGCGATTAAGCCAGCGCTTTGCTCGTCTAATTTTTGAAGTACTGATTTACTCTTACCAGCAACAATACTGTGGATTAAGATAAGTGGTAATGCACAAATCAAACCTAAAGCTGTTGTTACAAGTGCTAGAGAGATGTTACCCGCCATAATTTTCGGGTCACCTGTACCAAATAGCATAATTGTTTGGAAGGTCATGATCATACCAATAACCGTACCTAATAGACCCATTAGAGGTGCTATAGCCGCAAACATTTTGATTAAGTTAATACCACGGTCAACTTTTGGTGTTTCACGTAGAATAGCTTCATCAAGTTTAAGTTCTAATGTTTCAGCATCAACTGCTTTGTTATCAAAGTAAACTTTCAATAAACGACCAAGTGGGTTGTTATCGTTAGGTTGATCAAGTTGCTTCTCTTGAGCTTTAATTTTTGAGCTCATTGCACCTAGAACAATCATACGTTCTAATGCGATAAGAAGACCAATAATTAACAATACTGTGATTGCATAACCAACTTCTGCACCTTCATGGTAAAACTGCATAAGCGTTTTCTTACGAGTTTCAAGCGTTAAAATAGCGCCACGTGATGGATCGACATAAACTGGAGAATAACCTGCAGTTTCGCCAAAGAAAGAAGATGCTGTACTAGAAATATAACCAGCTGGTTGCTTAGCTAGTGGCTGAACTTGGCCTACTTCGTCGTTATAAGTTAGGAAGCCATTTTCAGATACTAAGTTAAAAGTACCAATACGTGTAACAGTCTCAGTAGATTTAGAACCATCTAAGTTAGTAACTTCTGTAGAGAACTTAGAAATCTCACCTGATTGAGTCATTTCTGTTTGCAATGCAAACCATAGCTCTTCAAGTTGTTCTAATTCTGGTACTGCTTTTTTCGAGCTAAGAATAGCACTCAAAGCTTCACCACGACCTGGGTATTCAGCTGAAACTATTGATGTTGCAATTGCACCGTAAGCATTAGCAGCGGCTGCACGACTAACACCGAACATTTCACCTAATGTGCCTTTAGCATTGTCTAACTCAACAGCTTTTTGCGCTAGCGTAATTTCATTAGCTGCATACTCTTTCGTTAAACGCTTGTTACGAGCTCGTTGGTCTGCTAATGATTTCTTAGCTTTGTTCAACAATGATTGCTTGTCAGAGCGAGCCGACATAAATTCAGCTTCACGTTTTTTATCAAGTTTAGCTTCAGAGATACGGTCATTTTTAACTTGCTTTAACAAATCGTCTAATTGATTAGCTGAAGCTGAAGTTACCAAAGTCATTGATGTTGCAAGTAAAACAAAATTAATTAATTTTTTCATTATTTTGCTCCTGCTGCAAATACTGGTAACTTAGTTAAATCTTTCGGTAATTGATTTCTCGCCATGCGAATTGCATCAGTGATAGGTTTCAAATACTCATCACCTAATGCTTCCCATGAACGATTTTCATTATTCCAAACCCAAGCATTTTTCATGTCAAGAGATTGTGCAACAAATGAAACTCGGCCCATATGAAGGAAATCAGCAGTAACCATGCGGTCACCTAGATCTAATTCAGCTTGGTAAGCAGCAAAAACAGTACCGTAGTTAGCTTCAATTTCGTATGCTTCAAGTACCAAACGGTACTGTTCAGAAACAGAAACATCAGAGTCATTCATAACGTCACGTAAACCAGCGATACGCTCTTTACGCGCTTCAATGTTCATAGGAACATCAAGCTCAACAAACTTTTCTAAAGTATCAATCATTTTGTACATCAATGGCACTACGCCTTGCTTGGTTTTATCAATGCCACCAATTTGATCTTCTAATGATTTGATATTAGCTAGTTGATCGTCAACCATACGTTGAACATGATCGTTATAGCCTTTAAGAACATCAGCTTCATCAACAGTATTACGATACTCAGCTAATAAATCTTGAGTTTGCTCGTAAAGATTATCAATTTTGCTTTGTGATTTGTTTGAAGCTTTAAAGATTTGAGCTTCTGCTTTTTGTAGATCTGTTAATGCATCTGCAGCAGCGAAGTTGCTTACTGAAAATGTTAATGCGCCAATTATCGTCGAAGCGATAAGGCTTTTCTTGCTTAATTTGGACATAGTTCCCAACCAATTGCTATTGAATTTTGATAACAAACTTATTGTTAACGCAAATTTAATAATCTGCCATTTTAAGTTTTAATTTCTCTAGAATAAAACCATGCAATATTCCCAGACGACAGCCTAACTGTCAACTAAGTACATTAAAAAGACAGCCTATTACTCTCATAACGAGATAAATAAACTTTTTTGTAACTAGAATTGAACACAATATTCATTAATCAAAGAATATTAGTGATAATCGTCGTTATTACAAACATTCCTCTTAATTGTAAAAATATATGCTGAGTATGTTTTACTAATTCTTTCGTAGTAAGTCAATAATAATTACAAATTAGCGTAATTTAAGACCATAACTGGTGACTAAATAGTCAATTGGAGAGAGTGTATGAATTGTATTAAAATATAACCTAATATAATTTTTTACAGAAAGGAGTGTTAGAGTATGGTTACGGAGGTCTTCTCTTTAAGCCTTTATGCTAGAAACCAGATGCAGGGCTTTACATTTAGACTCACTAGGTAAAAGTAAGTCCATTGAATGCTTAAAAAATAAATAACTTTACATTATAAATGATGGCGATTTATCCCCTTAGACAATAGACTTCCAAGCTACACAGCAAAGTTAAAAAAAATTTATTTCTTATCAAATACTTAAAGTTATGCAGTTTTTTAGTTAATAGTATTATTAGCTTTAAATATTCTAAGGTTTTGAAGAGCGTCCACTTTCATTCTTTATTAAGACAAACCATTACCTTGTTTCACATGGCGTAAGTGTATTCTGATAGTGCATCTAGTCACGCTAAAGCAAATTAGCGGAGCTGATATTTATTACAATAAAGTAATGTCATAAAGCGTAATAACCTTATGTTAATTCTACAATAAGCAATTTCCCTTTGCCTGCGCTTTCAAAATATATAAAGTTAACCGCTTAACTTATAAATCACTTACAAATAATGAGCTCAGAGTTTAATCCCTTACTTTAAGCACTTTATATGTCATATCTATTGTCTTCCAAATTAAAGACTCTGCAATGTTTAATTACCAATTGCCTATGGATCACATAAAAAAATAGCCCTGTCATGAATGAAAGAGCTATTATCGTATGAATATATGTACAATTAACAAAACAACGGCTTAATTGAATTGCTTAAAAGAAACATTTTTACAAAATATACTGCAAAAATTAGTTAGCCGCTAAAAGAGTAGCACTGACTTCACCAAAACCAATCCGTGCAGCACCGTCTTTTTTACACCAACCTTTCATCGTTATACAGTCACCATCTTCTAAGAAAGTTCGAGTCTCACCATTTGGCAATGTAATAGGCTCAGATCCAGCATTAGACAATTCAAGCATAGAGCCTGCTTCATCAGGATTAGGACCCGATTGAGTACCACTGCCAAACATATCACCTGAGCGAAGGTTACAACCATTCACTGTATGGTGAGCAACCATTTGTGCGACTGTCCAATATGAATCTTTAAAGTTTGACTCTGACAATTTTACTGGCTCTTGCTGTGCATTACGCATAGATTCAGTTTCAATAAGCACTTGCAAGTTAAGATCTAAAGAGCCCTGCTCACGGTTTTGCTTAGATTCTAAATATGGCATAGGCTGTGGGTCTGCCAAATCTCGCGTCCATTCTGACTTATAAGGTGCCAATGCTTCAGAAGTAACAATCCATGGTGAAATAGTTGACGCAAAACTTTTTGATAAGAATGGCCCTAATGGTTGATATTCCCAACCTTGAATATCACGCGCCGACCAATCATTAAATAGGCAAATACCGAATACATGATCATCCGCATTCTCGATGCTAATTGGCTCTCCTAGGTCATTACCATTACCGATAAATATACCTACTTCTAATTCATAATCTACACGTTTTGATGGACCAAAAGATGGTTCAGTTGCCGTTGGAGCTTTCGTTTGACCTTTAGGGCGTTTAAAGTCGCTACCTGATACTTCAATTGAAGAAGATCGGCCATGGTAACCAATTGGAACCCACTTATAATTTGGTAACAATGGGTTATCAGGACGGAATTTTTTACCAACTGAAGTCGCATGATGAATCGAAGTATAGAAATCAGTGTAATCACCAATTTGGCATGGTAGTGAATATTCAACGTCACTTTGTGAGACTAAACACTGAGCGATTTGAGCTTCTAAATTTGAACCTTGAGATAATGAAAGTGATAACGCTTTACGTAATGCACTCCAATATTGTTTACCCATTGCCATAAAAGCATTTAATTGTGTTTGAGCACACAACTCTAATGCAGCTTGAGCATCACCATCAAAAATATTAAGGGCAAATAGTGCTTGTAAATCGACAACTTGATCACCGATGGCAACACCACCGCGAAAAGCTTCATCACTTGCTTTACGCTTAAAGCTGGCAAACGGTAAGTTTTGTATAGGAAAGTCACAATTTTCCAAATTAGCAGATTCAATCCAGCTGCTTAAAGCGGGGTTATGGGTTTCATTAAGTAAATTGGTGTTAGACATTTGCTAAACTGCTCCAGAAAAATATAGATGTAATGCTAGTTTTAAATACCAGCTATTAATTATGTGATACCAATGGGTATTATTGCGCAATATTATAACAAGCGATCATATAAACGCTACGCAAACCAAATTTACTTATAAAACAACTGTCAACAATATGTTGCAGAGCTTAGTTTACATTTAGCTAAGTCGTATAAATCAAACTTACTTCCTGATAAATATCACAATAATTCTTAGAGTTACTTTAACTGAATTATGCTTCTTAAAGCTAATAGTTAAAAAACATTAAAAATGTTACATATATCACTAAATTTTTTGATAAAATCCTGCTCGATTTATTTTATGGTAAATCACAACATAGCTCTAAATTAAAGAGCCTCTTTCAATCTAAAGCTCCTGACTTACTATCAGGCTCGCTCAATGGGTCAAAATATGAATAACATTACAGTTTGTGCATTATATAAATTTGTTCGCTTAGAAAATTTTGAAGAAGTTAAGCCTCCTTTACTTAAAGTAATGGAAGAAAATGACGTTAAGGGTACATTACTTTTAGCACTTGAAGGTATTAACGGCACAATAGCTGGTCCTAAATCAGGTATAGATGCGGTGCTTAACTTTATTAATAGTGATGAAAGATTAGCTGGCGTATCTTTTAAATGCTCTTACCATCAAGCGAACCCTTTTCAACGTACTAAAGTTAAATTGAAAAAAGAAATAGTTACCATGGGTGTCGAAGGTATAGACCCTACGTTGACCGTTGGCACTTATGTTAAGCCTAAAGATTGGAATGCTTTAATCTCCGATCCTGAAGTTTTACTGATAGACACCCGTAATGATTACGAGGTAGAAATTGGCACATTTGAAAATGCTGTAAACCCAAATACTGAAACCTTTCGAGAGTTTCCTGAGTACGTTGCGAAGAACCTCGACAAAACTAAGCATAAAAAAGTTGCTATGTTTTGTACCGGCGGTATTCGTTGTGAAAAATCAACCGCCTATCTTAAAGAGCAAGGCTTTGAAGATGTCTATCACCTTGAAGGTGGCGTATTAAAGTATCTCGAAGAAGTTCCAGAGCAAGACACCATGTGGCAAGGTGAATGTTTCGTATTTGACGGACGAGTAGCGGTGAACCACAGTTTAGAGCGTGGTCAATATGACCAGTGCTTTGCTTGCCGCTATCCTATTACTGAAGAAGAAAAAACCAGTGAACATTATATTCAAGGCGTTAGTTGTCCACGTTGTCACGATAAATACAGCGAAGAACAAAAGAGCAGTTTTAGAGAGCGTGAAAAGCAAATAAATCTAGCGAAAGCGCGTGGTGAAGAGCATATTGGTGGCGATATAAAACAAGCTATTGTCGAACGTCGTGCAACTAAAAATGCTAGTAAAGAAGCTCAGAAAAGCTAGTCAAATCTCGCCTCTTCATTTTTGTTATCAGCCCGCCAACGTCGCGGGCTTTTTTATGTATAAGAATAAGTGTTAAACATCCACACCGATAATTAACTTATATTAACTGTAACGGTAAATTTTAGGCACAAAAAAAGCCTTAACATTTTACTGTTAAGGCTTTCAGATCTCCCTAAGGAGTAATATGGTGCCTTGACCCGGAATCGAACCAGGGACACGAGGATTTTCAATCCTCTGCTCTACCGACTGAGCTATCAAGGCACTAATCTTAATCAACAATTCACTTGTGTTACTAAGCTTTTGTCTCGAAAGAGGCGACATAATATAGTGATTTAACTATGCCCGCAAGCCATTTTATTAGTTTTTTTAATTAATATTTTAATTAACGATAAGCCATAAAAAAGCCAGCAACTAAGCTGGCTTTAATTCGATGATTTTATAATCAGCTGATTAACTAAATATCGCTTTCATTATCCAGAAGAAGACAATTGAAAGGCCTGCACCAACAGGTAATGTAATTACCCAAGATACAACAATATTACGTACCACACCTAAGTTGATAGCAGCAATACCGCGAGCCATACCTACACCCAACACAGCGCCAACTAAGGTTTGTGTTGTTGATATAGGCAAACCTGCGCCAGAAGCAATAACAACAGTACAAGCAGCAGCTAATTCAGCAGCAAAACCACGACTTGGTGTTAAATGCGTTATGCCTTGGCCGATAGTAGCAATAACTTTATGACCAAATAATGCCAGACCAGCAACAATACCGAAACCACCTAAAGGAAGAATCCACCAAACTAAGGCTGACTTCTTCGCTATTTCGCCACCGTTATCAACAATGCTTACCACTGCAGCTAATGGACCAATCGCATTGGCAACATCATTCGAACCGTGAGCAAATGCCATACAACATGCAGTTACTATCATCAAAATAGCAAATACTTTTTCAACATTCGCGTAATGCGTCGTTTTCTCGGCTGACTCATCAAACTTCAAACGGCTGATAAAGTATTTACCTATCATTGCGACAATAGCGGCAACAATAGCGGCATAAATAAAACCGTCTGTTGAATCAATATCTAAGCCTAAATGCTTCAAGCCTTTTTTGATGGTCACTAGTGACAATACAAAACCAGCAAAAAACATATAAAGTGGTACCCAACGGCGTGCTTGAACTAATGGCTTATCGGTATCAAAAATAAGTTTTTGTGCGCTATTAAAGATTAAGAAAGCTATAACACCTGAAATAAGTGGCGTAATAACCCAACTACCAACAATACCGCCTACTTTACCCCAAGCAACAGTATCAGGACTAACACCAATAGCAGCAAAGCCGATAATCGCACCAACTATTGAGTGAGTAGTAGATACAGGCCAACCTAGCACTGAAGCAACTAATAACCAGGTAGCTGCAGCTAATAAAGCTGAAATCATACCGTAAACCAGTAATTCAGGAATATCGACGAAAAGTGCAGGGTCAATAATCCCTTTACGTATAGTTGATGTTACTTCACCACCAGCTAAATATGCACCAGCGAATTCAAATACCATCGCGATAATAATCGCTTGTTTAATTGTTAATGCTTTTGAGCCAACTGACGTTCCCATTGCATTTGCAACGTCGTTAGCACCTATGCCCCATGCCATAAAAAAACCTACGGCAGCGGCGATCATGACTAACGTAGAGCCATTTGCGAGTAAAATATCCATGAAAGGGCCCTATTTTCTAGCCAAAAGAATTTCTAAACGTGCACCAACACGCTCTGCAAGATCGGCTAATTCGCCAACCCAATCGATGATTTGGTATAAAAACATCACGTCTACACAATTTAATTCTTTTTCAATTGTTAGTAGCTCTTTACGCAATTTAATCTGCATACCATCTGTATCATCTTCTATTTCATCAAGTTGATTGATCATTTTGCTTACCAATTCAACTTCACGACCACGAAATCCAGTTTCTAATAAGTCATCTAATTCATTAATAGCGTCTGCTGCTTTTTCTGCGGCATCAACACTACGAGCAACATAAGCAATAAATTGCTCTTGAAGCGGTTCAGGAATGGTTAACTTGCGACCAAACATACGACCGGCAATATCTTTTGCTCGGTTAGCAATTTTGTCTTGCTGAGTTAACAATTCCAATAAATCTGCACGATCAACCGGCATAAACAAGCCACCCGGTAGTTCTAAACGAATTTGACGTTTCAAATCATCTGCGTCACGTTCTAATTTAGAAACTTTCGTACGAATTTTTCCTGCGGTACTCCAATCTTCATCAGTCACAGCTGCGAAGAAAGGGACTAGTTGATTACAACACTTTGTCACCAATCGAATGTGTTTTTCTAATGGTTTGATTGGCGATTTTGCAAATACACCAAGTATTGAATTTCTGGCCATAATTAGTTTCCAGGAGCTATATGCTCTTTATTGTTATTCGCCGCGGATATTAAACCATTTGAAAGTTAATTCAAATGGTTTATATCAAGATACGGGCTGTTTATAGAATGATTCGTTATTATGAGTTCACTTTAAAGTATAACCATTATTTACTATTCGGGAACTCATATTTTAGCGTTGAAAGTATGACGTCAATTTGCTATTAAGACAGCGATTGAAAATCTTCAGGTGTGGTGTGACGAACGTCTCTACCTTTAACAAAGTAAATAATATACTCACAAATATTTTGGCAACGGTCACCAATTCTTTCTAAAGCGCGGGCCGACCAAATTACACTCATCACCTGTGGAATCGAGCGTGGGTCTTCCATCATATACGTCATTAATTGACGCATTAAGGCTTCATATTCACGATCTATTTTATCATCACTTTTATGCACTTTTATCGCAGCATCAAAATCCATACGGGTAAAAGCGTCTAATGTTGATTGTAAGAACGTTAAAACATGACGACCTAAGTTATCCAAGTTTGATAATAAATCTTTATGCTTACCCGACAAACTTTCTAGCGTTACATTCGCTATTTTGCCCGCTTCATCGCCAATACGTTCTAAGTCAGTAATGGTTTTAACAATTGCCATCACTAAGCGTAAATCGCCTGCTGCAGGTTGGCGCTTAGCAATAATACGGGTACACTCATCGTCAATGCTGACCTCTGCATTATTAATTTGGTAATCATTCTCTAGTACTTTTTTAGCCAACTCTTCATCGGCATCACATACGGACGTTAATGCATCTGTTAACTGTTTCTCAACTAAGCCGCCCATATGCATAACATGATTAATGATACGTTCTAAGTCTTCGTTAAATTGGCCAGAAATATGACGACCAATATTTAAATTATCCACGGTAAAATCCTCTGTCTATCGTCAGTGTTATGGTCAATTAACCGTAACGGCCAGTAATATAATCTTCAGTTTTCTTTTTTAATGGTGTAGTAAATAAAGTGTTAGTGTCACTATATTCAATCAAGTCACCCATATACATAAATGCCGTTTGATCAGAAACACGAGCAGCCTGCTGCATGTTATGCGTAACAATCACTACGGTAAACTGTTTCTTTAAATCGTTAATCAGCTCTTCAATAGTCAATGTTGAAATCGGATCAAGCGCTGATGTTGGCTCATCAAGTAACAATACTTCCGGCTTTATGGCTATCGCACGGGCAATAACCAAACGCTGCTGCTGACCACCAGAAAGGCCTAAAGCACTTTCATGTAATCTATCTTTTACTTCATTCCAAAGTGCCGCACTACGTAAAGCATTTTCTACTGCTTCATCAAGTACCCGGCGATTGTTTTCGCCAGTAATACGTAAGCCATAAACCACATTTTCATATATTGATTTAGGAAATGGGTTCGGACGCTGAAACACCATACCAACCTTACGACGTAATGCCGCGACATCAGTATGACGGTCATAAATGTTTTCACCATGAAGGTTAATTTGACCCTCAATTTTACAAGTATCAACCAAATCGTTCATCCGGTTAATACAACGCAGCAACGTTGATTTACCGCAACCACTTGGGCCAATAAACGCCGTTACTTGCCCTTTTGGGATCGACATTGAAATATTTTGCAAGGCCTGCTTGTTACCATAATATAAATCTAGGTTCTTAATCTCGAGCGCCACTTGCTCTGGCGAAAGGTTGTTAAGATCGAGTTTAACATTGTGCTCTGATAAATTTTTTGGCGTAACAGAAATCATAGTGTTCTCTTTAAATCTAACTTTGTCATTGGGCTTATAATGCCGTTAATCTTGTTCATTGCGCTTAATCATTTGCTAAAAATAGATTAAGCACTTTACGAGTTTTCTTAAGCGTTATGCTTGTTGGGCAAATACAACTAGTGCTCTAGCATGCGATACTTTTCACGTAAGCGGTTACGAATCGACACTGCCGTCATATTCAACGCGACTATAATGCTCACTAGCAATAATGCCGTAGCGTAAACAAGTGGTCTTGCCGCTTCAACATTCGGGCTTTGAAAGCCAACATCATAAATATGAAAGCCTAAGTGCATAAACTTACGATCTAAATGTAAGAACGGGAAGTTGCCATCAAGTGGTAAGTTTGGCGCCATCTTCACAACACCGACTAACATTAGTGGAGCCACTTCACCGGCAGCACGCGCTATTGCTAAAATAATGCCGGTCATAATCGCAGGACTTGCGATAGGTAATATAATACGCCATAAGGTTTCAGCTTTCGTCGCACCTAGCGCCAAGCTACCGTGTCTCATCGCTGAAGGAATACGTGACAAACCTTCTTCGGTTGAAACGATAACTACAGGTAAAGTCAAAATAGCTAGTGTAATAGCCGACCACATTACCCCTGGCGTGCCAAAGGTTGGGCTTGGTAGTGTTTCGGCATAAAACAATTGGTCTAAACTGCCACCTACCATGTAAACAAAGAAGCCTAAGCCAAATACGCCATAAACAATAGAAGGTACGCCAGCAAGGTTAATTACCGCAATACGTAATAATTTAGTTAACGCGTTATTACCAGCGTATTCATGTAAGTAAATTGCTGCAACTACACCTAATGGCGAAACAATCACTGTCATTAACAATACCATCAACACGGTACCAAAAATTGCTGGAAAAACACCACCTTCAGTATTGGCTTCGCGAGGGTCATCACTAATAAATGAACCTATTTGACTAAAGAAGAGCTTAATTTTGCCAAACAAAGTCAACTGATTGTTAAAGTTAATTTTTAGTATGTTTTCAAAATTAATAGTAACTTTTTGTCCGTCCATCGCACGCATCACGATTTGGTCACGAGAAATTTTTTCTCGCAAGCCCATTAGCGCGTGCTCAAGCACTTCATAATCAGCGCGTAAACTTGCCACGGTATTTTTAAACTCAAGCTGTAGCTCAGGAGTCAAGGTTTCATCAAGTTTATGTTTGCGCTCTTTTAAACGTGTACGCTCAATTTGATAGTTAATAGCACCAATATCAACTTTTTGTAGCTCTTCCATCTCAGCTTGGAATTCACTAACACGCTCAACCAGCTCTGACATTTTCTCTAAGCCAACAGTTCTGCCATCAAGAATAATGTTTTCTATATAGCCATAAAAATTGCCATTAGTACGGCGTTCTATCAGCACCAAATCTTTGGGTAATGATTGCTGATTAATTTGTGGCACCAGTATCCAGCGAAAATCTAAACTCACTAATTCACGGTTGCCGGTTTTAATTAGCAGACGTTCAATAGATTCAACAGAGGTATCTAAATCAAGATTTAAATGCACTAACTGTGACGTTGGAATATTTTCACGATCATAAATTTCACCGATGACTGTAGTGTTTCTCCCTTGCTCATCAGTCATTTCAAACTGATAAATATCGGCAGGCCAAAAATAACTTAAGCCACGAGATGCAATTAACCACAGTAAGCCAATGACCGAAATCAAACTAATGCTTACACCGCCTGCTGACAACCAAACCCAAGGAGAGCCAGATTTAAACCAATTATTCATGTTACTGTCCCTTCTTACAACGAGCTGTATTTTTCACGCAAGCGCTGACGAATAAACTCAGCAAGCGTGTTAAATACAAAAGTGAATACAAACAAAACGAATGCCGCTAGGAATAAAATGCGATAATGAGAACTTCCCACTTCCGACTCTGGCATTTCAACGGCAATATTAGCTGCGAGTGTTCTCATACCTTGGAAAATACTCCAGTCAAGAATAGGCGTGTTACCTGTCGCCATTAATACAATCATGGTTTCTCCGACTGCACGCCCTAGCCCCATCATCACGGCAGAGAATATGCCGGGACTTGCGGTAAGTAAGACAACTTTAACTAAGGTTTGCCACTGCGTAGCACCTAAGGCGAGTGAGCCACTAGTTAAATGCTTCGGCACACTGAAAATAGCATCTTCAGCCATTGAGAAAATGGTTGGTATAACTGCAAAGCCCATCGCAATCCCAACAACTAAAGCATTACGTTGGTCAAAGCTAATATCTAAGTCATTGGTGATAAATTGTCTTATATCACCGCCAAAAGCATACAATTCAAGTACAGGTGATAGTGCAAAGGCAGAAATTCCTGCTAGTAGTATTGCTGGGATTAAAATAATAGGCGCCCAAGTTTCAGGTATTAAAGTTTTATAAGCTCTAGGAAGTTTGTGCCAAGCGAATGCCGTAATAAATACTGATGTTGGTATAAAAATAAGTAGTAAGAAAATAGCCGGTAAATATATTTCAATAATTGGCGCCAACCAAAGCCCCGCCAAGAAACCAAGAATAACCGTAGGCAGCGCTTCCATTAATTCAATGGTAGGTTTTACTTTTCTGCGTAAACCTGGGGTCATAAAGTAAGCAGTGTAAATTGCCGCCGTTAATGCAATAGGTACAGCGAACATCATGGCGTACATTGCCGCTTTTATCGTACCAAAAGAAATAGGTACTAAAGAAAACTTCGCTTCAAAATCATCAGAGCCTGACGTTGACTGCCAAATAAATTCAGGCTCAGGGTAACCTTCATACCAAACTTCTTGCCACAGCGCTTGCCATGTCACTTCAGGGTGCTCATTTTCTACGGTGAAAATTGATAATTCTTGTTCTGAAAATATCATTAAGCCATCAGCGCGAGGGGCAATTGCAAACGCTTGTGCATTGCCCTGATGTAATTGACCACGCCATAAATCAGCTTCACTGGTGGTATAGAACATGCCCATTTCACCGGAAGGTGTTTCAGTGTAAAAGCTTTTACGAAATTGTTCGGTATAAATTGCCGTTATTGGCTCTTTGTCGCTTACCTTAAATTGACGAATATTTTTAAATTCACGTCCTTCTTTGCTAGCAACTTCAAACCATTGGCTCACTTGACCATTATCATCGCCAAGTAGAATCGAGCTACCACCCGAAAGTAATGCCATAGAAGTAATATGGTTAGGCGATGATTTATTTTGTGCTAATTGCGGAATGATAGTCGCTTTTAATTCACTTTCTTCATCGAGTGAGTACACAGCAACTTGATCAGCTTCGCGAATAAATACCATGGCTAAATCTGGCGTCACTAAAATATCATCAACGTGCTTGGCTGAATAATCAATTTCTTCATATTCGGCTTCAAATTCAGTGTCGTAACTAAAGTCATCTTCGGCGATAAAGCTAGTTTTAATCAGTCGATTATCTTGCGTAAAACCAACAAAAATAGCCTTTTCGTCGTCCATGGCAAAAGATAATTTTTTCAATGCGACATTATTTTCTTCAACAGGTAGAAATGCTTCACCCAGTGGATAACGAACACTTGGAATAATGACCCTTTCACCACTGTCGAAATTTGACGTGAAATTCGGCGCAATTAGTTGCACATTACCTGCACTATCAAGTAGTAACTTTTGCTCTTGGCCAACATTAACCAGCTGAACTAGTTTTTCGCCATCAGCAACAAGCTGCTGTGAGTGAATTTTAGCTCCTGCTTTATAGCGTGAACTATCAACTAATTGATAAAAGTTGATGGTTCCTTGCTGCGTAATGCTATACGCAACCTCTTGTAGCTCATCAACACCGGTTGATAAAACCTTTTGTGGTTCAGTAATAGCAAACTGAGCGTGAGCTTCAACTTTTGCAGACTCAAATATAGGTTTAATCACATACAGTAAGTACATGAAAATCAAAACCAAAGTAAATAGAACACTAATACCGCCTAGTGTAATCACCCATTTTGCTAATGAGTTTTTAACCTTACGATAATTTCCTGATTTGGAAGCAATGGCCACTTAAAAATACCTTCAACTATGATGATTTCTTATAACTGCAGCAATTATAAGACAGTTGTATTACACTTTTGTGACAGTAGAAATTTATCGACTACCTTAATGCTTCTGCGCTTATTTATTGCCCTATCATCAAAGCTATAATATGATTTATGAGTTACTTAGGAAGTTTTAGTAGAAGGAGTGGTTATGGAAATTAGCCAAATAATGCGTAGGAATCTAATAACCTTAGATATGGATGACACCTTAGGTGATGCTAAAGGTCTATTCGATCATCACGATATGCACCATATATTAATCACTGATGATGGTATGTTAACTGGCGTAATTACCGACCGTGATTTGTTGCAGCACCTTAGCCCAACGATAGGGACCCGCAAGGAAACGCCACAAGACGGTTTTATTCTTAATAAAAAAGTGCACCTTATTATGAGCCGCGACGTAATTACCGCTAACGATGAGGTTACCCTAATTGACGCTGCATTGATGTTTTACGATCATAAAATATCTTGTATCCCTGTGGTTGACGAGAAAAAGAAGCCCATAGGTATTATCACGTGGCGCGATATAATTAAAATTATTGCCGTGCAATATCGTAAAAAATCTCAAGTTCATGAAGAAAGTACCGCTGATTTAGCGTAAGTGTGTAAAGTTTTAAAATACCTCCATCAATACACATTCATTATAATAAATAGTCTATTGGGTATTACAAACGACATTATAAAATAAAGCCCCCAGCTCTAATCTTTCCCATGATGAGTACTTTCTCACATAGTGCTCAAATTATTCTTATTTGTCATTCCAGCACTCAATTTTCTAGTTTTGTTGAGTTACGACACGCTTTCTTGCTCTGCTTGTTCAATAGCTTGCTGAGCCAAATGATTTATTAAAAAACTAGGGGAACAATATTCACTTTTTCGTTATTACTACCACACTGTTCTACATATTAGTTAACCATCAGAATTACTTTTTTTAGTCATCAATACATACCTCAAGTCAGGTAAAGTTAATTGGCTGTTTTTTTGCAAGTAGAGAAGAGGTTAATGTTAGAAAGAATTTTCCTGCCTTCATTTTTCCGCTAATGATGATAATTTTAGCAAAACATAATTAACCTATGCTTGATATTACCACTCACAATGGCACAATAGTCCTACTAATATATGTAATAACTATATTAAAAGGATGTTATATGGAATTATTACTTGTTACTGCTATAGAAATAGCAAATGAGTTGAAACATAGCCAACAGAAAAGTTTAAATGATATCGAATTTCAACCTGAAACTTGCTGTGCCTTAATTACAGAGCTACAAAGCCGCATTCAAGGTTACGAGCTAACTGAATACGTAAAGGCGATGACTCACGCGATACAAAGTTGTTATTCAATAAGCAAAGACGAAAAATAGTAACTTAATTCAAAAAAATGCCTTTTAACGTTGTTTGCAAAGCTTTTAAATTATAGAGCTTAAATCCTATTTTATTTTTATTTGCATTGTCAGTAAAAAAAGTTGATATTTATATTATCTAGTGGAATAAAGCTACTTTTAGCGATATTACATTACCTAACAGTGATTGTTATAAGTACCTATAAAGCACACTTAACGGTCGTTAAGCTTTTATAGGGGGTGGGTAAATTGACAATGGCTGAGTATGCATATGAATGATGAAAAAAAACACAATATTGCTGATTTGTTACTACAAACTCAATCTATGTCTGAGCTTTTAAATAATATAGGTGCCTATGTTTTTAGTAAGGATTTAGAGGGAAAATACACCTATGTTAATTCTGATGTCGCAGAGCTATTTAAAACGACTGTCAGCAATGTTATAGGTAAAGACGATAGCCACTTCTTTGATCTTGAAATTTCAGACGAATTACGTCAAAACGACTTAAATGTTATCCGTAATAAAATTTGTATTGAATCTGAAGAAAATAATGTAATTAAATCCACAGGAAAGCTTCATACCTATAAAACAATTAAAAAGCCTCTACTCAATAGCCAAGGAGATGTCATTGGGTTAACAGGCATATCAACAGATATCACGGTACAAAAGACTCTCGAAGCTGAAAACAGAGATCAAAAGCATTTATTAGATGTTATTTTAAATAATGTAGATGCTTACATATATATGAAAGATTCAAACAGATATTTCAAATATGTAAACAGTAAAGTAGCCGAGCTTTTTGGTTTACCTGCAAAAGATATTATTGGTAAACGTGATATTGATGTTATTCCACAAGAGTTTGCTGATCATTTTTGGCAAACTGATAAGCTCGTTTTTGAAAATAACGAAAAACATATCATTAATGAAGCTTTATTAGGTGCTGATAATAAAATGCATCATTACCTTAGCATTAAAGTTCCGTGTGATGTCAAAGACAATAGCAACACTTTAATTGGTTTCTCCACCGATGTAACTGAATTATATCAATTAAAAGAAAAATTTAAACAATTGGCAAATACCGATGAATTAACTGGTTTGTATAATCGCCGTTACTTTTTCGAGAATGCAAAACGTGAATTTAATCGGGCAAAAAGACATCAAAAAGCACTTGCCGTTATTTCAATTGATGTTGACCATTTTAAGGCTATTAATGATCAATATGGACACCCTACCGGCGATAAAGCACTGATAAAAATTGCTCAGCTTATTACACCGACCATTCGAGAAGAGGATATATTTGCGCGTATAGGCGGAGAGGAGTTTTCAATAACACTTTCTGATACTTCGAAAGAAAAATGCCAACAAGCTGCCGAAAGGTTAAGGAATTTGTTAGACAATAACGTAATATCACTTGATAACAACATTCAAATTCCTATTAAAATTAGCTTAGGTGTTTCGATTATCAAAGCGAGTGACACCAGTTTCCAAGATCTTTATGCTCGTTCAGATATTGCTCTTTATAAGGCAAAATCAATTGGCAGAAACCAAGTTCATATGATCGAATAGCTAAAGCAACATGAACTGTCTTCCGGTAATACTAAACAAAAAAGTTTAACTCCTAAAGCGCAAATGCAGCTAGCATCTTATGATAAAATTATCGTTTATTTATTTAACCTTCGAGCAACTAATCAATGGCTATAAAGCCAAATTGTTCAACATATGTGTTTTTCAAAGTATCCAACAAATTTTATTTATCATAAGCTTTTTATTCTGCGCACCAAGTTCGCTGGCCGCTCAAACGGCTAAAGCCATGAATAAAGAAAAGTCATTTAACCTAGTTGCTGCAATATATCCCCCTTATAATTATCAAGATGGAGAGATAAAAGGTCTTAATATTGATGTTATTAAAGCCGCATTTTCAGCAGTAAACTATAAAGTTAAGATAGAAATATTACCATTTGGCAGAGCATTTCAATACGCTAAACAAGGGACCGCAGACGGCACTCCCCTTTGGTACTCTGAAAGTAGAACACAATGGTTTGACTTCTCAGAGCCATATACTCATTCCGAATTAGTGTTCTTCAAATCAAAATCATTACAAATAGCTTATCAATCATTAATTGACCTTACTCCTTTTACCATAGGAACTGTACAAAACTACGCTTACCCGAAAAGCTTCATAGATCACCCTGGTTTAAAAATAGATCAAGTGCTCACCGACGAACAAAATATGAATAAACTTATATTAGGCCGAATTGATATGGTTTTAATAGACAAGCGTATGGCACATTTTATTTTAAGAAATAGCCACCCTGAAAAGTTAAATTCTTTTGATTCAGCAGCCACATTAAAGGATGAAAATTATTATCTCGCTATTTCAAAAAATGCAAAAAACTATAAACAAAAGCGTGACGCGTTTAATCTTGGCTTAGCAAAAATAAAAGAGAATGGTGTTCTTGAAGCAATAATCAACCTATATAACTAAAAGCTGATAAACACAATATCAACATTCATATACTCTCCCCCTTTCTTTAGTAAACCTTAGTGGCGATGAATAAAGCTAGAATGCCTACTTATGACAAAACCTGTTTGCTAAATAGACCACTAATAACCTAAAATATCGCCAATATAATTTTCCTTAAAACAAAGGGTTTCTAGATGGCATTGCCAGATAAGTTTATTTTCTCGATGAACCGCGTTAGTAAAGTGGTTCCACCGAAACGTACTATTTTAAAAGACATTTCTCTTTCATTTTTCCCTGGTGCAAAAATTGGTGTTTTGGGCCTAAACGGTTCAGGTAAATCAACGCTACTGCGCATAATGGCAGGTGTTGATAAAGAGTTTGAAGGTGATGCTAACGCGTTAACTGGCACTAAAATTGGTTATTTACCACAAGAGCCTCAGCTTGATGAAAACCAAACCGTGCGCGAAGCGGTAGAAGAAGCGGTTTCTGAAGTTAAAAACGCCATGGCGCGCCTTGACCAAGTGTATAACGAATATGCAGAAGAAGGCGCTGACTTTGATGCGCTAGCAAAAGAACAAGGTGAACTTGAAGATATTATCAATGCACAAGACGGTCATAACATTGATAACGTTTTAGAACGTGCTGCTGACGCCTTACGTTTGCCTGAATGGGACCAAAAAATTGCCGTATTAAGTGGTGGTGAGCGTCGTCGTGTTGCGCTTTGTCGTTTGTTACTTGAAAAACCTGACATGCTACTACTTGATGAACCAACTAACCATTTAGATGCTGAATCAGTCGCTTGGTTAGAGCGTTTCTTACATGATTATTCAGGTACTGTTGTTGCCATTACCCATGATAGGTACTTCCTTGATAACGTTGCGGGCTGGATATTAGAGCTCGACCGCGGCCACGGTATCCCTTATGAAGGTAACTACACCAATTGGCTTGAACAAAAAGATGCCAGACTTGAGCAAGAGAAACGCACCGAAAATGCCTTGGCAAAAACCATTAAGCATGAGCTTGACTGGGTGCGCTCAAATCCAAAAGGTCGCCAAGCAAAAAGTAAAGCGCGTATGGCGCGTTTTGAAGAATTATCAAGTAATGAAAATCAAAAACGTAATGAAACTAACGAATTATATATTCCACCTGGGCCACGTCTCGGTGACAAAGTCATTGATGTTGACAACTTAACCAAATCTTATGGCGACAGAGTATTAATTGATGACTTAAGCTTTAGTATTCCAAAAGGCGCCATCGTTGGGATAATTGGTGCTAACGGCGCAGGTAAATCAACGTTATTTAAAATGCTTTCAGGCGCTGAATCACCAGATTCAGGCTCCGTTAGCGTTGGTGATACAGTACAACTTGCCAGTGTTGATCAGTTTCGTGACGATATGGATGATAGTAAAACTGTTTATCAAGAAATATCTGAAGGCAGTGAAATCATTCAAATTGGTACTTATGAAATTCCAGCTCGTGCTTACGTTAGCCGTTTTAATTTCAAAGGCACTGATCAACAGAAAATCATTGGTCAATTATCCGGTGGTGAACGTAACCGTGTACATTTAGCTAAACTAGTAAAAACTGGCGGCAATGTACTTTTACTCGATGAGCCAACCAACGACTTAGATATTGAAACCCTGCGTGCACTCGAAGAAGCGATATTAGAATTTCCAGGTTGTGCCATGGTTATTTCACATGACCGTTGGTTCTTAGATCGCATTGCCACACACATTATTGATTACCGCGATGAAGGCCAAGTTAACTTCTTCGAAGGTAACTTTACTGATTATGATGAATGGTTAAGAAAAACGCTTGGCCCTGCAGCGCTAGAACCACATAGAATTAAATACAAAAAAATTGGCTAATTTATTAGGTAACTAATTAGTAATTAACAAGATAAAGGCACCTTAATGAATTAATTAAGGTGCCTTTTTTTTAAAAGCAAGCTATGCTGAATATATCACTTAGCTAAGCTTAAAATTCATGCAAAATCGACGTCAATTTACCCGAGTTCTCTTTTCCATGCAGGCAATTCTGACCATGGATGAACATGAATTTGTGGCCAAAATTCACGACATTTCATTAAATGGCGCTTTGCTTTATCTCGACAGTAAAAACTTAACCCTTACCCGCCAACTCGGCTTACTTTCCTTTAAGTTAGATAATACTGATACTAGTATCACCATGAGCGTTGCTGTAGTTCATCAAGAAGGCAGTGAAATTGGCGTACAATGTAACGGGATTGATATCGACAGTGTCAGTTTATTACGCCGGCTAATTGAACTTAATTTAGGTGATGATGAACAGTTACACAAAGAGTTGTCACAATTAACCCGTGCAGAACAATAATCGAGCTTAAATAACCTCTCATAATTATTTTCAAAGGACATACTATGAATCATCTTATCATTTCATTTATTACCGCTGACCGCCCAGGCATTGTTGACACCCTATCTAATGTTATTAATAAACATCAAGGCAACTGGCAAAAATCGAGCTTACACCAAATGTCAGGTATTTTTGCTGGCGTTGTTGAAATCGCTTGCCCTGATAATTCTACTAGTGCGCTATCAAACGAACTTGCTGCCTTAGAAAATTTTAAAATGCAGATTGAGCATGCAACAGCAGAAATTTCAGCATCAGACTCGCAATTAATACTGGAATTAACTGCCAACGACAGAGCAGGTATTGTGCAAGAAATATCTTCTACCATTCACAGTAATGGCGGTAATTTAATTAAATTAGTCAGCACCCAAGAAATAGCTCCTCATGCCGGTCATGAATTATTTAAAGCAAAAGTTACCATTGCGGCTAATGAATCAGATATTGACAATATGATCAGTGCTTTAGAAAACTTAGCCGATGACTTAATGGTTGATATTTCTCGCTAAGCTTTAGCAGAAGTTGCGGTTTGCCTTAAAGCCGTAACTTCTGCGTTATATTATTGTTTTATTTAATCATAATTAGATAAGCGGTATTGCTATGTTTTACGATAAAGAATTAAGTTGGTTATCGTTCAATGAACGCGTGTTACAAGAAGCGGCAGATAAAACGGTACCTATAATTGAACGTATCCGCTTTCTCGGTATTTATTCTGCCAATCTCGATGAATTTTTCCGCGTACGTGTAGCAAATATTCGCCGCCAAGCATTACTTGAAGGTGCCCAAGAAGACGCACAAGATCATTGGCGAGCATTACATAAAAAAATAACCACTAAAGTTAGCTCTTTAACCCAAAAATTTGAAGATATTTCAACTCAGTGCTTCAAACAACTTCAACAACAAAACATCAATATCATATTAAAACCAAATGCTGAAATTCCATTTGAATCTTTAATAACGAAACAGCAATTATCGTGGTTAGCGCAGCATTTCAATAACCGTATATTGCGCCACATCACTCCTATTATCATTCACTCAAAAACACAATTAGCCAGTTGTATCAATGATGATGGTATTTATTTTTTAGTCGCATTGTTACAAGAAAACACCAAACAGTATGCACTTGTAGAAATACCGCACATAGATACTGAGCGCTTTATTCAGCTCCCTAATGAAACACAAAACAGCATGCAAGATGTTGCACTACTCGATGATGTCGTGCATCTATTTATTGAAACTTTATTTGAAGGTGTATTTGATTATCAAAGCGTAGAAGCATTTTCATTTAAGTTAATTCGTGACTCTGAATACAACTTAACTGACGACCTTGATGAAAGTTTGCTTGATCAAATGTCAAAAGGCTTAAAGCAAAGGTTAAAGGCTGATATTGTGCGTTTGGTTTACGACCAAGACATGCCGAAATATATGGTCACTTACTTATCAAAATCTTTTAAAGCGAAAGAACTAGATAACTTAGTACCCGGAATTCGCTATCGAAATTTTAGAGATTTCGTTCAATTTCCTAACTTAGCTTCACCACACTTAGAAAACCTAAAAATTGATGCCCTAGACGCGCAAGTATTTTTAGCCAACGCCTCTATTTTCGCAGCAATCAGCCAACAAGATATTTTACTTTATTATCCTTATTATAAGTTTAGTCACTTTACAGAGTTTATTCGCCAAGCCTCATATGACCCCATAGTCAAGCAAATAAAAATTAACATTTATCGCGTAGCCAAACACTCTCGTATTATTAACGCCTTAATTGACGCGGTAAAAAATGGCAAAAAAGTCACCGTAGTTGTTGAACTAAGAGCGCGTTTTGATGAACAAGCGAATATTGAGTGGGCAAAAGTAATGAAAGACGCTGGCATCAATGTTGAATTTGGTATTGAAACCCTGAAAATTCATTCTAAGTTGTGTTTAATTACTCGCTTAGAGCAGGAAAAAATCGTTCGCTATGCTCATATCGGCACAGGAAATTTTCATGAAAGCAATGCCAGAACTTATACCGACTTTTCATTATTTACCAAACATAAAGAAATATGTCAGGAAGTGGATAACGTGTTCTCGTTTATTTCTCATAGCTACAAACGCTTTCGTTTTAACCATTTAATTGTTTCACCACTCACGTCTCGGCGGCGTTTATATCAACTAATAGATAATGAAGTTCAACTTGTTCAGGATAATAAAAAGGCTCAAATTACGCTAAAATTAAATAATTTAGTCGACAATGGCTTGATCAATAAACTCTACAGTGCCAGTAACGCTGGCGTAGAAGTTAAGTTATTAATTCGTGGTATGTGCTCATTAATTCCTGGCCAGAAAGAGCTCAGTGAAAATATTACCGTCACTTCCATTGTTGATTTATTTCTTGAACACCCAAGAGTGATGATTTTTCATAATCAAAATCAGCCGTTGGTGTTTATTTCCTCAGGAGACTGGATGGAACGTAATGTTGACCACAGAGTAGAGGTTGCCTGCCCTATTTATGATGATGTATTAAAAGCACGTATTATCGACATCATCAATCTACAACTGGCTGACAATACGAAGGCGCGCATTATTAATGACAAGCAAGACAATCAATACGTACAAAAAGGAAATAATGTGGCAGTTCGTTCACAGTTAGCTATTTATGATTACTTACAAGCAGTCGAGACCCCTGAGCTTGATAACCAGGATACTTTATAAAGTAGTGAATTTCATAAATCAGCACCTAGTTAGTCAGAAAAGTAGTGACAAATAAAAAGGCGCAATATGACACCATCAACGCAGGAAAGTCAGCAACAAGATAGCAATTACTTTGCTGCACTTGATATCGGCTCCAATAGTTTCCATTTTGTGCTTGCTCGTCAAGTTCATCAGCATTTACAAATATTACATAGCGAAAAATACAAAGTAAAACTGGCCACCGGCTTAGATGAAAATCACAAGCTTTCCAATGAAGCTATTATGCGCGGTATTGCTACACTAACCAGCCTATGCAGTTCAACATCACATTTAGAACACACTAATTTTCGCGTGGTAGCAACGCATACACTTAGAGAAGCAAAGAATTCTGTCGAGTTTTTATCAATAGCAAAACAAGTATTCCCATTTGATATTGAAGTTATCTCTGGCCATGAAGAAGCTCGACTTATTTATGCCGGAGTAAGCTACCACAGCGCTTCAACCGCACAGCGCTTAATACTTGATATTGGTGGCGGCAGTACGGAATGTATTATCGGACAGCAAGAAAAATTGCATGCTCTTGCTAGTTTACCTATAGGTTGTGTTAGCTATAGCAAAGCATACTTTTCGAATAAAAAAATCAGTAAATCACAATTTAATCAGGCTATCACAGCAGCTAAGTTGGCTATTGAAGCTATTGCTAAGCGTTATAAAAATCTCTCTTGGCAAGAAGAGATTGGCACTTCAGGTACGATAAAAGCAATATACCAAATAGTGAATCACCGCCAACATATCAAGCAACCGATTAGCCTAAAACAGTTACGAGTAATACAAAATCAGTTGATTGCTTGCAAAAATGTAGCATCAATTAACATACCGGGCTTAAAACCGGGACGTAATGCAGTGATATCAGCAGGCGTGGCAATTGTGATCGCATTAATGGAAGCGCTAGAAATTCAAGAAATTGACTACTGCAAGCATGCCCTCAGGGAAGGCGTACTATTTGAGCAACTACAAAATGTTAATCATAACGATACCCGCCAACGTACGGTGAATAGCTTAACCTCACGTTTTAATATTGATATCGCGCAGCTTACGCTTGTTAAAAGCTATGCTGAAAATTTATTTTCACAAGTAAATGGGACGTGGAAATTTACGAAAGCAATTTATCGAGAATTACTGATTACTGCTGTACATTTGCATGAAATTGGCGTTGATATCAATTCATCCAACTACCACAAACACGGTGAATATATCCTGTCACAGGCTGATTTAGCAGGCTTTAATCAAGAACAACAACAAGCACTAGCATGGCTAGTAGGCAATCAACGAAAAAAAATAACGGCTTGCTCTACTCATCAGTGGCATTTACTAAAGCCAGAATTATTACTTAAATTATTAGCAATTCTTCGACTGAGTATTCTTTTGAGTCAACAACGTATTTCCAACGCTGATAAACTCCCTATTGTCACAATAAGCAAAAATGAAATGGCTTTACGATTTGACATGGTCTGGTTAGCTCAACGCCCCTCGATAGATAATGCCTTGGTCAATGAGCAACAACAATTAGTACAGCATGACATCAATATGAGCATAACTTACACATAAAAAAGCCCGGTATTCATTAATGAATATCGGGCTTTCACACTATTTTTATATAGCTAGCTTATAGCGACAAGCCTAACTTTTTAAACTCTTTGGCAACAACACTTGCAGGTAATGGAATATAGCCATCTTTCTCGACAATTTTCTGACCTGATTTTGACAATACCATTTTCAAAAATTCAGCTTCCATTGGTGCTAATGGCTTATTTGGGTGTTTGTTTACATAAACATATAAGAAACGAGATAATGGATATTTTTTAGAAACCGCATTAGCCATATTTGCTTCTATGAAATTATCACCTTTCTTTGATAGTGGTAAAGCGCGAACACCTGAGGTTTTGTAACCAATACCTGAATAACCGATACCGTTTAGTGAAGCAGAAACAGATTGTACAACTGACGCTGAACCCGGTTGCTCGTTAACATTGTTTTTAAAGTCACCTTTACATAAAGCTTTCTTTTTAAAATAACCGTAAGTGCCTGACACTGAGTTACGACCGTACAGCTGTACATCTTTACCTGTCCACTCACCGGTAAGTCCTAAGTCACCCCAGCGATCAACATCTTTTGCAGCGCCACATTTACGGTTGTTAGAGAAAATCGCATCAACTTGGTCAATACGTAAACCTTTAATCGGGTTATCTTTATGAACAAAAACCGCTAAAGCATCAATTGCAACACGTACGGCTGTTGGCTTGTAACCGTAACGTTTTTCAAATGCTTCAATTTCGCGAGACTTCATTTTACGGCTCATAGGGCCTAAGTTTGAAGTTGCTTCTGTTAACGCTGGCGGCGCAGTTGAAGAGCCAGCAGCTTGAATTTGCACGTTAACATTTGGGTATGTGCGTTTAAATTCTTCAGCCCAAAATGTCATCATATTAGCTAAAGTATCCGAGCCAACAGAAGATACGTTGCCTGAAACACCACTCACTTTTTTATAGCTAGGTAAATTACTATCAACCGCTAATGCACTAAAACTTAAAGCACTTGTTAAACCAATAACACCTAATACACGTTTTAAACTCATGTTACTCTCCGATGAGAATTTAAATTAATTTGTGAACACTATAGGGTTCGAATATGACAATAATAAGTAAAGTTTGTGACACTTATATTACAGCGTTCATAATTTTGACATCATTTTTATTAGGGTAAATTACCAAGTGAATTACTGAAAATAGACTCAATGAGAACTATGAAGACGCAAAGAATATTTAAATAAAAAAGCGCCCAAACTGAATACGGTTTAGGCGTTTTTGATGGTGAAATAGATGATGAATTCGCTGCCTTTATTCCATTCACTTTCAATGGCAAGTTCAGCGTGATGATGATTCAATACATGTTTAACAATTGCTAAGCCTAAGCCAGAGCCGCCAGTATTTCGAGAACGAGACTTATCAACTCGGAAAAAACGCTCGGTTAAACGATTTACATGCTCAGGTTTGATACCTGGGCCATTGTCTTTAACACTAAAGCGCACTTTATTGCCGTCACTAGTTAAACTGACATCGATAACACCATTTTCAGGAGTATAAGCAATGGCGTTTGATAATAAATTCATGCAAGCACTTTTTAACTCATGCTCATTACCGTTCACTTGAATGTCAGCGGCTATATTATCACTAATCGTATGATTTTTTTCCTGGTTTAGCCACTGAACATCTTCCACTATGGCTAATATTAAGCGAGATAAGTCAACTTGTTGTAAGCTGTCATCTTCAGCTTTATTCTCAACTCGTGAAAGTACTAGAAGCTGATCCACTAAACGATCCATACGAGAAACTTGTGTTTCTATCGTTGCAAAAGCTTTTTGCCAATGAGGTGTTAACGCTGATTCATCCAACTGCACCATTTCAACGTAGCCACGAACTACGGTTAACGGTGTTTTAAGTTCGTGTGACACATTAGCAACAAAGTCGCGACGCATTTCTTCTAAACGTTGAATTTTACTGATATCGCGGGCAAGTAGTAATATTTGATCACTGCCATAAGACATCATTCTCAGCTCAAGTTGTAATTCGCTATTAACCGGTGAAATAATCAAACATGGGCTTTCATAATTACCATCATCTAAATATTTAGCAAATTCAGGAAAGCGTATTAAGTTATCAATACGCTGGCCAACATCACCAGGCCATCGAATACCAATGAGCTGAGAGGCCTTTTTGTTGCCCCATAGAATAGTTAATTCTGTTGAAAGTACAATTGCTGCATCAGGCAAAGCTTCAGCGCCATCTCGAAACTTGCGAATACGCTCATTAAGTTGCTTTTGTTTTTTACGCTGTTTGCGAATTCTATGATACAAACCGTCATAAATTCGTCCCCATATGCCTCGTGCTTGTGGCGGAGAAATCGATGTGCCTTGCCATAACCAATCCATTAATTTAAATAAGTGGCTATAGTTCCATAGCAGCAATCCAAAAGACGTTAATGCTAAGGCAAAATAAACATTGCCGAATAGGTAACCGACAAAGCCTGCGATAATTTGCACTGCAATAATACGAGTTATGATAGTGCGTGAAGAGATACGAAAAGGCATAGTTTATTAATTATACTCTGTCTTTAGTTTTACCAGAGAAGCGATAACCTGAGCCTCGCACAGTTTGGATGAAGTCTTCATGCCCGTCACCAGAAATTGCTTTACGCAAGCGTCGAATATGAACATCAACCGTTCTATCCTCTACGTAAACATTAGTGCCCCACACATTATCAAGTAATTGCTCACGGCTATACACTCGTTCAGTATGAGTTAAAAAGAAATGTAATAGTCTAAACTCTGTTGGGCCCAAATCTAAGTTATTGTCATTAATTGATACTCTATGTGCGACGGGATCTAGCTTAATTCCATGAAACTCAATCGCTTCTTCAAGTGCAGTTGGGGCAACACGTCTAATTACTGCTTTGATTCGAGCAATAAGTTCTTTCGGGGAAAATGGTTTAGTTACGTAGTCATCAATACCAGCATCAAAACCTTTTACTTTATCATCTTCATCAGCGCGTGCTGTAAGCATGATAATAGGAATAGAACGGGTATATTCATTTTGCTTAAGCGACTTAGCAAGTTTGACCCCTGTGCCGCCAGGTAGCATCCAGTCAAGTAAGATCAAATCAGGATAAGGCTCCTTAATTTTCGCTTGGGCTTGCTCAATAGTTTCCGCTTCAATTGCATTGAAGCCATTTTGCTCTAATACAAAGGTGATCATTTCTCTGATCGGCGCTTCGTCTTCAACAACCAAAATCTGTCTATTCATGAATCTTTCCTGATAGTCTAAATAAAGAATCCTCTACCAGACATTCTGATAGTTTATTATGACAGTTTTATGACATCGGTAAAATTAATGTCATGATCGGCTAAGCTATTCAAATAGGCAAGAAAAAAGCGACTTTATGCCAATACTATTTAGCGAAATATAGTTTAATAAATAATATAGCGGACTTTAGATGTTCTGTTATTCTTCGATTGAAATAATTTATTTTTTTAAGTTACCACTCAAAGCTCGTCTCACATGGCTTTAAATTGGATTATTGCTTTCTATTTATTTGGAAAGTTACAAAACACTTAAACATCGTACAGCTTCTATAAAAGACAAAAAAATAGCCCTATCGTAACGATAGGGCTATTGTCATTTGATCAGTGTTGCGTCTATTTACTGTCTAAATTAAAACTTAACGTTAGCTTTAACGAAGAAGTAACGACCTAATACGTCATACGTGTATGGGTCAGTGTTTGAGTCATTGTTACCAGAGTAATATGGAGGTTGCTTGTCTAGTAAGTTATTAACGCCACCAGAGAAAGTAACACTTTCATTTAAGAAGTAAGCGCCTGATAAGTCATGGTAAACAACTGAACCTACCGTTGGCGCGTAACATACTGATGGATCTTTATCACATGATAAAGAGTCCATTCCATCTATGTAGCGACCTTCGTACGTTGCTTCCCAGCTATCGCCTTTAACATTAACAGTTAAATTAGATTTAATATCTGCATATGCACCACTACCTGATGTAACAAAACCAGTATACTCGATGATATTGCCATCTTGGTCCGACTCTTCATAGTGATCTAAAATAGAAGTATCTAAACTTACACGCCAATCTAAGTTAGCAGTTTCAAAGGTATATGTTGCGTTAATATCGTAACCAGCTGTTGATTGACCACCAATATTTTGAAGTCCATTATTAAATGCTATGCGGCCAGTACCATCAATAGAAATATTTGCTGACTGACATACAGCAGAACTATTATTGATCTTGTTGCCATCGGCATCCATACAAAGGTTAGCAATGTAGTTGTTATCTACTGAACCAATTGCATTGGTAATTTCAATATCGTAGTAGTCTACTGTTAATGATAAGCCAGGAATGAAATCAGGTTCTAAAACAACACCTAAAGTCATAATATCTGCTTCTTCAGGAGTAAGTAATTCATTACCACCAACAGTAACTTCTGCTTGTGTATGGCTTGAAGCCGGGTGAGTTATTTGGTTAAAAGATGGAGATTCGCCACCAAATAATTCATCAACTGTTGGAGCTCTAAACGCTGTTGAAGCTACGCCGCGAAGCATCACTTGGTCATTAATTTTCCATGTAAGACCTAATTTCCAAGTGTTGTCATCACCAAAAGTGCTGTAGTCGAAGTAACGCATAGCAGCGCTTAATTCAACATGCTCAGCAAATGCCATACCATCTAATAATGGAATTGCTAGCTCTACATATGCTTCATTTACATTAAATGAACCTGATGTAGGATCAACACGTGGATCATTAGCCATACCTTGAGCTGTTAATGAATCTGGCGTGTAGTAAGCTGACTCTAAACGATGTTCATAACCGGCAGCAAAACCAATAACACCTGCTGGCACTTCCATTAATTCACCTGATAACGACGCAGCAAAAATATCCATTTCACTGCCGCCAGAGTTTAACTCTGTGTAAATATATGGAGCTATTGAATCACCGGTCCAAGAAGACTGTGTAAACGGGTCAAATTCTTTATTTTGTACCGCGTCATTAATTGCACCAATATTGTGTAAGTTTGACAGCTTATCTACAGAGTCATTACGACCTTTGTTGTATGACATATCCCATACATAACCGTTTTCTAGCTCACCTTCTAGACCAACGACGATGCGAACAGTGTCAACAACTTGAGAAAAATCACGTGTACCTGTATCTGACATACGACGGCCGTAATCTAAAGCTTCCCCTTCTTGCACACCATTTGCTAACAAAGCAGGATTCATCCAAGATGAGTCATAAACCCAAGCTTCTTTATTCCAAATAGGTTGTGGTGCCATTTGCTGTTCAGACCAACGTTTAGTGTACATTGCTTCAGCAAAAAACATTAAATCATCTGATAATTCATAACTACCATTTACAGTTAAGTTAAGACGCTGCATTGGTGTAAATAGGTAACTATCTTTTGAATAGTTGAAACGGTCGTTATCATCGCCTGAGTAAGCAAAATCATGGTAATCACCACCACGACCACTTAAGTCAGCTTCAGACATACCTTCATGATATGCAAATACAGGGATTTGCGCTCCGTTATCATCAAGAACTAGCTCACCAGCGTCATCTGTTTTTGCAACATAAGAGCCATATTGACCGCTATCTCCGATTGCGTATGTTGGCGCACCGTCTGCGTCAACACCTGTTTTTACAACACCGTGATTGCTATTACCCCAGATGTGCCCGCCTTCAGCGTAAACACTACCAGCACAGTACAAGTCAGCACCACCAGTAGTTTCAGCAATAGGACAGTTAGAAAAGTCACGATCTGCTTGGCTCGCTTCGCCACGGTCAGTATATTGTACACCAACTACGATGTTACCTTTGTCAGATGAACCACCAAGCGTGAAATCAATACTTGATTCATCAGCATCACCTTGACCAGACATACCAGTCTGAACGTTCATTTCAAAACCGTCATAGTCACGTTTTAAAATAACGTTTACAACGCCAGCTACCGCATCAGTACCATAAACAGCAGAAGCACCATCTTTAAGTACTTCAATACGTTGAATCATCGAAACAGGGATAGTATTTAAATCAACAGAAGAAGCAGCACCAGTACCAGAAGAGATCATACGACGACCGTTCACAAGTACTAATGTACGTGAAGCGCCTAGGCCACGTAAGTTAACACGCGCATTACCGCCTGAGCCATTGTTGATGCCAGGGTTAGTCATTGCACCACCAGCAGACGTCATGCTTTGTAAAACACCATCAATAGAAGTCGCACCTGTTGCCAAGATGGCAGATGAGTCGATTACCGTTACTGGGCTAGCTGTTTCCATATCTGCACGCTTGATACGAGAACCTGTAACTTCAATACGTTCTACACTTTTAGCTGATTTTTCAGCTGCAAATGTTGGCGCTGATATTACGGTAGCTGTTGCTCCTACCATCATTGCAATACTTACTGCATTTGCTGCTTTACTTCTATTTAACATATCTACTCCGACGTCCGATAACGGACTTGATTCTTGTTTTAATATTAGATTTCAAGGCTATTTTGCCTTCTACACTTTTGAATAGTTATCCAGAAAAGTTGACAAGATACTAAACGGGTAGTTGTAAATGAGTCAAAGCGCTGAAAAGTACAGTACATTCAGTTACAGCTATAAACAGAACAAAAAAAAGCAAATAAAACCTTTAAAAACAAAAGAATACACAGAGTCAACCATCTAACCTTAAAACAAAGAACCTACCAACTTTGTAACAACAAAATTTAAAACATCAAACACAGAAAATATAAACCATAAAAATCAACAACCTAAGATGTAACAATGTAAAATCCCCTTCCCTCACTATAGAAAAAGCAAAAGAAGACAAAACAAATAACCATCTTGATATCAACAAGATACAAAAGTAAAACTTAAATAAAAAATTAAAACAAATACTTTGTTACAGCCTACAAGTAACATTTGAAAAACTTACAAGTTTTGCTTGTTACATTTGAATAGGTTGCGTTCAACAGAACAATCATCGCTTAATTATAAACTTGCAACACACTTTACTATTTAAACTCAGATACGACTTTTTAGTCACATACCAGTTGTAAAGAATTATCGTTAAAACATCAGTTTTGGTACTTACATGAGGAGGCGCAAAAAACTGTATCGCCTTTATTTATCAAAAGAAGCAATAGACTAATGAAGTAACTCTATATAGGAATTCAAATCGAAGTACTAATTTCTTGGAGAAATAGTTTAGAGAACAAGTTCACTTTACTTCAATTTATTTTCGAAAATAGCTCCAGGATAAAATAAATAAAACTATTGCATAGGTATATTTCTATACGAATGACCTTTAAATTTAGAAGTTTGGCTGAAATTGCACTTACAAGATTAAAGCAACTTTAAGCCTTCGCAGTAAGAAATGGAAATTTAACTTAGTAGTACAACCAATAAGTTTATTTAAAAAAATACAACTGTATTTAATCGTCATTTATCTATAGCAACTACTTATTAGTTTTCAAATAAAACGGGCTTGAATCAATGATTCAAGCCCGTTTAAAGTTTATTATATAAACCAAATTACGTTATAAAATATTATGAAGATATTGTTACTTAATAACTACTATCTTCAATTTTATAAAGTCGTTATTTGGGTTTAGAACTTAACTTTGTATCCAGTGTAAAGTTCACGACCTAAGTGGCCTGCAAAGTATAATGTGTCGTTGTTATAGAAGCCTTCATCATCTTTCATAACACCTTTTTCGAACAAGTTACGAGCACCAATAACAACTGTACCGTATTGTCCGAAGTCATAGCTCATGTTTAAGTTATGAACAACATACGTACCGTTATGGTTACTGAAAGCTTGAGTGAAGTTAGCAGGGTTACCATCAGCAACATCTAATACTTCATCTTCTGAAGTGCTTGCAATTGCATCAACACTCCAAGTTGCAGAGAAATCAGCGTAGTTGTAGCCTAAAGTAAATTGACTTCTCCAATCTGGAGTACCAGGTCCGCCAGCCATATCTTGCTCTGGACCACCGAAGAATACATCTTCACCAACTTCAATCATGTAAGTTGTATTAGAAGCCATTCTAAAGTCACCTACTTCAGTAGAAAGTAAGTAAGATAATGATAAATCAAGACCTTGACGAGTCATGATTGCACCATTTTCACTTCGAGTGATAACGTCTTCTGTAATAGCACCTGTCGCTGGGTTACGAACTAAGCTAACACCAGGGTAACGAGCCATCATATCATCTAATTGACCGCCTAATTCAGCATTGATTAGTGATTGCACAGTGATGTCAGAAATTACATTTTCAACTTCTAAATTAAAGTAATCTAGTGAAACTGAGAAGTTTTCAATACCAGCATAAACAATACCAGCATTAATGTAAGTTGACTCTTCTGGGTCAAGCTGGTCATTACTTTCGATTAAGTTATCGAATTGACGACTTTTACATTCATCTGCAGGGATATTTTGCATATCACAAGCTACGTAATCAACAGCTCTAGTTGCTGAGAACGATGTTGCCGCTAAAAGCTCACTTAAAGATGGAGCACGGAAACCTTTAGAGTATGAAGCACGAATTAATAGGTCTTCCATTGGACGATATTCAGCTTTTACACTTGGAGTACCTTTAGTACCAAAATCGCTGTAATCATCTCGACGGTAAGCAGCACTAACTACTAAGTCTTCTGTAACAGGTAATGAAACTTCATAGAAAAACGCTGTTGTATCACGTTCGCCTGATGCAGAGTTACCAGCACTACCACCAATCCAGCCACCTTCAGATTGTGCATCATATTTCGAATCGTATGATTGCTCAAAATATTCACCACCAAAGTAGTGAGAGATCATACCGCCAGGTAATTCACCCATTTCAAAACCGACACCACCAAAGATATGATCAAATTCATTTAGGTTTTCAGTGTAAGTTGTCGCTTTCATTGCGGCAATACCATCATCAGAACCTAAAGGTTCACCTAAAAATAAGTTTGCGTACAAGCCAGCATAACTAAGGTATGAACGACCAACACTTCTGTAATCTAGTTTTGCTTTATGATAAGCAATTTCCCAATCGAAGTTGTCATTGATCATGCCACGAAGACCAAGCATATAATCTTGTTGGTAATCTGTTACTTCGCCATCACGAGTACCGATTTGGTACCAACGGAAAAAACCATCTGTTGTTTCATCGTATGGGTTATGTTCGCTATTTGCAGGAATATCGTCCCAACCAGCTGCTGGTGGAGCAAAACGACCGAATGAATCATTACGTGAGAACATTGCACGAGCAAATAATTCTAAATCATCATTAATTTCATAAGTAGCGCTAGTCATGATTGAATCACGCTTTGTTGATGCTGAGTTAGCTGAAACGTTTGCATAACCGTAACCACAAACTTGACCACCACCAATACCACCTAGAGCAGAACCTTGGTCAAGTGAGCCAACAAAGCCTGGTACAGTTGATGCTAACTCGTCACATTTTGGAGAAGCTTCAAGTTGACCTGTTGTTGGGTTTACTATAGTTGCGCCATAGTAGCTAATACCGACTGTTTCGTCGTATATTGAAATAAGGCCGTCACCGTTAAGGTCTTCCATAGAAGCTTTAGTGTAGTCACGGTCACCATCGAAAATTGCGCCACGCTCTTGATGATCATAAACAAAGGTCATATTGCCTTTTTCAGAGTTCATACCAAGTACTAAAGACATAGATTTACTATCGCCGCCTTCTTCGTCAGGTCGGCCGATTTGAATATCAAAAGCAGCGCCTTCAAAGTCTTTTTTCAAGATGATGTTAATTACACCTGCAATAGCGTCTGAACCATAAACAGCAGAAGCACCATCTTTTAATATTTCAATACGCTCAACAGCAGCCATTGGGATGCTACTTAAGTTAACTGAAGAACCACCTAGTGATGGAGAACCCGCTAAACGTTTACCGTCAAGTAAGATCAAAGTACGATCAGAACCAGCACCTAGTAAACTAACAGTTGATTGAGATTGAGCTGAGCTGCCAGAGCTCGGCATGAATGAACCAAAGCTGTTTGAAGTTACATTTTGAAGCGCATCAGCAATAGATAAGCGACCTTGTTGGCTAAATTCTTCTACAGATATAACTTGAACTGGGCTTGCACCTTCAACGTCAGTTCTTTTAATTCTTGAACCAGTAACTTCAATTCGTTCTACTTCTTCAGCTGCTTCAGGCGCACCTGCTGCGAATGCTGCTGGTGCTGAAACTACTGATGCTGCACCAAATACCATCGCTAGACGAATGGCTTTAGCTACTTTGCTATTGCTATACATATTTACTCCCTGGATCACTTGCGTGATTCTAGTGTTTAAAATCAAGGCTATGTTGCCTTGTTTGTTTTTATTTTTGGTCATCGACCTAAACTATCGGTCTAGATAGTAAACTTAAAATTGTTAACGGGTCAACACAATTAGTTACGTTTTGATCAAACAAGTAACAAAGAAGACAATAAAAAAATAACACAAACAAATAAAACAACTTAAAAACAATGCGTTACAAAAATGAAAAAACACAGGTAAATTTACATATCATCACAAACTTTGTAAATAGCTTATTATTTAGTATATTAACAAAAAATAACGCCAGGAAACAAAAAAGACAAAATAAACCTTCATAACAATTAGTTAGATTAAAAAACAAGTCTTTTCACTCTAAAATTTCACCAACAAAATTATAACTACTCTAAATAAAACAAAGAAAATGTAAACTTTAAATAACATATGAATAAAATTTTTAAATTATTTCATCAACAGCAATATATTCAGCTAATTTATTAATTTTAGAAATTTAATTTGAATGTTTTTTGTACTAAGTTGGGGGGGAAGGAAGAACAAACGGCTTGTAATAAACGTTACCAACAAAAATTTCATTCTCAACTTAAAAATACTTCGTTGTTACTTTTAAATATTTCAATTTTTTGCTTTCTAAAGCAATTGGGAGCCTAAGTTTAATTTATTAGAAAGGTGGACCATTTTGAATAGACTAATAAAGGAAAAAGCGCTCTCTAAACAACTAGCGCTAAATCTTTTATTAAATAGACTTACATACAGCAAAATAAATGTACTATTGCAATCTATCATAATTTTATCGATAAAATTCGTAATTTCAACTGACTTGATTAAAACGGAAAAGGTGAATCACGCAAAACCTTTACTGCCCTCAATTAACCAACCAATAACACCAATGTCATTATGCTCAAATAGCTCTACCTTCACATTACAAAACTTTAGAGTGTTGAGGTGATCAATTATAACTTGGACATTTTTTTCATCGTGGCTTACTTTTACTTGCTCTTCTAAGCGCTTTTTATGTTGTAAATACATCGTTTCTAGCGCATCTATCTGTTTACTATCAATAACTTTATTATCTAATAACGCATCTATAAAGATATAAATATTAGCAAGCAGACCTTCCGTTACATCCGCGTACTTTATAGTAAACTTATTACATTCATCGGCGATTTTTTTTCGAATAATAGACAGTTGCTTATTATTTCGAATATAACTAAAAACATCATACTCATTCAACAAATAGTCTAATACGAGCAACTCATCAACACTTCGCTCGTAAACTACACTTTTTTTGCTATGTATAAGAAAACACAATTCGCCACCAGGCTTAAGTTGCCTATATGTGTTTGCTATTACGTTGTAAGAATTTGGAGAGTATTCAAAACCAAATTGGGACACAATACTGTCAAATTCATCATCCACAAACTTAAGAGTATCTACAGGCGTATTAGGTAATAGTCTTAAGAAACTTTTATTCCTTTTGTTTTCGTAACTCAAAACGCCTAAATCAGTTGATTGATCAACACCAATACAATATAAATTAACTCCTTTGCTTATAGCTACCTTACCGACAAAGCCATTGCCACAAGCGAGATCTAGCACATAAGCATCATTACCTTTCGCTAAAAAGTAGTCAGCCCAAAAAGTAGTCATAACTCTGGATAAATCAGACTTCCCATCAAGTGAAAAACAATCGCCATTGGAGTTTAACGACCAATAGTTATTCCAATACTCCACACCACTCTCCTTTAAGTCTTGACCTTAATGTTCTAAAAAACTTAATAAATACTCAATTAATTATGTTCAATATTTAATTGAAAAACGTTTCAATTTATTACTTTAAACTTATACCGTTAAAATAAAAATGCCAGTCATAATGACTGGCATTTTTCATATTAACAACGTTTAAAAGTTGTGAATAATATTCACATAAGCTACACGTCCTAAGATTTCACCTAGACCACGATCGTAAATACCATTACCAAATGCAAAATTATTCGGAGTAGAAATTCTATCACCAATATTACGAGCGCCAAATGTCAATTTAGTCTCCGTTGGTAAAATATAAGAAACAGACATATCAACAGTAGTAAAGCTACCTAATGTACCAGCCTCTGGGCCTACATCATTTAGGAATTTATCTTCAGGAGTACGAGCATCGTATCCATCTTTATAATTCACCCCTACATGTACACCAAAATCATCCATTTTCCAATCAAGTGAAAGGTTTGCTAATAATTCCGGAGTTGAAACAAACCCAACATTATCAAACACACCTAAACCTGGAGCCGACTCAACATTTAGCTCAAGTACATAGGTACCGGTCAAGTTCATATTAAATTCACCGTATGAATCAGTAGGAATTTGATAGTTAACGTTGTAATCAATACCACTTGTCTCAAAACCCGGTAGATTTGCAAAACCATTAATAACTTCAATGATTTCATTTTGTCCATCACGTCTTACGTCAACATTGAATGTTGTTGGGTCGACACCTGTAGCCTCCAAATCAAGCACTGCTTGAGTGCTTAAGAATGAAATCTGATCAATAATTTCTATATTCCACCAATCAACAGTTACACTTAGATCTTCTGTTGCATTCCATACCACACCTGCCGCATAGCTTTCTGAACGTTCAGGTTGGGTTTCAGCACCAGGACGGCGGACAGCACTAATTTCGCCGGCTTGACATAGAGGAGATGTAACATCTCCTGATGCGTTACATGCAAGCCTATCAATCGCTTGGTCAGTTGAAACACCGCCAGTTTGTAATAATGTATCTATATCTGGAACTCGGAAACCTTCAGAGTATGACGCTCTTAATACCAAATCGTCAGTTGCTTGATAGCGGGCTCTTATTGATTGTGTGTATTCGCTCGCATCTTTAGGAAGTGTATATTCATCGTAACGACCAGCATAGGTTACGACTAGATCTTCAGTAACAGGAAATGCCAACTCAAAGAAACCACTTCGAGAATCACGCCCACCACCAGAAGGTCCGCCCGTACCACCAAAAATTGCACCAGTGCGAGTCAACGGATCATAAGTTTCTTCAAAGTCTTCACTTCTAAACTCCCAACCTAATGAATAAGCAATTTGACCGCCAGGAAGTTCAGCAAAAGGTAAATCGCCAGACCAGTTCAAACCAGAAACAAATAGGTCAACAGAAGCTTCTCGGAACGAATCAGCTCTAATTTGATCTGCAGCAGCAGCAACATCGTCAGCGGAGCCAAATGGGTTAATATCTCCAGAATCAATTAAGTCAAATACGGCACTAAATAAAACTAAATTTCGAGTAGTATCATCAGATGTTTGTTTATTCCACTGAGTGTAACCTTCAAGCGTACCGTAGTCATTACTCCATGTAAAACCAGTTAAAAAGTCTAATTGTAATGTTTCAACTTCAAAATCACGGTTACCTAGTGCCTGTGGACGCCACTTAACACCAACATCTTGTGGATTATCAGAACCAAATGTAGGATTTAATGGGTCATCCGCAGCAACCGTTAAACCAAATCCAGACACTAAAGGAATTGGAGCATAGCGAGCTTTACTTTCTAATTTAACAACTGAAGATTGAGCAAAAATTGTTAAATCGTCATTGATATTATAATTACCGTTAATAAAGAGAGAGTCAGTAGTTGAGCCAGGTAACCAAATTGCTACATCGGCGAATGGGAATGAACATTCTCTATCTATAACGTTTACGACTTCACCAGTAGTAGGGTGAGTTCGAATTCTTGGAGTTTCTTGAATCAAAGCAGGATCACATCGAGAGTCAGGCTGCCATGGTCCATTTACATTTGTACCGTCATTGAAGAAATCAGTAACTCGATAATTAGCAGGATCACTATTTGTAGAGTACCCAACGAAGCCATCAGTATTGGCGGCTGTAATTGCTCGATCTGCTGCTGATAATGCTGATACTTCTTTATGTTCTACTGCGAAAGTGATGTTTCCTTTGTCGCTTGTAACACCACCGACCAATGAAAACTGCTCTTCATCACCGCCACCATCTCGGCTCGGGCGGCCAATTTGAGTGCTAAACTGTAAACCTTCAAAGTCATTTCGAAGAATAATATTTACAACACCTGCAATTGCTTCAGAACCATATATTGAAGATGCACCATCTTGCAGTATTTCAATTCTTTCTATCATTGCACTTGGAATTAAACTAAGGTTTTGACCAGAGCCCCCACCTAATGCATCTGATGGTAAACGCTTTCCGTTAACAAGAACTAACGTTCGATTAGCCCCTAATCCACGCAAGTTAATGCTAGCAGTTGTTTGTGCGCTACTACCTGAACGAGGTGTAAAAGAGCCGGTGGAGTTACCAGGAAAGTTTCTCAATATTTCGCCTACAGATACATCACCAGTAGCTAAAATATCTTCACGGCTAATGACTGTAACTGGTAAAGCACTTTCCATATCAGTTCGTTTAATACGTGATCCTGTTACTTCTATTCTTTCAACATCTTTTGCTTCTTCAGCCGCAAAAGTAGATGTAGATATACTCATAGCCGTTCCAGCACCTAGCATTAACGCTAACTTTATCGACTTTGATATTTTATTTTTACTATACATTTTATTCTCCCTGAATCACAAAAGTGATTTCATATTCTATAAAGTTCAAGACTATTAGTTTGTCTTGTTGTATTCGTTGATAAATACGAGATTTTCAAATTTAAAATCATTATTAAACCAACGATATACAGACATACTACGGACGGAAATACAGATAGAAAAACAGAAAACATGTAAAAACATTACAAAGCGAAACACTTTCATTACAAAAAATTAACAACTAAGATTAAATAAAAAAAATAACTGAAAAAACAATGAACTAACAAACAAACCAAGAAAGCACCACAATTTACAAAAAATCAATCAAAATCAATGACTGAAACATTTGTTACATAAACACTTAAAAAAAACCATAGAAAACAATAAAATAAAAAGTTCATTTTTCAATCAAAAAAAACACAAAATAAAAAACACAAAATAAAAGACACACCAAACCTTTAAAAACAAAGAGTTACCAACAAAAAAGTAATAATTGAAATAATTTTTAACACATTCAAACATTTAAATTATGTCTAATTGTTTCTTAGCAATAAAATCGCTTAAAAAATGCCCCTAAAATCAATACTTCACTGTGATATAATCCACTTCTATTTTTCTAGTACATAATTTTTATGGTTATTGATCCTGTCTTAGATATAAGTTTATGGATAACATTGTGCAGTGTTGGCTTTATCGCAGGGCTTATCGATGCCATTGCTGGTGGCGGAGGTATGCTTACTGTTCCTACATTACTCACCTCTGGCTTACCACCGCACGTAGCTTTAGGAACAAATAAACTTGCTGCATCTTTTGGTTCATGTACTGCATCATTCGCTTTTTACCGAAAAAAACTCCTTAACCCTAAATATTGGCTATGGGCTATTATCGCAACAGCTATTGGCGCTATTGCTGGCACTATCATGGTTAACTTTCTGTCTGTCGAGTTCCTAGATAAATACATCCCGGTATTAATAATTTTGACCGCGGTTTATACCTTAATTGCTAAATCCCAAAATTATGATGATCATGCTTTACCATTAAAGACATCTACAATTAAAATTAAGCAGGTAATACAAGGCCTTGTGTTAGGGTTTTATGATGGTTTAGCAGGTCCTGGAACGGGGGCTTTTTGGGTAAGTTCATCAAATATTCTTTATAAAATTGATATTCTATTAAGTTGTGGGTTAGCCCGCTTTACCAACTTCATTAGTAATTTTTGTAGTCTATTAACCTTTATTTATCTCGGTCATGTAAATTTTGTACTTGGCATTTCTATGGGGATTTTTATTATGCTTGGTGCATGGGTTGGTGCTCATTGGGCAATTAAATTTGGCAGTAAATTCATCCGTCCAGTTTTTATTACCGTTGTGATAGCAATGTCCGCGAATCTCGGTTATCAGGCTTGGTTAAATTAAAATAGGCTATATATGCAACCCGCTATTAATAAAATTCACCTAATTCTAGATCAATTAGCACAACAAGCAGCTGCTGCTGATGAATCCAATAAGCACTCAAAATCACATCGCTTAATTCAAGATAATGACATTTTTGCTGAAGGGTTATTTTCAACACACAGTGACTTATTTTTACCCTATGTTTCAGAAGTAAAAAATAAAACCAATGAGTTGGCAAGGTTGTTAAGTGCACAAAAAAATAGCTTGGCACATAGTCGTTTATTAATAATCGAACAACAAATTTCAGCCCTTCGTACTGCCTTAGACTCAAATCAAATAGTACACAAAGAAGCTGATCAACGCCTGGTAGCGATAAAAGCACGTAGATATAAGAAAGCAGCTCAAGCCGTTATGCAATCAAGCCATAACTTGCACAAGAAATTAGATGAAACAGTTGAGTTCGAACGTAGACTTTTAGAAATGATCCACGAAAGAGAACAACAGCGACAACAAGCAACAATCAAACAAGCTGCCCGTCTTTCAGAGGAAGTTTTAGCATTACACCAACGTTTAGGACGTTGTCGCCAAGCAATTTCTAAATTAGAACGTGAAATAGAACAAACTAAAAAGTTCTAAATAACACCTAAACATCTCTATTTTTAATAAAATATAAACATAACAGATGAAAACATTTCCAGTTTTCAGTAACCTAGCCTACGCTTAACCATATTTCTTTAACTTAAGGGTCTTTCCTATGAAAATTTCTGATGATATTCACAACTATTATGAAAAGCTAGTATCACAACATTTTGTTAGCCTAAAATTAGAAGAAAAATATGATAGTGAATTTATTGCAGATTTAGTTTGTGTTGTATTGAATCAACTTCCTACTCGGTATATCCGACATGAGGTTGATATGGCTTTTTATCTTCCAGCCTCAGAACGTTTTGAAATGGAAAATAATGTTAAAGTCGCTGTTGCTAAAGCACTGGAATTTATGAAAGAACATAGCTAATACTGCTGCATTAGCTTTTACAATTTACTTGCCTAGTATAATTTAACCTCAACTCGGTTTAATGAATGTCATAATATATTGATAATCAGTATTTTAATAAATCCGGTATATCCAATGAAGCTAGTTAAGTGGATATCAAGGCGTTTATGTATCCGAATAGCGAGCTATTTAGCACATCAACAACGTAGATAGGCGCTTAACTAGCTTTATTGGATAGCGTTGCTTAAGCCGAGTTGAGGTTATTTACTAGACTTAATACCTTAATACCTTGCATAACAACCACCTTCTCATTTCTGACAAAATTTCGATGTATGATTGCTTTCTAGCCTTGAACAATATTATTTTAATTAACGATGAGAAACAATTTCAAATAGCATAAGGCTAAACTTTATGTTCGATATACAGGCATTTAAAAATAGATTCAATCTTAATATATGCGCTATATCAATCACAAAGATAAGGGGATTAATGAAATTTTTGACGCTGAGATAAATAGGATATGAAGATTTAAATTGGGTGGCAACCCAATCAGCCACACTCCGGCACATGAGTCGTCTGCTGCGGTTGCTTCCTTCCGGACCTGGCCGAGTTCACAGAGTATCATTGCGAAGGGACCGAAAGGGTCACCATAGATGCGAATAAGGAATTCCCTTAAAGCGCGCGAATTATCGCTAATAGTATGTTCAGTTGCAAGCGCTAGTTGGTAAAATTAAACTGCTTGCGGATTTTTTGCACAAACATCTGCAAATATTTGCTTAAACTCAATTAATTCTTGCGAAATTTCACCCGAAATATAAACTTCTTGATGAAAAAATATTTCTTTTTTTGCAAAGTCAAAACTTACAGGAACAATGGGAATATTGCCTTGCTTAGCAATATGTAGAAACCCAGTTTTCCACTCAGTAGTTTTACTTCGAGTCCCTTCGGGTGCAAGCCCTAATATGAACTTATCATTACGCTTTAATTCTTGAACAATTTGCCCAACAACGCCATGACTATTACTTCTATCAACAGCTATCCCGCCAATAGCGGTTAATACAGACTTAACTGGCCAGCGAAATATGCTCGCCTTGCCCAAAAATGATACTTTCAGCTGCAAACTAAACATGGCAGCAATACCAATAAAAAAGTCCCAATTGGAGGTATGAGGTGCTACCGCAAGTATGAACTTAGGCTGGTTTGGAAGCTCACCATTAATAGTCCAGCCACACCAAGCTAACATTCTTTTAGCAATGCTATGTAGCAAGCCATATTTTCGTGTTGGAATGCACTCAGGTGCCGACGGTATATTCATGTCAGTTACTCCGTGTTAACGAACGCGAGCGAACTTTTCATTAATTTCCAACATTACTGACTTAATCACCAGTAAATTTTCTTTTCCTAAACGTAGCAATAACTTTTCAGCATCATCTAAAGACTCTAATGATTCGTCTTTATATTTATACATAACACTTGGACGGTTTAACTCTGGTAAGGTTTTAGGGATTTCCATATCTAGCACTTTCGTGATGGCATCTTGCAATACATCACCAAATTCATCGTCAGGATAACCCAACTCTTGATACGCCTGATCTATCAAAGGTTTTAATTCAACATACCATTGCACCAACATCTCGCTATCCATTGAACGAAGTAAATCAACGTATAGACTAAACCGGCGAGTATTGCTTTCATCCCATTGCCATTTAGATCCCTCTGGCGACTTTTCTTCTGTTGCTGAAAATTTAGCGTTAGGCGAAACTAATGGTGCATGTTCGTAAGCTAATGTGCCTTGGCTAAAGTTATCAGTAAAAACCACAAAACGACGGATCATATCTTCCGTCACCATTAATTTTAATAACTCTTTACGCCAAGTTAAGTTAGCTAACTTATCACTGAACCACGAGTCACTTTCATCAAGAGTTGGTAAAATAATTTCAGGCTCAGTTTCAACTACCTCTTCAATAACTGGCTCAATTATCGGTTCAATAAATTCAGGTTCACTAGGCTCAGGAACAACCTCAGGTAATGGTGTAGGCTTCTCAATAGCAACAACTGGCGCTGTTGTAATATTTTCTTTATCAGCGGCAATCACATAATAATAAACAACACATGCAATTATCGCAGCAATAATAACAGCGATAATTCCCCAAGGAGTTTGTTTTTGCTCTGTATTTTGTATTGACATAATAACCTTTATATTCAGTGAGTCAGGACTATCTAAACAATAATTTTCTTTTCTACTCTGTGAACGTTACAACTGAGCGTCCGCTTGGTTTTCAGGAAGCGCGGCAATAAATGCCGGCAACTGATTACAGTTTTCGACTACACGAACGATATGAGGGTAAGCAGACATATCGAGTTTAAAACGGTTTGCATTGTAAACCTGAGGCACCAAACAAATATCAGCCATAGTGACTTCATCACCAAAACAAAACTCGCCAGCACTGGTTTCAAGCTGCTTTTCTATCGCGGCAAAACCAATATTCATCCAATGGTAACTCCAAGCAAGCTTATCTTGCTCTGCTACTGACAAAGTTTTAACCAAGTATTGTTGTACTCGTAAATTATTCACGGGGTGAATTTCACAAGCAACATCAAGCGCTAGCGCTTTAACTTTAGCCTTTTCTGCAATATTTGTCGGGTATACCGCCACAGCGGGATACTTTTCATCTAAGTAGTCAATAATGGCTAATGATTGGTTTAATGTTACATCTTCATCAACATAAGTTGGCACTAAATGTGTTGGGTTAAGCCCTACGTACTCTTCCTTGTGCTGCTCACCACCATCTTTCACCAAATGCACAGCAATGGACGCAAATGGTAACGACTTTAAATGCATAACAATTCTAACGCGATAGGCTGCTGAAGAGCGCCAATAACCATATAACTTCATAATAAAATCTCAAAATAATACTAACTTAACGGGAAAACAAACGGTCTTTAAATTTTAACCGTTTTTTTATTAATATCGTAATCACGCAATTTGTTCGCTATTGCGGTGTGGCTCAAGCCTAATTTTTTTGCAAGCTGTCGAGTACTTGGATACGCAGGATAAAGCTTACGTAATAAGTCAGCTTCAAAATTCTTCACTGCGGCATCAAGTGTGCCTTCAAAATCTTGTTCTAAATAGCCGTGCTCACGGGTGTATGCTGGTAACTGCAAATGAGAGGTCATAATAATATTGCCCTCAATTAATGATACCGCTCGAATAAGCACGTTCTCTAATTGCCTAACATTGCCTGGCCACGGGTAATGTTCAATAAATTCAAGACATTCCTTATCAAAAGAAATGTGTGTTTTACCAATACGTTGACCAAACTTAGCCACAAAAAGTTCCGCAAGCGGCACAATATCTGAACGTCGCTCTCTCAATGACGGAATATTCAAGCCCAATACGTTTAGGCGGTAGTATAAATCTTCACGAAATTCACCTAACGAAACCATGTTCAGTAAATCTCGATTGGTAGAACTGATAATACGTACGTTAACTTTGATTTCTTGTTCGTCATCGATACGTCTAAATGTGCCGTGTTGAATAACTCGCAACACTTTAGTTTGCAATTTAGGTGACATTTCACCTACTTCATCAAAAAAGATTGTACCGCCGTCAGCCGATTCAAAAATACCTTTTTTACTATTTACCTCGCCAGCGGCTCCTGAGCCAAATAATTCAGTTTCAGCGGCATCATCTGGAAGTGCAGCACAACTTAAGGTCATAAACGGTTTATCAGCTCTGTCACTAGCACTATGACAAGCACGTGCTAGTAATTCTTTACCAGTACCTGTTTCACCCACAATTAACATTGACGAATCAAGTAATGCCATGCGTTTTGATTCACGTAATAACTTACGCATTGAGCTACTATTAGCTTGAATGCCGGCAAAATTGTTATCGCTAGCTTTTTTGAAAGCACTAATTTGCTGCCCTAACCTTGCTTCTGATTTGAGGATCAGTACAGCACCAGCAAGCACTTGTGCTTCATCGCCTTCTGCAACATGAATCGGAATAATATCGGCAACAAAGTCATCGTCCTGAAATTTAACACGACGAGTTTGTGCAAGCACTTCGTCACCATCAAGCCAACGGCTAATATTAAAGCCTTTAAGCCAATTGCTGACATGCTCATTGGTAATATTTTCAAGCGTATCACACATGATTTGCGCCGCAGTATTATTGACCATGCGGATTTGGCCTTTAGTATCAACAGAAATAAATGGGTCGGGAAAGGTTTTGACTAAGGTTTCAAATTCGTTTCGTTCACGCTCAGATGGCATGTAAGGCGTAGTTTTTACGTCAATAACACCATCAATTAGGCGTAACTGCGGCATAAAGTCTTGCAGTTCAGAAAACTCAAGATCAGGAATATTAATAAAAATTTTCCCTGGTTGTTTCAATTCAATACCGCGCAGATCAATACCGCGCTCTACAAATATTGCCAATACACTTTGTGCGATACCAACTCGGTCTTGGCAACCTATCTCTAAACGCATTTCATAACCTCAGGCAAACAACTAATTTCAATAACGCTATTGTAAACTAATTTTTACAACAAAAAAAAGCCCCCTGTAATAGGAGGCTAGTATTTATTGTTGTAAGCAAACATTACAGAAGTTGGTCTGTTTTCGCTGCACAAATGAAGTCATTCTTGTGAAGCCCTTTGATAGCGTGGGTCCACCATGTTACTCTCACTTTACCCCACTCTAATAAAATGGCTGGATGGTGAAATTCTTCTTCTGCTAGTTCTGATACTTTATTCGCAAATGCCCAAGCTAATTTATAGTTTTTAAATTTATAAACTCGTTCTAACATCATAACGCCATTATTCACTTCAGGTACCCAATCAGGTATTTGACCTAATAAGCCTGCTAATTCGTCATCACTTACCTTTGGGGCATCAACCTGACATGCTTCACATTGTTGATTTGATAATTCGGCACTCATAAAATTTCCTTAACTTGCTTTTGATGTTGATTTTAATTCAAATTTTGGTGGATGTAGACCAATTTCTCTTGCTTGTTCTACCAACGCCATAATGTCTTCTACTTCTAATTTGCGAATATTATCAAGGTCACTAACCTTTGAAAGCATAAAGTAAACTGGCTGTAGAATATCAATTCGATATTGAGTTCTAAGTACGTCTAATACATCAAGCGTTTTTCTCTCAACGTGTTTGTCATTTAGCGCGTATTCTGTTTCAGTTGGTGAAGATAAAATACCACCACCGTATACGCGCAAACCTTCTGGCGTATCGAGCAAACCGAACTCAACGGTAAACCAATATAATCTTGCTAAAAACACTCTATCTTCTTTTGAAGCGTTCAAGCCCATTTTTCCGTAAGCTTGCGTGTAATCAGCAAATGAAGAGTTGGTTAATAATGGACAGTGACCATATATTTCATGAAATATATCAGGTTCTTGTAGGTAATCGAACTCTTCACGAGAGCGAATAAACGTCGCTACAGGGAATTTCTTTTCAGACAGTAAACGGAAAAATTCACCAAAGCCGATAAGTGCAGGCACAGGTTCGCAACTCCAGCCCGTTTCAGCTCTTAAAACTTCACTGACTTCTTCAAGCTGTGGAATTCTATCTAATGGCAGGTTTAGCTTTTCTAAACCTGCTACAAATTCATCACACGCAGTATTTTTAACTGTTGATAACTGCCGTGTTAGCAATTCTTGCCAAATCTTATTTTCTTCTGCAGACCAAGCAATAACACCCTGTTCATCTGCAACTTTGGAAACGTATTTAGTCGCTTTTCCCATTTTTTTAACCTTATATTAATATCAATTTATTGTTAATTTTGTTTTGATATTGTTGAGCTAATTTTGTTGCCTCAATACTAAGGCAACAAGGGTAGAAAAAGCACGACTTTCAAATCGACTATTTTTTAAGCAGACTTTAAGAGTGTAAAATTTGTGTTACATTGAAATGTACAAAAGATATTTTTTACTAACAATATCAAATCATTATTTTTTTGAAATAATTAACGTTTGCACCTGATTAACAATTTTTTGTCGAACTTGACCAAGCTTAGGCGCATCGTCATCAAAAGGAATAGGTCGACACATATGCATCGCCTTTAAGCCTAACCTGGCCGTTAACATTCCGGCGCCAAGCCCTTGTGCCATGCGTGCAGATAACTTTCCTAACAGCTCGGCTCCCAATAAGTCTGCACCTAAATCAGCAACTAATTCACTTGCACCAGCATAAGCCATATTAAAAATAACTTGTTTGATTAACTTTACTCGACTCCAGTAACCTAGCTTAAGTCCGTATAACGCCGCTATTTTATTCACCAAGCGTAAGTTTCGCCATAGCATGATTAGCATATCAATAATGGCAATTGGGCTTAATGCCACAAGTACAACAGATTCAGTTGAAAACTTAGCAATTTCTGCCATTGCTTTTTGATCAACTTTTGAGAGTACATGACGAGAATAAAGCTGCATTATTTCAGCTTCATTGAATTCTTCAATATTAAGCTCATGCCATTTACCTTGGTCATGCTCAGCTAAATCAATCGGTAAACGTTTAGTCAGTTTTTCACAAAATATTGCGGCGGAAATCTTGTCATCGTCATTGATAATATCATGAGCTTGTTGCTGCAGTGTTTGCTGATATTTAAATTGTCTTAAGCCAGAAATCTCACGCCAAACAGCTCGGCCACAAACAACAGAAAGCCCAAGCAATAATGCACCATATAAGCCAGCAACAATTGGCGATTGACTAAAGCCAGTGATAAAAAACTGAACCGTTTCAATACCGACTAAAGTGGCGAATACCGCGGCTATTCCTCGCCAAAGCCATCGAGGTTTTTTAGCCTCTACAGGCATGTTTTCAAAACTCACTTCAGGCTGTTCATCCGCAAGCCAATCACGTTCGTCGACGATTATTTGTGGCGTATTAGCTTTTATTGCATTATCGGTAATTTCAACTTCATCAAATAATATTTGCTGTTGATATTTTTCATCTAACTCGTTCATTTTAATTTATCTCCAAGCAAAAACTGTAAAACTTGATCCATACGCAGATGACTCAAACATTCATCTATATTTGCTGACTCTGCAGGTGCAAAGGTGATGTAATTGAATGCTTGCCGTTGCCAATATTCAGCGTTAGGTATTGCAGCTGGCACGGTACCCGGAAACAAGGTTATTTTTTTATCATTACTCAATTGCCGTCCCTGTATAACAGGAATATCTTTCCCCTGATAATGGCTTTTGCCAACTTTAGTTGCTTTAACAGAGGCTAATGCCAATGTTTTCATCTTGATGGTATCAAAATTCAGTGCTTGCTTAGTTTGATAAACAAGCTTATTCAATAATGACACCAAATTATGGTGCTGTTCAGGTGTCACGTGATCAGCCTTTGTAGCGGCAAATAATAAGCGATCAATTTTTGGCGAAAACAGTCGAGACAGTAAACTCGATTGACCATATTGAAAACTTTTCATAATCATCGCCATGGCATTTTGTAAATCAGCAAAACTTTCAGAACCATTATTTAGCGGCGTTAAACAATCAGCTAAAACAATTTGTCGATCAAAATTAACAAAATGTTCTTTATAAAAGCGGCGTATCACCCGCTCTTTATATTCAATATAACGGGCACGTAGCATACCAATATAACAGTCGTCATTCGCATTTTGGTAATCATTGCCATCGATATTATCAAAGTCAATAAACGGGAAGAATTGCAATATCGGAGCATCTTCTAGTTCACCCGGCAGAATAAACCGCCCTGGCTGAATAACTGAAAGCCCTAAGTTATGACGGTAATGCAACAACAGTTGAGTATATTCTTGCGACAGCTGTGCAAGTACATTCTCATCAACAGGAGCAAATGGGTCAAAAGTTTTAAGTTTTTCAATAAAACTCTGAGCTTTTTCAGCTCTAGGTGATTGCTTTAATAAGGCCGCCATTTGCTGCGACCATTCTTCATAGGTTTGCGATAACATGGGTAGGTCGAGTAACCATTCACCCGGATAATCGGTAATATCTATATATAAGGTTGCTGCTTCCGTGGCATATTTGAGTAAAGATTCTTTCGGCTGATAGCGAATGGCAATGCGCAACTCACTTATGCCGTTAGTCGGCTCTGGCCATTTAGCCGGTGACTGACATAACGCATTCATTGCGCCATCGTATTCAAAACGAGGTATATGCAAATGTTTTTGTGGTACTCGCTTCGCAGCGATATAACGGCCTTGATGAACAACGTTAAAAAAACTTAATTGTGAGTTGCTGCCTTCATTAAGTAATTGGTTGACCATTGAGGTAATAAAGGCGGTTTTACCACTACGACTAAGCCCCGTTACCGCTAACGTAACATGTTGGTCAATTGAGCGATTAAGCAGGTCGCCCGCTTTTTGCTTTAGCTTTTCTAATTGTTTTTTATTAATGAGTGCCATGTATAACTGCTATTTTGGTTCGTTGATTTTCTTGCGCGATAAGTATTTAAAAATACGCAGAATAAAATTGTTCTAACGGAATAGTACGTGATTTGATGTTAGCGGTTTTTCTAATTAGGTTACAGTACTTTATCGAGCAATATTTTAACGACTAACACTTTACCTTTTATGATTAACGACAGAAGGTTTTAGGTAAAAACACATTAATAAATATAGTTAAAATTGATATTGCCAGTCGACTTATTTGGCGAATATCATTAACAAACACGGTATTACGATAAAGCGTATGAACAGAAAAAAAGCGGCTAAGCCGCTTTTTCTTAAAGTTTATTAATTTCTCTAGAAACCGTAAACTCTGGCGATGTTACATAGTGCTCCATCACTCTTAATTCACGCTCTAGGGTTTTAAACTTACGTCTAATATCATGAAACGCTTGTTTAGGCGGCTCTCCTGCTTGCCAAATACGCGACTTCACTTTAATCGACTCATTCTCAAATTGCTCACCGCCACTTTGTTGCTGCGGCGCATGCTCTTGAGTTGGCGCATGATGGCCTGTTTGATTTCGTTGTGCATTGCGCTTGGCATTTGCTGCACTACCGGATTTTTTATCTAAAATAAACCAAGCAGCGATGTAGATTACAATAAACCAACCCATACCTAGCAACACACCTGACACTACTAAAATACGTACTAACCAAGTTTCCCAGCCAAAATAGTCTGCAATACCTGCACAAACTCCAGCTAGCTTTCCTTGGCTCGTATTTCTATATAACTCACCTCGGCATTTGTTGGTCATACTTTATTTCTCCATTCAGGAGTTTCCGCATCTAAAATAGCTTCTAAGGTTTTAATTCTATCGGCCATTTTATCTGCTAACTCAGACAATTCGGACAGTTGAACATACTCTTCTTCACTGAAACCTTGGCTAATTTGACGTTTGCTTCGGTAATGTAATATCAACCAAATAGGTGCTACTACTATCATAAATATAATGACTGGAGCGACGATAATCTCTTCCATAATACTTCCCCTTAATTTGCACCTAATTCAGGTATGTGCTGTTAACGTATGCTTATTTATTTTCTTTATTAGACTTCATTTTAGCTTTCAATTGGGCTAATTCATCATCAACTTTTTCATCTGATGCTAAATCAGCAATTTCGTCTGCTAATGATTTACTGCCCATATCATACGATTCAACTTGTGCTTCAATATCATCAATTTTACGCTCGTAGCGGTCAAATCGACTTAGCGCATCATTTACACGATCGCTATCAATATTCTTTTTCACTTTTAAGCGTGAACTTGCCGTTTTCTCTCTCATGATAATAGCTTTTTGACGAGATTTTGCATCAGCAAGCTTTTCTTGCAATTGAGAGATCTCATCTTGCAGTTTAGATATATGCTCTTCAACATGCCCTAATTCATCACGTAAAGCGTCAGCACTCTCAACACATTTTTTCTTTTCCATTAATGCTGCACGAGCCAAATCATCACGGCCTTTACTTAACGCAAGTTCAGCTTTTTCTTGCCATTGAGTTGCATCGGCTTCAAAGCGGCTTGCTTGGCGTGCTAATTCTTTCTTATCTGCTAATGTTTTCGCTGATGAAGAACGAACTTCAACTAACGTGTCTTCCATTTCTTGTATGATCAAGCGCACCATTTTTGCAGGATCTTCTGCTTTATCTAATAAGTTGTTGATATTAGAATTAATGATATCTGTGAACCTTGAAAAAACACCCATAATTACTTCCTCGTTCAATAGTTTGCTTAAATTGTCTTGTTATTTACTATTCACGTTCTAAGCCATGTTTTCAAAAACACATAACGCATTGTAAATTAAAGAGATATTATTAATTAAAAAAACACTTCTATCTAAGCTATTAATAAAATACACTATTTGTTAGTGAAATAAACCAATTATTGGGTCAGTAAATGACACGTTTTAAGCAACAAGATAATCTCATTGGTCAATCCAACAGTTTTTTAGAAGTACTTGAGCAGATTTCACAAATTGCTCCTTTAAGCAAACCTGTACTTATTATAGGTGAACGAGGCACAGGTAAAGAGCTAGTCGCCGCCCGTTTGCACTACTTATCAAAACGTTGGGATCAAAATTATTTAAAGCTTAATTGTGCCGCGTTAAATGAAAACTTATTGGAAAGTGAGTTATTTGGTTATGACAGTGGCGCTTTTACAGGTGCCAGCAAACGCCATGAAGGACGATTTGAACGTGCTGATAACGGCACCTTGTTTCTTGATGAAATTGCGAATACCACAGGTTTAATACAAGAAAAACTCCTCAGAGTGGTCGAATATGGTGAGTTTGAACGTGTCGGTGGCTCTAGAACCATTAAAACTAATGCTCGATTAATAGCCGCCACTAATGAAGATTTACCATCTATGGCTGAAGCAGGTGAGTTTCGCGCAGATTTACTCGATAGATTGGCGTTCGATGTTATCACCTTGCCGCCATTACGTGAGCGCTTAGACGATATTTTAGTGCTTGCTGAGCACTTTGCTATTAACATGGCGCGAGAATTAGAGTTTGAACTTTTCAGTGGTTTTACCGAAAAAGCCAAACGCGCATTATTAGAATATCACTGGCCAGGAAATATTCGTGAACTTAAAAACGTGGTTGAACGCAGTGTTTATCGCTGTAACAACCCACATTTACCTGTACATGAACTAGTGATTGACCCATTTGAATCACCATATCGACCATCAAAACGTATAAAAACTCAAGATCGCATCGTTGCAGCCCCAGCTATACCAGTAGCTGATGTAGATAATACAACTGCCGCAACTCCAACTAAAGTTGAGCAAATAATACAGCCATTAACCAGTAATTTTGAGTTTCCATTGTCATTAAAGAATTTATCACAGAACTATGAGGTCGATTTGATCAAGTCTGCCTTAGCTAATTGCCAATATAATCAAAAGAAAACCGCAGACGCACTTGAATTGACCTATCATCAATTAAGGGGTTACTTAAAAAAATATAACCTGCTTGATTCTAGTGGTGCTGAAGAAGAATAAATAGCCATGTCCTATTCAAAATTTTCATACTTTTTGTCATTAATAGTATTTTCGACACTATTTGGCTGTGACACAAATGAAACGCTGTTATTGAGCGAAAAAAGCATTATTTATTGTAGTGAAGGCGCGCCAGAAAGTTTCAATCCTCAATTGGTAACGTCTGGCACCACTATCGATGCAACATCAAACCAATTGTACAATCGTTTGATAGAATTTGATCCAAATGATAACTCCATTATTCCTGCAATAGCTAAGTCATGGCACGTAACGCGCGATGGTAAAATGGTGACTTTTTATTTACGCAAGGACGTCAACTTTCACCAAACAGCATACTTTATTCCAACCAGAGCACTAAATGCTGATGATGTATTGTTCAGCTTCAATCGTATGCTTGACCCTGAAAATGAATATCATGAAGTGTCTGGTGGCAAATACCCATTTTTTCAAAATGCCCAATTAGATGATTTAATTGAGAGTGTTGAGAAAATAAACGACCACACCGTTCGTTTTAAATTGTCACAACCTGATAGTTCTTTTCTCGCCAATATTGGTGGCAACTCAGCGGTTATTTTATCAAAAGAATATTCAGAACATTTAATCGAACTGAATGCGATGCAAGAAATTGACATGTTTCCCATTGGCACCGGCCCTTTTAAATTCAAGCAATACAGTTCAGGGGCTTTTATTCGCTTTGAACCACATTCAAAATATTGGCAAGAACAATCACAGCTCAAACAGTTAGTTTATGACATTACGCCAAGAGATACTGGGCGTTTAACAAAACTTTTAGCCGGTGAGTGCGATGTTATTGCTTACCCTATTGCCCATGAAAAAATTAAGCAGCACCCTGGCTTGGCTTTAGAGTCAGTAACCTCATTTAATGTCGGCTACTTTGGCTTTAACACCACTAAGCCGCCATTTGATAACCCATTGGTTAGAAAAGCAATATCTTACGCGATAAATAAGCAAGCAATTCTTGAAACGGTATATACAGGCCAGGCTGATATTGCCAATGGCTTGATACCAAGTTCATCATGGGCTTATGACGACACGATTGAAAGCCAAGAATACTCAATTTCAAAAGCACAAAGTTTATTGGCTCAAGCGGGTTATCCAGATGGGTTTGTAATGGACTTATGGGCAATGCCAGTGCAACGCGCTTACAACCCAGATGCGGTCACCATGGCTAAACTTATCCAAGCAGATTTGCAAAAAATTAGTATTAAGGTAGATATTGTTTCTGATTACGAATGGTCAACGTTTTTGCGAAAAATATCAGAAGGTGAGCATCAAAGTGTTTTGCTCGGTTGGTCAGCTGACCACCCAGATCCTGATAATTTTTTCTCTACATTACTTAGCTGCGTGTCGTCAGTCACCGGCAGTAATAGAACCTTTTGGTGTAACCAAGACTTTGACCAACTTATTCAAAGTGCCTTACAAACAGATAACATTAATAGTCGTAAAGCGCTCTACTCAAAAGCACTTAAGCTAATTAATGAAGAAGTGCCACTGATACCCATTGCACATTCAAAAAGATACCAAGCAAGAGCACACTCAGTAAACGGCAAGCTTTTACGCTCTATTGGCGGTATAGACTTCAATGGAGTAACAAAAAACTAATATGTTTATTTTTACGTTACGTCGCTTTAATTTATTCTTTTTCACTATGTTGCTATTAACTATTTTGTCTTTTAGCTTAAGTTTTTTATTCCCTGGTGAGCAGTTAGTCAACTTAACAGGTCAAATTAATGCTACGCCTGAACAATTGGCTGTTTTAGCAAATGAATATCAGCATCAAGCTGGTTTTATTACTCAGTACTTTAGCTATGTTAGCCATTTATTTCATGGTGATATGGGCTATTCAATGGCAAGCCACCTACCCGTTGCTACTGAAATTCTTAACCGTTTACCTGCGACTATTGAACTTACTAGTGTTGCACTGTTAGTGGCAATGTTTGTCGGAATTCCTATTGGTTTTTTTGCCGCTATTTATCATCGTAAAACACCTGACAATATAATTTTAGGGGTAGCCATGATTGGGTACTCCGTGCCAGTTTTTTGGCTAGGAATACTGGCGATATTAGTCTTTTCCATACAGTTAGGTTGGCTCCCCTCTGCAGGACAAATTAGTCTTTTATTTGAAATTGAACATGTCACTGGCTTGCAGCTAATTGATATTTTATTAAGTGATAGTCCATACAAATGGCAAGCTTTTATTGATGCAACTCGTCACCTTATTTTACCGGTGATAGTTGTCGCACTTGCTCCAGCCACTATATTTATGCGTTTGGCACGTACGGCAATGCTTGAAGTACTGGAGACGCATTATATTAAAGCGGCAAAAGCAAAAGGATTAACCTTTTGGCAAATCATATACCGACACGCGATGCGTAATGCTTTTATCAAAGTTATTCGAGATGTTGGTTTACAATTTGCCAATCTAGTAACAATTGCAATGGTAACTGAAGTGATATTTAGTTGGCCGGGTATCGGGCGCTGGTTAATTGAAAGTATTTATCAACGAGATTACACCGCTATTCAAGGCGGCTTAATTGTTCTATCAACTTTTATCTTTATTGTTCATATTATTATCGACTTTGTTTATGCAGCACTTAACCCATTAGCTCGGGAGCCTCGTCATGGCGCGTGATAAAATATATCAAGAAGAGGAATTTCCAACGCCACTAATGCAATTGTGGCATAACTTTAAGCAACCACCAGTTGTTGTCATTGGTTTTGGTTGTTTTCTGTTTTTAATTGTTTTGGCAATATTATCCAGTTTAATTACTCCCTACTCACCAATCGAAAACCATTTAAATGATCTATTGCTTCCCCCTGCATGGAGCAATGACGGTAATGTTAGCTTTCTATTAGGCACCGATAACCTTGGTCGAGATATGCTCTCTCGTTTAATTCATGGTACATCGTTAACTTTTGGCTTAAGTATAATCGTTGTTATGGCATCGTTAATTATCGGAGTGATTATTGGCTCACTAGCGGCTTTAACTAAGGGGGTTAAATCGAGCTTTCTTAATCATTTTCTTGATGTGATTTTATCAATCCCTTCTTTGCTGTTAGCAATTGTTATTGTCGCTATACTTGGCCCCGGTTTAGAGAATACCTTGTGGGCTATCATCATGGTTTTAATCCCACAATTTGTTCATATTACTCGTAATGCAGTCAAAGAAGAGTTTACAAAAGATTATGTTTTAGCCTCACGATTAGACGGCGCGAATTCATTTCGAATTCTACGCTATTCTGTATTTCCCAATATCATCGAAAAACTTATCAGCCAAGCAACATTAGCTCAATCTGCAGCAATTCTTGATATTGCCGCCTTAGGATTTTTAGGGCTGGGTGCCCCAATTCCAATGCCAGAGTGGGGGGCAATGTTAGCCAACGGTATCGACTTATTTTATATTGCCCCTTGGACGGTTTACCTGCCAGGTTTAGCTATTTTATTTTCAGTTATCGCAACGAACTTAGTAGGTGAAGGCATGCGCCATGCCCTGAAAGTGCGCAAGGAAAACTAATGAATTTAATTGATATTCGTAACCTTTCAATCGAACTTCAAACGGCTACTAAACCAATATTAGCCGTTGACCGCGTTAACCTAACCATGAAAGAAGGTGAAGTGCGCGGGCTAGTGGGTGAATCAGGCTCTGGAAAGTCACTTTTGGCACAAGCAATTGTTGGGGTATTAGATGATAAATGGAAAGTGGATGCTGACCGCTTTCATTGGCGTGGCCAAGATCTCATGCGTTTATCGCTCGAAGAACGAAAAGTCATCATTTCCAAAGATGTTGCGATGATATTTCAAGAGCCGATGGCTTGCTTAGATCCAACAACGACTATCGGCGAACAATTAGAAGAGGCGGTTGATACTGAGCAACTTACCGGATTTTTTTGGCAAAAAAGACAACAACGAAAACAAGCCGCTTTTACGTTATTGCATAAAGTTGGTATCAAAAAGCATGAAGTGTGTGTAAAAAGCTTTCCCCACCAACTTACTGATGCACTATGTCAACGTGTAATGATAGCAATGGCGTTGGCACGTCGCCCTATTTTGCTCATTGCAGATGAGCCGACAGCGGCAATGGAAAGTACCAATCAAGGGCAAATATTCCGATTGTTAGCCAGCCTTAATCAGCTTAAAAATATGTCAATATTATTAATCAGCCATGATCTAGAAAATGTTACTCATTGGACAAATTCAATCACGGTTATGTACAGCGGACAATTTGTTGAAGCGGGTACAACGGAGCAGATATTTAACCAACCGTACCACCCATATACCCGTGCGCTGGTTGATAGTAGCCCAAAAGCGAATATGCAAATTCCGAATAAGTCACGACTAATGACGCTACCAGGCAGTATTCCTATTTTGCAGCATTTACCTATCGGCTGTCGATTGGGTCCACGTTGTCCTAGGGCACAACAAAAATGTGTCCGTGCACCAAAAATAAAGAACTTTCATGGCCAGCAAGTCAGCTGCCATTTCCCATTGAAGGATAATTACTCGTGAGTAAAGTACTATTACAAGTAATCAATCTTAGTAAAAATTACAAAGACAAAAATTACTGGCTTAATCGTAAAAGTGTTGCTGCATTAGCGCCCCTGTCATTTGATATTATGGCGCACAAAACCTTGGCGATTGTCGGTGAAACCGGCTCAGGAAAATCTACGCTTGCAAAACTATTGGTAGGTGCTGAATTGCCAAGTACAGGCCAAATTCGCCTCAATGGTCAAACACTAGAGCCAGGAAACTTTAAACAACGCTGTCAGCATGTTCGAATGATATTTCAAGACTCTGGTACAACATTAAACCCTAGTCTTACCATTGAGCAGTTGCTTGATGAACCCTTGCAACTAAATACAGATTTAGATGAAGGCGCTCGTCATCAATTAATCAGAGAAACATTGCACAAGGTTGGTTTGTTAGCAGATCATATGAGCTTCTATCCGCACATGTTCTCTGGCGGCCAAAAACAGAGGATATCATTAGCACGAGCTATTATCTTAAAGCCTCAGGTTATTATTCTTGATGAAGCACTTGCATCACTTGACCCCTCTTTACGTTCTCAAATGATAAACTTACTGTTAGATTTGCAACAGCAAATGGGACTTGCCTTTATTCTGATTTCTCATAACCTAGGCATTGTCAGACACTTTAGTGACGAAATGATTGTGCTGTGTAAGGGCGAGGTGTTAGAAGTGGGAAAAACAACAGAAGTATTGCAAAGACCTAAACACAAATACACTAAAAAACTAATAATGAGCCAACACTTTCAATTATTGCACCGGTAAATTTAAAGGTTAAACGTCTAAATCTACTAGCTAAGAATCAAGTAATAGATAATCTTCAAATATATAATATCGAAGACGTGTGAGGCCTATCTAACGAAAGCAATGCTATTTCTAGCAGCAACAATCGATAATGCCTGAACGTTTACTATCATCACTATACTCATTGTGTGTTATGAGCTCTGAGCCCCTCAAAACTTATCTATATCTTCGGTTCTACACCTCAGTCTGACTAGCAAGCCTATTAGCTAAAATAAGCGCTATTGCACGCTATGTATTAATATCAGCAATTAATACTATCTTCACTAAAATGAAACTCGAACGCTGTTGTCATACCAAGTATCGTTAGATAGGCTTTTTAATGATTTAGAAAACAAAAAACCAGCCTTTTGGCTGGTTTTTAAATGTGACATTAGCTGTCTATATCTTTGATCAACTCACTTTAAAAAAGTGGGCTAATTAATATTGTGATGTCGGTGCTGCTACTTCGCGACGAATGATTTCAGCATCAGTTTTCAATGACTCTACATAACTTAAGTAAGCCGCTTGAGCTAATTGTTGTGTTAGTTGTTGAGTTAAGTTAGGTGAATCTTTAGCTTCGCCAACATTTACTGCTTGTACTTCTAACACGGCTAAATCGCCATTGCTTAAATTTACCGTCGCGGCAGAAACTGCGCCTTCACTCGGACGAGGTAATTTAAATGCTTCACGAGCTAAGCTAGCATCTAAGCCACTGCCAACACGTACTACTGCTGTTTTTACTTCCATCGTTGCGCCAATTGCTGCTAGTTGCTCAGTAATATCAGCGCCTGACTGAAATGATGCTAATAATTCATCGGCAACAGTTTGCGCTTTTTCAGACGCTTTTTGTGCAACTAAAATGTCTTTAATTTGTGTAGTCACTTCTGCAAGAGGCTTCACGTTTGCTTCTTGATATTCATTTAGGCGTAAAACAATCGCTAAACTATCATTCACTTCAATAATATCAGAGTTCAATTGCTCACTAAGTACGATATCTGAAAACGCAGCTTCTATTGCACTACCATTGAAAGGTTCAGCATTTGCACCACGAGTTAACCAATCTGACGTTTTAACAGTAGCGTTAATTGCACCAGCAGCATCTTCTAAGCTATCAGGAAATTCAAAACTTAAACGAGCTACTTCTTGCTGAAGTTCAAAGAACTTATCTTGTGCTTTTTCGCTTTTAGCTTCAGCGATCAGCGCTTCTCGAACATCACTTAAACTTTGTGTTTTTTCTTCTTTATAGTCCGTTAATTTGATGATGTGGAAACCAAACTCAGTTTTAACCACTTCACTAACACTTCCTATATCAGTTAATGCAAATGCTGCATTGTCAAATGCTTCATCCATTACACCGACTTCAATCCACTCTAAATCACCGCCGTTCTCACCACTAAAGGTATCGGCAGAGTTTTCTTTAGCAAGTGTTGCAAAGTCTTCGCCAGCGTTAACTTTAGCAAGTAAAGCTTCAGCTGATGCTTTCGCCGATGCTTCATCATCACCAAACTCAACTAGAATATGGGCAACGCGACGCTGTGCATCTTCACGGTAACGGCTAACATTGTCATTATAATAAGCTTCTACATCGGCATCAGTTAATGAAACTGTTGCTGCGATATCATTAACATCTAACTCAATGTAGTTAACTTTTACTTTTTCTTGATTTTCAAAGCGTGATTGGTTTGCTAAATAATATTGGTTAACTTCTTCGTCTGTTAATTCAATTTCGGCTTTAAATTGCTCAGCACTGATAGTGGCAAAGCGAATATCACGTTGTTGATTTTGTAATGCAGTGAACATACCTTCTTGGTAAGGTAAGCTAAACTCACTTGCTACCAAAGCTTGTGTTAATTGACGACGTGTCATTTCAACACGTAAATAATCACGGAAGTCTGAAGACTGATAAAAGCCAGCTTGATTGATCATCGCTAGATAACGGTTGTTATCAAAAACACCATCAACTTGGAATTCAGGCATGTTACGAATAGTATCTTTAATTCGTTCATCAGCTACGCGGATAGCTAAAACTTCTGAGTTTTGATCAACCAGTTTTTGATTAATTAAGTTATCCAATACGCCTTGACGAAAATTACTCATGTAACTTGCATCTGCTGAAAGCGTTTCAAACATATCGCCAAACTGCTGCGCCATGCGGTTACGCTGTGCTTGATAAGCTTTATTAAACTCATCTTGCGATATTTTCTCGCCATTAACATCAGCCACTGATGTATCAACTGAGTTGCTGTAACTACCAATACCGGCGACGGCGAAGGTTAAAATAATAAAACCAAGAATAATCTTAGCCGTTAATCCTTGAGAGCTTTCTCGAATATCTTCTAACATCTTTATCTCTTTACACGAGGGAGTTGTACTTTCCGGGCGATTTTATTTGCAGTATTTATATACCGCTATTTTACCGAAAAATAGAAGTTTGCTTTGTAATGACACGATATTTGTACAAATTAACATCGCGTTTAACTAGGCTATTTTACTAAGTTACAGGTTTAAAAATCGCAATTTGAACGGGCATGTTAGCCCAATAATTATCAAAATGAAACTCTTTTACCACGACGAAGAAATAACGGTTAAATATGCAGCATTCATTAACCACATTTCATTATTTATCAAGGGCTGTACTTTCACTTTATATTTAACAAAAAAAAGAGTAAGTCATAAAAATATGACTTACTCTCGTTAAACTATCTGCAGTGAACTTAAGTTTAAAACTTAAGTAATGCTAGGCACCAATAGTTAATATACAAACCTAATTAACAACATTGAGACTATTTATAAAACTACTTTTTATTTAAAATGTCGTCTAAATTAGCTTGCTCTTTAGATGAAAGCGCCAACTCATTCGCTTTGCCTTTACTACGCTTACGTAAGACAAATATAACACTTAAAGCAAAACCTAAAATAACCACTATTGGACCAAACCATAAAATATAAGTTTGTTTTTTCAATTGTGGACGGTATAAAACAAAATCACCGTAACGATAAACCATAAAGTCGATAATTTCTTGGTCTGTTTTACCTTCTTGCAACAAGTTATATAAGTTCTTACGCAAATCTACAGCAATTTTTGCATTTGAATCAGCAAGATTTTGATTTTGACATTTTGGGCAACGTAATTCTTTCGATAAAATTTGAAAGCGTAACTTAGTTGCTTCATCTTTAAATTTGAATGTTTCAACAGGACCCGCACTCACGCTGCCAATCCACAACACACTTAATAATAATACGCTCATTACCAAGCGTAGAAAACTAGGTAAAACTAACGTATTTTTATCCATGCCTATTTGCATATTTAGCTGCATATTAAGAAGCTCCTTGCACCATTTCTGCTTCAATGGTTTCAATTAAAGGCAGAAATTCTTTTTTCCAAACCATATCATTGATTGGGCCCGCGAATCGCTTGCGAATAATACCAGTATGATCAATAACAAAAGTTTCAGGAGCGCCGAAAACGCCAATATCTAAACCTAAAGCGCCCTGCTCATCAAAAATTGAAAATACATAAGGGTCATCATATTGCTTTAACCATCTCATCGCTGAGCTAAGCTCATCAGTAAAGTTAAGGCCATATAATTTAACGCGCGGATTACGCGAAATATTTAGCAAGTAAGGGTGTTCATATTTACACTGAATACACCATGTTGCCCATACGTTAAGTAAAACAATATTACCCTTAAGGTCATCTCGGCCCACTTGCTTTTCTGTTGCTTTTAACATCGGCAATGAAAAATCAGGTAAAGGCTTACCTATCATTGCTGATGGCATTGCTTGCGGATTTAAAAATAAACCTCGATACAGCAATACACCTAGTAGAACAAATAAAATTAATGGTATAAAACGAATAATACTTTTCACTAATTTATGCCTCTTGCAAAACGGTTGGAGTAACTTGACTTTTTTTACGTTCAGTCGCTAATACACGTTTACGGTAACGTTTACTTAAAATGGCTAAAAATCCACCTAACGCCATAAAGAACCCGCCTAACCATATCCAAACAATAAATGGTTTATAATACAAGCGCATTGACCAAGAGTTTTGTCCTAATGGGTCGCCTAAGGCAACATAAATATCACGCCATAACGTTGTATGTATGCCCGCTTCGGTCATCCCCATTGTTTGTACTTTATAAGTACGTTGTTCAGGATTTAGTAAAGTCACAAATTCACCGTCTAAGGAAACATTAATTTGCCCCTGTATTGCCGTATAATTTGGACCAACAACATTTTTTGTACCAGCATATTCTATGGTATAACCTGATAAATCAACTGTTTCACCCGGTGACATTCTAACGTTAACTTCATGTTCATACGAAGAAACCATAGTAATGCCAATGACTGTAATCGCGATACCAGCATGGGCAACGGCCATACCAATATGATTTAATGGTACGGCTGAGAACTCCCAGCGTCCATCAGCTTGTTTAGCATTGTTCAACACATCTTTTAAAACTGCCATGACAATCCAACAGCCAAGTGTCATACCAACAAATACCATAAAGTTAAATTCACCACCGAATATAAACGGCCAAGCAGCACCAAACAGTACACTAAATATAGAAATTAGGTTTAAGTGCTTAGATAATTCACCTTTACGTGCTTTTTTCCAACGAATAAGAGGTCCAATGCCCATAAAGATAAATAGCGCTATCATCATAGGAATAAATACCGCATTAAAGTATGGCGCACCTACAGATATTTTCCCCATGCCCATTGCATCAATAATAAGTGGGTATAATGTACCTAATAAAATGGTCACCGTTGCAGTAATTAAAATCGACATGGCAATTAAAATCGTGTTTTCACGCGAATATGCCGTAAAACGACTTGGACTACTAACATTGGTTGCACGAAATGCATAAAGAGTTAATGAGCCTCCAACAGCTAACGCAAGTAAAGCGAGTAAGTAAAAGCCTCGTCCAGGATCAACAGCAAATGAATGTACTGACGTGATAACCCCAGAACGAACCAAAAACGCACCAAGTAAATTTAACGAAAAGGTAAATATCGCCAGTAATAATGTCCAATGCTTAAAGGTATTACGCTGCTCTGTTACCGCAAGCGCATGAATTAACGCTGTACCAGCAAGCCAAGGCATAAATGAAACGTTTTCTACTGGATCCCAAAACCACCAGCCACCCCAGCCAAGTTCGTAGTACGCCCACCAACTACCTAAAGCAATACCAACAGATAAGAAAGACCACGCAGCAACCGTCCAAGGACGTGACCAACGCGCCCAAGCAGCATCCATTTTACCAGACATCAAAGCGGCAATAGCAAAAGCAAAGGCAACAGAAAAACCAACATAACCCATATACAACATTGGCGGGTGAATAATTAAGCCAATATCTTGTAGTAATGGATTTAAATCACGCCCTTCCATAGGAAAATTAGGTAATAAGCGTTCAAAAGGGTTTGAAGTTAATAAAGTAAATAGAATAAAACCGACAGCAATCATGCCCATAACGGCTAATACGCGAGCAACAAATTCACGTTCTAATTGCTTGCTAAATACACCTACAGCAAAGGTCCATGCAGTTAAGGCAAATACCCAGAACAACATAGAACCTTCATGTCCGCCCCAAACAGCACTAATTTTAAAGTAGTAAGGTAATAAGCTATTCGAGTGATTGGCAATATATTTAACTGAGAAATCATCAACCGTAAAGCTATAGGCTAATATACAAATACTAATGGTTAAAAATAGAAACAAGCCAAAACTCAAGGGTTTGGCACTGTTTATCAGTTGCTGATTATTCTGCGCTACACCAATTAACGGCACGATGCTTAAACATAACGCAAACGCTAATCCGATAATGAGGGCGAAATGGCCGAGCTCTGGGATCATGATAATTCCTGTAAATTAATGTCAAAACATTATAGTGCTAAGTTTAGCTGATATTGCTTAGCGACCACTAGTTTCAAATCAAATATTATGTAATTAAGTCATGCCGAAAATGTTACTTAAATCAATTTTTTCGGCATTTATTATTAAAAATAACTACTGAACTTGGGTAGATATTTCCATTGTGATTGCGTCTTTTTGCGTACTCGCAATATCAAGTAATTCCGCTTTGAAATCGCCAGGCTTAATACCTACGCTACCTTTCATAGAAACAACCGCATAAACACTAACTCTGTCGACACTACTTAACTTCATTTGTTGCGTCATTGCTTGCGAGTCATCTAAAGTAATACGCGTTGGCAAATCACTAGCTTTGATTTTCACAGCAGCCAAAGGCATACGTGGTCCATTGGCCGCAACCGCATAAATAAAGACTGTCTTATCTTCACTATTCATCAACACTTCTTGCACGTTTGGCGCTAAAGCAACGTTAACAACTATTCGCGGTAATGAATCATCAACAACACTTTTTACTCCAGAAGTCGCCATTTCGCCACTAATACGCATTTGGTTTTTAGCTTCTTCAACCGCTCCTGTTAGGGCTTGAACACTAATACCAGGACGGCCACTATTCAACACAGTTTCCCAATATTTTACCGCACTAGCAAAGTCGCTATTACTAAAGCTGTCCATACCCAATAAAATATTGGTCGATGCATCTAAGGCATCAAGTGCAAGTGCTTTATCAATAACGGCTTGTATTTCACTGTTGATACGCTGATCATTTTTGTAGTACATAGCCTGAGCTTTTGGCCCTAATAATTCAGCATGGTCGCCGACTTCTGCCATAACAGTGTCAAACGCCTTAATCGCATTATCAAACTCACCAGCAGATATATATGCTTGACCTAAGCTAAACCACGCTTGGGTATTTTTCGGGTCTTTTTTTACATCAGCTTCTAATTGCTGTAAACGCACAGCGAGCATTTGTTCAGGTGGCAGTTGGCCATGCGGGTCTTCATTCGACGCCATTGGAGAACTAATTTGTGGATAAGCGCCAACAACCATGTAGGTGTATAAACTCAGACTGACAATGGCGAAAGCTATAGCAATTGGCCATAGTACAGATCTACCTTGACTAACTTCTTCTTGCGTTTGATTAGGATCAACATCTTGTACAAGTGTTTTGTCTAACTCCGCCTTTAGCTGAGTATAACTTTCTTGTTCGATACTACCTTCCGCTAAATCATTTTCTAAATTAGCTAAATGTTCATGGTAAAGAGTGACATTTGTTTCCTGACGAATATTAGTATTTTCGGCACCAATAGTATTTTTAGGTGTCGCAAAAATTCGCCATACAATGAGTAATACAATTACTATAAAAAATAGAATTGCTAGCCAGAATGTAGTCATATTAATTAATTTATACCTATGATTATCAAATAAAACGTTTCTATAACGCACGGTGAAACGAAATAACAATGTTCAACACGTATCATAAACTTACGCGTTGCAAGATTAACAACTCTGTGATGCTTTTCCTAGTTATAGATTGTAATAATACCTGTCTATCGTTATCGAATATTATAACTTTTAATAACAAGGTTTTTATTACTGCACGCTAACAATGCCAACCTGTAAAGTTAACGTAATATACCACTAAAAGGTTGCGGTGCTAACGTCAGTTGCCCAGCTTCAACGCAAAGATTGACCAAGGTCAAAATTAGCAAATATGATTAAAGTCACAGAAATTTTACGATCAACAAGTAAATAAATGAATAATGAGATGTTTATAATATGGAAGTAAGAAAGTAGAGAAATGAAATTTAATAGAAGTTTAGAAATAATTAAGCCGCTAAAAAGCGGCTTAATTTATAATCTTTAGCAAAAGCTATTGATTAGTTACACGCATCTTTAAGTGCTTTACCAGCTTTGAAAGATGGGATTTTAGCTGCTGCGATTTCAATAGTCGCGCCAGTTTGTGGGTTGCGGCCTGTGCGTGCTGCACGGTCACGTACTGAGAAAGTACCAAAACCAACTAATGCAACTTGTTCGCCGCCTTTTAACTCTTCTGTAACTGCTTCGATAAATGAATCTAACGCGCGGCCAGCCGCAGCTTTAGAAATGTCAGCACCAGCAGCAATCTTCTCGATTAATTGAGATTTATTCACAGTGTATTCCCCTTCAATTGTTATTATTCAGCGCTATCTTCTGTTTTAGCGTCCTGCGGAAACTTTTATATCAAGCTTCTTTTTGAACATCAAGCACTGAGTTAAAGAAAACTAAAAATATTGATAATTATTTTTATCTTTACTATACCCCTTATGTATAGGGGCTTTAGCGTTATTAGCGTCATTAACTTACCATAGTTTCGGCGTTTGAAAAGCGTTAATTGCATTTTTTTTAAGTTTTTTCACTTTTTTTGCAAAAAACGCTGTTTTTCCACTCATTTAGCCGTCTATTTGCCACTTATCGATTGGATGTTCCAACGCTAGTTTAAGTACATCTTCAATCCATTTAACCGGATGAATGGCTAAATCGGCTTTCACGTTATCCGGAATTTCCTTCAAATCTCGTTCATTATCCTTTGGAATGATGACCGTTTTAATACCACCACGATGAGCGGCGAGTAATTTTTCTTTCAAGCCACCAATTGCAAGCACTTCGCCACGTAAAGTTATTTCCCCCGTCATAGCAACATCAGCTTTTACAGGGTTACCAGTTAAACTTGATACCAAAGCGGTACACATACCAACACCAGCACTTGGTCCGTCTTTAGGCGTAGCCCCTTCAGGAACATGAACATGAATATCACGTTTTTCATGGAAATCTTCATTAATGCGTAGTTTTTCAGTGCGACTTCGAACAACAGTCATCGCAGCTTGAATAGATTCCTGCATAACGTCACCAAGCGAGCCGGTGTAACTTAATTTACCTTTACCAGGTACAGAAGCTGTTTCTATCGTTAGCAGCTCTCCACCTACTTGTGTCCATGCTAAACCAGTAACCAAACCAATACGGTTTTCATCATCTGCTTTACCGTAATCAAAGCGTTGTACACCAAGAAACTCAGATAAGTTTTCTTGGCTGATAGTGACTTGCTTTGTATCTTTTTCTAACAAAATTGATTTAACGGCTTTACGACACAACTTAGAAATTTCTCGTTCAAGCGCACGCACACCGGCTTCACGAGTGTAATAGCGAATAATGCCGATAATCGCGCTGTCTTCAATGGTAATTTCTTTACTCTTTAAACCATTACGTTCAATTTGTTTATTAACTAAATGGCTTTTGGCAATGTTTAGCTTTTCGTCTTCGGTATAACCAGATAGACGAATCACTTCCATACGGTCAAGTAACGGCCCTGGAATATCCATGCTATTTGACGTAGCAACAAACATCACATCAGATAAGTCGTAGTCAACTTCTAAATAATGGTCATTAAAACTACTGTTTTGCTCTGGATCTAGTACTTCTAATAATGCTGAAGCTGGATCACCTCGCATGTCAGAGGCCATTTTATCAATTTCATCCAGTAAGAATAATGGATTCTTAACACCAACTTTAGCAATTTTCTGAATCAACTTACCTGGCAATGAACCGATGTAAGTTCTTCTGTGACCACGGATTTCAGCTTCATCACGTACACCACCCAATGCCATACGAACGTATTTACGACCCGTTGAATGCGCAATAGATTGTCCTAATGATGTTTTACCGACACCTGGAGGCCCTACTAAACACAAAATAGGTCCTTTTAACTGACTAACACGTTGCTGTACGGCCAAATACTCTAAAATGCGTTCTTTAACTTTATCCAAGCCGTAATGGTCTTTATCCAAGACTTCTTGTGCCAGCTTAAGGTTACGCTTTAGTTTGCTGCGCTTTTTCCAAGGAACACTGATCATCCAATCAATATAGCTGCGCACTACTGTCGCTTCAGCTGACATTGGCGACATCATTTTCAGCTTTTTCAATTCTGTTAAGGTTTTTTCTTTCGCCTCTTTCGGCATCTGAGCTTCTTCGATCTGTTTTTCTATTTGCTCAGCTTCGTTAGCACCTTCTTCATCATCGCCTAATTCTTTTTGAATCGCTTTCATTTGCTCATTCAAATAGTATTCACGTTGACTCTTTTCCATTTGCTTTTTAACGCGAGTACGAATTTTTTTCTCAACTTGTAATAAGTCGATTTCACCTTCCATTAACGCCATTAAATATTCAAGACGTTCTGAAACATTGATGATTTCAAGTACTTTTTGCTTATCAACTAACTTCAATGGCATATGTGCAGCCATGGTATCAGCCAATTGTTCTGCATCATCGATACCTGAAACAGAAGTTAATACTTCCGGTGGTATTTTCTTGTTTAGTTTTACATAGCCTTCAAACTGAGAAATAGCTGAGCGAATTAACACTTCAGTACTATCGTCAGGTTCGCCTTCCACACTTAAGTAGGTTGCGTTGGCAGTAAAATATTCATCAGTTTCAACAAATTCATTAATGCTTGCACGTCGTGCTCCCTCAACTAATACCTTAACGGTACCATCAGGTAATTTAAGCATTTGTAAAATGGTGGCAACTGTTCCTGTTTGATACAGATCATCTTGTGTTGGCTCGTCAACTGCTGCATCTTTTTGTGCAACAAGGAGGATTTGTTTATCGTTTTCATTGGCAATATCTAAACAGCGAATCGATTTTTCGCGACCAACGAATAATGGGATCACCATTTGCGGATAGACAACAACATCACGCAAGGCTAATACGGGAATTTCTACTACGCCAGATAACTCTTTAGTCATTGGTTACTCTCTCGGTGAATAGTATGATGTGATTTAAGGATATGTATTTGTATATGGGGCGTTTGATATTACTTTCAACTGAAGAACAAAAAAAAGTGACGTTAATCATCAAGACTAACGCCACTTCATATTACTTTATGCAGCAGTTTTTATTCAGAAGACGCTTTATCTTGTTGCGTTTCATAAATAATAATTGGCTTAGACTCACCTTTAATTACGGTTTCATCTACCACAACTTTTGCGGCATTCTCCATTGAAGGCAGTTCATACATTGTTTCAAGCAATACACCTTCAACAATAGAGCGTAAACCACGAGCACCGGTTTTTCGAACCATAGCTTTATGAGCAATTGCTTTTAAGGCATCTTCTCTAAACTCAAGTTCCACTTTTTCCATATCGAAAAGCGCAGTAAATTGTTTAGTTAAAGCGTTTTTTGGCTCTTGAAGAATTTGGATAAGCGCTGCTTCGTCTAATTCAGTCAATGTTGCAACAACAGGTAAACGACCAATAAATTCTGGGATCAAACCATATTTAACTAAATCTTCGGGCTCGACGTCCTGAAAACGTTGCGTTAAGGATTTCTCATCATCTTTACCACGAACTGTTGCGCCAAAACCAATACCAGTACCGGTATGACAACGTTGTTCAACAACCTTATCAAGGCCAGCAAATGCGCCACCACAGATAAATAAGATTTTAGATGTGTCCACTTGCAAAAACTCTTGCTGTGGATGTTTACGACCACCTTGAGGCGGTACAGAAGCAATAGTACCTTCAATCAACTTCAATAATGCTTGTTGAACACCTTCACCAGACACGTCACGTGTGATTGAAGGGTTATCAGACTTACGTGAAATTTTATCAATTTCATCAATGTAAACAATACCACGTTGAGCTTTCTCAACGTCATAGTCACATTTTTGTAATAACTTCTGAATAATATTTTCAACATCTTCACCAACATAACCTGCTTCAGTTAATGTTGTTGCATCTGCCATGGTAAATGGCACATCAAGTAAGCGTGCTAATGTTTGCGCTAATAGTGTTTTACCACTACCTGTTGGGCCAATAAGTAAAATATTACTTTTACTTAATTCAACCCCATTATGAGAGTCGCCATTACGCAAGCGTTTGTAATGGTTATACACCGCTACCGCGAGAACTTTTTTGGCGTGCTCTTGCCCGATAACATAGTCATCTAAGCTTTCACGAATTTCAATTGGCGTTGGTAAGCTTTCTTTATCTTGCTTAGGCGCAATTTCTTTAATTTCTTCTCGAATAATATCGTTGCATAGCTCGACACATTCATCACAAACAAAGACTGAAGGACCTGCAATTAACTTACGTACTTCATGCTGACTTTTACCACAGAATGAGCAATACAGTAACTTACCGTCATCACCGTCACCTGTTTTCATATCGGTCATACGGTACCTCTAATATTTAAATTTTTTACAAACTGTTTTTAACACTAATAGTCATTAGTATTTCACAAATCGCGTAAATAACAACGCGAATAACAAAGAAGACCGTTATTTATCGATTCTTTGTTCTAATATGGCATCAACTAAACCATATTCAACCGCACTTTCTGCACTGAGGAAGTTATCACGGTCTGTATCTTCTGATACTTTATCTAATGGCTGGTCTGTGTGCTCCGCCATTAAACGATTAAGCTTTTCTTTAATGTATAGAATTTCTTTTGCATGAATTTCAAAATCAGACGCTTGACCTTGGAAACCACCTAGTGGTTGATGGATCATAACTCTGGCATTTGGTAAACAATAACGTTTACCTTTTTCGCCACCTGATAATAGGAATGCACCCATGCTAGCCGCTTGGCCAATACATACTGTACTTACGTTTGGCTTAATGAACTTCATGGTATCGTAAATAGCCATACCCGCAGTAACTGAGCCACCTGGCGAGTTAATGTATAAGTAAATATCTTTATCTGGGCTTTCTGATTCTAAAAATAGCATTTGAGCAACAATTAAGTTGGCCATATGGTCTTCAACTTGACCACAAAGGAAGATAACGCGTTCTTTTAGTAATCTTGAATAAATATCGTAAGAGCGCTCGCCTTTTGCGGTTTGCTCAACAACCATAGGTACTAAAGCGCTTTCGGTAACACTAGTTAAATCGTGAGAATTATTGTGAGAAGTAAACAACTAACTTTCCTTTTAATAAAAAAATGGCTCATATGTCCCCATATAAGCCATTTAAGCGATTGCTCAACAGAATGTCAATCTAAAAGGTCTATTTACCTTCAGGATTCATGATATCTTTGAAACTTGCTTTTTTGTCTGCAACTTTAGCGCTTTCAAGTAACAACTCAACCGCTTGCTCTTCTAGTGCAACATTTTGCATTTGTTGAGCAAGTTCTTTGTTAGTTTTGTAGTACTCGATAACTTCAGATGGGTCTTCATAAGCAGAAGCCGCTGACTCAATAAGTTCAGTTACTTTAGCTTCGTCAACCTTTAATTCGTTAACTTTGATTACTTCACCTAAAAGCAAACCAGTTTTTACACGACGCTTAGCTTGTTCTTCGAACATCTCAGCTGGTAATTCTGGTAAGTTGTTTGGATCCATTTGGCCAGCAAAGCGTTGCATTGCTTGCTTGCGTAAAACTTCAACTTCTTGAGCAACTAGTGCTGCAGGAATGTCTAATTCACTAACTTCAAGTAAACCTTCGATTACTTGCTCTTTAACCTTAGCTTTTACTGCTTGGTTAAGTTCACGAGCCATGTTTTTGCCAACTTCTTCACGAAGAGCAGCAACACCACCTTCTTCTACACCGAATAATTTCGCAAATTCTTCGTCAATTTCAGGTAAAATTGGACCTTCAGTTTTGTGAACTACAATATCAAACTCTGCGTCTTTACCTTTAAGCTGTTCAGCATGGTAATCGTCAGGGAAAGTTACTGTGATAGTTTTTTCTTCGCCAGCTTTCATGCCCGTGATTTCTTTTTCGAAACCAGGGATCATACGACCAGAGCCTAATTCAAGGTCAAAACCTTCAGCTTTGCCGCCTTCAAATTCTTCGCCATCAACACGGCCATTGAAATCGATAGTTAGCTTGTCGCCTTTTTTAGTTTTACGTTTGTTTTCTTTCCACGTTTTGTGCTGGTTTTGTAAAGTTTCAAACATTTCGTCTAAATCTTCATCAGTCACTTCAACAGCAGGACGCTCAACAGCAATTTTATCTAAATCTTTTAAAGCTACTTCAGGGTAAACTTCAAACGTTGCTTCAAACTCAAGAGCTTTGCCAACTTCATTGCTTTTAGCAACAAATTCAGGGCGACCTGCTGGGTTTAATTTCTCAGCAACAATCGCGTCAACAAAATTACGTTGCATTAATTCACCAGCAACTTCTTGGCGAACTGATTGGCCGTAACGCTTTTGAATAACTGATGGTGGTACTTTGCCAGGACGGAAACCATTAATACGCTGGGTCTTTCCGATATGGCGAAGACGGTTTTTAACTTCAACATCTACTGTTTCGGCAGGAACTGAAATCGAAATACGACGTCCCAAACCTTCTGTAGTCTCAACTGAAACTTGCATTTAATTACCTCAAAAACTTAGCGTAAGTACGCTTCTTATTAACGCATCTAATATATTCAATATTGCTTTTATTTAAAGCAATATTTGCAGCTTGCCAGCATTTGCTAACAAAGCTCGGAAAATCCGAATAAAGATGTTCAGATTAAAATAATGACGCGAAATTATAGCGGTGCTTTAAACAAGAGTCGAGTAATGAACGAAAATAAATTGAAAAATTATTACAGAGGGAATTGTTTTGAGCTTAAGGAGTTTATTTCTAATGAATTTTTTGAGGATTTTTATTGAGTTTTTTTGTAAAGAAAGTGGTCGGTGATGCAAGATTCGAACTTGCGACCCCTTGGACCCAAACCAAGTGCGCTACCAAGCTGCGCTAATCACCGATATACTTTTTACTAAACACATACAGAAAGATGGGGTGGCTAAAGGGACTTGAACCCTCGACAACCGGAATCACAATCCGGGGCTCTACCAACTGAGCTATAGCCACCACTGTATGGCGCGCCCTGTAGGATTTGAACCTACGACCCACGCCTTAGAAGGGCGTTGCTCGTTTCACATCCTAAAGAGATTTACCTAACATTACCTGCCTAAGCAAGGAATAGGTGCATTATAGAGTTTAAATACTAAAAAGCAACCTCTTTTTAAAATATATTAAATTTGTTTTACCCCCTAGTAAATGTTACTTTAACATCAGGGATTAAATAGTAAACAAAACTAGAGTAATAATGAAGCATAGTCCAACTCCTCAATATCATACAATTATAAAACAAAATGTTGAACACATGAAAGGTCTAGCTATACCTGTTTTATATTTAAATACTCCAAGTGGCATTACTAGGATGGAGTCCCTTATTCAGTATTTCATATCAAATCCTTCTGCGAGTTATCAATGGATGCAAACTAGAGCTAGAGCAGTAGGTTTATTCTTTGATTACTGTAGGGCATCAGAAGGCTTTATTAACTATCATGGTTTTCATGCTCATCGAACTATATTCAAGCTTTTCTCTTGGGCACTATTAAATGGAACAATAGATAATGAAACAGCCACTGATAAATTAAAACTGTATTGGCCATCATCTTCACTGGATGTATCAAAAAGATTATGTTCCGCTATTTTAGATTTTGAAGATTATTGTGATAATGAAGATATTATTAATACACCATTATTGAGAAATAAAAAAATCATCAAGCCTGTTGATGAAATGGCTTCTTTAAAGTTTCTACATATAGCAATTAAAATCAAAAATAGATCTTTCTTAGGTCACTTAAATAAAGCCAATAAACAAGCAATCAAACTTAAAAATAGAAGCAATAACAATATCAGTAATCTAGGTACTTCAGGTAGTCGTTCAAGAACAAGTTCTGAAGCAAAAAGATTTCCCGAAGAATTGATTGCCCCTTTGTTTGAATATGGTTTCGTAAAAGATCCCAATGCTCAATTGCTGAGTGATCAAGAAGACATAACAGCAAAGATGATTACACTGTTATTATTTTTCGGTGGGATTCGGGAGAGCGAACCGTTTCATCTATGGATTAATGATGTCATTCCTGTTGATTTTGAAAGTCATGACGATTGCCAGGTGTTTTTACGGCACCCTATTGAAGCCCCTACATTTATAGCGGGAGAAAATATCACCCGGAAAGAATTTTTGGCTCAAAGAGGGATGTTACCGCGCCATAGACATCCCATAAAGAGTATGAACGCTAATTGGAAAGATTTAGAACTCGATTCTTCCTTAAGCGCTCCTGTATTTTTTATGCACAAAGGAGCAGCGATACGCTTTAATGCAATGTACATTTATTACATTAATCATTACCGCCCCAAATTAGAATTGTTAGCTACAAATAATGGTGATCCGATCCATCCGTTTCTTTTTGTTTCTTCTGGAGTTGACCATAGCACTGGAAAAAGTTATCAAGGGCTGCCTTATAGTGTTAGTGCTTATATTGGTGCATTTAACAGAGCGTTAGATAAAGTAGAAGTAGCATTAGGGATAAAAATCCCTAGAGGGAAAGAATATGGAACCACTCCATATGGTAGTAGGCACTTTTATCTAGGAACACTTACAGATCTTGGTATTCCTAATAAAGTCATCCAAAAATGTGCTAAGCATCGCAGTATTTTATCTCAAGAAGCATACAACAAACCTACCAACGAAGGTATTCAACAGAAACTAAATGAAGCAAGGGATGCCTTGTATATTAAGCCAAGCTTAGATTTTTTAAACAAGCCATTGAAGGCTTAACGTTAATTAGTGATTCAGCGGATAGCATATAGTTTTCCCTTATTACTGCCCGCCCTTTCGGTCGCTATATTACTATTTTAGCGTTTATTTGGTTGGGGGTTGTAATTGTAACTTTAGATTTCCGGAACACAATGAGTACCTAAGTCATTGATATAGAAAGATAATAACAAAAATAAACTTTCAAATAGAATAAAGTTCAAGTATACTCTCTTTAAATAAAGTTGTTTAGAAAGCCTAATTGAAGCAAAGGATATATTCATAGTAATTTAGTGTTTTTTGAATCTCCCATAGATAAATAAAAAATAGGGTGAGAATAAATGTCATTTGCCGAGTTGATTAAACCTTTACATGTTGGTGATTATTCAACATTGCTCAAGAACATTGCTAATTTAGATGAACAAGCTAGGTCTTCTTCAATACACAAAGAGTGTCTTGAGCTTTTTGAAAAAGTTAATGTTCACGGAAAAAAAACAAAAGAACAAACTAAGGCGGCTGTAGAAAAAGATATCTTTACTATTGCTTTTTTAGTTATCAGCTTTGGGAAAGTTAAGAGCTTAAAAGAAGTCACTCCTGAACTTTGGAAAGAGTTGCTTGATGAAATAAAAATACCAACGCTTAAATATCAAGATTGGGTAAAAGAAAGATATCAAATTGCCTTTCGCAAAATAGGCTTATTGCTTACCCATCTCTCAAAAGATGATTTTTTTGCACAATATGCAAAAATTAAACGCTCCACCGACCTTTCTACTTTAGAGAGTGAACTAACACCTAATCAGAAGCAATGGTTTACATTAGCCAAAGAATGGATTGATGATGAACATGTTAAATCTACAAAGAATCATTATAGTGCCATCAAACATTTTCTATTTTATTTAAATACGTTACCTGACGATATTCAAGAACCTTTTAAATACTTAAGTGAAAAACGTCATGTGCCATTGCATGATTCATTTAAGAAAAGCCACCCTAATTCATACAGCACCCACCTCAGTTACCTTTATAAATTCTCTATTTATATTATTGAGAATTACATGCAAGATAAAGAAGATGATGAAGTGTTGTCAATTGGTCACCCCCTTATATCTACTTATCAGTATGAGAAACTAACTGGTATTTTTTCTCAGGGATTAACTGAGTCAGACAAAATAGTCATACCCACCAGTTTTCTACTAACCATGAACGAAATCCTAACGGAAGGTGATTTCAAATGGCCTAAATCTATACAGTCTCAGTATTTTGATTGGTTTAATGAAAACTCAGGTGTTATCGAGAAGGTTTGGTGTCCGGCTCAAACATATACCTTTTTAACAATGATTGAGATCCCGCTTAGAAAGATCCAGGTTCAAATGTTGGATTCTGGTGAGGGAGATATAGAAAAATATAATCCAATCATGAAAGCGTGGGTTAAAAATGACTCTCCACATGCAAATTATTGGTCAAGTCGTTCAGAACAAAAACCTAATAGAGGTGTACTGACAAAAAATATAACAGGATTGAAAGAATCGGTAGGTTTTTATATTAGTACAAATAAAACCAAAGATGCTGCTGTCGGTTTTGGTCCTGAATCTGGTTATACAATTCCCTGGCATAATGAAATATTAGTCAATCACCTTCATACCCTTCGAGAATGGCAGGAAAAATATTTTCCTGTGGAAAAACCAGCTTCATATAAAGATATGCCCAAGGGTATAAACAGTGACTCTAAACCTTCCCAATCAGTGCTAGAGCAAACACCTGATAGATTTTACTTATTCCGTAGCCCATTGGTCTCCAAAACTGGATTTCCCGCAACCAATAATCAACTGATGCGCTTTTGGTGGCTACTAATGGAAGAGCTTGAAAAAAGAGTTCAAGCAGAAGGTCATGATGTCAACATAATCACTAAACGAAACTCACAAACAAATCAGCCGGAAAGATCTATATTCACACCACATGGATTGAGAGTAGCGGGTCTTACAAGCTTAGCTGAGGCAGGAGTTCCGATTGAAGTCATTAGTAAAATAATCGCTGGACACTCAACTATATTAATGACCATTTATTACATTAAATACTCTAATGGTCATATTACAGACATATTATCTAAAGCCAAAAGAGACCTAGAAAACAAATCTAAAGAAAATTTAAAACGTTGGTTAAAAGACGCAACATTAGAAGATGCTATGCGTTACTTGGTTGCAAACCAGCAAGAAGGTGTACAAAACCTCATGCTTTCAAGAAGCCATATGGCGACTTGGGGCGGCAGTGGCATGGGTATTTGTCCCTTTGGTGGTACACGTTGTGATGATGGTGGTGAGGTCATTAAAAAAGCAACCAAATCATCAAAAGCTAAATACGGTGCTGTTATCGGTGGCCGTGGAAATTGTGTACGCTGCCGCCATTTAGTCACTGGTGTACCGTGGATGATTGAACTGTGGTTACACGGTAATAAACTATTGGAAAGCATCAGTAAGATAAGTACAGATATAGAAGCTATTAAGAAAAAGCAGGCTGTATTAAAAAAGGAACAATATAGTTATAAAAAACGAAAAGAAATTCATCTGTGCCCTCCTGAAACAATTGATGAGATAAAATCGCTCAATACGATTATTGAAACCAAGTCTGAAGAATTAGATCGAATAATTATGGATGCTCATGCAACATATAATTTGCTCGAAGAAGTCAGAGAAATTGCCACTAAAGACGACATTGAGAATTTTACCAAAGGCAATGAATTAATCCCTGTTGAAGTAAATTATGGTGAAGAAACCAATTTTATTGAGACATCTCCATTTCATTTAAAAGATCTGCTGGTTCAAGCAAGTAGAATTTATCCAGAAATAGCAGATACTAGAGTTGAATTAGAACGGAATAATTTTATTGACCAGATATTAATAAACAATGGCACTACGCCAATATCATTTTCACCTCTTAGTGAGGAAGAAAAAACGGCAGCATCTGATGCTATGGCAAAGTTTCTGATCTCGAAAGTTGGCGCGAAAGAGTCTGAAAATTTGCATAATGGCTCAACTACTTTGGCAGAGCTTGGTATAGAAAAGCAAGCCACAGACATAAACAACCTTTTAAAAGCCAATTCGGTTCCATCATTAAAAAACGAGAATAAATAACAATGAATATGAAAAAGATCTCTTTAGATACTGTTATTGCGACATATAACAAATTAAAGAATGAAGCAAAGACACCAACGACAGAGCAAATGCTTACGAACATACATGAGACATGTCAAAAAATAACAAGCTCAGGTGGCATTGTTTCGCCTCCAGCGATAATAAAAATTCTGAGTTCAAAGGGTATAATCACTAAATCGAGAACCATTTACTATAACAAGAAACCTGTTAATGGAAAAACGACAAATGTTTACAGGTTGTTAATTGACGCATGGATTGAGCACTCAACTGCCGTAAATACTGTTAATTTATCAAACAAAGATCTACAAGATACTGTTCCAGAATCATTCGTAGAAGACTCCGATCTTGTTAAGATAGGAGACTTAACATTAAGACATAAGATGGCATTATTGCTAGGCGAGGTTAAGGGGCTGCGTAACCAAGTCAACACATTGAAAGAAGTTCGATCTAATCCGAAATTATCCTTATCTAAACCTTTAGCTGAGCTAAGTTATGAAGAGTCACAGGAGGTAACTTTAGATGAGGATGATATAGGGGTGTTGCGAGACTTTTTAAAAGTATCAAACTCTAGCTATGTAGGTTTTGGTGAGTCTGGAGAGCTAATAGCACTAAAAGCGATAAAGCGTGATGAGGTGTTAAGTGATACGGGTTTTAAAGATATTCTTGAAATAATCATCAATTTGCATACCCCACCAGAAACCTAGCTTGAAGTGAATTTGACTAAGTATTCTAATTGCCTTTGAGAAAACGAAAAGTTTAATTTAAAACTTTTAAGAGATATTTATTATTAAATTCCCGCCCTAGGCGGTCGAATACTTGCCATGCTTGCGTGTACGTTGCTGCTTAGAAATATCTACACTACATGGCAAATAAGGTTCTACACGCTAACAATCTGTTATTTTAGATTACTTAATTTAACAAAAAAGGGAAGCTAATTTCATTGAAACATCAATATTTTAACTGTTGGTGATCTCCCTTTTAATATACAACCTCCTTCACTAAATCCCCTGCTTTCAAGGAATATAGACTAGTCATAACAGGCGCTAGGCTTTTCAATTTAAATCACCCAAAATCCTCGATAAAACTGCATTTCTTCGCTTAGTCGCAGGTTTTGTGTAGGCACTTATTGTTTTAGGTCGAAAAAAGAATTAAAGAACACTACAGAATGGGCGGACTAAAAAAGAGGCTAAGGTCTAGGGGGTTAATAAATTCTTCAAAGTTAAATATAAAACTATCTGAAGGATTTAACCTATTGTGTCATTCACTACCGATCAAATAGCTCTATTTTGAATAATTATTCACAAACAATTTCTCTCTCAAAGTCAGTAAAATAATTTTTAACCTGATAAAACTCACATAGGAACACATTAAAACCACCCACTAGCGTAAAACTTGTAAAAAACAAAAGATAAAACCAAGAGCAACCATATAAAGCATTGAATAACTTAGAAATATAAAGCAATAGATTACAGCACTAACCGAGCTAAAACACCCTTTACAACCCATTGATAAGTATAAGATTTATTATCAAAGTAAAAATAATACCGATATGCACAATGAATATTAATTCAAAAACATCAGATAAATAGCTATATTTTTTACAATAAATTTAACTGTAGCGCCTTAAGAAAGTTTAATTCTCGATAAAGTAATTATATTATTTTAACAGGATCATCTATTTCACATTATCAAAAGCTTTGAATATTACATTTAGTAAAGCTCGTAAGTCATTCCATTCACTATCATCGCAAGCATCAATGTCATTTTTATATTCATTTATTCGAGTAAAGAACTTATCTTGAATACTGCGTTTGTGCATGACCTCGCCTTGATATTTACCAATACCTTCGATGAATCCTTTCCATTGTACAGGGCTTAGATCTGAGTCGTTTTCTTTGAGGATGTTCGGGCCTAGATAAAGTTCAACACTAGCAGCCAGACCATTTACGTTGAGGTCAACTCTACCGCCAGGCCCTAATGTTGGATAATTTTCTAAGAATTTAATATCAGGGTAATTACAAACCGCGATGTTATCAGGGAGTTCAATTTTAGATAAAACTCTTCTGGCATCAAAAGCTGCGGCATCATTATCAAATATTGCAATAATACGATTAGAGATCCCAGCAGCGGCAAATGATTTTATATTATTGACGAGAGTTCCTGCACTCCCTTGAGCACGAAATTGGGAGAACTCCAAAAATGTATAATACTCAGCAAGGTGTGGGTACAGTACCTCAAGAGATCTCTTAATAATATTAACGTCAGAAGAGCCTTCTGTTAATATTATTCGAGGGGCGTTTTCTGGGTGATCTTGAATCAGTGCTTTTATTGAATTGTTACAAACATCATCGCTTTCATCATAATACCCGGCATGTAAAACTTCCGTTAAATCTTGTATAACAAGCGCATTACCAGAGGATACACTACAAGCAACCCTTATTAGCGATCTAAAGTCAGTTGCAAAAAAGCCAAGTTCATAGTCTTCATCAGAAAACATGTATTTTCTAACAGTGTCTAATTTTTCTATTTCCTCATGCTCAAGAAAGTGAAACTGTTCTTTGCTATCAAAGACTTCTTTAAGGGTTGCCATATAAACATCAAAATTTATCCTTTCTAAAGTATTAATTAGTGATTCTATCCATTCACTCTGGTCTTCTTTCCACCAAGATTTATATTCATTAATCTTGTTATTACGTATTCTCTCAAAATCATCCCTGCACCGTTGCAAGGTAAATCCCATGACATCTAAACGATCAGAAATTTTTGATACCTGGCATTCATATGTTAAAGCTCTTTCTATTTCATCTGGTTCAAATGTTCCCCAAACAGCAGGATTTCGGTCAGACAAATTTCTTGAAAAAATCCTCTTGTCAGTTTCACGAAATATTGTCATTACTGTTGCAATAGCATAGCTCTTGGAGCTAGCCACTGGATATCCATTTACGGAAAGATCGGTGTATGAACCCATGCTTTTTATTCTCTGATTATTTTTATTGGGTTTTAACTATTAAAACAGGCTTTGATACCAATAGTGTTGAATTAAATCAAATTATTACTTCTTGTCACATAAACGTTCTAATGTTCTATGGACGGTTGGCCTACTTACATCATATTTTCTTGCCAGAGCTGAAATTGATTCGCCATTTAATTTTGCTTTTAATAATTCCTTACCTTCTTGTTCAGTTAAAGCTGGCATACGTCCAAGATGTCGGCCTTGCGCCTTGGCCTCAGCCCGACCTTCTGCGGTTCGGACTTTAATAAGATCTCTTTCTAATTGAGCAAAAACTCCGCACAAGTTGATCATCGCATTAGAGAATGGATTATCATTACTCGTATTAAGCGAACCGTCAATAATGTTAAGGCATGCTCCTTTTGAATGGATATTATCAATCGCATCAAGGATAGATTTTAATGATCGCCCTAGGCGATCAAGGCGAGTAACAATAACTTCGTCACCTTCACGAATAAAGTCGATTAGTTCTTTAAGTTGCTCATCGTTCTTAACCGAAACACCACTATGTTTACCATGAAATATTTTTTCACAACCAATTTCTTCCAACTGCTTGAGTTGAAGAGCAAGTTCTTGTTCCTTCGTTGATACTCGTGCAAAACCAACTTTCATAATTACCTGTACTTAAGTTACACCTTTCGTACACCTTACGGTACAAGTGTACGAATGTCAATAAAAGCAATTTCGTGCATGAACGAAACATAAAGACATCTTTCGGACGATTTAAAAGTAAGCTACTTCTTTCTATTGCCCTTCCTTCACTTTTTAGTATTATTCATTCAGCAAAAAAAACTCAAAAGGAATAATAAAATGAATAAGTCTGAATTAATTGAAAAAATAGCTATTGGCTCTGATATTACAAAAGCTTCTGCGGGTCGCGCATTAGACAGTTTAATTACAAGCGTTACAAAAGAGTTAGCCAGTGGTGGTGAAGTTGCATTAGTAGGTTTTGGCACATATAAAGTCAATAATCGAGCTGCACGCAAAGGTCGTAACCCTCAAACTGGTGCTGAAATTCAAATAGCAGCAGCCAAAGTTCCAAGCTTTAAAGCAGGTAAAGCACTAAAAGATGCTTGTAATTCTTAATCATCAACAAAATGGATATAAGGCTTATATCCATTTAACCTCCGCTTTTTAATTAAAACAAACTAACAAATCATAATCTTGGCACTAGAAGTTTTGGCTTTGTACATAGCTGTATCAGCCATTTTAATTAATTCATCATTTCCTTTATCATTTTTTTTAAAAAGGCATACCCCAATGCTGGAGCAAACATCTATTTTACTACCATTGAATTCAACTGGTTTACGAACAGCAGATTGAATTTTTTGAGCAATAACTTGTGCTTTGTCCTTAGCTATAGACTCCTCATAATCTAGGTGGCTTATTACCACGACAAACTCATCTCCACCAAACCTCCCAACTAAATCCTCACTCCGTACAACTTTAATCAATTGATTAGCAACAGAGACCAGTATGGCATCTCCCGCATCATGGCCGTATTCATCATTTATAGGCTTGAATTTATTTAAATCTAAAAGCATTACAGCACCAAATACTTCTCTACGATCACATTGTGCTTTTATCTTTTCTAAATTTTGATAAATCAATCTACGATTACCTAAGTTAGTAAGTTGATCATAGTGTGCTAAGTGTGTGGCTTCTAGAACGGCTTCATCACGAGCTTTCACAAATGGGTTAATTACCCAAAAATAAATAATTGGTGAAGTGGTTATAACTAATAAAGTCATGTTTAATAAGGCTAGGAATGCTAAATGGGTAAACGCGACAGTCTTTCCAACCATCGTATGGGGAATATTTCCCAAAAAAAAGAGAATAAAAAGCTGAGAGATAGATATCACTATAGCAATTTTCAACACTACGTAACCAACCGTTGAAAGGTTTACCATTATTACTCCTCTTATTAGCCAAGAAATCATCATAATATCTATTGATGAACTTTAACCAACTATAGTACAAGGAAAAAAACATGAGACATAGACACACCTAGTGTCTTTTTGTAAATATAGAAAGCCTTTATTACATTCCCAGCATCAACTTTTTTATGTAATGTAATGGCCAATTCAGGATTTAATATGAAAGATGGCGTTTTAAATTGTTCGATTAGAGCATCATCCGTGGGATATTTTTTACAAAAACTCTATGTAGATTGTTCCAAAGACTCAGCCCCTCTTTCAGAGAAACACTACAATCGTCTTAAACTTAAAAATAGACTGACTCTATATAGAGTTGAGAATATGCATTTGGTTCGAAGCATTTGAAGAATAAATTTGATACTTAGAAAGGCTGAATCAGTAAGTCATAAATTCTAATTTTCTGAAAAACAAATAGCTCTATTTCTTCCTTCCTTTTTAGCTTTATAGAGTACTTGGTCTGCTTCTAAGATTAGTTGTGAGCTGGTGACTTTTGAATTAGGAACAATACTAGCCAACCCCATACTGATAGTAACAGAAGCACTAATGTCAGACATACAATGTTCAATTTTTTCTTTCGCTAGATTTTTGTCTATTCTATGCGCAATGTGAAGAGCACCTTTTTCATCGGTATCAGGTAATAATACAAAAAACTCTTCACCTCCGTACCTAGCACAAAAGTCGCCGGGCCTAATGAGAGATTTTTGAATTACATTTGCTACTGTCTTTAGGCAACTATCACCTTGTAGGTGGCCATATGTGTCGTTATATAACTTAAAATAATCTATATCGATCATAATAATGGATATTGGCAACTGATTGCGCATAGCTCTACGCCACTCGATATCTATATATTCATCAAGCTTGCGCCTATTAGCGACCCCTGTTAGTCCATCGGTAAAAGAAAACATTCGTAGCTGTGCTTCCATTTGCTTACGACCACTAATATCACGAACCATAGAAATTAAATACTTTTGATTTTCCATAGTTATTATCGAAGCAGATATTTCAACAAAAAGTAGCTTTTTACTTTTAGTTTGACACGTTAGTTCATTTGTCCAACCAGCACCTTTTACCAACACTCGATTTGCAAATTCTTGTAATAAATTCATCTCCCTAGGGTGGATATCTGAAATACTCATCGCAAGTAATTCTTCCCTTGAGAAGCCTAGCATTTTTGTCGCAGCAGGGTTTACTTCTATAATGCTATTTTCATCTAATGAAAGAACAAAAATTCCATCATTAGAAAATTCAAATATTTTTTGAGATAACTCATTTTCACTTAATGACAGCATCGATTAATCCCTCAGATCAATTTTCATATTAAAAATGATCATTAAATATTTCCTAAACTATATATTGCTCTTTACATGAGTAATAACAACTTCACTTCAAGGCAATAATTAATCCATTATCCATTTGATTTTTATAAACAAAGGAGGCAGCCTATAATTGTTACCTTCCAAGGGGTAAGAAAGATCATACAGAGTGTAACTAAACAGGCATACTCATGATCTCTTTATATCCTTCAATGGCTTTATTTCGAATTTGAATAGCTGCGCTAGAGCCGATACCTGCTTTAGCACCTGAAATCATCACATCAGCTAATGTTACACTTCTATCACCTAGCTCGAATGCTGTTACTTTCTTACCAGAATCTTTGTGTAAATCATTTACAGAATTAAGAGCATTTACAAGTAAATTGCCAAATTTATCACTTGAATTATTAGTATTATTTGAAGGTTTATTAATAGCTTCAAGAGACATACTCTGCATTTGTGTATAAAGAGAATTTTCTATCGTAGTCATTTTAGTTTCACTCGTGTCAAAATTACATCATTACTTTTTTACAATGCAAATACAGAGCCAAAAATAAAAATAACCTCTTAATTATCAACAACTAAGGTGTGAGTTAAACCTAGGTTCACACCATAATAGTAGCTGGACTATTAAAAATATAAAATTCAGTATATTTCAAAACCAAAATGTTATTCATTAGCAAGATACCTATATGAACATGTTACTTTTTACTATCAAATAACCCCCTTCAGAAAAAATTATACTTTAGTAAATTCAAAGCTATATCTTTCTTGGATACTAAGCTATGAATTTTAACTGTGAGGAGCAGGGATCGACCAACCAATAATAAGGATGAGTAATATGATAATAAAAATTGTTCCTAAAAATTTAAGCCATAAACCTAAATTCTTTTGGGGTTGTTTAAGTAGCAATAATGATGCAATAATTGTTTGCACAAGATAGTAGAGAGCAAATCCCTTTGACGCGAGATTTATTATTTGAAATACATCGGCAGACCATACAAGCGCTATTGCAAGCAATATAACTAGCATATAGTAAATATTGGTCGATAAACTGAACTTTATTAATTCCTTTAACAGTCCACCACCACCAATAGTATCAGCTAATGCAGCGCTTAATTGGCTCGCTGTTGCAGCAATAAGCAATAAGAAAGGTAAGATCCAAACAGCCTGCCCTAATGTGTGGCTAATTGTTGTTTCATTTAACTCGACAATTGGAAAAGTGAGGAATATTGGACAAGTAAGACCAATAAAAAGAACGTAAAGTAAAGTAGCAATATTTTGTGAATATTTAACTGCTTTTATTCTTTGAGTAACAGAATACTGCCCTCCCATAAATCGCGTTGTTTCAAAGCCTTGAGTTACCATCAACATACCACCGAGGATGCTTAAAGTCTCAATAAGCCCAAGACTACTAATAGGGTTATGCTGGAACCACTCAGTTCCAGTCGATATATCATAACTTAGCAAGGCAGCTAGAACACCTACTATGATGGCCAATTTTATAGTAACTGCGTATAGCTCAATAACTTCTAAGCCTTTTGCACCTCTTCGCCATGCTATTATCATAATGACTAATAATATTAACGTTGTAATTAACTTAATTATTGTTAAATCTGTAACACCAATACGATCAAAGATAAAAGCTGAAAAAAGGCTAATATAAAAAGCGACTGAAATAGCATAGGCACCACCAAGAAACCATTGGCCTATGACTTCCAATTTAGCTATTTTACTTTCTTCATTACTAGCTATGTATTTTTCTGCGTACTTAATATTAAAACGGATTACACCACCTATGCTATAAGCAAACAAGGAAAGAACAATCATGCCTAGCAATGCCCACTTTCCCATAATGGAGTGAAGAAGAGGTGCTACAATCAAAAAGCCACTTCCTATGATCGAAGCTAAGGGCGTAACAGTAGCTCGCCATTGTGAGGATAAGCGAATTTTATGGTTAAATAAGATTAACCCCACAACAACTGTTATAACAACAGCAATAGTACTTAACAACAATTTAATACTCCAAATAATTAGTGATGTTTATACAAACCTGTTCGTTTAATATCGTTCCAAGAAGTATTCTGGTGGCAGACATAGCACTCTTCGACTTTTGCTTTTGGTTCCCCTGCAACTTTTGCAGAAATCATCTTAAAATGTTGCATGTAGTGACTAGGGGGGGCTTCATGACATTGATTACAATCCATTGAACTATTAGAAGGGTGAATAAATTCAGGTAAAGACCATTGGGTTGTTTGGTGACATTGAACACAATCATCACCAAACAATGTAAAGTGGCGATCATCATTGCTATGACACTGGGCACAATTTAATAGAGCTTCTTTAGGCGATACGTCTTGATGAATAAATACAGGATCAACTTTTTTGCCATGACTCAGTAGATTTTTTAAAAGGTTTAATCTCTCTGTGCCTTCATCAAATTTGATGGAATTATCTGGTAACATCAAGAAGCCTGTATCTACAAGTCCTTCATGGTTCATTTGTGAGATAGAAGCTAATTTCCCCTGATGTTCTTTATGACAAGCAACACAGTCTGCCACATCAGCATGAAACACTGTTGGTTGACGCTGAAGGATATGAACATCATTTGCGTGGCAAGTAACACAATTATCTCTTGTTACACCACTTATTGGTGTATGACACCCCAAACAGTCTGCTTCCAAAAATGAATGAGCTGAGCTTAAACTTCCTGGGCTTGCTATACTTTCCCAATTAATTTCTGGAATTGATTCAGGCGCGTGATATAAATGACTAGCAACAAAAACAGAGACTATTAATAAAGTACTAAATAAAATAATTTTTTTCATAACCACCTCAATCCAAAATAAATTTCGGTGAAAATGTGAAACGTTAACAATACATACAAGAAAAGAGAAATAGTAATATGAAATTTTAACCAACGTTTAAACCATAGCTTAGCTGTGTCATGGATTTTTATGCTGTAATCAATATCAGATATACTTTCAATTATCCTAAGAACCCTTTGTTCGGATGAAAATTTTGAGGAGTACACTCCAAACATTGTTGAAAATGAACGAACTAGAGAGTGTGAGGTGCTTGTCAGCTTTTTTATTCGTGTAGAACAAACACTTCTTTGAAGCTCTTTTTTGGCAAATATTAATTGGCTTTCAAGCTCTCCTTTCAATTCCTTTTTATCTCGTATGCGAGAAGATATTAAACTCAATATATACCTGCCTATGAAGCCGCTTATTACAACGACTAGCATCAAAAAAGTTAGAGCGATTCCAACCGAACTATCAAATTTATGAGCACTATGAACTAACCCTAAAATAGGCCCCAATACACCGGCGTAAACATGTATCAGAAGTAATTTAGGCATCGATACATATTTAACCATCCATTTTTTAATTGGCTTAATGCGTTTAATAACAAGATAAAATAATGGGGCGAACATAAAAATTGTAGCTAGAATCCCAACCATTCCACCTGAAAAACTGCTAGGAAAATTAGGATCACGATGCCAAACAAACCCACCCCATAAAAGTAACATTAAAAAGACAAGTGTCGTTACAATGTGCCGTTCTTGATTGTTCATACATCAACTTCCAATGGAGTTCTCGGAATAGACTGACATGCGAGAATATAGCCTTGATTTTTCTCTTCACCCTCTAAGCCGTCTTCTATATCCATTTCAACACTTCCTTTTAGAAGCTTAGTTTTGCAACTACCACAAGTTCCAGATCGACATGAACTATCGATTTCAATATTTAATCTCTCTGCAACATCCAAAACAGTTTCATCTGGTTGAGCAATAGTCATCTTTTTAGACTTTAAAAAGTTAACCTCTAAACCTGAATTATTATTTGAATTATCTAATTGAGTTGCACTAACTGTTTTCTTTTTAGGAGGTGCAGATCCAAAAGCCTCTGTTTTTACCCTATCAGGAGTCATCCCTAAGTTTAATAAGAGTTGAGTCATTGCACTCATCATTGCAGGTGGCCCACAGATATGTGCAACTTTACTAGGTAAATCAGGCACGAAATCATTAACAAGTTGTGATGTAAGCCTGCCTTGAGGTCCCATCCATGAAGTTCCTTCTGCGCGTGTCATACTCACCAAAACATGCAAGTTTTTATAGCGAGATTGAAGAAGTTGCAGTTCCTTTTGGAAGATAAAGTCATTGGAAGTTCGAGTACAGAAAAGAAAATAAATATTGCCTTTCCAGCAATGAGACGTTAAATATCTGACAGCACTCATCATTGGTGTTATCCCTACTCCGCCAGACACTAAAACGACACTATCTTCATTATCACCATTGAAATAAAACTTTCCATTTGGTGCTTTGACTGCAAGCTCATCCCCTACTGAAACATCATCATGCATGAACCTTGACACTAGGCCATGTTCTTCTCGTTTGATAGTGACTTCAAAATAGTCTTTTTCTGTTGGAGATGAAGCTATTGTATAGGAACGTTTTGTTAATTTAGGCTGATTAGGGATGGACAAACTAAAAGTAACAAATTGTCCTGGCTCAAATGTAAATGGTAAACTTTGCCCATTTTTTTCTGCTAAACGAAACGTTTTCACATCATGTGTTTCGCTGAAAATACCAATAACTTTTAAATTGCCAACATAAACTGAATTTTTAGTGATCACTGATTTAACTGGTTCTTCACTTTCAATGATCTTAGGGATTGGGTTAATAACTTCAGGAGTACTTTTTTGTAAAGGCGTTGAGCCTAAAATGTTTTCTGTTTGGGTTGTTTCTGATTCAGTTTCTAAATCCTTTATCAGTGCCGCAGCTCTTTGCATCTTAAACCCATACATCCAAACCATTACCGCAGAAAAAAAGAGTAAAATTGCCATAACTCCTAAATGAAGAGGAGATAAACCAAAAATTAGTGTGGTAGTTGTTGAAGTTGCAGTTGTTGGTAAAAGGTTCATTTGACTCTTAAACCAAGTAAGTGCGACTCTTCTAGGCTCTTGCCCTTCAACAATAGCGCGTTTCGCTGCTAAGCCGCTATCATATTGACTCAATCCTTGATCAATAGTATTAACAGCTAATTGCATTTCTGAAAAGCTTTGACGTTGTTCCGCTAATGATAGCAAGGAAAATCCTTCAACCATAAGTTGATTGCCAACAAGCATTCTATCACTAGCTTTTTGTAGAACTTCTTGTGCTTTATCTCTTGGCATTGAAGCCATGCGCATAAGTGATGGGTAAAGGTCTTTTGGCTTAGGTGCTCCCATTTTTTCCATCATTTTATCCATTCCTTTACCCACTCCTTTACCCATTCCTTTACCCATTCCTTTAGCGTTGAAATCTCCTAACGATTCTGCATTTAAATTTTTATTTGCATCAATAATTTGATTGTTGATGCTTAATTGTTTAGGTGACTGAGAATTCTTTTTCTCTTTAGGATGGTGCTTTTCATTTCCATGGGAACTTTCTATAAATGCAAAAAAAACACTTATTAACAACATCAGTAAAATGAAGGTTTTTTTAATTTTCTGGTTATCTTTTTTTTTTATTTCATCAAAAATCATTTTCAATACCTATACTTTTTAAATACGCAGCTCTAGTCCATTCATTCATTTATTCCTAGTATCCACATTTTTGTTTTTCGTGTTGCTCACTAAGCAGTTGTATTGACTATGCTGCTCACGTATTTCATTTACTCTTACTACCTACATAATTATATATAGGTACCCAAATTAGGGCTATATACCAACCATATAGGTAACTTTCGACCAAACCTAAAAAGAAGCTTTTCCAAGTTATCCATTCAAACCCAGGTAGTAGCTTTAGCCAAACAGAGTACATGGCATGTTCAGGAAGCATTAAATCAAACGTGATACAGACAACAAAACTTGCCGCAATAGTAAAACTTGTCGCGTGACCAAATGCTACGAGTGATAATTTATGTGACATAGTAATGCTCCTTAATAAATCTTCCTGAGGGATATTAAAGCCATCAAGACATTGCTTTGATCAAAAACGATAAAAACTTCCACCTTGGTATTTTCCGTACTTTATATCTACCTATACTTCATGCCCACATACAGAATCTATAAATTTCCTGTAATCAATATATATCTCTGTAAATACTATGCAGTTTCCCTACATGCATGCCCTATGGCAGTAGTAAACAGGATGCGACTAATTAAAAAAAGGAATAGCCTCCCATAAGTAGGTTCCATAAGTGAAAGAGTAAAAAAACGTGGTGTAAAACTTTCCTACACCACGCAAACGGGCACTCTCTCTACCTGTTTAACTGTACAAAATCAAACTTTTTAACTTGTCCTTTTAAAACCGAAACTTTTGCGAAGTGTTCATCGATGATCTCTTCAATAATAATTTGCCCTTTTTCAACCTTTTGAAAAAACTCTGCCCCTTCTTCATTATCATCATTCATAGTAAAGCGATATGTATCAAAAATTTGACCGACTTCCGCCCCGTCATCATACCCAACACAAACCACAATGTTATCGGGTGACGCAGAAACTACCTGGCCTCGCATAAGATATCGATGTGAAAGGTCACTATTTGCGCAACCGGTTAAAAACAAAGCAAAAACTGCAAAAATTAATGTTCTAGATAGTTTATTTGTCATAATTAACTCCAATTCAAATTCAAGGGGGGTTTAAGGTTAACGTTTTCTTTTAATGGAGCTGGGAGGACTTTTATGACAGCTCCATGGTTCATGATCAAAATTGTCTTTTACATTTTGGTCACAGAATTTGTAATAACTTTCTTTGGTATGAGTCCACCAATCATTATTCATATCTGCACCATGCTTCCTAATAACATCCTCAATACCATCGAGGTTCAAATTGACAGCATCGTAAGCTAAATGAATAGTCTGTTTCTTTCTATTGAATGAAACTTCATCTAGCCCGAACATTTGGTCAATTTCTTCAATTAATGCATCAATATTTTCATTAGAAACATTTGATAATTTTAGATTTCTAACTACCAAGTTATTTTCTCTTACACCAACTCTATGATCTAAATCAGTCATAATCGTCTCCTTTTTAGTGATTGTGTTTATCCACTGATTGCTTATCAGTCGCTTTTCCTAATCCAATATTAGGGATCATGGTTTCCATCATATTGACATGATGTTCAGCCATGTTTATTTGCTGTTCAATAGATTTATCAGTCATTTTTCTATGCATTATTTGCATCATTTTAATCATCGATTTTCGATGTTTATGCATTAGCCTTTGTTGCTTTACAGGGTCACGTTCTTGCTTTACAGCCAGGATTTGTTCCTTCAAAGCGAGCATATTGCTGTGCATCTTTTCCATATTTTCATGAGTCATTGCCATGTTGTTGTGCATACTTTTATCCGTGTTTGATTCAAGTGCACAAGCACTAAGAGGAATATGCAAGATTCCAATTGCGACAATCGACTTAATTAATGTTTTCATTTGATTTTCCTTCTACACTAGCTGAAAAGCGAGGTATCCAAGCTGGAGTTTTCGACATGTAAGATAAGTATTCATCACCAAATTCACTGATTACTTTGACTTCTTCTTTATTGGCGAGTCGTACATAAACCACAACCAAAATAGGAAACATTACAACAGTTGGAATGGTAGGCCATTGGAGAAGAAAGCCAAACATGATCAAAATAAAGGCAATATATTGTGGATGACGACAACGAGCATACCAACCTGATACAGCTAACATTCCGGTTTTCTGAGCTTGATGAAGTACATTCCATGCAGATGAAAGCATAAAGAAGCCGAAAATAATTAGGACATTACTCGTAATATGTAAAGGGTCCCAATGTGCATTTCCTTCAAAGCCAAATATTGTATGCAACAAGTGACCATTATCATGAGCTAAAAAGTCAATGCCAGGATAATTTTCAGTTAACCAGCCAGAGAGAAAATATATGGTTAATGGGAAGCCATACATTTCTGTAAATAGCGCAACAATAAATGCTGAAAATGCACCCAAAGTTCGCCAATCAGTTTTTGTTTGTGGTTTTGCAAAACTAAAGGCAAAGAAAATGAAGATAGCAGAATTTATAATCACTAATGTCCATAAGCCGTAATCTGAATCACCGTGCATTTTCATTCTCCTTATGCTCTTTCTCTTCTCGACCTGTTTTAAGACCTTCAATATAACCATCTCTATAGGAGTTATTTTTATCCGTTAACTCGCCAAATGATTCCTGAGAAGCTTTCTCATGCGAGTTATCTTCATCATGTCCATGTTTACCATGACTTCCATGCATAAATACGTGCATTAAAGGACATAGCAATAAAATCAAAAAAGGCAAATAATCGAAAAAATGTTGGCTGTGTTCAACCAACAAAAAATAAGATGCTGCACCAATTAAGCCTAGTGCAGCCCATCCTGTAGGTGTTGCCCAAAATGAACGCGGTTTATTACTCATATTTACCTCCAGAAAACTCAACTAAATTTAAATTTTTCATTTGTGCAGGTACTTTTTTAACCTTCATAAATATCGCCTAATCAACTACCAAAGTACCCTTATACATTTTCATTGGGCAATGAAACGAGTACTCTCCTGGTGACAAAGAAGGTAGATCTATCGTTTTATTACTGTTGACAGGTAGTTCTTCACTTATTTCAATGTCCGGAAATATGACCGTTGCGGCACACGGACTACCATCTTTTCTGAAAAACTTAAGTGAGTTTTTTTTACCTGCTTCTACTTTTATTTTTGACGGTTGATAAACCCCATTATTTACAACAATAATGAGATTTTTCTCATTTAGATCAACAGCTCTTGCTGGCTTATATAACCAAAACCACCAGACTATTAGTCCAATAAGCACTATTCCCAATAAATTTACTATTAACATTTAAAACTCTCCTTCCTACCAACTTAGTGCTCTTTAGGCGTAAATAGACGTAATCGATTGGCATTACTTACAACGGTCAGCGATGAAAACGCCATCGCAGCTCCTGCAATTACAGGGTTTAATAACAGTCCGAATAATGGGTAAAGTATCCCTGCGGCAAAAGGAACTCCTGCAACGTTGTAGATAAATGCACCAAAGAGATTTTGCTTTATATTGCGCAAAGTAGCTTTACTGACAGCAATAGCATCAGCAAGTCCATGTAATGATCCTCGCATCAAAGTAATATCGGCACTTTCAATAGCGACATCTGTACCAGTACCAATGGCAAAACCAACATTGGCTAATGCCAATGCAGGAGCATCATTAATACCATCTCCAGTCATGCCAACAATTTCATCTTGAGATTGCAGTTCAGCAACTTTATTAGATTTGTCTTCTGGAAGAACTTCTGCAAAAACTTCCGTAATACCCACTTTCTTGGCGACAGCATTCGCTGTGGCTCTATTGTCACCAGTAAGCATTACTACTCTAATACCATTAGCTTTAAGTCTATTGATTGCTTCAATAGAATCTTCTTTAATGGGATCGGATACCGCAATAATCGCAGCAAGTTTATTATCAATCGCTAAGTACATTGGCGTTTTTGCCTCATCAGCTAACTCTTGTGCTTTTGCAACAAACTCACCTAGAAAAACGCCTTTTTTCAACATCAATTTCTGGTTTCCAAAAAGCAATTGTTGATTATTAAGATTGGCTTCTACACCGTGTCCAGCAATGGACTGAAAACCACTAATATCCTCAAGATCAATTCCTTTCGAAATTGCTGAATCAACAATGGCCTGTGCAAGTGGGTGTTCAGATCGACTTTCAATACTAGAGGCAACAGTTAAGATGTATTTTTCTGTATGTGATTTATCAGCAATAATTATATCGGTTACCGTTGGAGCACCCTCAGTAATCGTTCCTGTTTTATCTAAAATCATTGCTGTAATTTTTGATGCTGTTTGTAATGCTTCCCCATTGCGAATAAGCACACCTGCTTCAGCAGCTTTGCCAACACCGACCATCACTGACATTGGAGTCGCTAGACCAAGCGCACAAGGACAGGCAATAATCAGAACGGTTGTTGCAGAGACCACCGCAAAAGCTAATGTTGGCTCAGGGCCAAAATTTAACCATACTAAAGCGCTAACAATAGAAATAATCATAACGACAGGCACAAAATATGCGGAAATAATGTCGGCTAAGCGACCAATAGGTGGTTTTGAGTTCTGTGCTCTTTTAACCATATTAATAATTTGTGCTAGCGCTGTATCTTTTCCTACCCTTGTAGCTTCGAATAAAATTGAACCTGACTTATTTAACGTACCTGCTACTACTTCATCTTCTTCAGACTTTTCCGCAGGCATCGGTTCTCCTGTTAGCATAGATTCATCTATTGAAGTGTGCCCCTCAATTACAACACCATCAACGGGAATTTTTTCTCCTGGCCTTACACGTACTATGTCATTTAATAAAACCTGCTCAATGGCAATATCAACTTCCTGCTCATCTCGCAAAACACGCGCTGTTTTAGCTTGTAAACCAATCAAACGTCTAATTGCTTCACTTGTTCTTCCTCGCGCTTTTACTTCTAATGCTAATCCCAAATCAATTAAACCAATGATCATCGCTGTAGCTTCAAAATAAACATGTCTTGCCATTTCAGGGACTGCCATAGGAAAGAAAACAACGACCATGGAATAAATCCATGCAGTACCTGTTCCCAGTGCAATCAACGTGTCCATATTGGCACTATGATTTGTAAATGATTTCCAAGCACCAACATAGAAATGCTTTCCTGCAAAGTACATAATGGCTGCGCATAAGATGCCAATAAATAGCCATATCCCACGCTCTAACGTTGTATCGACGGTCATTGGGCCGCCTGCAATACTATAAATCATCAAGGGGACCCCTAATCCAAGGGCGATCCACATTTTTTTCATTAAACTTGAATAGTACTTTTGATCTGCTATTTCTTTTTCATCTATTAATTGATTATCATTCGCTTCATTAGCTGATTTAGCGTTATAGCCTATGGATTCAACAGCCTTTATAAGAACATTGGAATCAGCTTTTCCTGTAATAGAAACAGTCCTTAAAGCAAAATTCATTTCAGCATTAACTACACCATTTACGCTCTTTAATATTGCTTCAATTTTACCAACGCAACTTGCACAGCCCGCACCTTCAATAATCAACTCTTGAGTGCTTTTCTTCTTAATATCTCCCTCAATATTATTCATTCTGACCTCCTTGAACTAGATGACAGAGCATATCGCGCGTTGGCAATTTATTAGGTTTGCATTTCCAGTCATCAATTGATTTTCTTAATTTTTCTCGCAATGCTAAAGCATCATTAAATTGTTTCTCCGTCACGGTTAGCCTATGCTCTACAATTTCACGAACTAAAGGGCAAGCAGTACTACCACTGTCAGCCACAGATAATATTTCCTTGATTTCTTCTATAGAAAAATCTAGCTGTCTAGCACTAAGAATAAATTTCAGTCGTTGCTGGGCTGCTTTACTATATGTTTTATAACCATTTTCGGCATTTTTAATTGGTAGAATAAGCCCAATTCTGCTGTAGTAACGCACCGTATCAGGAGTTGTATTCATAGCTGTTGCAAGCTCAGATACTTTCATCACATTATTCCTCATTCATAACATGTAAACAGAGTGCCTCTAAAACACTGTGCTTAGCTTACGCCTGTGTCTAAGACACAAGTCAAGATAGTAATTTTGGAAACTTAGAGTAAGCTGTTAGGTTAAAAACACAGAATTAGACAAACGAGTGAATTAACTAGCGCTATATAGCTCAACAGCTTAAAAATTATTGAATCGAATTACGTATTAAAGACGTAATGATCCTAAGGATTAAATATGAATTGGAGGTTTAAAAAGGTGCAGATATACACCGGAATCAAAATATTCGTTTTGTGATATGAATCTATGTCCATGATCGGTAAAAAGTATATATTCCTGTTCTATAGACTGAGTATATGCTGAAATGCCAGAGCCAAAACAACTCCCCATTTCAATACAGCTACAATCTCCAGAGTCACAGGAAATGCAATCTTCATGGGAAGATTTATTATCTTTTGACATAGAATCATGGTCATGCATCGCCATGTCTGCGGACAAGAGAGAGTCTTTATCGGAACTTACAATAGTACTTTTTTCCATATCATCACAAATCATAGGTGCATACGATGCAAAACTTTGTTGAGTAAACAACAAAATTATTACAACCGCTATAACACTTTTAAATTTGCACACAATATTAACCACAATATAAGTCTCTCACGCATTTCATACTAGTTTATTTCGCAAACTTTGTCATGTTTTAAATCAAAGAATTATGTTAAATCTCGGTCAAATTCTGATAAAGAACATTTCGTTAATTTTTCTTTTAATATCTAACGGCAAACATACTGAATGAACCGTAAGTTGCCGTTATTATTAAGTTGTTAATATACGATTCTTAATTCCTTAAGAAATCTATAATTGCTTTAATATCTTCCTCACTCATTGGATATTTAGGCATTGCCGATGCCGCATTATTGAACTTAGGGTCCATCAACTTATTTAAAATAAACGTTTCACCTCTATTTATTACAACGTTGTCTAGTGAGGGTCCCAATTTACCGCCTTCACCTTTTAATTGATGACATCCCTGACATCCAAATTGGGTAACCAATTCTGCACCTGATCTAGTAGTAGTTCGATTTTCATAATCTCTTGCATTTCGAACATCTGCCGTTAATGTACTGGCCAAGAAAGCTTCAACCGCTAATGCTTCTTTGCCTGTCATATGTGCTTTTGCTCTCATATGAGGAATAACCACCGACCACTCTTTTTTGGAGTATTCTTCAGCAGGACGTGCATTATGACAACGAGCACAGTTTTCACTATAGGCTTTTGCTCCTTCAGCAACTAACTCAGGATCACTAACATGTTGTGCCTGTATAGAAAAAGTGTTTAGTGTTAGAGCAAGAAATGTAAACATTATTTTAATTAATTTCATAATAGTTCTCCTTTAAAAGCCGAAGGCTAATTGTAAGAAAATGCGGTCATCGGGTACTGTTGTATGACTAGCTGCTTCATTGTCGATTGAGGTACTTTCAGCCCCTAGCTTTAACACGGCACTTGGCTCTAACCAATAATTTACACCGTAATAAACTCGACTCCCCGTTTTTCCTCCATCTTCTTCAAAATCATGATCAACACTACCGTCAAAGTCAGATTCAATATCAGAGTAACGTACAACAAATTCGACTGGATTTAACCACGCCTTTCCAAGTTGCCTAGCCTGCCAAGTCCCTTGAATGTACCATCCACGCTTGTCAAAGTCTTTGACCCACTCTTCACCATGACCTTCTTCTTCACCTTCTTCTTCCCCCTCTGTTTCAGCAGTTGAACCAAATATTTCTCCTCTTACACTGGCGTAACTACCTACCCAATTAAAATCAATATTATATGCGTTATAGTCTAAATCACCATCGTCACTATAGGCTCCACTATAATAAGACATGCCGATTTCCCACTCAGGTAGAAATGCATACGCAATTCTTCCGCCAAATGCCATAGAATCGTTGTTATCACCTTTTTTAGATTCTATTTCGACACCTCCGCCATGATCTCCTTCCTCTTGGCGTGGGCCACTGACTGTATAAAAATCAGTAAAAACTCGCCCTGCATCACCTAAATTCCACGTATTCGCAATATTGATTCCTGTATCATTCCAGATGCCTGTCACACCACCTAAAGCGCCATTTCCTCCGTGGCCACCATATATACCAGGGTTGCTAGCAGCTTTATTTATCCAGCTTGGATGCAGGTTCGCACCAAACTGGCCAAATGGTAGTAAGAACTTACCTGCGGTGATAATGGTATTATCATTATAGAAGTAATGCATATTTGCATACTCAAGCTCTGTTTCTGTTTCGCCTTCGGCATTAGTACTGAACTCTAGTTCCGCTTCAATATGAATTTTTTCTGACATTTGAAACAAGAAAATAGGAACGAATCGTGCCACGACGTTATTTTGAACGTCATTACCTTCTTCATCTTTCATATTGGATTGTTCAATATATGTCACATCGCCATATCCCGCTATGGCTAAACGGCCAATATCTAAAGCAGAACTTTCTTGTGCTGTAGCACTTGTCAACATAGATATTGAAATGGCTGTTGCTACAGCCGATTGGAGAATTACCTTTTTCATGGTATCACCTTAGTATTATGTTTTAGCATGCGGTATCCCTCATGCTTAATGAATTTAAAAATGAAAATATAAATGAGTTGTAGAGCAAGAAGTACACTATGATTTTTTAACCAAAATCATCGTAGCGGTAATAAATATGCTCTAAACTTTTTAAGAATTTAGGAAGCGGCTAACCTAAAAATAGGCACACTGATCCCATATCAAGTAATGATCGGAGGTCTGTAGGGGTTCGATTGAGGCTGAGATACAAAGTTTTGGCTTAGATTTTTAGAAGCTGTAGTTATTACAGGTAGATAATCTGATAAATCTGTATCTTGCAATAATGATGAGTTTGTTTGCCCTGTTAGTTCTTGCATACAATCACAATCAATACAATGACAGTTATCCATTGTGGTCAAATCACGATTGATATGCTTTTTATCAATAATTTTATTTTTATATTGATAACTACTGTCATGATGATCATGAATATTCACAGCGTTATTTGAAGAAGTTAGTACACTTGAATTCATAGCCATTTCAGAACATAAATGAATAGCTGTAGCAAATACTTGTCCATTTATAGACAAATATATAAATATGAAAAACAGCCAATTCAATCGATGTCCCATGGACGCATCAATCCTCATTTATTAGTCAATGAAAAGATAATTTATATCATATTTATGCTAAAAACATTGATTAGAATCAAAAACATAATAACCTTAATAACTTTATGGTTAATATATCTTCAGCCATCAACACTTTTTGAACTTAAGTAAAAACTATTGAGGCATATGCATAAGTTTTTCCAATTCATCCATGTTTATCAATTTATTTTCATCTAAATTTATATAGCGAGTAGAGTAATATAAACACGTGTCCTCTACCTCTTTTCTTAATAACTCTTCCCTTTCAACAGAGTTAATTTTCTTTTGAAGTAAAAGAATAAAATCATCTCCAAATATTCTAAATACAAGATGATTTTCTTCTAATTTTTGTAAAGCGTTAACAATCCTTGTCAATTTTTCATCTCCTTTATTCCAGCTAAACTCTGAATTGTATTGTGAGAAATTATGAACTCTTATTAACAGGGCATATCGATATTTTTTTAATTCTTGTTTCTGTTTTGACAACAAAAGTTCCAGGTATCTTTGATTATAAGCATGTGTCACATTATCTTTATAAAAATATGAAAAACGTTCGTGCTGCAAGTCAGACTCAGGTAACTGAGATATTTTTCGATCCGTATCAACTTTAGCTAAGACATTAATTGCAGACTTAACAATGGTAGGATTAAATTGTCGGCCACTTAACTCAGAAATTTCTTGAATTGCTTCTTGGACAGACTTTCGTCCTTTATAAATTCTATCTGTAGTCATAGCATCAAAACCATCAGCCACAGTAAGGATTTGAGATAAAAAAGGAATGTCCTCACCCTGAAGCCCCTGAGGATAACCGGAACCATCATAATACTCATGATGATGTCGTACTATTTCCGCAAGATCTTTATAAATTGATACCTTTGAGAGAATTTCGTAGCTTGTTGTTACATGGTTTTTAATGATCTTGTATTCTAAATCACTTAATTTACCTGGCTTTAATAAAATAGAATCTGGAGTTGATATTTTTCCTATATCATGGAGCATTGACGCTCTATAAAGTAACTCTTTATTGTTCATTGAAATATTTAACTCTTCAGCGAGTAACATTGCATATTTTGCCACTCTTTGAGTATGACCCGCAGTATAGCTATCACGCTTTTCGATTATATCGACTAAATTGAAAACACTTTCTTCATAGTTTCTCAATTTCTTACTCACCGCACTGCTCGTTTTTCTATAACCGTAAATAATTGTCGCAATGCCTAGTAACCAAATAACTCCTAAGTTTCTTATCATACTCCAGGCATGTAAATAAGCATCAGATAAATAACTACTCATATTCATGGAAACAAAAATTCCACCGACAAAGTTAATCGAATTTTCTAATTCAATTAATTTACATATAGAGCAATCGATATCCGGTTTAATCGGCTCTACAACTCTTAAAAATGAGTTTTGGTCTACATTGTCAACAAAATAGGTTTTGGATTTCTTTTCAATTAAATTATTAAGTAATTTACTTTGCCACCCCTCTAAAGAAGTTTTCTCAGGTTCACGTTTGACACTCTCATTGACAACGATTAAAAACAGTCTTGGCGACCCAATATCAAGTTCTATATATACAACCCCGTTACTGGGTTTTAATACTTTTAAGACCAACTGTTGCGCTAAAGCCTTATTATGAGGTTGAAGATCATTTGTTAATAACTTTAGTAAAGCATTTAAATGATTGATTGCAGAAAATGCATCTTCTTTTGCATTATTCAAAGCACTTTTTTTTGATGATATAACTAAGTTTGAAGTTAAAGTAGTAACGATGATTGTCCAAATTATCGTTACAATTAATGCAACTTTTTTTAATGGTTTCATTTTAATAATCATACTCTGACTCCTGAGCTTAAATCATCAAGCGACCAAAGACATTGAATATTTATGGATACAAACTATTCCGTCATTTGAGCTAATGACTAATAAATACTCATCTTCAAAAATAACAACACCTACACCATAAGAATGTTTGTACTTCGCTGCTTCTATGTGCTTTGCATTCCACAAAATATTATTCAATTTAAGGATTAAGCCAATAAAACCAAAGCTGCGCACCTTACAGATAATTTCTCTTGTCGATAGATTCCAATCTATTGTTCTTTCTTGAATCTCTATTAGAGGTAAATACGAGTGCTCAGTTTGAGCTTTTGCATTTCTATAGTACCTATCAAGATCAGTAAATAGTTCTTTTACTAAGTTAACTGCCTCAATATGAATCTTCATCATTACGGTGGTAATTGATTCGTTCTTTAAAATAGGTACGTCAGACTGTAAAATTACATCCCCCCCATCTAGAACATTTGTTAGTTTATGAATGGATACACCTGAATAGTCAGGTAGCTTTATTAAGTAAGGTAAAGGAGTTGGCCCTCTACCTTTAGGTAATTTTGTTGGGTGTATGTTAATGGCATACTTAACACCTACTTCAGGCAATAAGTGTAAATATTCTGCAACTATAAACATAGTTACACCTAAAGAAACTAAATGCTCAAGCTCTTCCTGATCGGGCTTATGCTCGAATGATGGAATTTTATTTCTATTGCATAACTTTGCTATAGCTGAAGAACCATATGTAGGTGTATTCATGTACACTCTAACTATCTCAAAACCATCTTCAATTAGTGACTTTAAGCAAGAAGAGAACATGTTATTACCGAAATAAGCTATTTTCATAATGTTTTCCAAAACTTAACATTTCTAACATGATTCTTTTCAATAGAGTCAATGTGAAAGTAATTCTATAAATATTTGAACATTGCTGTTTAACTAATTTATTCACCTAAAACTCCAATCTTATTCAGCAATATTTGATATATAACTCACAACTTAAATGCTATGAGTTATATCATCAGTGCTTTACTTTTTATTTCTACTTGAAGAGTGGGTATGCACAACTTTCCACATATCATCTATTTTACGAAATAGAAATGTTTGAAAGCCTGTTTTATCAAAAGTTCGACCATTTTTATTTACTTTCCCTTTTACGCTAGTATCAGCAATTGCCCATGCAAAACTTTTATCCTCCCCCTCAAAGTGAATTTCTACTTCACTAAAATCTAGCTTTAAATACGCTAGTGCATCTTTTTCAGGTACGACATGATGATTTACCAATGAATCTAACCCTCTATTTTGCCCACCACCTTCGATATATCTAGCGCCATCAAAATCAAGAAAACTTCTTCTAAAAGGTAAGCTATCTCCGTTTTCCCAACCATATTTTATGCTTGAAATTATATCGATAATCGCTTCTCTGTCTTTGTTACTATGATCTTTTTCATCATGTGCAATTGATGAAAAACTCATTATTAACACTAATATTGCAGTAATAAATTTATACATGTTCAACCTTATTTAATTATTTGTTTTATTATTTTTTAAGTTAATGAGACCAATGAATATGAGAGATTTTCCAACCCCCTTCTTTTTTCAAAAGCACCATGCTTTCCATTCCTTCACTGTTAACCGCTTTACCTTTATATTGCCCCGTTAACCTTGTTCGTGACATTGAATATGCAGTACTACCTAAAACCCTAACACTGTGTTCAAGTATCTCAATATCAAGATCTGCTAAATATTCCATATCGGCATACATATGGTGGTTTGCATAATCATCGGCAGAGCGCTCAACTCGTCCGCCCTCATATATAATGACATTATCGTCTAGAAACCCTCTCGCTTTATCCTTTTGCCCCTGCTGGATTGCCTGATGAAATTCTATGACGACTTTACCAGCGTCTGTTTTTAAACCTTCTGATTCAAAATGCATGTCAACACTCTTTTCAGAATTGGGTTGAGCATATGCAGCATTAAAAGAAAAAATAGCTGCAAAAACCACCATAAATATATGAATAATAATTCTTTTCATGTTCATCTCGTAAATTTTATATTAGTTAGAAAACGTTGTTTTTTGAGGACGTATATGCTTCGAAGAACATCGTCTATTGATAAAAATCATTCTCAAAATTCAACAGTCCATAATCATTAGTCAACTGCTGTAAGCACTTGATACTGCTCAGGTGTTAATGTTGGCAAACGCTTAAGAAAAGCAACCATTGCCCATATTCTTTCATCACTATGTGTTTTACCCCATGCTGGCATCCCTGAAGCTTTAATCCCATGCTTAATCACCCAAAAGTTCTTGCGTGTTGATTGCATTTCATCGCCATGTTCATGCCCTTTATGACTATCATCTGCGACAGCTAAATTAGGTGGCGCTGGATATAACCCTAAGCTCATATCACTCTCATTTTGACCCGGTTTTAAATGGCAGCTAGAGCACATATACTCGTAATCAACTCCACCTGTCAGTAACAATTCAGGATCACTTAAGTCTGGAACTTCAATTGAGTGAGCAGCTTTTTTAATAGACGTTTCTCTAGTTTCTTCTAGAAGCCAATAAACAAAGTCACTATGGGGTTCATCAGCAGCTACATCTACAACTCCTGAGTACATAACTGCCGCTACGCCACCGACTCCCAAAATTATTAATATCAATAGTAATTTAAGAATTTTCATAACATTTCCTTCATAGTAAAAGTTACTTAATACCCACACTTGTACTAAGTAACTCCCAAAATCTAATTAATGGTTTTTATGATCATCTTTTTTCATTTTCTTTTCTTTCATTTTGCTGTGATCCATTCCTTTCATTTTACTATGATCCATTTTGTTCATTGATGCTTTACCTTGCTTCATGCACTTTTTCATCATTGCTACTGCAACTGGATCTTTCATATCCATCTTACTGTGGTCCATCTTGCTGCAATCTGCCTTTTCAGCCTTCTTTGCATGCATTGATGGGTCATGTGCTGCGACAGTGACTGATAAAGTTATTGCTGGTACTAATATCAATGCGATTTTAGTTAAAGTTTTCATGGTTTTCTCCTGAGTTAGTAATTAAAATTCTAGTTAAATTCATCAAATGCAATGTTACTTGCATCTACATTTTTCGTTTTAAGTAAGTTGATTGTTTCTGACATCATTTGAGCTGGACCACATAGGTAGAACTCAATGCCTTTGAGTTGACAAATATTGTCAATATTGGAGGCTAATATGTCTTGAATATACCCTTTTGCCCCTGACCAACCTTCAGGTGGTTTTGACAATATGGGATAATAGTGAAAGTTTGCTTTTTTTCTTGAAAGATTGAAAAAGTCCTCTTTGTATAACAAATCTTCTTCAGTTCTAGCGCCATAAAAAAAGTAGATATCTCTATTTACTTTTCTCCCTTTATGTAAAAGATTAAGTTGTTCTTCTATCAATGATTTTAATGGAGCCATCCCAGAACCAGCGCCAATAAACATCATTGGCTTATTACTTAGCTCTTTTGCAAAGAAGCTTTCAATAGGTCCTACAGCTTCTATTGTTTCTCCTACCTCTAGATTACATATATAACTAGAGCCAACACCTGGCAATACAGTTTTGTTTGGAGCATTCTGAATTTTGACTGTAAACACTAATTCATTAGCACCATCTTCAATTTGCCCATTTCCATTTGCCAAAGAATAGTTTCGACTACAAGCTTGGTGCTCATACTCTAAGCACTCAATATCATGCCAATAGCGTTTGAACGCGTCTGGAAGACGCGATGGAATAGATATTCCTTTTGCAGGAGGAATATGGAAACGCATATGAGCACCAGCTTTAAATTTGATATTTTCATCACCTACAGGCTTAAAGCGGAGTTCTTTAATAAATGGGCTAACAAATTCACTATGCGTTAATTCCAGCAAGTATTTTTTGGCTTTGTTAGTAACCAGAGTATCAATTAATGCTAGTTTTTCTGCTTCCATAGCATCATGTTGGCAGGCTAAACGAAAACCTTGCTGTAATTGTTCGTCAGTAAAGTGAGCATGATCAGCCGAAGTAACTTTAACCTTCCCGTCAAGACGTACTCTACACTGCCCACATGTACCCCCACCGCCACAGTTTGATGGTAACGCAATGTCATGTTCCACTAGTCCATCGAGTAAGTTTGTCTTAGTAGTTACATCAAATTCCCCCAAGGACTTCTGCTCTTTATCAAACAGCGCTAATTTTCGTTTATTATTGCTAAAAGTCACTTTGTATTGCCCATTGAAAGCCAATTCAATAGTCCAAATAAAGCCAGTTAGCGAAAAGAAAAGAGTGAAGATCGCAAAAACAATGATTTGAGCATTATTAAAACTTCCCTCGGTGCCATAATCCATAAAGTGCAACATAAAGAAAATATCAACGAAACGTTTATCATCATTACTATGCTTAACAATACGTCCAGAACCAGCGTCTACGTATACACTGGTGTTAACCTCATCAGCATAGTTAACCTGCCACACTTCATTTTGCTCACGAGGTATATCCTCATAAGGTGGAGATAATTCAGTAGCACTTATGACTCTTCCTTGACCTTTATAAGAAGATTGCGCCAGTTTCCTCGCCATAGCCTCATCAATAATTGCTGGCTCAGCGGTATAGGCATCAACCAAGGAATATTCATTTTTGAAATGACTGTATAAACCTTTTGTGTGAGTTAATAAATAATACGGCTGTGCTAACAAAGATATTTGCTTTATCGACACAACTTGCTTAGCTTTTGATAAAATAAGCTTAGGCTCAACCAGCTTATTAATATCTAGCTGAGCTTCAGCGGGGCGTTGACGATATTGATTTCCTGATGCTTTTTCATGATCCATCAAGTTAAAATACAGCCCTGTTCCTAGCCAGAGTAATAGCTGTAAACCAACTAATAACGATAACCACTTATGTAGCTTTTTTAGGAGTAACATTATTTAGTTCCTCCCAAAATAGTATTTGAATTACTTCTTTTAAAAATAACGAAGTAACTCAATACAGCACCAAATAGGGAAGCAAGAATTGAAAAAAGTGTGAACCAAAAAAGTAATTGATTACTTGGATCTTCCTCTTCGTAATCCATGACATGCAAACTAAACATCAAATCAAATATTCGCCAAAATTCATGACGCTTACTAACAAGTTTCCCTGTCTGCTCTGAAACATAAATAGTCGGATTGCCAAAACCATCAAAGTTAACTCGCCAAGCAGGTAATACTCGACTGCTGAGTTCAATTGGAGGATTTTCAGTGATCAGTTCAACATCAGTAGCATCTCCATCACCACTGTAGTAGTGCTTTGCTGCTTTAATTGCTTCATTCGCACTTAAGGGAGATAGCTTCTCCCCATCAATGGCATTAACAACAACCTTTTTGTCATTTTCACTAAATCGATAAACAACTTGATCAATGAAAACTTCAACAGCAATATTTTGTGCGTCAGGATACTCCTGACGCAACAAAGCTAAAGGGTAGGTGATTTTATTGGCATCAACTTTTGTTTGGTGGTTAACCACCAAACTATCGCCATGAATGTAGTCGATATCAAAAATGACCATATAGGCACCTGATACCGACCAGATTAAAAACTGTACACCCAAAAATAACATTAACCATCGATGAAATTTTCGGCTAGTTTTTAATAATTTCATACTGTTACGCCTTTTTATCCGTACTTTTTACAGATGACGAACGCCATAGATAAAACAGTGCAGGCAAAACCAGTAGTGTCAAAATCACCGCACTTAGCATACCGCCCACCATAGGTGCAGCAATACGACTCATCACTTCTGAGCCAGTGCCTGTACCATATAAAATAGGCAATAGACCAACAATAATGGCGGCTGCTGTCATCATCACTGGACGAACTCGTAAACCAGCACCATGTAACACCGCTTGAAGTACATCAGCTTTAGTGGTCGCAATATTCTTTGTCTGATGATCTGAAACCATTTCCTGATAGGACTGGTTCAAATACACTAGCATGATCACTCCTATCTCCACTGCAACACCTGCTAATGCGATAAAACCAACACCAACAGCTACCGAAAAATTATATCCTTGCAAATACATTAGCCAGATACTACCCACCATTGCCAAAGGTAATGTACCCATGATCATGGCTACTTCAATAATATTTCTAAAGTTAAGATAAAGTAGAATAATAATGATGAACAAGGTTAGCGGTACAACATAGGTCAACTTAGCTTTTGCACGTTGCATATACTCATATTGACCAGCCCAAGCGATAGAGTAGCCAGCAGGTAATTGCAGTTTATCCGCCACAACTTTTTGAGCATCGACAACATAAGTTCCAACATCCACACCTTCAATATCAACAAATGCCCAACCATTTAAGCGTGCATTCTCAGACTTAATCCCCGGAGGACCGTCCTCAACTACCACATTAGCAACATCACCTAATGAAATTCGTTGTCCATTAGGTGTAACTATTGGCAATAATGACAATTGCTCAGGAGAATCACGATAGTCTTGAGGGTAGCGTAAGCTAACCGGGTATCGCTCTAAACCCTCAACTGTTTTAGTGACATTCATGCCACCAATAGCTGTGGCAACCACTTGCTGAATTTCACTAATATTTAAGCCATATCGAGCAGCTTTAGCTCGCTGAATATCAACTTTAACGTATCGACCACCTGCAACACGCTCTGAATAAACTGATGCGGTGCCTGGTACATCTTTCAAAATGACTTCCAACTGTTTACCAATATCCTGAATCACTGATAAATCAGGCCCTGCTACCTTGATACCAACAGGCGTTTTAATCCCCGTTGCAAGCATATCTATACGCGTTTTAATTGGCATTACCCACGCATTGGTTACTCCCGGAAGCTTAACTAAGGTATCTAACTCTTTTTTCAAGCTATCCGTAGTAACACCTTCACGCCACTCTGATTTAGGTTTTAACTGGATAAAGGTCTCTATCATTGTCAAAGGTGCGGGATCTGTCGCAGTTTCTGCTCTACCAACTTTACCAAACACGGTTTTTACCTCTGGAACCGTTTTTATCAATTTGTCCGTTTGCTGAAGAAGTTGACGAGCCTGTCCTATTGATATGCCAGGATAGGTTGTTGGCATGTACATCAAGTCGCCTTCATCAAGCGGAGGTATGAACTCACTACCAATTTTATCCAGCGGGTAAATACCAATAGCCAATACAGCCAGTGCAGCCACTAACGTAGTTTTTGGAAAACGTAAAACAGTTTTTAAAGCTGGCATGTAGATAAAGGTTAAAAATCGATTAACCGGATTTTTATGTTCAGGGAGGACTTTGCCTCGAATGAAATAACCCATCAGTACAGGCACTAGCGTTATCGCTAATGCAGCAGAAGCTGCCATCGCATACGTTTTAGTAAATGCAAGGGGTGCAAACATACGTCCCTCTTGTGCTTCTAAAGTAAACACAGGAACAAAACTCACCGTAATAATCAGTAAACTAAAGAATAGCGCTGGACCAACTTCACTCGCTGATTCTGTGACTATTTGCCAACGGTTTTCTTTGGTTAGAGGCGTTTTTTCCATATGCTTATGCATATTTTCTATCATGACGATAGCGCCATCAATCATGGCACCAATAGCAATAGCTATCCCACCAAGTGACATAATATTCGCGTTTAGCCCCTGCATATGCATAACAATAAATGCCGTTAGGATTCCTACAGGTAAACTCACTATCGCCACTAAAGAAGAGCGAACATGGAACAAGAAAATAATGCAAACTAAAGCAACAACACCAAACTCTTCCAAAAGCTTATAAGCTAAATTATCAACCGCTCGTTCAATTAACGCAGAACGATCATAAACAGGAACAATTTCTACTCCTTCAGGCAAACCTTTCTTTAGTTGCTCAAGTTTTTCTTTAACGCCATTAATCACTTGTTGAGCATTTTCACCAAAACGCATAACAACGATGCCACCAACGGTTTCTCCCTCACCATTAAGTTCAGCTACCCCTCTACGCATTTGAGGGCCAGTGCCTATATCTGCTACATCTTTTAATAGCAGCGGTGTGCCATTTTTATTTACGCCTAGTGGAATGTTCTCTAAGTCATCAACACTCTTAAGATACCCTGTAGCCCTCACCATATATTCGGCTTCAGCCATCTCAACAACAGATGCACCTATTTCTTGGTTACCTTGCTTTATCGCCATTTGAATATGCGAAAGTGGAATACCAAAAGCTCGTAACTTATCGGGATTAATTCTAACTTGGTATTGTTTTACCATACCGCCCAAGGCAGTAACTTCAGAAACACCGGGTACAGTTTGTAACTCGTATTTTAAAAACCAATCTTGTGTACTTCGTAATTGGCTTAAATCATTGTTTCCTGTTTTATCAACTAAAGCATACAAGTAAACCCAGCCTACACCTGTTGCATCTGGTCCCAATTGAGGTCGAGCGTTGCTAGGTAAGCTCGGAGCTACTTGACTTAAGTATTCAAGTACACGTGAACGTGCCCAATATAAATCAGTATCTTCATCAAAAATTACGTAAACATATGAATCACCAAAAAAAGAATATCCTCTCACAGTGACAGCACCTGGTACTGAAAGCATTGCTGTTGTCATTGGATAAGTAACCTGATCTTCAACAACTTGTGGGGCTTGACCAGGGTAGCTTGTCTTAATTATCACTTGCACATCAGATAAATCTGGCAATGCATCAATAGGGGTTTTATTGACAGAGTATAAGCCAATGCCAACAATCAGAAATGTTGCTAGTAATACAAAAAAACGATTACCAACGGACCAACGTATAATAGAAGCAATCATAATCTAATAACTCCTATATTAATGGTTAGAGTGATCAACAACAGGAGCTTCTAATATTGAAGCATCACCTTGTTCATCACCTTGCCCAATAGGGGCTATTTCAAAAATAACAAAATGATCACCACGCACTTCAAATGTAAACTTAACTTCCATACCTTCAGAAAGCCCTTCAAGAGTCACATCATGACCTGTAATAAAATCTAACGTAGCCGCTGGTCGTCCCCACTTTTTAATTGCAGAGCGACTGATATTGATCATACCGTGATCAATCATTAATGAGTTGATAGTACCCGTGACAGTCGCTGATGGTGTGTCTGATCCATCTTCGCTATCTTGAGTCATATCATCCGCTTGTGTTTCGTCAGGAACATGGATACTGCTAATGTTATAATCACCACTTTCTGTTTTTGTCACTTCAACGTGTAAACTGAGTCCTTCGCTAAGTGCTGTAAAATCAACATTATCTGTTGCTATGAAATCCATAGTCATTTCTGGCCACTCCCATTCAGGTATAGCTTCGTGAGATAAAGTCAACATTTTGTGATCTGCCATCATACTTTCAATACGTGCTTGTACCCATACTGAAGATGGTGCTGAAACATCGTTTTCAGCAGTATCATTATTCATACGTTTAAAATCAGAAGACTTGCTAGATTCAGAATCAAGTAAAAACTGTGCTGAACTAACAACCTTTTCACCATCACTTAACCCTTCAAGTATCTCAACACTTTCACTGTCGTAACGACCGACAGAAACAGCGACTGATTTGAAACTTCCTTCTCCTAAAGCAAGTACAACCCTATCTTGATTTCCTGTCCTGATTAACGCCTCTTTAGGAATCAATAACGCTTGCTCATCACCTGTTGTGTGAATCGCTATTTGGGCAAACATATTAGGCTTAAATTCACCGTCTTCATTCTTAAAGCGAAGACGCACTTTTACCGTTCGAGTTTTTGCATCCAAGGTTGGATATATGTAATCAACATTACCTTGCCAAGTTTTTCCAGGAAGATAATCAAGGGTCATCGTAACTGGAGTTCCTGTTTTTACTTGTCCTGCTTGCCTTTCAAATACTTCACCCTCAATCCACACCTCTGATAAGTCGCCAATTGACATCAAAGTAGAACCTGGCTTAACAAAGAACCCCTCTCGAATTTTCAAGTTTTCTACCACGCCATTTTGTGGAGCATAGAACGTAATAGTTTGCTGTACTTTTTTAGTTTCTTTTAACTTAGCAATAGCTTTTTTTGGCAATTGCAAAGCTGCTAAACGATTTTGGGCAGCACTAATTAAACGGCTATTTTTGCGATCTAACGCTAACAATAATTCTTCTTGGGCATTTACTAATTCTGGAGAATATATTTCATAAAGAGGCTGCCCTTTCTTCACGGGATCGCCAACTGCTTTAACATGAAGTTTTTCAATCCAACCTTGAACACGAGGGTGAATATGAACCAATTTATCTTCATCATAAGTGACATAACCAACAGTATTAATTTCTGTATGCAATGATTTATAACTTGCTAACGCGGTTCTTACACCCAGATTATTAACTACATCAGGCGATATTCTTATGGTTCCAGCACCTTCGTCTGGCCCTTTTCCACCATCATCATATACGGGAACCAAATCCATCCCCATCGGGGACTTACCTGGCTTGTCTCTTTTATAATTAGCATCCATTGGAGCAACCCAATAAAGCGGTTTCTTTTCATCAGTTACTGTAGAGCCAGTTTGATCACTAGCTGTAGGAGCTATAAGACTATATGCTCCAAATGTTAAAAAACCACCGATAATCATGCCAATAACAATTGGCTTAATATTATTGTTCATTATTTTTCTCCCGAAATAACAGCGAAAGCACCATTATTTGATAAATTCATAGTATTTTTAGAAACGACAGGATTTATGCTGCCTATAAAAAGGTAATTAAGTTCGAGTAATAATTTTTGCTCTTCAACGTTAAGAGTTAACTCATCTATCTCAGCATTTAGCACAGCTATTCGTGAACGAACAACCTCAGCAAAGTCGCCATCATCATTGGTATATGCAGTCAAAGAAGCTTCAGCTTGATCATGTATTTGTGGTAGCAACTTATTTCTGTACAAGCTCTGTCTATCTTTCAAACGAAGTAAACGGCCTTTTGCACTTGAATAAGATGCAAGTAATTTTCTCATCAATAGCAGTTTTTCTGTTTTTATCGCTTCAGTTTTTGATATAGCAGAGTTGACTTCCTTGTCTTGTTTGTTGTCTGTAAAAAGTGGTAGATCAAAAGTAACACCAATTGAGAATAAATCCGCTCGACTATTTCCCATTGGATCATCATCGCGATAGCCATAACTAGCATTTACTCCCCACTCTGGTTCGTATTTTTGCTTAGCTAATTTAATTCCCGTTTTTGTCGCTCTAATTTTCTTTTCAACAGCTAAAAGTGAAGGGTGATTTGCAATATACTTGGCTAATTCGCTAGGACGTAACCAACTATTTTTAAGAACTAAATTACTATTAATGAGGTCAATTTGAGGCAACTGTTTAGTCAAATTGATATTATGAAGTTCAAAATTGCTATCTACATAAGTGTCACTTTGAGTATTATTTTCAATGGAAAATTCAGTTATCCACTGAGATAACATGCCTTCAAAGCGGTTTTGTTGTTGAGCTAGAAGGTCTAAACGGTCTTCCAATCTCGTTAGCTCTAATTGCGCCCTAACAATATCCTGTTGACGAGTTTTGCCTAAAGTTGATGAATAACTAGCTTCTGCAACATCAGCTAGCTGTTCAAATAAAGCTCGATTTTTCTCTATTAATTCAATACTCTCTTGAACTCTAAAAGCATCTAGCCATAAGCTACCAACTGTTACAGCTACTTTGGATTCTCGATCTTTCCTTTGGTATGGAAATGCTTCACTTTCCATTTTGAGCTGTTCACTTTTTAATGACAAAGTATCACCACGAGGAAACATTTGAGATACTCCGACTTTAACTTGTGTCATCCCTTCCTGCCCAAAATCAAAACCATCTGTTGGCAAATTTGCTAAACCTATAGACACTTTCGGATCTGGCAAAGTACCTACGGCAGTACTCATCGATTCAATAGCATTTTGCTTATGAATATTCCCTGTTAACCATGGATCATTTTTTTGAGCAGATTTAACAGCCTTTTCAAAGGATAAAACTCTATTGGCATTGATATTAGGAATATCGCTAGCTGTTGCTGTCAAAGTAGTAAAAGCTAATAGCCCTAAACAGTATTTAATGCCAAGTCCTCTAATCTCACTTAACTTATTCATTAGAATTGTTCCTCATAAGTTTGAACATTGGCATATATTTCATATGTACCATCAGTTTTTAATAGAAGTACTCTATAAGGTTGAAATTTATCCCCCACTTCCATTCCAGGTGTGCCTACTGGCATCGCTGGAACAGACAAACCTATAACATCCTTAGGATGCTTTTCTTTTAAAAATTGATGAACGAACTTGGCTGGCACATGCCCCTCAAACGCATACCCATCTGTCGATATAGCGGTATGACAAGAGCGATACCTTGGAGCAATCCCTTTATCTTCTTTAATCTCAGTAAAGTTATAATAGTGATGAACCTTTGATTCAAACCCTTGTTCTTCTATATGGCTAATCCATTTTTTACAACAACCACATGAAGGACTTTTATATACTTCTAAAAGGATCGGTTGATACTTAGCGTTTTGTGATTTAGGTGTAGCCGCTATAGCTTCTTCTTTTGAACAACTTGCAATAGCAACAACTAAAGTAAAGGCTGTAATAACCTTTAATGTGAATTTTTTGGAAAACATAACCCCCCCAAAGGGATATCAATTAATATTTGAAATTAATTAGGGGATTTTTGATTTTGCTCGGTATTTATTTAAACACAGGGATCAAAAAAGCCTAATACAGATAGTTTGCATATAAATGAGCCAAATTTTGGACACAATTATTCTGTATTTAACTTAGTATTGGAGGTCTATATAGAGATGTAGATTGTTGGCTTTGAACCAAATGTGAATCTGAAAGTATTTTTGATGATAAATCAATGAATAGATTGTCGTTTGTGTCTTTCATTAGTGTTGCAATGCTTGAGCAACCACCCGTAAAACAGCTACAAGTTTTAACACAACAATCTTCTTTAGATTCATCTGACTTATCAGAACCGTGATCCATCATGGCATGATTACTATGATCCATCGTTGATATATTTTGCTTTTGTTCTTGTTCTATTTCTCCCATCATACTTATCATATGATAAGACATAACAGTAGACGCAACTGCTTGACCAACAAAAGTCAAACAGATTAACAATACCATTAATGTTTTAGAGAAGTTAAAAGTCACAAGTAACCAACAAAATATTCAATTACTAACATAATTACATAGAAAAATAGATTTTTCAATGTATAAAGTTATTTTAAATAGCTTTTTAGAACAGATATCACCTGCTCAACTTCATCTTTTCTTTCCTCGCTTGTTAAAGCTTCAGCGCCTAGATGTTCTCTAATATGTCCTTCTAACACTTCTTTCATAAGCCCATTAACAGCCCCTTTTATCGCTGCAACCTGCTGTAAAATAGCCATACAATCTGGCTCTCCTTCAAGTGCAACCTCAAGAGCTAAGGATTGGCCTTTTATCCTCCTAACGCGACTAAGTAGCTTTTTTTTCCCTGCAATTGTATGAGACATATTTATCCTTTGAAACAATATAGTATACTGGGGTATAGTATATTTCAGTTATAAAAAAAAGGCTATTTATATACTAAAATAAACCATGATTTAGGAATTTCTGTGAACAGTAATAGTAATATTCAATGGGAACACTCTCACGATTTCGGTATCGATAATAAAGTTAATGCAAGTAAAGTTAGTATTGTTTTTTGGTTAACAACCATCATAATGATACTTGAAATTGGGGCTGGTACTTGGTCTGGTTCGATGGCCCTTCTAGCTGATGGCTGGCACATGGGAACACACTCAGCAGCATTTCTGATTACAATTTTTGCTTATTCATATGCTAAAAAGCACGCTAATAATAAAGACTTCAGTTTTGGTACTGGCAAGGTTAATTCACTAGGTGGATTTGCCAGCGCGATTGCTTTAGCAATTGTTGCTTTAATGATGATAATAGAATCAGCTCAGCGATTATTAGAACCACAAGCGATACAGTTTAATGAAGCGATTATAGTCGCTTGTATTGGTCTGGTAGTTAACTTCGCATCTGTTTTTATTTTGCATGATGATCATCATCACCATCATGGCGAACATGACCACCATCATCATAATCATAATCACGACCATAATATGAAAGCCGCTTATTTCCATGTATTAGCGGATACTTTAACTTCTCTATTGGCTATTGTTGCCCTACTCGTAGGAAAATATGTTGGATTGATTTGGATGGACCCATTGATGGGTATTGTGGGTGCTATTGTAATCTCTAAATGGTCATATGGATTAATCAAAGAATCAAGTGAAATTCTTTTAGATAAATCTGTTAATCAATCTACTATTGATAAAGTTGCGATTGAATTAAACAAAAATAATACTGTAATTAATGATCTGCATATATGGAAAATAGCCACAGGTCACCAAGCAGCAATTATTAAAGTATCTTCGAAAGAGCCGTTACTTATAGGCGAATATGAAGGAATTTTAAAAGAACTTCTTCCGCAACTATCCCACGTAACAATTGAAATCAATGCAAATTAAACTGCAAAAATATAAAGAATTTTGCGTTTTAGTTAATAGCTACCATAATTAGTTCCAAATTTGATTTTTACTCATCACAAGGATGGCGAAAATGGCGATAATAAGAAGAAGTAATGTCGCGTTTACACAATGGCATGATTTCCGCCTAGCGATTAATGAAATGATTACTAGTGGGACTTATAAAGCTCTGGTAGATATTCATGGCGCGATGGAAAGAGACCCTGACGGTTTTAACAGAACAAAACACCGAATGCATGGATCAATGTATGGACCTATAGGGTTTAGGCGCTTTCTAGCTTGGCATAGAGCGTTTCTAATTGCCTTTGAACGTGAGTTGCGTAATATCAACCCTTCTTTATCTATACCATATTGGGACTGGGATAATGATGCTGGACAACTAATTGGCATTGCAAACATTATAGGATTATCCAGTGGCAGATCTTTAGGCAGACTCCCTGACGAACCAGATGACGGCTCAGGTAAACCTGAATGGTTTTCTTCTGCAAACCAGACAAGGAGCCTCGAAGAGTTTGAAGGAGACTATTATGTTTTTTCTAACTTCTTAGAGCGTGAACCTCACAATAGAGGCCATGGTTGGATTGGTGGCGATATGGGTAATCCAATGATTTCACCGAATGATCCTATATTTTGGATGCATCATGCTCAAATTGATAGAATTTGGAGTGAATGGCAAAAGAGAAATCCAGGTGAAAAGCCATATTTAGAAGGTTTAGAAAGAAAGCTTGATCCTTGGGGCGATACATTCGATATAGACACAATAGATGATATTTCAAACCTTGGAAATGATAGCTACGAATATGAAGAACCTATCCCATTTTAATTGAAGTAACTAAAACTGATGCCTTTCTCGTTAGGAAGGCATTAAGTCATGAATAATTATAGATCATTTGATAAATCTCGATATATATTTCCAAAACTAAATGAGTTTATACTCAGAAAATTTCTTCCATTTCTAGTTTTTAATTGCTCAAGAAACTCATCTAGAGAAAAGCACTCGCTTCATTACAAAATCATAGGGCATTAACCAAGAAATCAACATTGCTGTAGGGTCTGATCCACAAGTAATAAAAATTCTTGTTAAATACCAAAGGAAAACCACAAGCTTCTTTATGATCAAAAAGTCCATTTTTAACTTGTTGACTAAATTCTGAGTGGTTAACATCACCATCACACTTTTTATCTAACAATAAACATTCTAGAGTTAATTTTTGATATTCAAAATTTAAAGTAAAAACCTGCTTTTCACTTGTATCTTTAATCAGGACCGTAATGTCTTCTAGTTCATGGTCTGAATCAGTTGAAATTATCGGGGAAAGTGGAAAACCATAGACAATATATTGTTCACCATTAATTTTGTAGTAATGAGGTGACTCATCACTATTTTTACTTCCAAATGGTAAGAAGATTGATGAACAATTGATATGCCAAGAAATATGCTCTTCGAAGTCCTCATAAGCAACGTGAGCACACTGTTTCATTGTCTTTTTTACAACCTCAGCATAATCTTCAATTGAAACTTCCCCTAAATATAGCTTTGTCGCAATCAACCTAAATGGTGTTTTATTAATATTGAAATCAGAAAACAGCACTCCGCTATTGTCTTCCAATGTCTGGAAACATGGTTGCCAATCCAAATCAATATCATCAGCTTCGACTATATATTTTGATTCATACTCAAGACCAAAAAGCTTATATAAAAGAGAAATTAGTTGAGTACGAGAAATATTTATTATTACCTGCTTTTCTAATCGAAAAGCCATATTCTCTATTTCTTGGTGCAACTCTTCGATAAGATTTTCATCAGGAACTTCACAAATGAGCAAGAATTTTAGAGCACTATATTCAGAAATAAATGAACTAGGAACCTTTTCACCTAAATCTGATACAGTTGAGCATAAATCATCATAGTTAAAAGTTTGATATATAGCTTTAGCAAGCGGTTCATTACCAAAACCTGTTGGTAAATTTAGATACTTTTCTAAAAACTTTGATTGTAGATTTATTTTATAAGCTAATTGAATTGGTGTGATCATTTAGTTATCCATTATTTAACTAAATAAACAACAGCCTACAAACGCCATGTTTATTTTATGAATTAACCAAATTATGACGGATGCTCCGCTTCATCGTTCATATTTAACTAATATTTAAATATGTGTAGGCATAGGCTGTCCGCACAGCCTTGATGCAAATATATATGAGTAAAACGTAGTTGTAAACCGGGTTGAATTATACGTATCTGTATAATTAAAAAGGATTTTATTTTATTTTTCTTTTGAAATCAGTTGGTTCAATTCCAAATATTTCAATCACAATATTTTCATTTGTTTCAATATTTTTAACCTTTTCATTGAAACGAGATAAAATATTATTCATTTGTGTATTAAGAAACTTAAGGAGAAAAATTTCAGCATTGGGATGTAAGCCAGCTAAAATTAAATTTTGGTTATCGAAGGAATCGGACTTCAATATAGATATGAGTTGCCCGTAGCTATCACAGCCATAAACAACATAGGACAACATTTCTTGGGCATGCCCAAGGGGAATATCTAAACTTTTAGAAAGCCTTTTTGCTTGCCTCTTAATATTCAAAAGCAAGTCATCATTTTTTAGCGACATCTCTTCACCAATACAAAAATAAACAACAAAAAGTCCACTGCACTTCTTGTCGATTAAATTTTTTATTGGAAAATGATCCGCTAAGCGAATTAACTAACTACTCAAAGTAAATCCATTTCGTCCGCTATAGTGGGAACTGGCCTCTTTGATACGACCTTATTTTACATGACTAATCACGCAAAACTCGCCCCTATTATTACACTAAATTCTGCTTTTAGTAATATGAAAATCAGTTTGTAGTACATTTGCTCTTAAATAGTTAAACTACTGTATATTAAAAATTTACTTCCCCCATTAAATGGACTTTGTTGCTATGAATTACAATCAAAAATTAAAAACAATTCGCGCTCGCGCTTCTTCAATCCAAGGAAGATGCTTTAACGAAGAAATGGAAAGTGATCGGGGGCGTGCAATTAATTCTGCGGCTGTAAGACGTTTGCAACAAAAAACTCAAGTATTCCCCTTAGAAACTAATGCAGCAGTTAGAAGCCGATTAACACACTCTTTAGAAGTACAGCAGGTTGGTCGATACATCAGTAAAACTGTTTTGAAAAAACTTGCACAACAAGATCAACTTGAAAGCTTAGGTTTAGCTGAAAACATAGATGGGTTTATTAGTGCCATAGAAGTAGCGTGTTTACTTCATGATATCGGCAACCCAGCATTTGGCCACTTTGGTGAAGAGGCCATTAATTTATGGGGGAGTAAAACCCTTACTAAAATCTTCAAAAAGAAATTCTCTAAAGAGCCTGACTGTAAAAAATTAATAAAAGACCTATCTAATTTTGAAGGGAATGCACAAGCCATTAGATTACTCCACAACCTTCAATCACTAAATCTTACCTATACGCAATTAGCTTGCCTTATAAAATATACCCGTGGGGCATACGAAGATAAACCAAGGCAAAAGGACACCTTCACATACAGAAAGAAAAAACCAGGATTTTACTACTCAGAAAAAAATTTATTTAAAGACATACAAAATGAGCTATCTATAGACCATGGTTGCCGTTTCCCATTAACTTATATAATGGAAGCTGCTGATGATATTTCATATTGTATTGCAGACTTAGATGACGCAATTGATAAAGGGATATTAACAGTTGAGCAACTTCATAATGAAATTAGTAAAACTTGGAATAAATTTAAAGAAGATCCTAAAATCAATAATGAAGTTGTTGAAGGTGGCTACCTGCTTAAAATAGCCAATAAAGCATATAAAAACTACCTTAATGAAGATCATAATAAGGAGCACGCATATATACTTACATTGCGCACAACCCTAGTTAATGATCTTTCAAAATATGCAGCAAAAAGGTTCATCGACAACCATAAACAAGTATTTAGAGGCGAACTTGATGAGTCTTTATTAGATGGTAGTGATGAATATAACCTAGCTACTGAAACTTTCAGAAAAATTGCAGTAAATAATGTATTCAACCATAGAGAAGTAGAAAACTTAGAACTCAAAGGGTTTGCTGTGATATCTGGCCTACTCAATATATACACGCCACTCATTGAATTATCTTACAATGAATTCAAAAGCTTAGTTGAAGATAATCGATTAAAATCTCATCCTATTGAAACGAGACTTTACCATAAATTATCCAGCAAACATAAAGGCCGATATAAAGAAGATGTAAAAGAAATATTTGCTAAAAAATTACCATCTAACAATAGTAAAATGATGGAACTATACTCAAGAACTAGGTTATTAATTGACTATATTAGCGGTATGACTGATCAATTTGCACTCGAAGAATTTCAAAACTTAACTGCCATAAAATAAAAAACGGAGTAATTAGCAGTGTTTAACTATGTTACTGGATTTGTATTTTCAAAAGATTTACAGCATGTTGTTTTATTAGAAAAACTATCCCCTGCATGGCAAAAAGGTTTACTTAATGGTGTTGGTGGTAAAATTGAAGATGGTGAATCACCTATACAAGCGATGGTGAGAGAATGTGAAGAAGAGACAGGTGTTTTCATCAGTGAAAGTAACTGGACTCGCTATGCGCATCTGACAAAGCCAACCTATTTTGAATTAGATGTGTTTTTTTCTATATCAGATCTCGCATTTTCTGCCAAAACTATTGAAAAAGAACAAGTACACTTATTAAAAATAGATAACATCCCTAATAATATTATCCCAAATTTAAAATGGCTTATCCCACTTGCATTAGATCAAAGCTTAAAATTCAAAAAGCCTGTCACTTTCATTGAAAATTAAAAACAAAAAAAGGCGCTAAAATGCGCCTTTTCTTTATTATTTATGACTCTACGATAATCCCTTAGAACTCTAAACGAACACCTAATGTCAATGAGCGCCCAGCTTGTGGAGCAATGTCTTTAATAAAGGAAGTATGGTTGATCACTTCCTGATCAAGTAAATTAGTTCCTCTCATAAAAAAGGTATAATCGCTGTTCCCGTTGGAAAACTGATAATTAAAGTCAATATTTACTAAAGTATAACCTTCTGTGACGGTCTCAAAATCAGCAATGTTGTTTTGTTCCATATATCGGAGAATATCAAAATCAATATACCAATCATTCCTTTCGTAAAGTAATCCTATCCCCAGTCGTAATGGTGGTGTTCGTGGTAAATATCCACCATTAGACAATTTTCCTTCAACATAATCTGCTTGACTGTGCACGGTTATCGTATTTAAAGCAGAATCTGAAATAATCCAATCCAACTCTAATTCCATTCCCTTAAAATTGGCATCTTCCTGTACAAATTGAAATACAGGTAAACCATCTTCTACATCGCCAGTAGCTTGTTCATAAATAAAGTTATCAAAACTGTTATAAAAAGCATTCAATGTGAATTTAACGTTTCCTATATGTTTACGTAAAGAAATATCAATATTATTAGCACTTTCTTTTATAAGGTTTATATTGCCCAATTCAAAAGATTGTGTTGCTAAATGAGGTCCATTTGAGAGTAACTCCTCTGCATTAGGTATACGCTGAGCACGTGCTAATGCTACAGAGAAAGAATAAGCAGGATCGAATTTCCATAAGCTACTTATTGATGCACTAAAGGCATCATATTTTAATGGGTTAAGTAGGTTGTCTGAATCTAGGGTCTGTCTATCGCCACGAATTCCGAGTTCAATATTTGTATTTCCAAACGATTTTTCTTCAACTAAAAATATCCCTACTGACTCTGTTGATGATGGCGGTACAAATGCTTCTTCCCCTATTGCCGAAAAATCACGGTTATTTAATTGCACTCCTAAAACCCCTTGCCATCCAACAAGGAGAGCATGCACCACTTCTAAACGTGTTTCATCCGCTTTATTCGTGAAGGTTGTACCAACCTCGTCACCTTCAAGTTCAATATGCTGATAATCATTACTACCATATTTAAATTTGATTTGTTTGACACCTTCAACAGGGTTAAAAATAGCCCCCTTAATATCAAACCTTTCCTGCTCTATATCTAAACGTACTAACTCATCCGCGTCTTCTACTGCCGGAAGACCATAATTATTATTTTCTTCTCCAAATGATACACCTATAAAACTTTGATCTTCACTTATCCACGACACACCTATTGTTGCACCGTTGGAGGAAATATCGCTATTGTTTAACCTCTCTCCTAACGAAGAAGGTAACTTAATATCTTCTGATTCTCGTTTATAACCATCCACATGCCAAACCAATTGTTCTAATGCGCCATCTAAACGGACCACTCCTGCATTTTCTTTAGAACCAGAATTAAAGCGAGCTTCAACGGCACCAGATAATACTTCATCAGGTAATTTTACTGGAATCCTATTGTCTACTACATTTATTACCCCTCCAATTGCTCCACCACCATAAAGCAATGTAACGGGTCCTTTTAATATTTCAATTTGCTCCGCCAAAAGCGGTTCACTTGAAACGGCATGATCTGGGCTTGTAGATGAAGCATCTAATGTACTAATTCCATTTTTCAAAATGCTAATCCGGCTACCACTAAGTCCTCTAATTACTGGTCGTCCAGCGCCTGAACCATAAGATGAGACCGAGACTCCAGGTTCTTCTGCCAATGTTTCCCCTAAATTCGTGCCCCTTTTAGTAATTAACTCTTCTCCACTTAAAACAATGACAGGAGTTGCCATTTCTAAGGCGTTTCTATTACTAATACTTGCGGTTACCGTTATGGTTTCAACTTCAAAAAGCTCAGGTTTGATAAGTGTGGTTTTATCAGCCGAAAAAGAAATGTTTTTGTTTCTAATTGTGTGGGAATCAATCTCTATTTCGATTATGTAGTTAACTTTATCAGTTCCGTTGAATTGAAAAATACCCTGGTCATCCGTGATTCTAATAATACCTAAATCTACAATACTAACTATTGCATTTGAGATAGGCTCTCCACTTTGATTGAGGATTTTCCCTAAATATATGTTCTGTTTTTCTGTCATATCATTACTGTTTGCTATAAACGTAGCAAAAACTAGTAAAATGATGATTATTTTACGCATTTTTTGTTTCTCAATTTTTAAATTACAATTAATCGCCATAATTTAAAATGGGATCAACTGATAAACGACCAATTAATAGCTATAACTGTCGATGAAAAAGTAATTTTTATTATATTTGGAATAAAGTTTGAGGTGGTCCGCGTAAGTAGATCAGGCGATGAGTGATTAATTCATTCAATGAAACGTTTTTAAATCGGTAGGTTAATCTCGTACTAAATGGATAACTTAGTAAATAAGTGAGTGTAGTATGAATATTATCTAAAAAAGAGAGCTTTTCACAATCATTGCAAACATGAACTGATTGATGTGCAGCACCATCATTCTGATGCCATTGATAAGATAATTGCAAGAATATAAAGCAAGTTAATACTAATGATATTACTAAACTTTGGCGTTTCTTAAGACCCACAATTTTCCATATTAAAGCAACAATTGAATACAGCAAAGGTTATAATATCACATAAAATACAGGTAAACCAAAAGTGTTCAGAGTCAGACTACGTTTATTAACATAGGTAGATATTAATCAAATCATCTCTTTATTCACAGGATTTTTTCGAACGGTTAATGCTCATCAATTAATTAAGATTATCTAACCCCTTAAACAAACCAAATAACTCCACCAAAGAACACAACACCTTTATTATTTATAATCACTGCTTGCAATCATCGTCATTTTTGACGATAATATAATTAATGGTAAAGCAATAATAAAAAATTTATGTATCCAGGTGGTAAAGGAAAAACCTATCAGCATCTAATAAATTTGATGCCTAGGCATAGAAAGTACATCGAGCCGTTTTTAGGGTCTGGCATCGTTATCAAAAAGAAGCTAGAAGCAAAAATTAATATCGGAAACGATATCAATAAAAACTGTTTAGATAATATGACAGACGAGCCAAGCTTAACTTTACTCAATATGGATGCTATTCAATTACTTGAGAAAGAAAGCTTATGTAATGAAACACTTATATATTGTGATCCTCCTTATGTTGCCTCTACCAGAAAAAAAAGAAAAATTTATCGCCATGAATACAGTGATGAACAGCATGAAACACTATTGAAATTTCTCGTAGATCAAAAATGTATGATCATGATCTCTGGTTATGAAAGCGATTTATATAAACATTATTTAAACGATTGGAACTTATATAGTTTCAGCAGTCAGACACAAAATGGTACAGCGAAAGAGTGCGTATGGTTTAATTTTGAAAGACCAACAAAATTGCACGATCCACGCTACCTAGGAAATTGTTTCAGAGAACGCCAAACAATTAAAAGGCGTATTGATAGATTAAAACAAAAATTTACAAACATGGATACACAGGAAAGGTCTGCTTTTATGGAATGGCTGAACCAAGAGTTCACTATTTAAGGTGATTAAAATGAACTATCAAAAAGCATTTGTAGAAGTAGGTAAAAGTGTTATTCAAATAGATATTCCCAGTGAATTTGAAGATGTAATGCCTGGAGTAAAATGGGGAAGTGTTATTGGATTTCCAACTGTCGCTTATTGGCTGTATAGCGTCCTATCCAGACGGATTGAAGGCAATGAACTAGAATACAAACATGGAAAAACATTAACAGAAGAAGTAGGTGCTTGCCTATTAGGTGGACATGCTATAACGGCTGAAATCAGTATCGCTGCCTACGAACAACTTAAGCTCAAAGGAGCTTTTGATGGAACACCTCATTCTGAATCAAAGTTGCTAGAATGGCTTACAGAGCCAATTCAACTATCCAATCGCACCGTAAAGTACCGATTCGCCCGTCAAAAAGCTAAATACATTGCTAACGCACTACAATTTTTACACGATGAAAAAGCTCCTACTACATCAGGACAAGCGCTAAGAAACTGGCTATTACAAATCAAAGGCGTTGGCCTTAAAACAGCATCATGGGTTGCTCGAAACTGGCTAGATGCTGATGATGTGGCTATTTTGGATATTCATATCTACCGTGCAGGGCTATTAGGCGGTTTCTACGATGATCATTTGACGATAGAAAAAAACTACCTCCAACTAGAGCAAATATTTATTGACCTAGCAAAAGCGATGCAAGTTAAAGCATCTGAACTTGATGCCGTAATCTGGTATGAAATGCAACAAAGCTCTTCTATTCATCGACTACTTGAAAACAGAGAACAAGTTAAAAATGGCACTATAAGTAAAAATACCATCGTGTATATTAATCGTAAGAAAACCTCATATACACCTGAATTAGCATTAGCTTAAAAGTATTATTGGTTAACTCAATGATATTGCACTGATAACATTTGATTAAAATTGATAAGCAGCTTCATAAGCTGCTTTTTTCATTAAAACAGTTTATTCATTACAGCAACTTTGCCCTTTTTGTATCGGTGGACACTTAACTGTCCCATAAGAACAAAAAACACAACAATCACCTTTCAATGGCTTCAAAAGCGCTTTACAAGAATCACACTCATAAAACCACTGGCATGCATTGGTTGGCATTTCTTCCCTCTTAACATGACCACACTCCGGGCAAGTGAGAGTTGAAGTAAGCTCTATACTTTGCATAGTGGCTCCTTAACAGACTTAACAAGATCTACAATTGACATGATGACCATCAAACAAATACCAACATAAAACAAGTAAGTGCTCCACCCATACTGCCAAAGCGGATAAAGGGTTAACAAAACCGCTATTGGTCCAATTACACCAAACAAACCTCTAATGTGATTTTGATTTTTATACCAATTATATAAATTTACTATTAAGGCCAACGTTGCAAATATCGGTAACAAAGTATTTACTGCGATACCTTCAAAATGAGAGAGAAAACCCAAGCCTAAAGCGGATGCTAACGAGCCAAGAGCAGGGAAACATGCCGTACAACTAAGCGCTGCTATCCAAACACCACCAGAGCCTACCTTATCTAAAACTTTACTGAACATTATAAAATAATTTTTTTTGAAATCTTAGTTTAAGGATAAACTCCGTATACGACTACGGAGTCAATACTATTTTAATGAATCAATTATTGGACAGTGAGACTCGTTATCATTGCTTTTACATGTATTGGTCATCTGAATTATCACTTTTTCTAAACGTTGTAATTCTGATATTTTATAACGAATGACTTCGAGCTTTTGCAAACCCATTTTTTCTACCTGACTACAGTTTCCATCCATTGACATTAGTGAAGATATCTCATGAAGTGTAAAACCAAGTGCCTTAGCTTTTAAAATAAACTTCAACTCTCTAGCAGTAGATTCAGAATATAATCTATAGCCATTAAGAGGCTTTTTAGGCTGTTGAATAAGACCTTCTCGCTCATAAAAGCGAATAGTCTCAACATTCAAGTCAAGTGATTTCGCTAGCTTTCCTATTGTTTTCATTTCTTAACCTACAATACTTTCAATTTATCAAATACAGCTTGTTGCTTTCCACAGCCTCGACAACTAAAGCAAGGCAGATTAGCTTTGTGACATGAATAAGTTTTCGCAAGTAGGTGATCTGGAACATTACCTCTAGTAATTAACTCATGAATACTCCTACTTATTGCCGGAGCTGATATTGTTAACTCTCCTTCTTGGTAACTAACCAACTGGTTCATAAGCCGTATAAACTCCTCCGAGCCATCTCTATACTCATCATCTCCAGCAACAAGACCTATCATTAATTCATTACAACCTAATTTAATGGCTTTCATTGCTGCCATTGTTATTAGTAATTGGTTTCTATAAGGCCACCAATCAGAAAAACGACCGATTTCTGAAGAAGAGGTCCCAACTAAATCTCCTGTGCCCAACGCTGAGCAATCCACACTAATTTCATAAAACTCTATATTTAAATCAGCACAGATACGTCTTGCAGAGTTTCGCTCTGCTTTCGCTGGTATTTGACCATAGTCGATGAAAATGCCTATATCAGGCTGCTCAGAATAAGCTAAAGCCGTTGAGTCCATACCACCAGATAACAAAATACCTATCATGGATAAATTACACCCAAGACAAACTATAGATGGAAGTAGCAAAGTCTCTTACAATTTCACAACCTGTCCCTTCAAACATTTTTAAGTGCTCGTCATTATTTTGCTCTGTGTAAATGATTACTTTTTTACCTGCCTTTATCGCATAACCTATTTCAAACAATGTACCTGGATCATGATCATCAAAAAGTGCATACAAGACATCACAATCATCAATGGCCTGTAAATCAGCCTGTGCAACAATTTCTGCTGGGCCGATCCCCAACTCATGATAAGGACTGAAAACATCCATACCAAATTTTTCCATCGCTATTTTGCTTTGGTTAATCAACCACATCTGACCCATGTTGAAAAATGGCCCAGCCAAGTATATGTTCTTTTTATCTGATTCATTCTCTAAGGAATTTGCAACCAAGTTAACCTGAAACTGAGCAAGTTGCTTATCACTCACCATCATAGAATGTTCGACATAAAATGATGTTGCAACACTAGCGAGATTTGCCGATTTGAATGCATCAAATCGTCTTACAAAATAATAATGCGCAAAGGCTGCAACAAACGCGTCACCAGAGCCAATTGGTGATACCTTTTTACTTCTATAAGAGCAAACCCACTGACTACCCTGTGCCGCTGTAAATACAAATGCACCACGCGCCCCGCATTTAACAATAACAGCACTAGCGCTTTCCTTATCCAACAACCAAGAAGCCATTCGCTCAATATCATATTCTTCATCGCTATTTGATTCAAAATAATACTTGGACAGCTCATCTCGGTTTAGAACGTAAATTAACTCATCCGCCAAAGAGCCGCTGTTAGAAAATAATTGAGGAGAGGCAGAATTCTGAGGATCATAAATAACCGATTTACATTTGATCTTTACATCCCTTTCAATCATACCAAACATGACCACAAGCTTGTCGTCAAAGCCATCAAGTTCTAGCTGTAGAATTTCGGTTTCGTTTGTTAGTTTAGGCTCGACAACAGGCTCTGATAAAGGGTGATCGTATGAAAAGAGATACGTTATTGGTTGCTCAAAATTTTTAACATTAACTTCCCTACCAACAAACCGCTCTTTAAGCTCAACCATTTCTTCATTAGAAAAAGAAGATATTAACTCTACTTTTGTGGAACTATCCAACTGAGCAACACATAACGCAGCTCGTCCAGCAGATCCTAAGACTTCATAATTAGCAGGCCAGGCGCAATTTTCCTTATATACGCCTCCTACGAAAGAAATTTCCATATTACTTCCTTGGTTGGATTTTGATCGTGATGATCCCCATAGATACAGATAAAACAATCGCTTCAAATTCAAAGTCATTGCTAAGGCATGATTTTAATTGAACACCATGACTCATGATCCCACCTAAAACCTGATCTCGAAATAAGATAGCAACCGATTCCACGCCATTTTCAATAACAAGGCTTACATCAAGCAACATTCCTTCATTTAGATCGTCAATCAAATCTTCATCAGCATTTGCTACTTTAGTTACAAACACTAAGCTTGAGCAAACATTATCGTCTACAATCCCACCAGCACCTCTCGGAGGTGCGCTAAATCCACCACTTGACATACAAGCTCCTTGTCAAATTAATACTATTCCAAAGACAATAGTTACATTATTAACAAACAGGCGCATTTACAACAGTATATTGAGTAATAAAGCATATATTTGATTTGGTTCATCTTTATGTATCCAAAACTAGGAGAATAAAAAGCACATTAAACCGTTTCCATTGCCGGATTAACAAATAGCCTACCAGTATTTATTATGTCTTTAAATACACCTGAAACAGCATAATCAAGTAATGCTGCTGTAGCAGCTTCTAGAAATTTAGTAAGGAATTCGCCATAGCGATTGTGATATTGATAAGACATTTTTAAATCTGTCGCAAATTTAGATTTGTTAAAAACATATCTAGCGTAATCTTTTCGTTGGGGGAACGGTAAGTATTGACCGTCTATAAAATATAAATATTCGACGCCTTCGTCACCAGCAACACTTACATTTTGTTGAATTAAAATTTTTGAAAATTCGTACACTTTAATTATTTCAAATAACATAAAGTGCAGAAACTCCAACTCTTTCTTACTTAAATCATTGCTGTGAAGTAGCTCTTTTTTCAACTCCTCTTTTAATTCGCTCTTATAAAAACAATTTACGCTCATTTTATTACCTCAATAATATTTTTTATGTCACCTCCTATTAATTAACTCCTAACGGTCATTATTTCACAGTTAATACACTGAAATCTATACTAAAAATTAAATATTCTAAATATCATTTGGCACTGTTTTATAAATAAAACACATCTAAGACAAATGAATCGGAATATATCTAAATCAAGTATGCTTTGGATTTACAAAGAACAAGTAAGGTACGAGTGAAATTGAATTACATTCAAAAGAAGATTAGTTATCGCGTGCGAGATTGATGCCTTATCTAATAAATCAGCTTTCACATTTTAGTTAGTTCAGATCGCATAAACGCTAATGCGAGGCAGAAGAGTATGTATGATTGAGCTTAGCTCAAGGGAATAATGGTATTTAAAGTTAGTGTTAGTTGCTTAAGTTGAATATCAGAGAGCTTAAATAGAATATTAATCGATATATTTAAGAAGTTTAATTATTAGAAAATATAAATGGCGAGATATAAATAAAAAGATATGGCAGTCCGTACAGGATTCGAACCTGTGACCCTCCGCTTCATCACACTACAGTTTTCACTGCCACCATTGAGGCTTCGTGCGCTGGACTATCCCTTCACCATTGCTTACGCTTTAGGTGGATGCCGTCTAGTCTCTGCACCTTCCTCACTTTCGTAAGGCTTGGCTCAGGATTGCCATCATCATTACATGGAAGGTTTCCCTGAATTTGACATCTTACACTTAAGGGCTTTCACCAATAAGGCCCAAATTTTACTTTTAGAAGGCGGATGCTCTATCCAGCTGAGCTAACGGACCTTTATATATCTATAATAAATAACTAATATTTAAATGCAAATAATCTGAAATTCTAGATTTATAATACAAAAACACATGTTACCTATTGTAGTAACTTTTATCAGAAGATGGGTAAAGTTACCTACCCTGCACGCATCGAAAACCTTACACTTTGGTAGTTTAGGTAATACCCTAGGGGGTAATACTTGCTCTATCCAGCTGAGCTAAGGGCGCACATTGCCTACAGATGCTAAGTAAACTTCATACTTAATAAAGTTTACTCCTTCCTTATGAAAAACATAAAGAAGTGGTTATGATGTAAAATCCAAACTTGCGAGAGAACTTAGTGACATCAAAACCTACACTTATTCTTTAACATAACAAAAGTTATTAGAAAGAAAAAGTGGTCGGTGATGCAAGATTCGAACTTGCGACCCCTTGGACCCAAACCAAGTGCGCTACCAAGCTGCGCTAATCACCGACATATTGTTAAAAAAGCTTGCTCTCTCAACGGGGGCGGATATTACCTAGTTGCCCGTTGCGCGTCAAACACTTTTTTTAAATAAATGTTTGTTCGCTCACTTTTACAGCATCTTGATTAAAATAACACTAATATCATCCGAAAAAAGAAAATTACCTCTGTTTTTATCAGCAATTAAATTCAAAAGCACTTTTAATAGCTCTTTAGCGTTATTTTCTATAATTACCTTTTCTAATATGCGAAAATGGTCACGTTTTTAACCTTTTTGTGAAGTATTATGACTGCAGCGCTAATTGACGGTAAGTTGATCGCCCAACAACTACGCCATTCTATTAAAGATAAAGTACAAAAACGCATAGACGAGGGGTTACGTGCTCCAGGTTTAGCGGTAATTCTTGTGGGTAGCGATCCCGCATCGCAAGTTTATGTGGGTAGCAAACGTAAAGCATGTGAAGAAGTAGGATTTGTTTCTCGTTCTTATGACTTACCACCAAGCACTTCCCAAGGCGAATTATTCACCTTAATTGACCAATTAAATAATGATGATGAAATTGATGGTATTCTTGTACAGCTACCATTACCTGAAGGATTGGACGCCAATTTAATTATCGAACACATCAATCCTAAAAAAGATGTTGATGGTTTTCATCCTAATAACGTCGGTAAGTTAGCGTTACGTCAACCTGGTCTTCGCCCATGTACTCCAAAGGGTATTATGGAGTTAATCACATCAACTGGCGTCTCACCACATGGTTTAGAAGCGGTTGTTGTTGGCGCGTCTAATATCGTTGGTCGACCTATGACATTAGAGTTGTTGTTAGCGGGTTGTACCGTGACGACAACTCATCGATTCACTAAAGACTTAGAAAACAAAGTTCGAAATGCTGATTTACTAGTCGTAGCCGTCGGTAAACCTGAGTTTATTCCTGGAGAATGGATTAAGGAAGGCGCTATTATTATCGATGTTGGCATCAACCGACTAGATAATGGCAAGCTTGTAGGCGATGTTGGTTTTGCAAAAGCAAAAGAAAGTGCCAGCCACATCACACCTGTTCCGGGTGGCGTAGGCCCTATGACAGTAGCAAGCTTAATTGAGAATACTTTAATTGCCTGTGAAGAATTCCATAGTTAATTACAAGCAATTTAGCGGCAATAGATTATATTAAAAAAGCCAGTATCTTAGATACTGGCTTTTTAGTTTTAAGTAAGTGCTTTGTACTTATATCAAATCACAATGCCATCACATAATGATGAAAGGCGTGCTTTTAGCCTTTACGCCAAGTCGTTTTACCAGCACTGTCTTCTAATATAACGTTTAATACTGCTAACTTATCACGAGCATCATCAGCCATTGCCCAGTCTTTATTAGCACGAGCTTCATTACGCTGCACAATTAACGCTTCAATTTCTGCTACTTCATCGGTATCACCGCTTCCACCTTGTAAAAAGTCTTCAGGTGAATTTTGCGCAACACCTAAAACTTCACCTAATGAAACAAGAATAAAGGCAAGTTTACCGGCTGCTGTAGCATCATCAGCTTTAACACGATTTATTTCTTTTGCTAATTCAAATAATACTGGCATTGCTTCAGGACAATTGAAATCATCATTCATGGCTTTTTCAAAACGTTCAACGTATTCATTGCCTTTTAGCTCGACCTTAATAGGCGCAACATCACGTAAAGCGGTGTAAATTCGCTCTAAGCTTGCACGTGCTTGCGTTAAATTATCTTGTGAATAATTCAACTGGCTACGGTAATGGCTAGAAGTTAAAAAGAAACGCACTGATTCCGCGTCATATTCATCCAGTACGCTACGTAAAGTGAAAAAGTTGTTTAATGACTTTGACATTTTTTCTTTATTAATTTGTACCATACCGCCATGCATCCAGTAATTTACGTATGGCGTATCATAAGCACAGCATGATTGTGCTATTTCATTTTCATGATGTGGAAACTGTAAATCTGAGCCACCGCCGTGAATATCAAAATGCTCACCTAAGTGCTTACTGTTCATGGCTGAACATTCAATATGCCAACCTGGACGACCTTTGCCCCATGGAGATTCCCAGCTAGGCTCATCTGGTTTAGCCATTTTCCATAAAACAAAATCTAATGGGCTATTTTTAGCTTCATCAACGTCAACACGAGCGCCCGCTTGCAGCATATCTAAATTCTGTAAGCTTAATTTGCCGTAATCTTTAAAACTACTAACATCGAATAACACATCACCATTACTGGCAACGTAAGCGTGTTTACGTTCAATAAGACGGGCAACTAAGGCGATGATTTCGTCCATATGACCAGTAACTGTCGGCGCAATGTCTGGGCGCATAATATTAAGATCATCAAAATCTTGATACATTTGTTCAGTCATACGTAACGTTAACGACTCACAACTTTCACCATTTTCATTAGCGCGCTTAATAATTTTATCATCAACATCAGTAATGTTTCTAACATGCGTTAAATCGTAGCCTAAATATTTAAAGTATCGGGCGATAATATCGAATGCTACATAGGTTCGCGCGTGGCCAATATGGCAACGGTCATAAATGGTAATACCACAAACATACAAACCTACCTTATTGGAAGTGATTGGCTTAAAAACTTCTTTTTTCCTGCTTAAGGTATTATAAATTTGTAACATAACGGCACTTTTTCCTATGTAATATGAATACTTAATTGAGTTCTAACATTCTCACAGCGAGAATTAGCGCAATTGTACCCCATGTATTGCTGTGAATCATTAGCTTGGTTAAATTTGCCGAGAAATAGACAATGAAATTTTGCCGAGAAATATTCAATTGATTAAGTTACAATTCGCGCAATTAAATTTCTTTCTTATTTACGAGAACTCAAATGATCACATTTAAAACAACTTTAGGCGATATTCAAATCGAACTAGATTTTGACAACGCACCTGTTACGGCTAAAAACTTTCAACAATACGCTGAAGATGGTTTCTTCAACGGCACTATTTTTCACCGTGTAATTAAAGGTTTTATGGCACAAGGCGGCGGTTTTGCTTCAGGTATGGGCGAAAAAGACACGCGCGCAAGCATTGAAAACGAAGCAAATAATGGTTTAACCAACGCTCGTGGTACTTTAGCAATGGCACGTACACAAGACCCACATTCAGCATCAGCACAGTTTTTCATTAACTTAGCTGATAACGACTTCCTTAACTTTAAAAGTGAAGACGTGCAAGGCTGGGGTTACTGTGTATTTGGTAAAGTTGTTGAAGGTATGGATGTTGTCGACAAAATGACCTTAGTTGATACCGGTCGTATGGGTTTTCATGACGATGTACCAAAAGAAGAAATTTTGATCGAAGAAACAATCGTAGCGTAACTTTAGCTTAGCGACGAAAACTCTATGAGCGAATCTACTCATAAGGTCACTAAATCAGCATTAACTTACTTTATTGCTGATTTACACCTAGCCCAAAACAGGCCCGATATTACGGCCTGTTTTTTGTCTTTTTTACAAAATGATGCACCCAAAGCCGAAGTTTTATATATTCTTGGTGATTTGTTTGAATATTGGGTCGGTGATGACGACGACAGTTCATTTATATTAGAAATATCCCAAGCAATAAAAAACCTTTCAAACCTTGGTTGTAAAATTTACTTTATTCATGGTAATCGTGACTTTTTGCTCGGTAAACGATTTGCAAAGCAATCAGGTATGGAATTACTACCTGAAATCACCTTAATCGACTTATACGGCAAACCTGTGGTTATCATGCATGGCGATACACTATGTACGCGTGATGTTGGTTATCAAAAATTTCGTAAAAAATCTCGAAGCTGGTGGTGGCAAGCCATTATTAAAAGTTTACCGCTAAGCGTTCGACGAAAAATCGCCAATAACTACCGCGACCAAAGTGCATCAGCAACAGCAATGAAATCACAAGATATTATGGATGTTACTGAAAGTGAAGTAGTAGAGTGCTTGAGCCAGTATCAAAGTCAGTTAATGATTCATGGCCATACTCATCGCCCTGACATTCATGACATTGTTGTCAATAATCAAGCCGCACAGCGTATTGTTCTGGGTGATTGGTACGAACAAGGAGCGTGGTTAAAAGCGACGCCCGATTCGATCGAATTAATGAATAGTCCATTTGAATTAAGCAAGCAATAAAAGTCTATTTACTGCTCTGAATATCTTCATTCTTTCACGTCCATGTGAGCGCTGTATTCTATCATTCCTGAATACAAAAACGCCTAAGTATTTGCTTAGGCGTTTTATTGATCGCTTTACCAAATAATTAAGTTATTTAGCCATTTCGCTATTAACCCAGTCATTAACGCGACGTTCTAGAATTGCTAATGGCATTGCACCACCACCTAAAATAGTATCGTGGAAGCCTCGAATATCGAAACGGTCGCCAAGTGCTTTTTTAGCATTTTCGCGCAACTCAATAATTTTTAACATACCAATTTTGTATGACGTTGCTTGACCAGGTAATACTAAGTAACGGCGTACTTCAGAAATAATAGCTTCTTCTGCAATCGGCGTTTTTTCTTTAAAATAAGTAATAGCTTGCTCTTCAGTCCAACCTTTTGTGTGTAAGCCAGTATCAACAACCAAACGTACAGCACGCCACATTTCATTCACTAAACGGCCAAAGTCAGAAAAGTCATTTTCATATGCGCCCATTTCTTTTGCCAATAGTTCTGCATATAAACCCCAACCTTCACTATAAGCAGTAAAACTTGCTTGCGTTCTAAATTGTGGTACTGAGGTTAGCTCTTGCGCAATTGATATTTGCATATGATGCCCAGGATTACCTTCATGGTAAGCAACACCTTCCATTTCATTTTTTGGCATTGATGACATATCAGATAAATGTGCATAATAAACACCAGGACGACTACCATCTGGCGTACCAGGGTTGTAGTGTTGCGCCGCACCGTCTTGCTCTCTGAATGCTTCAACACGTTTAACCACTAAATCAGCTTTTGGTAAAATACCAAAATATTCTGGTAGTAGTTTATTAATAACACTTAGGTATGCGTCAGTGTCAGTAATATAACCTTCGCGGCCTTCATCAGTATTTGGATAAAAGAATTGCTCATCGGTTTTAATAAAATTGAAGAATGCTTGTAAATCGCCTTCAAAACCAACGCGCTCTTTAATCGCGATCATTTCATTGGTGATACGAGCAACTTCTTTTAAGCCAATTTCATGAATTTCAACGGCTGATAAATCAGTCGTTGTTGAAACACCAATCATATGGTCATAGAAAGCTTTACCATTGTTTTGCGTAGAAACACCTGTAGGGTTGCTAACAGTATTTACAATATCACTTTCAAACCAAGCAATTAATGCTTGGTAACTAGGTAAAAATGCCTTAAGTAGTTGTGCTTTTGCATCTGCTTTTAACGTTTGAGCTTGCTCTGCAGTAATTTTTTCAGCATCAACTAAACCCTTGATCTTTCTTTGTACGTCCATCCAAAGCGGTGAGTCTGTTACTTCTTTTGCAGTTGAAAATGGTAGACCAGAAATCAAATTATTAGACTGTTCAATAACACCTTCATAAGCAAATTTAGGTGGGCGTGTACCCGCTTCAGCATTTTCTTTTGCGCGTACTAATAATTGATCAATTGCAGTGCTTATACCACCAATACGCTTAATATACGCTTGCATATCACTTAACTCATCAACACGATGAAAGTTAATTAAAAATTGCGCGGCAAACGCTTGAATACCATTAAACTGCGTAAAAATATAACCGTTTTTGTTAAACGCTTGACCGGCTTGGTCCTTTTCATTTTGATAAACCCAAATATCGTATGAAATTTTCGCTTCAGCGGTTAGCTTGTTGTAATCAAAGCTAGACTTTAACTCTTCAACTGTTTTTGCTTGCCATGCTAAATGCTTTTTCTCAAATGCTTCTGACATATCGTTCATTTGGTCGTATTTTTCTTTACGTCCTAAAAACGTCAACATAATAGGGCTACTTTGCAATTGCTCTTCATATTTAATTGCAAACCATTCATTTAAGCGTTGTGATTCACTTAGTTTATTTTTCTGAGCCGTTTGAGCTACTGACGCTTCAGCTACAGAAGGTTGTGTGGTTGAAGTAGGTGTTGAACTATTAGGTTGGCAGGCAGATAAACAGGCCACAGCTCCAACTAATGCAATCATAGAACGCATTCTATATTTTCCTTATTATTATAGTAATTCTTATGTGAATAGAGGACGTATTAATAACGCCTGCTCGCATAGTAGCGACTTATCTAAACAATTAAAAATAGTAAGCGATAATATTCATAATTTGTTACCTAAAACTTCAACCAAAGAAACAGCGGCACTTTTCATTTAAGCTGCGTTTGTCGGCACACCACTATGAAATTTAAAATCGTTATCAGGGCTAGTCATTAATTCTGCTTCAACTTCTGCAAAGTGAGCAATTCGGTTATCGACCTTTTCAGCTTGCTCTGGGCCGGCTATTTCTTTTGCTAACGTTAAGTAATCTTGATAATGACGTGCTTCTGAGCGTAATAACGAAATATAAAAGTCACCTAAGCGTTTATCAACATGTGGCGCAAGTTTAGCAAAGCGTTCACAAGATCTCGCTTCGATATAAGCGCCAACAATTAATTTATCGATAAGTGCATCAGGTTCAAAAGTTTTCACGTGTTTCAACATACCTTTTGCATAACGACATGGTGTAATGCTGCGGTACTCAATGCCGTATTCATCCATGATCTCTAATACCTGATAAAAATGATGTAGTTCTTCTTTAATCAGCATGACCATTTTATCAATTAGGCTTTGACCATAAGACGAATCAGCTTTTGGAATGACTGATTTAGTTAATTTATTTTTTGCCGCTAACGTACGCCAATCACCTTCTCGCTTATAAATTAGCGTTTCAAAGGGCTGTAACCAAGCTAAAAGTGCATCACCACTTGGTTTATCAACAACATATTTTCGAATCAAAAACATCGCTGATTGTGCTGCTTTAAGCTCACAGATCAAGTGGTCGATTAAAATAATATCTAAATTTTCTGGTTTAATCGCTTCGTCAATCCAAGCTTGAGGTGTTTCACATTGAAGAAAGGACAGTATTGGTGCTAATAGAGAATCAGACGACACAATAAGAATATCTCAGCAATAATATAAAGGTGCAGCATTCTATCATAGCAATAAGGCGAAACAAGCAAGCTATTAGACTCACCGCTTGTTCGTGTTTGATAACAACCAATACATAGCAAATGCCTAGTTTGTAGTTATGCTGCTGAAGTGTCTAACCCTTGCAAGCGGCGAGACTCATAATAATCTTCAGCTAAAGCTGTCATTTTAAATTCAGCTTCAACTCCTGCTATACGTTCAACAGCTTTTTTAATTGATTGTAAATCAGTTCTGAAAAACTCTTTTCTCATATTTACTGCATTAACTCGTGAATGTGTAAATTCACGATGTAATGATGATTCTAATGCGGGCGCATCCTCAACATAAATCATAGCATGAACATCAAAGCTAAAAGGTACACTGGCATCACCTAACTCTTTAACTCTATCCATAGGTTCAAGACGGCGAGTTAAGCCAATTTTATAAATGTTATCACCAAAAGAACCTACATTGCTTATGACATACACATGACCTTTTCTGGTTTGTTCCGCCATGCTTTTAGCTCTTTCTTCTTTAGCTACTGCCTCGGCTAATTGTTGCTCTAAATCAGCAATACGCTGCTCTGCAATAATTCGCTCCTCATCAGATACTTTATTAAGTTCTTCTCGTGCTTTATTGAGCATGTCTCGGTACATCTTTTCTTCTTTTTCTGCTTGAAGAATAGCGCGTTCGTATTCTTTTATAGCTCTTTGTTCTTCTCTAATCTGCTCTTTAATAAGACGTTGCTCATCTTGTTCTTCTTGCTTTTTAAGTGTGTATTGATATTGAAGCTGACATTCTTCATATTTTAATTTTATATATTCAATATTAAAGCCACAATGAAGTGTTGCCGATGACTTTTCTAATGTATTGGCTAGCTTTTCAATACGCTCTAAAGTTCTTGAAAAACTACTAGGCCCAACTTTACCAATTAAGGTGTCACACTCAATGTTGAATGAATTCAACATAAGCTTAACTTGTCCCTCAAGAATTTTTTTATTGTATGCTTTATCTAATGAAATAACGGTTGTGCTTGGATAACTAACAGCATCTTTTATTTTAATTAGCTCTTTTTGCTTTTCACGTATCCTTTTTATTTCCTCTGAAAACCTAACAGATGTTTCGTGCAGGTATTCAGGCATATCAAAAAACCCATTTGTTACAAAATCATCTATCCGTGAATACAAATCAAGTTGCCCAATAAGTTCCTGAAGTTCAATACTTTTAGTTCTAGCTTCTTCACTTTTAATCTTTATATCCACGATTACAGTTTTTAATTGCTCTTCACTATCATTAACCTGAAGAGCCAAACTTTTAGCATTAGACCTTAATGTTTGTAGATCTTTTGTTGCAAGGTTTAATTTAGATAGCTCATCTTTAGCTTCTGTAATGACTACATTAATTTTTGATAGGCTAATTTCTGATGATTTTTGTAGGGAATTTGTTTCATTCTCTAATTCAGCAAGGGTTACTTTACTTTCAGTAATAGCATTATTCGTTTTACATAACGCCATTTCAGACTTTGAAATGGCTTCTTCTATTGATTTATAATTCGTTAATTGCCCATTAAATTTTTTCTTGGTAAGAAAATAAGTGAGAAAAACTAGTACAACAACAACAACAACAACTGTAGAGATCGCTAATATAATATTAATATCCATATACCTACCTTAATTCTGCATCTATAAATTGATTACGAAGATCCTTGCGTTCTTCACATCGTTCACTATAAGAGTCATTAGCTTGTTCAATAGCCCTCTTAAAATTTGCTTTTTTTGCCACTACATTGGCTTTTTGTTCTGCAATTTTTGCTTTTTCTCTTGCTGCTTGCGCTTTGTTTTCTGCTTTTATTCTGGCTGCTTGTTCTCGCTCTTGAGCTTTATATCTAGTAATTCGCTCTTTTTCTTGTTGGCGAAGCTGTTTTTCATATTCACGTTGATTTCTAGCTTGCTCTCTTTCTTGATGTTTACGCTGTCGTTCTGCTTCTCTGGCTGCTTTCTTCGCTGCTTTATCAATAGCTTTAGCAACTCCCATTACCAGTTTAAATCCACTACCCCTTGCCATATTAACTCCTTTTTTTAACCAAACTGAATTACCTCCTAAAATCAGGGCTTAACTCAAGTAACTTTTTCTTTCAGTCCGCCAGTATAAGCTTTCAAACTTACCTGCTTACTGTTGCCGCTCTGAATAACTCACTAGTTAAACTTTAAATTGTATACATATTCTTTACTCAGAAGTGATACTAAAGTGTGTGCTTGACCTTTAAATAGATCTTCCTTAGCTGGCTCTTCCTTAATAAATTTCAATTTAGTGACTCACTACATTATTAGACAAATGTACTTATAAAATTAATATACTTAAAAGACTGTACTTAATAAAGAGCTAACGTACTACTTATGAGAATAAATTGATTTTTAACAAAATGTTATGAGTCTTGTAGTTACTACTGAGAGGGGATAAAGAGAAAATTAAGGACGTTAAAGAAACAAAAATACTAACTTGCACACCTAGACATTCAACTCACAAATAGGGTGATCGATTAATATAATTGATAAATTTTCGGCTTTAATTGCTTCGTCAATCCACGCATCAGGTGTTTCACACTTTAGGAATGACATGATGGGGGCTAGTAATTCTTTGCTCGACATTGAAAAAACTCTTCACGATAACATTTAGGATTAGTTGAATTTTATCATAGGCATATTGTGAGGACTTTGATTATTTACAAAAAAGCTTAATGCTCCTAATTTCTATACCACTATTTCTGAGAAAATGTAGCAATTAGCAATAAAGTATAGCTTTCAGATACTTATTTGCATTATCAGAATAAGATTTAACTATTAAAAACAAAAAGTTAATTTGATGAAAGTAACCATAATAAGATTAAAACACAACAACTAACAAAATAAACTCTATCAAACTTGTAATCATACGACCAATAAGAAATGATAGTTAATATAAGAAAAATAAATATAATCAAGGAGTAACAATGTTAAAAATTAAAGAGTTGTCGAAAACATATGATAACGGCGTGCATGCACTTAACAACGTATCTTTAGATATTCCCAAAGGAATGTATGGACTATTAGGTCCTAATGGAGCGGGTAAGTCTTCATTGATGCGAACTATTTCAACGCTGCAAAGTGCAGACAGCGGTTCAATCACATTTGATGGTATTGATGTACTCGATGATCCACAAAGTTTGCGTCAACGCCTAGGCTACTTACCACAAGACTTTGGTGTCTATCCTCGTATTAGTGCCTATGACTTACTTGATCATATGGCGATATTAAAAGGTATTAGTAATAAAGCTGAGCGTAAAGAAGCTGTTGATGGTTTGTTAGCGCATACAAACTTATATCAGCATAAAAAAAAGGCCGTTAGTGGTTTTTCAGGGGGAATGAGACAGCGCTTTGGTATTGCCCAAGCCCTGTTAGGCGATCCTGACTTACTCGTTGTTGATGAGCCCACCGCAGGTTTAGATCCTGAAGAGCGAAACAGATTTCATAATTTATTAGTCAGTTTAGGTGAAGAAAAAGTCATTATCCTTTCTACACATATTGTTGATGATGTTTCTGAGTTATGTCCTAACATGGCGGTATTAGCATCAGGTCAAATATTACTTGAAGGCAACCCAATTGAACTAACAGAGAAACTTAACGGACAAATTTGGCGTAAAACCATGAGCCAGCAAGAAGCTATTGAAGTTGAAAAATCAATGCCGGTTATTTCAAAACGTTTATTTGCAGGACAAACTATTATCCACGTGATGGCTGAACAAGCACCATCTGGATTTGAAACAACCCCGGCAAATTTAGAAGATGTTTATTTTTCTACGCTTCACTCTCATCGTAACGCAACATAAGGAGCTTGCTATGTTAGCTAAAATGTTTATGTTTGAATGGCGTTACTTTATTCGTCAGCCATCTTTTTATGTCACCAGCTTGATTTTTTTCTTGCTGACCTTTTTTGCCACAGTAAGTGACAATGTGCAAATTGGTGGCGGTGGTAATGTACTCTATAACGGTCCTTTTTCAATCGCACAAACCCTTATCATTATGGGACTTTTTTCAATGTTTTTGGTGATCAATTTTGTTGCAAGTACAGCAACAAGAAATGATACGACAAAAATGTCTGAGCTCCTTTACAGTAAGCCTATAAACCCCATCAGCTACCAACTTGGTCGCTTTTTAGGTTCGTTTGCTATGGTAGCAACAATTTTTTCTTTTGTACCTTTAGGTATTTTCATTGGTACTACAATCGGCAGTTTAGCTGGTTGGGTTGACACTGAGCGCTTAGGTGATACCAATTTAACTTACTACCTAACCGCCTACTTTTATCTAGCCTTGCCGACGCTATTCGTATTGTCATGTATGTTCTATGCAGTCGCGATTCGCTTTAGAAGTATGATGGCGGTCTACCTTGTCGCTGTTGGTTTCTTTATTTTGTATACCGTTGCAGGGCAGTTATTTTCAGATCCTGAATACCGCACCATTGTTGCATTAGCTGACCCATTCGCCATCAACACTTTTAGCGAAGTCACTCGTTATTGGACAATGTATGATAAAAATAATACGACTGTTGAGCTTAGCGGGCTATTGTTACAAAACCGTATAGTATGGTTAGTCGCAAGTATTATTATTATGGCGGCATTTGGCGGCTTTACCCGCAAGGTAAAACTGACCAAAGACAAAGCTAATAAAAAAGAAAAGCAGGCGGTTGAGGATTACGGCGATCATATTCTAAATAACAGAGTAAACTTTAAAAGTCAGGGAGTTAAAACCGCGGCCCATTTACTTTTAAGGATTAAATTTGAAATTAAACAAGTAATTTTTAGTGCGCCATTTCTTGTCTTGGGTGCGTTTACAGTTTTTGCATTAGTGGCACCGTTAATTGACCCTAGAGAAATGTTTGGCACACCAAACTGGCCTATAACGCAAACCATGATTCAGTTAATTGCTGACGCAACAGGTTTACTAATGATGATAGTTTTAGCCTATTACAGTGCAGAAGTTGTATGGCGTGAGCGTGATTCAGGTATGGGCGATATTGTTGACTCTGCCCCAGTCAATAACATTACGTTTTGGCTATCAAAAATTATTGCAATTAGTTTAGTGCTTGCATTACTTTACGTCTTTGGTATTTCAGTCACTATTTTAAACCAACTAGCTCGTGGCTATGATAATTTCGAATTATCTCAATATATTATCCGACTCGGCTACGTTAATTTAATCCCACTGATGATGACCGCTGTACTTGCTTTCTTTTTGCAGGTCGTTAGCCCAAATAAGTATGTCGGCATGATGTTATTTGTTCTTTACATCATTTCAACTATTGTATTAAGTAACTTCGGTTTTAATCACAATATGTTCCAGTTTTCTGGTGCACCGCAAGTACTCTATTCTGACATTAATAAATATGGTGACTTTCTTGGCACACACTCATGGTATATGTTGTATTGGTTAGGAATGTCGATAATTTTATCGGTGTTAACTTATGCTTTATGGCATAGAGGCCCTGCTCAACCATTAAAAGTACGTATCAAAAATATTTCTTATTACCTTGGTAATTCTGGAAAATTTGCTCTGGTCATAGGCATAGCCTTATTTGTTGGTGCCGGTAGCTATATTCATTACAACACACGTGTATTAAACGAATTCGTTATTCAAGACGATTTGGAAGATCTTCGTTCAGATTACGAAAAAGCCTATGTTCAATACAAAAATGATGAAATCCCAACTATTATTAAAACCCATGCAAAAGTAGATATATACCCAAGCGAACGCCGTATTAATGCAACGGCAGATATTACTGTTATCAATAACAGTGATCAAGCTATCACTCGATTCCTAGTTTCCCAGCCACGATTCTCTGAAGATTGGCAAGTCATCATTGATGGTGGTGAAGTTAAAGAGTTTAATGATAAATACAACATTGCATGGTTCGAATTTGACTCGCCATTACAACCCGGAGAATCAAGAACAGGACAATTAAAAGTTCATAGAAAACATCAAGGTTTTACTGATGGCGGTAACGATCTCACCTTAGTTGAAAATGGTACTTTCATAGATAACTATGAACTGTTCCCTACTTTTGGTTACCGTGCTGACTGGCAAATAGCTGATAGACATGAACGTAGAAAACGTGATTTAGCACCGATTCAACGGGCTAATAAACTAGAAGAGTCAAAATTTTATAATGAAAGTTTCTTTGGCAAAGGTGTAGCGTTTATTGATTTTGAAGCCACTGTTTCAACCAGTGAAGACCAATTCGCAATTGCGCCGGGTTATATTCAAAGTGAAACAGTAGAAAATGGTCGCCGTACATTTCATTATAAAATGAATGCACCAATGGTTAACTATTATTCCTTCATGTCTGCACGTTTAGAAAAGAAAAGTGAGCGGTACAAAGGCATAGATATTGAAGTGTATTATCATAAAGATCACCACATGAATGTTGATCGTATGATTGAATCGGTTCGAGATTCAATTGATTACTTTACTGCACAATTTGGCCCTTATCAGCATAAACAAATGCGTATTATTGAATTCCCTGGTTATCGCTCATTTGCACAAAGTTTTGCTAATACAGTACCGTATTCTGAAAATATAGGCTTTATTACTGATTTACGAGATCCTGAAAATATTGATCCTGTTTATTATGTAACAGCCCATGAAGTTGCCCATCAATGGTGGGGTCATCAAGTAGGCGCTGCCAATGTGCAAGGTAGTGCTATTATTTCAGAAAGCTTATCGCAATATTCTGCCTTAATGGTGATGGAGAAAAAATACGGTCCAGAGAAAATTCGTAAGTTTTTAAAATATGAATTAGACCGTTATCTTCGAGGTCGCAGTGTCGAGATTATTGAAGAAATGCCGCTAATGCGCAGTGAAAATCAACAATATATTCACTATCGCAAAGGTTCGGTTGTCATGATGTCGCTAAAAGATAGAATGGGTGAGCAACGCTTAAATAAAGCCTTGGCTGACTTCCTAGCTAAATTTAAATATCAAAGCATGCCATACCCAACCACAATCGACTTAATGGCATTTATTAATCAAGAGAATAACGACAACGAAAAAGCCTTTGTAAGCAGTTTATTTGAACATATAACACTTTATGATCTTAAAACCTCTAATGTTGAAGCAACTGAGAGAGAAGATGGACAATTTGATATAACAATCACGGTAGACGCTTCGCTTAAAAGAGCTGACGGACAAGGTCTAGAAACCGAAGAAACGTTTTCTGACATGATTGACATTGGATTATTTAACGCAGATCCCGAAGATTTGTCTGCTGAAAATCTTGTTATCTATTTAGATAAACATCCAATTAAAACCGGTGAGAACATTATTAAGTTAGTGGTTAAGGAAAAACCTAAATATGTCGGGATTGACCCATTTGTAAAACTCATTGATAGAGACAGCGCTGATAATATTTATCGTCTGTAACGCTATTCTCTTAGCTAGATAAAAGTCACTTATGTGCCAGTGACTTTTATCTACGTTACAACCGTTATAGTTATATAAGGCTACTGCTTTTATCAAAAAACTTAATAATAATGGGTCAAAATTCTCATGGTATTAACAACTCAAGCTAGAAAGTTAAGCACTGCATGTTAATACCAATTACTTATCTTTATGTAGCTAAAACGTTAATTACCCTGTCGAGCGATAAAAGCTAATGAGTGCTGATTAAAAACATCGGGATTTTCAACATTGCACACGTGACCACATTTGCTAATGGTATGTAATAAACTATTTTTATGCTTTTGAACCATTTCTTTTACTGGCCCAAGAAACATGTGATCTTCTTTACCCATAATATAAAGAATAGGGATATCAATTTCTTTCTCTTTAAAGTGACGCATTAAAGGGTTCACGTCCATAGCCAACTTAAACCAACGAAGAAACTCTTTCTGACACAAACGTTTTGCTTCACGAACGAATAAAAGTCGAGATTCTTTGTGGCGTTTTCTCGGCATCATAATAAAAGCAAATAAACGATATAACCACATGTATGGTATACAATGCTTAAAGAAATTCCCGAGGTACACTAGGGTATTACTACGAGTGTTAAAACGCGTAATAGCGCCACCTAAAACCATACTTGATACGTATTCAGGGGCAATTTCAGCAATATTACGAATGATAATAGTGCCTAAAGAAATGCCAACAAAGTGCGCGCTAGCAATGTTGTTATGATCTAAAACATCAATAATATCTTCAGATACTTTGTTGAATGAATAATTACCATCAACAAAAGTTTTAACGAGATGCCCCGACTTCCCATGACCACGAAGATCGAGCAAAAGAACATTGTATTCTTTTTGATAGGCTCTTAGCTGACGAAACCATATTGCCGAGCTTCCACCAGCACCATGGACAAAAACAACCCATACTTTACTGGTTTTATGTGGAAAAATAGTATGAAAAAGAATTGATTTGCTCATTATTGCAAGCTACCTGACACTTAGTTATTCAACCCGAAAGCCGGTTAGTATAACCAAGTTAAAAAAAAATCTCTTATTAAGTTATCACTCTCCTTGCAATTTCCTCTGCTATTTTTTGATTAGCACGTCAAAGTCGTTATTGCGTATACGGTTTCAGCGACATTCATATTCATTTAAATAAATATCCCGTCCAAGCAGATAATTGAGTAACCTTTTGCTAACATACCGCTAACAGCTGGCTAGGCTCTTTATTTTAATGGTGAACCAGTTTGATTATTTGCCTTTTAAAGACATTAAAAATGTCCACATTTAAAGACCTTTCCTCAAATTTATTACTGGTTAACTGATGATTACTGACATAAATAAGAATAAACATTTTTCCGATGATTTATTAAAAAATAGAACAGCCCAAGACTTACGCGATGAATTATCTCCAGACAGGAAAAGTGCCTATTCAAGATTTCCCAATGGCAGTGATTGCACTTTAGACGCAGTTAATAAACGCTGGCAACACTTAGAGAAGAATAATGCCAAGAACATTAGTCATGCTTCAAACTTATATGAAGGTGAAGATTTAACGGTTTACGCTTCTAATATTGAAAATTGTATTGGAACGGTCAAAATGCCCGTTGGCATTGCAGGCCCAATAAGAGTTCGCGGTACTTATGCTCAGGGCGATTTTTTATTACCAATGGCAACAACAGAAGCAGCGCTTGTGGCTAGTTATCACCGTGGTTCAGCATTAATATCAAAGGCTGGTGGCTGCTCTGCTATGTTAATGGCCGAAGGCGTTACTCGTTCACCTGGTTTCGCTTTTAAAACTATCGCCGATTTAGCCACTTTTTCTCATTGGGTTTTACTTAATAAAGATACGCTTAGCGAAACAGCTAAAAAAACCAGTAACTATTGTCGTTTAATTGACATTCGTATTGCTGCAGAAGGGAACAATCTCTATTTATTATGCGACTTCACCACTGGTGATGCTGCTGGTCAGAATATGGTAACTATCGCGACCCAAGCGATGTGCGAGTATATAATCACCAATACGCCTGTACAGCCTAAGTATTGGTTTGTTGAAGCGAATTGTTCAGGTGATAAAAAATCTACAGCACAGTCTTATAGCAGTGTGCGTGGCAAAAAAGTTTCAGTAGAAATTTATATCCCAGCAAAATTAGTTAAACGTTTTTTACATACCACACCAAAACGTATGGTTGATTGTTGGCAAATGTCGGCAATCGGTGGCGTTATTAGTGGCACTATGGGGGTACAAGGACATTATGCTAATAGTTTAGCCGCTATGTTTATAGCCTGTGGCCAAGATGCAGCTTGTGTTGCCGAAGCTGCTGTCGGTATTACTCGTTTTGAAGTTTGCGAAGATGGCTCATTATACTGCGCTGTTACTTTACCTAACTTGATTGTTGGAACTGTTGGCGGAGGCACTAAACTGCCAAGTCAACAAGCTTGTTTAGAAATGATGAATTTACCTGAAGAAAATCAGGCGCGATCATTTGCAGAAGTTTGTGCTGCCGCCGCCCTTGCAGGTGAGATATCAATCATTGGTTCAATGTCTGCCGGTGACTTTACAACGGCCCACAAAAGTTTAGCTCGTGATAGATAATTAGCACTAACTGATAAATCACTTAACGTTAGCATGATTCAATAATCGCTAATCTAAATTACCTTAATTTAACGTGGCACTATAAATACTAGCGCCACTTTTTAATTTAACTGTTGGCTTTTATTGCTGAATCAATAAGCTTATAAATAACGTTAAAGCCAATCTCCCGTGGCCTGTATCGGGCTTGGGTCACTACCATTTGAAACCCACACCACCAATGCTTTTTTCTTTGCGTTAAATTTATCTACATTTGGTAGTGCTAATTTTGCTGTAAATGAGTTGCTTTCCTGCTGCATAGCTTGCGCTTTATAACCTATAACGACAAAATCATGCGGCAATTGCTTCCCCCTATTTTCGCCTCGTGAAACCAATGTCTGTTGATCAAAAGCTAAAATTGTTAGGTGTACGCGCCCTCTCGTCGCGATCCCAGCTATCGCATCAAATTTAATATCCACAATACTCAATTCTTCACCCTGACTTTTGTCAAGGTTAACGGTTAGCTTGCCAACTTTTCTATCATTATTTATCGGTAATGTTTTTCCTGTAAACCAACCACTCCACCCCTTACCATTAACAATGAAACCGGGTGTAGCAACAGTTCTAGCATGCCCTAAAGAATTATAAAGTCGTTGACGTTTAGTAAATTTGGCCTTGGCATAGGGATCTTTCCAGCCTAAGTAATCCCAATAATCAACATGAAAGTTAATCGGTATGAATGAAGTAAATAAGTCAGGAGAATTGGTAAACTGAGCTAACCAGCGCTCTGCAGGCGGGCAACTACTGCAGCCCTGCGAGCTATACACTTCAACTAAGTTAACTTGGTGTTCCGGACTAATAATAGTTTTCGCACTTGTAAGCGAAGAATATAGGGAAATTAAGATGATAAAACCAAAAAACTTGTAATTCATTAAGCCGTCTCTTTGAGGATATAAATAAAAAGAGTCATTTAGCTGAAATAAAATTTCATCATTTGCTAATATAGTTAGTCCAGTTAGATACTTTTGGGACAGTAAGAGTACATATTATGAGTAAAAAAACTGACGCCAAAGCCTTAACAGATAAACACCATGCGCTTGTCCACAGTGAACAAAAAACAGTTATTTCTCATGTTCAACGTGAAGTTGATGAATGGTTTCTTAATACCATTATGATTAAAGGTGTTGATGTACCTTTTAAATATCGCCGCAAAAAACTCTATAAATCACTCCAAAACCAGCAAGTGAACATTACCTATTACCCAACAAACGAAACTGTTGCTGGCTTTGAAATTGAAATCATGAAAATAGTTCGTATTAAAGTATGTTGATCACATTTTAGCGCAATAAACGTCATATCAGACTGATAGACGTCTAAAAAAAGACTATTTTCGCTGAATTATCAAACAAGTCTTGACGAATCCCTCGCCATCTTACATAAATATAATATCAACAATAAAAACTAGAAAATGTTGGTTGAACGCAAGGTAGCAGAATTTTTCATATATCTGCATTATTTTTGGGGACAGAGAGAGGTATATATCATGATTTTAAATCATATCTGGGGGCTTTATACTGCACCTAAAAAAGAATGGCAAACCATCGAGAAGCGTCACGAGAGTTTAATGTATTCAATGGTGCATATACTAACTATTGCACTGATCCCTGCCATTTGTGGTTATTACGCAGCAGCACATATCGGTTGGACAATTGGTGCAGGCGATCCAATAAAACTGACAGAATCTAACGCATTATTTATGTCAGTTGCAATGTATGCGGGGTTAATTTTTGGTGTATTTGCTTTAGCAGCCCTTATTCAGTGGATGGCAAAAACATTTGATTCAACACCCGACTTCACACAGTCATTAGAATTAGCCGCATATGCAGCCACGCCATTATTAATGGTTGGACTAACAGCTTTATTTCCAGTGCTTTGGTTTGTTGCACTAGCTGGTTTAGCCGCACTAAGTTACTCGGTATATTTACTGTATTCTGGCGTACCAATTATGATGAATATTCCTGAAGAGAAAGGCTTTATCTACTCAAGCTCAGTAGTAACTTGTGGCTTAGTATTGATTGTTGCGCTAATGGCAGCAAGTGCGATTGTATTTAGCTCAGGTTTAGGTGTTGAATACGTTAGCTAGGTAATATTTATTAATGACTGATGACGATAAATCTAAGCTCTTTCACATTTATGTAATTGCGCTAAAGCATTTATCTCGGACATAAAAAAGCCCGCATTTCAGCGGGCTTTTTATATTATTTTTCAAATCGTTGTAAATTAACTCACGATGAACTAGTTATTCTTCGCCTTCATTATGCATATCAAGAATCGAGTCAGCATTTTTATCAGACTTATCCTTGGTTTCGTTATTACGCATAGCATCTAGTCTTTCTAAGTAACTTTGATCTATATCTTTCGTTACGTATTGACCATTAAATACTGAGGTTTCAAATTCTGTAATATCAGGGTTTGCCGTTGAAACTGCAGACACTAAATCATCTAATGTTTGGTAGATTAGTTTATCAGCACCAATTAGCTGACAAATATCATCAAGTTCACGACCATGAGCAATTAACTCATTTGCACTTGGCATATCAATACCATAAACATTTGGAAAACGTATTTCCGGTGCGGCAGAAGCAAAATATACTTTCTTAGCGCCAGCAGCACGAGCCATTTCGATAATTTGACCTGAAGTGGTTCCACGTACGATAGAGTCATCAACAAGCAGTACATTTTTACCAACAAACTCTGCCGCGATAGCGTTCAACTTACGACGTACAGACTTCTTACGTTGTTCTTGGCCCGGCATAATAAACGTACGGCCAATGTAGCGGTTTTTAACAAAACCCTGACGGTAAGGAATATTTAAATGGCGAGCAATCTCAAGCGCTGTGTCACATGATGTTTCTGGGATTGGAATAACAACATCAATATCGACATCTTCCCAGTCTTTAGCAATTTTATCACCAAGTTTTTTACCCATTTCAACGCGTGAGCCATACACCGAAATTTTATCGATAGTAGAGTCAGGGCGAGCAAAATATACGTATTCGAAAACACATGGGTGGAAAGTTGGATTTTCAGCACATTGTTGGCTATGTATTTGGCCTGATTCAGTAAAGAAAATAGCTTCACCTGGCGCAACGTCACGAACAAATTCGAATTCATTAGCATCAAGTGCTACTGATTCCGATGCAACCATATATTCAACGCCAGATTCAGTTTCACGCTTACCAAACACTAATGGACGAATGCCGTTAGGATCACGAAACGCCACCATGCCATAACCGATAATTAAGGCAACAGTTGCATAAGCACCACGAATACGTTTATGAACATTACTTACCGCGGTAAATATATCGCTTGGCGCAAGTGAGTGTTGATCAGAATTTTGTAGCTCATGACCTAGAATATTAAGTAATAATTCTGAATCAGACGTAGTGTTAACATGACGACGTGCTTCAGTATTTAGCCAAACTTTTAATTCTTCCGCGTTAGTTAAGTTACCATTATGCGCTAAAGAAATACCATAAGGTGAGTTAGCGTAAAACGGTTGTGCTTCAGAAGAACTAGACGTTCCAGCTGTAGGGTAACGAATATGCCCAATACCCATATCGCCTTGTAAACGCAACATATGGCGAGTATGAAAAACATCTTTCACTAAGCCATTGCCTTTACGCAATCTAAATGTATTATCGTGAATAGTCACGATACCTGCTGCATCTTGGCCACGATGCTGAAGCACCGTTAACCCATCATATAACGCTTGACCAACTGGTGTTTTACCAACAATGCCGACAATACCACACATGAACTTACTCTCCGACGAATTAAGTTTAAGCTAAGAAACTTGATGATTGTTTGAGATACTCAAAAAACCATTCAACTATTAATGTAAATTCTGGAACCAATTGAGAACTCTGCCACCATGCACTTGTTGATGCGGGGGTAAATGCATCCATAAAAAATAGTACTGCGGCACAAACCAAAACTCCACGTAAAGCGCCAAACACGACTCCTAACACTCTATCGGTGCCAGATAATCCAGTTCGACTAACGAGTTGGCCAATAATGTAGTTTACCAAAGCACCTAAAATTAAGGTGGTGATAAAAAGTATTGAAATAGATGCTGCATTGCGCAAGAGTTGGTCTGAAATATTAGTGAGGAAAGTCGACAAATTGACATAAAAGCTACTAGCGACGAAAAAGGCACTGATCCAAACAATTAAGGACACTGCTTCCTTAACAAAACCACGCACCAAACTAATTAAAGCCGAAATGCCAATAACAGCCAAAATGGCATAATCTATCCAAACCATAAATCGAATATTCTCATTGATTAGAGGCGCGCATTCTACCAGAAGGCTGGTAGAATTTGCTAATATTTTCGTTATTTAGTCGGCGTAAAACGGGCAACTTTTCCTTGCACATTGGTCAATTTTTTCAACCCTGGAAGCTTTTTTTCCAACGATGACTTTATCAGTTCAGGTCCAACAAAAACCTTGGTCAACTTGCCATTTTTAGTCTTAATAGGTTTAGTAAAAGCGGTATAGCCATTGCTTTTTAACTTATTGACCAAATCGTCAACATTGTTCTGATGCCTAAAACTGCCTAACTGAATTGCCCAAGCTTGCTTAGGAACCGCTTTACTTGGCAACTTTTTAATTTCTTTTGGCTGTGTTTTTTCAATTACTGTTTTCTTTTTTGCTGTTGAAAAATCAGACTCTTTCACTAACGTGCTAACCGCGACACCTTTTTCTTTCAATAGCTTTGAGGTATCTATACTACTTGTTTCATCGAGCGCTGTTTCATTAGAAATTTTTTCTTGTGGCAATTTTGTTAATTTTTCTTTTGGAAAAGCTTTATTTGCCACCGGAAAATCTACTTCAGGAGCTGTAGGTATAGTTTCAAAGTTATCTTGATAAGTTTTTTTATCACCATCAAGGATGTCGGGTAAAACGATAATCGCGACGGCGGCAACAATAATAGTACCCACTAATCGGTTTTGAAACGGTGTAGACAAGCTAGACTCCAAGTTTTGCTAAGTTAACCTAAGTTATACTAATAAACGTCTTATTTCGGCAACGGTATAAAAAGATCCAAAAACAAGAACGAGATCAGTTGCTTTTGCATTTTGTTTTGCCATTCTAAATGCCTGAGAGACATTGTCAAAGCAATTCATCTTAGCTGTGTCTAAATCCCCATACTCTGCAATTTTTTTTGCTGCACAGCCTCGAGGTACATCAAGCGTTCCAATATACCATTCGTCAACTGCAGGTATTAACGGTGCTAAGGTATTAGTAATATCTTTATCTGATAACATACCAATGACTGCATAAATATTGTCATAGGTCGTTTTTTGCAGTTGTGAAGCCAAATGCCTAGCTGCTTGCGGGTTATGACCAACATCTAAAATAATATCACAATCACTAGTGAATTTTTCCATTCGACCAGGAACTTTAGTTTGCGCAATAATTTGGTTAATAAAGTCACTAGTTAAACTAAACGCTAGATCATCAGCTAACAAATTCAACACCATAATGGCAGTAGCAACATTGTCTTGTGGAACATGACATGAAATAAGCTCAGAAAATTCATCTTCTCCGTATTGCCATTGCCACAAGTCACTATCTGATTTTTTAACGGTAAAGTTTTGCGCTCTTATGTAAGAAACGGCGCCAATATCATTTGCATGCCTAGCTAAAGATTTAGGAGGATTAGTATCACCAATAACCGCAGGTACATTTGCTCTCATAATACCAGCTTTTTCAAAACCTATCGCTTCACGCGTTGTGCCTAGAAACGCTTGATGGTCTAAATCGATAGTGGTGACAACAGCAATATCAGCATCAATAATATTAGTGGCATCTAATCGACCGCCCAACCCCACTTCAAGAATAATTACATCAGGCTGTTCACGCATTAGAATAAGGAAGGCAGCTAAGGTAGTGTATTCGTAATAAGTTAACGTAATATCGCCACGAGCTGCTTCTATCTGCTCAAAAGCTGCTACTAATGAATCATCATCGATATCAACACGGTTAATACGCAAGCGCTCGTTAAAGCGTTCAATATGAGGCGAGGAGTACACTGCACAGGTTTTATGTTGCGCTAGTAAGGCATTTTCTAAAAATGCACAAGTTGTGCCCTTACCGTTTGTACCTGCAACAGTAATAACTTTAGAATGTTGAAATGAAACATTCAGACTTTCAGCCACTTTAGCAATACGCTGCAAGCCTAAATCTATTTCAACGTTGTGGATACTTTCTAAATAAGAAAGCCACTCAGTAAGGTTTCGCTTCACTGAATGGCTTTGAGTAATTTTTGACATGAATTTACCGTTATGAAGCTGGGCTGTCTTGCCCCATGAACTTGGCAAGCATACGTGCCAATGTACTGCGCATTTCGCGGCGATCAACAATCAGATCGATTGCGCCTTTTTCTTTTAAGAATTCACTGCGTTGAAAGCCTTCAGGTAATTTCTCACGTACTGTTTGTTCAATTACACGTGGACCAGCAAAACCAATTAATGCTTTAGGCTCTGCAACGTTAATATCCCCTAACATTGCAAGACTTGCTGAAACACCACCCATAGTAGGATCGGTCAGTACTGAAACGTAAGGAAGTCCTTTTTCGCTCATTTTAGCTAATGCCGCACTGGTTTTTGCCATTTGCATTAGTGAGAACAATGCTTCTTGCATTCTCGCGCCGCCACTTGCTGAAAAACAAACGAAAGGTACGTTATGCTCTAAACAATATTCTACGCCTTTAACAAAACGAGCACCAACGACTGATGCCATAGAGCCACCTAAGAATGAAAACTCAAATGCTGCAGCAACAATTGGCATACCATGTAGCTCGCCTTTCATAACAACTAAAGCATCTTTTTCACCGGTGTTCTTTTGTGCCGCTGAAATTCTGTCTTTGTATCGCTTTGAATCTTTAAACTTAAGAATATCTTGCGCTTCGAATTCTTCACCAAGCTCAACACGCTCACCTTGGTCAAGGAAACCATCAATACGCTTGCGCGCAGAAATACGCATGTGATGATCACATTTAGGGCAAACCGACATTTGTCGATCTAACTCAACTTTATATAGAACCGCGTTACAGCTAGTACACTTACTCCATACACCTTCAGGAATATTTCGTTTCTGTGTTGACTTTGCTTTCGGGAGAATTTTTTCAATCCAGCTCATAATATATTTTTGCCTATGCACGAAAAATTTAATAATTGTTTAAAATACAACCACTAAATATAAAAATTTTGCTAATTATCACTATAACGATGAATTAGACCATAGTTTGCCTACACAATTATAGGAAAAACTGGTCTGTTTACTTGTTTTTCATTGATTATAATAAAAACAACGGCCCTGGGCTACGCTTTGGAATACTAAATTCTTCTGGGTAATCCACATCGACAAAATATAATCCCGCTGATGGCGCAGTCATTCCTGCAACACATCGGTTTTTTGCTTCAAGTACTTCTTTAAGCCAACTTACTGGCTCTAACTCCTGGCCTATTCTCATTAAACTACCAGCGATATTTCGCACCATATGGTGTAAAAATGCATTGCCCTTAACATCGATAATAATAAATTCACCTTGGCGGGAAACATTACAGTGCAGTAAGGTGCGAATTGGTGAGTGCGATTGACAGTGAACCGTTCTAAACGATGTAAAATCATGACGGCCAATTAAATACTGTGCAGCCTGATGCATTAAATTTTCATTCAATGGGTAGTGGCAAAAGCTAATACCTGAACTTAAAATGGCTGAACGTAAACGACTATTATTAATAATATAACGATAGCGTCTGGCAGTAGCACTGAACCTTGCATGAAAGTCTTCATTAACTTCTTTTACCCATGAAACCGCAATGTCTTGAGGTAGATTGGTGTTAACCCCTAATGTCCAAGCAACGTCTTTTCGCACTTTATCAGTGTCAAAGTGAACCACTTGATTGGTAGCATTAACCCCTGTGTCTGTTCGACCAGCACAAATAACTTCAATGGGTTCATTGGCTATTTTTGATAGAGCCTTCTCTAGTTTCTCTTGTACACTGACCGCATTTTTCTGTCTTTGCCAACCATGGTATCTGCTACCATCGTATTCTATACCTAAAGCGTAACGCATTTCTTTCTCCACAGCTAAGGCTGCGCATTATCCATGATTTTAACGGTTTTTACCAAGCCACTATTTAATAATGAGTGAAAGTAATGCTAAATACATCACCTAATAGTTGTATGGCGATCTATTACATTAATCAATAAGGGCACTTTAATACCATGAAACCATGCTCTTAGATCGAATTAAGTTATAAAGGTAATGTATGGGACAATTTTTAAGATGGCTATGAAAGGCCATGTGATCGCGTCATTGCCTACATGGATATAGGTACTTAACTTTTGTCGGGAACAAAAAAGTTGACCGTTCATCGACTCATATGGACATACTAAAGCCTTGAAAGACAGGATAACTAAGAAAGGCCTGAACATGGACGCTCTTTCACATCCATGTGATCGCGTCATTGCCTACATGGATGTAGGTACTTAACTTTTGTCGGGAACAAAAAAGTTGACCGTTCGTCCTGAACATAAAAAGGCTGCAAAATTGCAGCCTTTATCAATAATATATTAATTTGTACTTACAGGTTATCTAATAACTGTTGAGCATCAAATTGTTGTTGTGCATCACCTTGACTTACCACATCTTGTAAAATAACTTCAGCGTTTTCATTATCGCCAATTTCAATATAGACCTTAGCTAAATCTAGCTTGGCAGCCATACCATTATCATCATCAAGATCGTCTTCTGTAATATTTCCGGCAAACTCAGGAAACTCACCAAGCCCTACATCAATATTCATTTTTTCATAGGGCTCTGTTGGCTTGCCATCTAATAAACTATCAGACAACAGAGAGTCAACAGAAATAAAGTCTTCAGCGGTATCATCTTGTTGATCATTTTTAGTAGTATAGCTTTCAGACTCTATATCAAAATCATCACCAATATCAAAATTATCACTCAATTCAAATTCATCATTTGATGAGCTACTATTTTCTTCTTCTATATTAGCTAATAAGTCATCAAAGTCTAAATTATCTAGCTCTTTGATATCCCCCGCAACAACTGCGGTATCATTGTTTTTGACATCCGTATTTGTCTGACCATCGTCTGCAAGCAAATCTGCAAGCACATTACTGTCTGTGAAATCTGGTGATAACTCGACCATGCTATCAACGTCTTTTTCGTCATTCAAAAGTTGTGATAGTGTCGATTCATCAAAATCAGCAGATAACTCTTGCAAGGTCTCATCATCAATAAATTGCGATGACGCCACTGCTGGGTTTTCTGATGGTTGTTCAGAATCAGCTAAGTTGGTATCTAAAAGATCATCACCAATATCTAATGGCACTTCATTATCGGCAGTAGCAGACTGATTCACTTCATCAATGAGGGCGTCAATATCAAAATCATCAGATATCCCATCAAGAGCATCATCAATATTGGTTTCAACCTCAGCCGACACAGCTTCGCTTACTAAATCATCACTATCAGAGTTTTTATCATCAGCTTCTTCTTCAACAATGTCAGCAAGTAAATCACTAAAATCAGCTTCAATAAAGGACTGTACATATTCATCCGAAAAATTATTTATCAGCGCTAAATTTTCATCTTCTTTAGCATCTTCATCTATAGGTTTATTGACTGCATCAGCTTTTTCGTTATCTACCACACTTGCGGCTGCTGGCGTATCCACGCTCATAGAATCAAGTAGAGCATCAATATCATCAGGGTCTGAGACTTCCTGATTCATATCTTCAGCACTTTCTGTATTTGTTGCCGTTTCATCAACTACTGGCGTATCCAAGCCCATAGAATCAAGCAAAGCATCTATATCATCAGGGTCTGAAATTTCCTGACTCATACTTTCTGCGCTGTCTGTATTTGCTGCCGTTTCATCAACTACTGGCGTATCCATGCCCATAGAGTCGAGTAAAGCATCAATATCATCAGGATCTGAAATTTCCTGACTCATATCTTCAGCACTTTCTTTATTTGCAACCGTTTCATCAACTACTGGCGTATCCATGCCCATAGAGTCGAGTAAAGCATCAAT
>CAJXQI010000005.1 GCA_913058395.1 uncultured Colwellia sp. | reverse complement strand
TAGGCTTCTATTAAGAAAAGCCCGTTACTGATGTGACGGGCTTTTTGCTGTCTGGCGTTTAAATAAATAATTGATTCAGATCGATAAACAAAAATTATTCACTAATATTTTTATTAATGTCTTTGTATATTAACCATATTTTACTTAGGATAATGGCATAAATCGCTGCTGTGTTTTTATGTTGAAGTGGCATCTATTTCTTCTATTTAATGAATGAGAATAATAACAATGAATATTGATGGAAAGTTAACAGCAAAAAATTTACGAGCTGAGTTAGCTGTTGAAGTAGCTGAATTGAAATTGACTGATGGTATCCAGCCAAAATTAACAGTAATTTTAGTTGGTGAAGATCCGGCCAGCCAAGTTTATGTAAGAAATAAAATAAAGCAGACACAAGAAATCGGCATGATTTCTGATGAAATAAAGTTACCTGATGACACAAATCAAGAAGAGTTATTAAAATATCTTGAACACTTAAACAATGATCGAAATATTCACGGTATTTTAGTGCAACTACCGTTGCCAAAGCACATTGATGAGAGTGTCATCATTGCAGCAATTAATCCTGATAAAGATGTTGATGGCTTTCATGCTATGAATTCAGGTAGACTTTTTAATGGTGAGACAGGGGCGCTAGTACCTTGTACTCCGCAAGGTTGTGTTATGTTAGCGAAACAACATTTGGGTAATGATCTGTCAGGAAAACATGCCGTCGTTATTGGTCGTTCTAACATTGTTGGAAAACCAGTCGCTATGTTGTTATTACAAGAAAATTGTACTGTGACTATTGCCCATTCTCGTACTAAAAACTTACCTGAAGTTTGCCAGCAAGCAGATATTTTAGTTGCTGCAGTTGGCATTGCTGAGTTTGTTAAAGCGGATTGGGTTAAAGAAGGCGCAACAGTGATTGATGTTGGTATCAATCGAATATCTACAGAAGAAAGTAAAACTAAGCTTGTCGGTGATGTTGACTACGATAATGTCGTTGGTAAGTGTGGAGCTATTACACCAGTTCCAGGTGGGGTAGGACCAATGACAATTGCTTGTTTACTGAAAAACACTATAACTGCCGCTAAGCAGAGTGTTAGCTAGTCTTGTCTATAATTTTTAAAGTAAGAGAAGAATTAATTTTTCTTACTTTTTATTCCTAAGTTGTTGAATAAATAATATTTATTTTTTATTGAGGGACTTTGATATACCCGTTCAAAACTAGTAAATTATATTCCCCGAAACATATTTCAAACTATGTCTGAGCATTGCAAACAATTTCTACTTTGCTACTTGCCTCATTTTATCCGCTGTTGACCGTAAGCCTGCTATCTAATTTGTAATCCACTGTTATTTTTTAGTTATTACTCTGTGAACCAATACCCTGTTATTGGTTAATAACGAATTAAGTGGAATTACTCTATGAAGTTAACTTCAAGTGCTCTTTCTAGCCCGGCTGCTGTTTCGGTCGGTGTTGCTTTAATCCTACTCGTTGGCATGTTGAGTCTATTTAAATTGCCAGTACAATTATTTCCAGATATTGAGCGGCCGCGTATAGCTATTCAAACTTTTTGGCGTGCAGCATCACCACAAGAAGTAGAATCAGAATTAATTGAGCCACAAGAGCAAGTGCTTCGTGGTATCCCCGGTTTAAGCTCGATGAATGCTTTTGCTAACCGCGGTAGTTCTTTTATAAACTTAGAGTTCGGTGTTGATACCAATATGGAGCAAACACTGATAGAAGTGATCAGTAGAATGACACGTGTAGCAAATTTGCCACGAGATGCCCGGCCACCAAGAATAATGCTGGGTGGTTTTGGTGGTGGTACTCCTGCATTAACTTTCTTTTTCTTACAGGCATTGCCTGGTAACGACAAACCTATTTCTGATTATATTGACTTTACCAACGATACAATCAGACCACGTATTGAGTCTATTGAAGGGGTTTCTAGTGTTGAAACCTTTACTCAGCAAAATAGAGAAGAACTACAAATTCGTTTTGATCCCGTAAAAGCGGCTGACTACGGTATTCAAATTCCTGAACTGATTGCATTAGTGTCAGAGTCTAACGATGTATCCGGCGGTTTTATAGATGTCGGGCGTCGTCAATATACATTGCGGTTCAATGGCAAGTATCGAGTTGAAGAATTGTCAGACTTGATATTAGAGTCGCGTAACGGCAGCAATATCAAACTAAGCGATGTTGCCACTGTAGAAGTGCGCAGAAATGATCGACAGAACTTAGCCGTACAGAATGGCAACCCAGCATTTTCCATGAGAATTAACCGTGCCAATGGTGCTAACGTTCTAGAAACGCTAAACCGAGTTAAAAACGAAGTAGATTTAATTAACGCTGAGATTTTAGCTGAACGAGAACTGGTGATGGTGCAATCATTTGACGCTTCCGTTTTCATCTATCGCGCGATTAATCTGGTGACTGGGAATCTTTTTGCTGGAGTTGTTTTATCATTGTCGGTGCTATGGTTTTTTATTAGAAGAATGCGTGCAACGTTAATCATTGCCACGGCAATACCGGTAAGTTTGTTGAGTACGTTTATCGTACTAGAAATTACTGGACGATCGCTTAATGTGATTTCTCTGGCAGGGTTAGCATTCGCAGTTGGTATGGTGCTAGATGCGGCCATTGTTGTCCTTGAAAATATATTACGAATGCGTGATAAAGGGGCGGATAACCATAAAAGTGCGGAACAAGGTGCTCAACAAGTTTGGGGAGCACTGCTTGCATCAACCGCAACAACAGTCGCGATATTTCTGCCGGTATTTTTCTTAAAAGATATCGAAGGTCAGCTATTTGGCGACTTAGCACTGACTATAGCCATTGCTGTTTCTGTTTCCTTAATTGTTGCTGTCGTACTCTTGCCAGTATTGGCTAAGTATTTCTTGAAGCAACAATCTGCTGAAGACCCAAATGAAAAACTTTGGCAACGCATTACGTCATTTGTCATGCGCATTACCCGTTCGACTAAAAGGCGTTTAACAGTCGCTACTGTGCTACTTATTGTGCCAATTATTGTTACCTATGTTGCATTGCCGACCTTAGATTATTTACCGCCAGTTAAGCGTGACGCCGTTGACGCTAATTTACGCTTTCCACCTGGGGCAAACGTGAACACTATCGAAAAAGAAGTTGTTGAGCCAATTGTTGCGCGTCTTAAGCCTTATATGGATGGTACCAAAGAGCCAGCACTGAAAAACTACTATTTATTTTCTGGACCGTTTGGTGGCAGTTTAGGGGTTAGAGCAAAAGACCAATCTAAAGTCGATGAGCTGCTTGATATTGTTCGCAATGAAATACTAGTCGACTTACCTGATACTCAAGCTTTTGCCTCTCAAGGGAATTTATTTGGCGGCTTTGGTGGTGGTCGTCAAGTTAGCGTACATTTGCAATCAAAAGACACCCGAGCATTACAAAATACAGCAAGACAAGGCATTGAATGGGTGAAAGCGGCAATTCCAGGCGCACGCGTACAAGCAAATCCAGGTACTGAAATGGCTGAGCCAGAACTACGTTTAACACCTAATGATCGCAGTATTTTGGAGCAAGGTTGGAATCGTCGCGATATTGGTCGAGTGGTCAGAACCATGGGCGATGGTCTATTTGTTGGTGAATATTTCAATGGTAGTAAGCGTTTGAATATGATTTTACGCGCTGAAGGCTGGGATGACCCTGATAATTTAGGTGATGTGCCCGTTGTCACCGGTACAGGTTCAATAACCCAGTTATCTGAATTGGTTGATATTCAACGCACTGTTGGGCCATCACGATTAACACGAATTGATGGTAATCGTACTATTACGTTAAATGTTAACCCACCAGAAGGGTGGTCATTGGAACGAACTATTGCAGCACTTAAGAGTGAGGTTGAGCCTCAGTTAAAAGCAAGTTTACCTAATGACGCCAATATTTTGTATGGCGGCAGTGCTGATCAATTGGAAAAAGCAATTTCAGTTATGGCGGAGAATTTCGCGTTTGCCTTGGTCATCCTATTTTTATTAATGGCTGCCTTGTTCCGCTCACTTAAAGACAGCGCGTTAGTGCTGATTACCATTCCATTAGCCACTGTGGGGGGAATACTAGCTCTGCAGCTACTCAATACTATTGTTTTTCAGCCACTTGATTTACTAACCATGATTGGTTTCGTTATCTTGCTTGGTTTAGTGGTAAATAACGCTATTTTATTGGTCCATCAAACTCGCACCGCGCAAAATAGCGGTATGTCGCGTGTTGATGCCATTGAACAAGCATTAACCTTAAGGCTGCGACCTATATTCATGAGCACGGCAACCAGCTTTTTTGGCATGTTGCCATTATTACTAATGCCCGGTACTGGCAGTGTTATTTACCGTGGTTTGTCGGCGGTTATTGTCGGTGGTCTAGCCGTTAGCACACTATTTACTATTGTTTTACTCCCATGTTTATTAAGGCTTAATCGCAGTGACTTCACTTTTGTAGCTAAAGAGAAAACATCAATCAAACAGCCAGCACGAATTAAATTAATTGCTGACAAGTAAAAGCTCATTTTAAGGAGATTATGATGAATAAATTTTATAAGTACTTAAGCGTAATGACACTAGCATCAAGCTTAGTCGTTAATGTTAGCGCTATGGCTGAAGAAAAAGAACAGCCAGGGCAATTAGTTAGTGTTGAGAAGGTTAAAAATGAACAAGTTAATCCAACATTATGGTTACCTGGCAACGTTATCAGCAGGATGAATGCGCCAATTTCTGCTGAACAAATGGGGCAGTTACTTTGGATTGAAGACGTTGGCTCACAAGTGGAAAAAGGCCAAGTTATTGCTCGAATTGATAATCGGCATTTAGTTTTACAAATGTCGCGACAGCAAGCACAAATTAAGCGTTATCATGCTGACGTGGTGTATTTAACGAGTCAAAAGAAACGCATGTCTGCTTTGAGCCAAAAGAATAATACAGCCATTAGTGAATTAGAACGTATTACTAAAGATTTAGCTATAGCTGAAAGTGAAGTACTTGCTTTAAGTATGCAAATCAAGCAAACCGAATTAGCGATAGAGAAAACAGCAATAGTAGCGCCGTTTACAGGCAATATCAGTCAGCGTTTCGCTCATGTTGGTGAACTTATTAGTGTTGGTCGCTCGTTAGTGCAATTGGTTGATACAAACCATTTAGACATTATGATTGCTGCGCCAATTTCTATTGCACCTTTTTTGCAGAAAGACGCGAAAGTATTGGTGAAATGGCAAAATAAATTAGTTGAATTACCGGTCAGAACTTGGAGTAAGGCGGGTGTACAATCTTCTCGTACTTTTGATGTTAGATTAGATGCAAAAGATTTAACCTTGTTGGCAGGTTCAGCAGTAACGGTATCATTGCCGAAAGAACAAGTGAGTAAAGCGACATTAGTGCCGCGAGACGCATTAGTATTGCGAGAAAAAGAAACCTTTGTACTCACTGTTGATAAAGAAAATAATGCCAAAAAAGTGAATGTTTTAGTTGGCCAAGGTAGCGGCAGTTGGATTTCAGTTTCAGGTGCTATTTGGGCCGGTGATGAAGTTATTGTGCGCGGTGGTGAACGCTTGCAGGAAGGCCAAAAAATTAGAAGAGGTGAGAGTTTAGTGGCTAAAAGGTAATGCGGCTTTATCAAATGAAAAGTAAAATAATAAAATTAGAGGATGTACATGAGCTACTTTCGAGCCAGTTTGATAACAGTGAGTTTAATTTTAATGCTTGGCTTCTTAAGTAGTTGCTCAAACAACCAAAAAGTCACGAGTGGTTTATTAGCGCCGAAGCCAGAGAACCATCAAGGTGGCGTTATTCAAGTTTATGCTGCAAGAACTTGGGGCGCTAAACAAGCGGTTGCTGTTCATACTTGGTTCAGTGTAAAGCGCAGTGGTGATGACCATTACACAAGTTATGAAATAATTGGTTGGCGATTAAGACGAAGTGATACTGCTTTGGTAGTGAGAACTAATAAGCCAGATCGTGACTGGTGGGGGCATCAACCTGAGTTGTTATTGGACTATCGCGCTGCAGATGCTGACGAACTTATTGCTCGTATAGAGCATATCGTCGAGCAATACCGATATAAAAACGAGTATCAAGCATACCCAGGTCCTAACAGTAATACCTTTACCGCTGCCATTGGCCGTGAAGTGCCAGAGTTAGGCTTAGATTTACCTTCTACGGCAATAGGTAAAGATTACAAAACCTTTAGTGAAATGTTTGGTCGTTCATCTTCCGGCAGCGGAGTGCAAGCATCATTTTTTGGCTTGTTAGGATTAACACTTGGTGTTGAAGAAGGCATTGAGCTCAACGTGTTAGGTTTGAATTTTGAATTGGACTTATTTGATCTTGCCATTGAATTACCGGGTGTAGGGCGCATTGGCGCTGACGTGGTTACACCGGAAGCTGATATGAAACAGCATTTATATACAGTTGAAGCGAATAAAGATAAAAGAGAAGGAAAAGTAACCGCGAATTAATGTTTTCTTATGCGTTATAAAGATAACAACATAAATTACTTTGCTTTTTTCTATAGCGCGATAACCGTTGCTGAAATTCATTTGGTAGCTGTGCAATATCTTCGACGGCGTTGTAATTAATAAAATTATTCGATAAATAAAGCGGTTGTAACACTTTATCCGCAAAACAAATTATTTTAGAATATCTCGGTAAACTAGGTTCATTTTTATCAATGGTGTTACCGGGGGCAACTTGCTGAAGTTCAACTTTTGATTCTGCCATTATGAAGCGCAGTAATAAACTGGCTAGTCCTTTACCGCGATAAGCTTTCTCGGTAACCAAAGCATGTAATAACCAGAACTCACCATTTTCTTGTCCTGCCGAAACCATTACGCAGGCAATAATTTCGTTATTACCCTTGATAAAATAACATTGATCTTGTCCTATAAAGCTTGCGGCATATCGCTGAGCTTTATAAAAACGCATAATGTATTTTTTATCTGTTTTTGCTGCTTTTTCTACAGCATATAGTGGCGATTGATAGGGCAATGTTATTCCGTTATTTTACTAGTTCGTTACGCACTAAGCCTCGGCGAATATTTTTACACAACTTACCCAGACGAGTAATTTCGCCTAATAATGGTTGCTCGTTATTTTCTAAGCGAACTTCCCAATATGAAAGTTCAGTATCTGCTAATTCTAATAACTTTTTCGGACAACCAACACATTTTCCTGCACATATTTGCGCTTCAGGTAAGGTGAACGGAAACTCTTCCCTTACTTGGGTAATTAATGCACTCATGGCGGTGTGTCGATCAGGCTTCATTTTATTGGTCTTAAGTTGCTACATCATGCGCGCATTTTACTCGGTATTGGTATGTTATTGTTTGCTGTAACTCAAGCTATGTTGATAAAAGTGACCTTACATGGAAGAAACAATAACCCATAAGAAGTTTGGTATTCAAAATACGTTTTTAAGAAAATCAGAATATTTTAACTTATAGCCAAAATAGTTTAGCTAAATATGTTCAAGAACAGGTTATAATACGGCAATAGTTTATTGGTTTTACCCAACTCGTTTATTAAGTGGAGAGTAAGTTTGCAGTTTAGTGATTTTGGATTAGATAATAAAATAATGTCAACCGTGGAGCATTTAGGTTTTAAGGAGCCTACTGAGATCCAACAGCAGGCAATTCCTGCCGCCATGACAGGTCATGATTTGATCGCATCATCTAAAACAGGCTCAGGCAAAACATTAGCATTTATTATTCCCGCAATGCAGCGTTTATTAAAGAATCGTGCATTGAGTAAACGTGACCCGCGGGTGGTAATTTTAACGCCAACACGTGAACTGGCTAAGCAAGTATTTACCCAATTAAGAATGTTTACTTCAGGTTCGCAGTTTAAAGCGGTGCTTATTCTCGGCGGTGAAAACTTTAACGACCAAGTTAAAACCTTAGAGAAAGACCCACAATTCATCGTAGCGACACCAGGGCGTTTAGCGGATCACTTATCGCAAGGGCACTTTTATCTTAATGGTTTAGAGCTGTTAATTCTTGACGAAGCTGACCGAATGTTAGACCTAGGTTTTGCAGAGCAATTAGCGCAAATTAATAAAGCTGCCGATCATCGTAAACGTCAAACCTTAATGTTTTCCGCAACGTTAGACCATGCACAAGTTAACGACTTTGCGCTTGCACTATTGAAAAAACCAAAGCGTATCGCTATTGGTAGTGCACATACAGAGCATAAAGATATTACCAAGCGTTTTTACCTTTGCGACAACTTAACGCAAAAAGAAAAGCTACTTCAACACTTTATTGCCAAAGAAGACCATCAACAAATGATCATCTTCACCGCTACGCGTGCTGATACTGATAGACTTTCGACACTATTAACTGAGCAAGGGTTAAGTACTGTTGCGTTAAGTGGCGAACTAAACCAAGGCCAACGCAACCAAATTATGGACGGCTTTAGTAAAGGCCAACAAAAAATACTCATTACCACTGACTTAGCTTCACGCGGTTTAGATTTAATTAATGTCTCGCACGTGATTAACTTTGACATGCCAAAGCACACCGAAGAATTTGTTCACCGTATTGGCCGTACAGGTCGCGCTGGTAGTAAAGGTGATGCCATTTCTTTTGTTGGTCCGAAAGATTGGATAAGCTTTAAAAATGTTGAAGGTTTTTTACAACAAAAACTTACTTTTGATACCATTGACGGATTTAAAGCGAAATTTAAAGGTATAAAACCGAAAAAAGCCAAAGTTGCTGTTAAAGCGCAAGACAATGCCAAGTCTGCAACACAAGTTAAGAAGCCTAAAGCGAAGAAAATTGTGAAGAAAAGCTTTTTAGCGGAAGATGTAGGTGACTTACCAGTATTAAAACGTAAACAAGCGATTGCGCCACAAGATATTGAAGATAGCGAATTTGAAGAACAAAATTAGCTCTTATTTTTAAAGCTTAAATACTAGGTTAGTGACTTAGGCTTTAAAATATAAATAAACGCATTGATCAGTAAAGGTTAATGCGTTTTTTTATACTTATATGTATAGGCTTAACTCATGTACTTTATGCCATTAGTATTTATTGATAAATAGCAATTTAAATTCAGATACCTGAACTAGAATTAATGTATATCAAACCATGCTAGTGAAATAAACACTATGATCATTTTATAAAATGTAAATAATTGGTTTTAGAATGCAAAATATTAATCAGCTAACTAAAAATAGAATAGTCAGTGGACTGTTATTAATGATCGCCTCGCTATTAATTTTTACTATTGCACAAACAATAGAAACACTGTTGATAGAGTACGAATTATCTTCAATGTATATTTCATTTTGTGCAGGGTTCATACTATTTATTCCGTTAGTAAGCTTGGTGTTGCACCCCTTATTATTTAATGATGTTGAAGATAAATTAGCACGTAAGTCTGCCCTTATTAAGAATGTTGGCCTGGTAATGGTTGTACAAGGCTTATTTTTTCTTATTTGGATCACCGACGCTATTGCTATTTATAGCATTTACGTAGATTCCAATTCTTTTTTAGCAAAAGCTTTTAACATTAGCAGCGATAACAAAGGAACTTTTAGTAAAGAGTTTTTTTGGGCAAACTTACTACTGGCTTGGCTGTTTTCTTTTCTCTCGCTTGTAGTCGGCTTATTGCCGTGCTTAATTGCTCGGTTGAAAAACCTAGGTGTTGTTGGAAACTTTGTTTCGGCTTTTCAATTCGCTAAAGTAAATAAGTTTCAGCTTACTGTTTATGCTTTTTATTTAGCATTTTCGGCTGTAATCCCGTTAATGTACGCTAATTACTTATTCATAATATTATTTCCACTGACGCTAGTGTGGGCTTTTGTAAATATTTCTAATCGTTATTTAAAGCTTCACCTCTTAAAAAGCATGGTCTAAAATTTTTAATATGCCATTTGCTCAGTTAAATGGCATTCCTTTCCTTTCTATATAATTTCCCATTTCCTTTTACTTGTTGTTATTAGTTTGTTAACGTCAATTTGATAATAACAATGTGTTATTAATAAGTTCATGATTTTTATAACTTAATAAGTATCACCATTAGAGGAAATTATGGTAAAGAAAATATTTAAATGGCTTGGAATACTACTGTTAACAGTCATTGTGATTGGTGGCAGTTTTGCTGCATATGAATGGAATGCCGATAAGCCAATGAGATTTCGATCTTTTGTCGATCGAGAAGTTTTGAAAATGGCTTTTGAAAGCCCTGAAACATTAACATCTTTGGGTTTTTTAGAATCAATAGGTATCACCAGCCATAATGGTGAACTTGATGATGCAAGTCTAGAAAAGGCTGATGAGTTATTTGTTAAATTAAAACAAGTACATAAAACGCTAAACTCATATGAAGATAATAGTTTAAGTGCTTCAGATCTTCTTTCGAAAGAAATAGCGATGTACTTGTTAGATTTTGCAAAAGAGTCTGAAAAGTTTCGTTACCATAACTACCCAGTGAACCAATTGTTTGGCATTCAAAATGGTTACCCAAGCTTTATGGAAGCACAACATCAAATTAACAGTACTGATGATGTTGAAAACTACTTATTACGCTTAGCGCTAGTAGAAAAAAAATTCACTCAAGAACTTGAGGGCATAAAACTTAGAGAAGAGAAGGGTATTATTCCTCCTGTATTTGTTATTGAACGTGTACTTGAAGAAATGAACACTTTTGTAGATAAACCTATCGAAGAGAACATTCTTTATACCTCTCTAGCAAAAAAAATGAAAGACAGCGGCAATATTGAAGATGCTGAGCAAACTAAATTATTGGCTAGGGCTAAAGAAAATATTAATGATTTTGTGCATCCTGCTTATAAGTTATTAATTGATTACTTTACTGCTATAAAAGATAAAGCAACAAATGATGATGGGTATTGGCGCTTACCTGACGGTGAAGAAGCCTATGCTAGCTCATTAAAGTTTTTCACTACAACCGACTATACTCCACAATATATTCATGGCCTTGGTTTGCGTGAAGTTGACCGTATTCAGTCTGAAATTATGACCATTCTTGCGGCTCAAAACTTTGATGTTTCGCAAGGTTTTACTTCGGCAATAGATACATTAGCTGCAGACGAAAGCTTTTATTATGAAGATAGTGATGCTGGTCGTGAACAAATACTTAAAGACTACCAAAAGATACTTGATGAAATAGATGCTGGCTTAGACTCTGCGTTTAGAATTCGTCCATCGGCTGGAATGGAAGTTGTTAGAATCCCTGAATTTAAAGAGAAAACAGCGCCTGGTGCTTATTATCAGCAGCCGGCGATTGATGGCAGCCGACCAGGTCGCTTCTTTGCAAATTTATATGATATTAAAGCAACACCTAAATACTCAATGCGTACATTAGCCTACCATGAGGGTATTCCTGGGCATCATTTTCAAATAGCGGTTGCTATGGAATTAGAAGGCTTACCATTATTTAGAATGTTTTCACCATTTACCGCTTACGTAGAAGGTTGGGCACTGTATAGCGAATACCTAGCATGGGAGATGGGCTTTCAAGACGACCCATTTGATAATATTGGCCGTTTACAGGCTGAGCTATTCAGAGCTGTTCGTTTAGTGGTTGATACCGGCATTCATTACAAAAAATGGACTCGTGAAGAAGCTATTGACTACATGAAAATGAATACAGGTATGGCCCAATCAGACGTTGTTTCTGAAATTGAACGATACATAGTTATGCCTGGTCAAGCTACCTCATATAAAGTAGGTATGATGAAAATATTAGCATTACGTGAGAAAGCAAAATCAGCCTTAGGTGATAAGTTTGATTTGCGTGACTTTCATGATGTTGTCTTGAAAAATGGTGCTGTACCGTTAGATATTCTTGAACGCTTTATTGATAGTTATATTGCTGAAACGTTAAGCAAGTAAAGTACTGTGGATTATATGACGTAATTTAATCAGTATAAAAGGCCAGTTAATGGCCTTTTTTTATATCTATTTCAATTCATTAAATTAGAGAAACCTACCTATCTACCTACGTGTGCTTGAGTAGGTGAATACAGGCGATATTGTCCTAATGCTCGAGGCAAGTTTTAACTTGTTGTTGGTAGAGTTGGTGAATAAGATCAGCTTGATAGTTTTGATTAACTGCCTCAATTAATCTCGGCTTTAGCTTAAAGAACTTTGACTCTTTTGCTAAATGCAGTCCCCATTCTTTCTTGCCTAGACTAAAAGATTGCGCTAGAAATTCTTTACTCATTTTTTCTTGATGTAAGGCATATTCAATACCGACAAGTGAGCCAATAACAGCGTCAACTCGGCCATGTTTTAACATATTAACGGCTTGTTTATAATTGTCGACATTAGCTTTATTTAGCTTTGCATCTTGATCGAACTTTTCTTCAAACTGAGCGTTTCTTATCACTGCAATATTGTTGAGCGCATATAGATCATCATATATGTCTATTTTAATGTGCGGCTGGCTAATAATGACTACTTTTGAATATGACACAGGGCCCAAATAGTCAGCAGCATTTTTAATTGAACTGTTCTTAAATATTAAAGCAAGATCTAAGTCGGCACTTTCTAATGCATGTAATATTCTTGCGTATGGATATTCAATAAACTCCAAATCAATATTGAGATTTTCAGTAATCTTTTGCAGAGCAATAATACTTGTACCAGAGCAGTTGGGGTTTTCGGTAAAAGAATTAAAGGGAGCAAAAGAGGGAACACTCACCTGAAGTTTGCTGTCTTGAGCAAATACGGAGCTACTAAAAATTAATAAAGAGATAAATGTAAATGTGAATTTGTACTTATTGATAAATAATTTATTCAAACTAATCGGAGAAATTTCTGTGATTTTCAAAGAGTATAGACTCAGCTGTGAATAAAGAAAACTAATACTTACAGTGTAATGAGCTTTGAATAGCAGTACTTGAGCTTAGTCAATTAAATACGAAATAATACTTGCACAAGCAAATGATAATGATTATCATTTGCTTGTGATGTTTGGAACTAACTCAGGATCGGTTATGCATTGGCAGCTTTTAATGAAAAAGGGAAATGGCTGTTTTGAAGAGCAGCAATGGACTAAAGCTGAACTTTATTACAAGTCAGCATATAGCCAGTTAGAAGGGCTTTGGCTGCAAGATGTTGAATATGAGTCACTACTTATGGCATGGATATGTGCTTGTCAGAACTTAGCAACACTATTTGAAACCCAAGGTGAATATGATCGCTCAATAGGTTATTTAGTAAAAGCTTACCAAGAAGCTTTTAATACCAGCCAGAACTCAATTGCCAGTAATTCACTGCGTAGTTTGGCTTTTAGCGCCTTAGGAACAACACTGAAAGGGATTTTACATTTTACTGATAAATACCCAACTTGTGAGCATTGTTTACTGCAATTAAATCGATTGCAACAAACTATAGAATGTCAGGCTGATATTGTGCATTAAGTTAAAGGGATAGATTTAAATGAAAGCGGTATTCATTTTAAGGTCGATATTCTTGATTACTTTTTTGGCTAGTTGCTTTAGTTCGTATGGCCATGACGGACACGGCCATACTCATCATTTGGCTTGGTTAGTGCACTTTATTAGCGCGCTAATTGCCTTTTCTGCATTGGCCACTGTCATGCTACTTTTAAAATATCTGGTCGAGTTTAAAAATATAAAGAGGCAAAAAAAATGCTATATAGAATAATTAAAAGGTTAGATGATATGTTTAGTTTTGCACAAGCATTAGCGTATTGCCGTAATGTCGATAAAGTAAATGAAGAACCCTCTGAATAATTAGTTATATTTTTGCGTTTTAAATGGGAGCAGGATGATGCTTGGATTTACTTTCTTTAAAATTAAAGGCGAGAGCATGTCGCCAAAAATCCCAAATGAAAGCTATGTTTTATCATGTAGTTGGTTTGCTAAGTTTTTCTTAGCAGAAGGAAAAAAAATATTAATACAGCATCAACAATTAGGTTTGATTGTTAAAACAGTAGCTTTAGTTGATCACCATGGTTTTATTTGGGTAAAAGGAGAAAACACTCAAAGTATTTCCGTAGAGCAGTTAGGACCAATAAGTGGCAGCCAAGTGATAGGCCGTGTACTTAGCGTATTCACTCGTACCTAGTTAATAAAAAACAACGTAAAACAACTGATTTTTTTATAACTATAATCTTACTTCATATTTTAAATAGGTGGGGTAATGATCAGCTAAATGTCTTACAGAAAAGCAGCGTTATTTACAAATCAGACTGAATCGTAAGTAACCTTTGCTTCATAAAGTCGATAAACACACGATTTTTATTCGGTAGATACTTACTTTGCACATACTGTAAACAAATATAACCTTGGTAATTCCCTGTTAACTGCCAATCTTCCAGCAATGCAATGAGTTTTCCCGTTTTAATACCTTGTTCAGCAATATAATCTGGTAAAGAACCAATACCAAGCCCTTGTTCAATAGCATCTCTGCGCATTTCACTGTGGTTAACTAGGTAAGATCCTGCAACTTGCACAGTAGTTTGCTGATTGTTTTTACTAAATCGCCAACGACTATCAGCCAAATTCTCGCCTAAGCATATGCAAGGTAGGCTTTTTAAATCATCTGGGTGTGAAGGTAATTTGTGATTAGATAGAAAATCAGGGCTAGCACATACGAGACTTTTAACATGCCCAAGTTTGACATTTACCAAGGCTTCAATAGGGTTGTCATTAATATGAATCAGGAAGTCTACACCATCATGGATGGGATCTAAGATTCGGTCAGATACTTTTAAATGCAGCTGAATATCTGGGTAGCACTTCAAAAATTCAACAAAGAGCGGTTTTAAGACTTTATTGGCTAGTGACTTTGGCGCAGCGACCCTCAATAACCCGCTAACTGTCGATGTTGCAGAGCGACTAGCATTAATCGCTTGATCAGCTGATTCAACCATCTGCTTACAATAATTAAACGTTATAGTCCCTGACTCTGTTAATGCCAGTTGTCGCGTCGTACGCTGCAATAGTTTGATGCCTAATGCATCTTCTAATCGACTAATTTGGCGGCTTACTGCTGAAGGTGTAACCCCCAATTTCTTTGCCGTTTTACTAAAATTTCCCTGCTCAACAACGGTGACAAAAATAGCCATATCGGACAATAAAGGGATCAATTTATTTGTGTCCATCAGGTACAAGTCCTATTACAAATGAGTGTATTGTTTTAAATAACTCATAGGTTAACATAGTTGTGATGTAATAAATAAGTGCGATAAGCATACGTTGAATCGTAAGAGGTGAAAGTGGAATTATTAATAAATACTTATATCGCAGAAATTATAGCGGTAAGTACAATCGCTATTTTTATGGCGGTGTTACCAGGGGCTGATTTTGTGATGGTGACGCGTACAAGTATCTACAATGGCCGTTTGGCAGGTTTATATATGAGCTTAGGCATGTGTATATCTGTGAGTATTCATGCCAGCTATTCAATTGCAGGGTTAGCAGTAGTAATTGCAAATTCAGCATGGTTATTTTCAACCATTAAATATTTAGGAGCAGCTTATCTTATCTATATTGCGTGGCAATTATTAACAACACGCGAGTCTTTAAATAGCGACCAAAACGCTCTAATGACTGAAATGTCGCCATTTATTGCCTTACGTTTAGGTTTTACGTGCAACATATTAAACCCTAAAACATCTATATTTTTCTTAAGTATTTTTACTCAAGTGGTCTCAGTAGATACGCCGTTAATAATGCAAATAAGTTATGGGTTGATAATTATGCTGGCGCATTTTATCTGGTACAGCGGCATTGCTTTACTGTTATCACACCCGCAAATACTGCCTCGTTTTAATCGACAAAAACAAAAAATTGATAAAGTCGCAGGTTTTGTATTGATGCTAATTGCCATAAAACTCTTACTAATGAATTATGCTTAAGTAAAATAATTGCTTATATGGCTATTGTGATAAGAAATATACAACCACTTTCCCTGCAAGTCGGCATTATAAACTTTAACTTTAAGAGCCTCTTGTTGGGGGAAGTTGTCCTATAAGTAATGCCTCCAGCCATGCGGGGTAAAGTTCGCTGTAACGTGCTTAATAACGAGTGATAATAATACATAAATTAACAGTTTATATTTAAAGTATTATTTGCAATCATATAGAAACAACTTACCCAATAATTCCTTCAAAGATTAGACAAAACATAATGATAAAGTCTCGAGAATTTATTTTGATATGTTTCGGTCTGTTTTTTGAGCAAGGATTAATTAGATGATTGATAATAAAGAGTTTAAAAGTATAAAGTCGATTCTATTTGTCTGTATGGGCAATATTTGTCGCTCACCAAGTGCGGAAGCCGTTTTTCGTCAAAAAGCAAAGGCACTGTCGCTCACGTTAGATTCCGCTGGAACAGTTGGCTCGCACGTTAGAGAGAAACCTGATCATCGAGCACAAAAGGCTGGTGTTGCCCGTGGTTATTCGTTTGATAATATTAAAGCGCGAAAAGTGACGGTAAAAGACTTTGAGCGATTTGATTTAATTCTAGCGATGGATGAGCGAAATGTTAAAGATTTAATGAAAATTGCTCCTGCACAGCATACTGATAAAGTGCAGTTATTTTTAGATTATGCCGATAACTTTGAAGATCAAGAAGTTCCCGATCCATATTATGGTGGTGCACGTGGATTTCAATATGTTTTAGATCTAGTTGAAGATGCAAGTGATGGCTTAATTAAACGCATAACAAGCTAACGGGTTAAGTGCGTAAGGTACGTTAGATAATAGTAAAATAGCGCCTTAACTTGTGTTCGCCTGCAATATAGTTTGTACCATTTACGATAGCGACTTTTATAAAAATATACTTAAATAAATATCATAAAAAAGCCAATTGCATCACGCAATTGGCTTTTTTGTATTTATTGTGTCGAGTAAACTAATCCATACTTGGTTTAGTTGCTCCAGCTGAGTGACGGCTAGTCGCGTGCGACATTAATGCTAATTTATCTGACTTGCTATGAACAACACGTTGTTCACTTGCAACAAACTCTTTAGGAATAATACCGTTGCTAATCACCGTTTCTGGTTTAGCCATTGGCGCTGATGCTTTACCTGGCGCTTTTTTGGCCGAAGCTTTTACTTTGCGCTTAATGTTCTTCTCTTTGGCACGTACTTTCTTCGGTTGCTCTTCAGACTTTTTAGCTTCTACTTTAGGTGCTTCATTTGAAGCCTCTGTTGTAGCTACTTCTGAATTGCTTTCTGCTGCTTTAACTGGCTGCTCTGGTGCTTTTTCAGCGACCTGTACTTCAGGCTCTACTTTAACTTCAACAACAGTTTCAACAACTTCTGCTTCGACTGCAACACTAGGAGCGGCTTCAACAGGAAGTGCTTCACTAGTAACAGTTTTAGCTACTTCAGGTTCGTCAAAAGGTAAGTTTTGCTGAACTTCGTTAACTGCTTCTACTACAACAGCCGCTTCTGCTACAGCAGTAGTTTCTGTTACAACAGCCGTTTCTGCTACTTCAACTTTCTCGATTGAAGGTGCAGGGGCAATGGCTTCTACAGGAGTTTGAGTTTCTCCTACTGTATCCTGAGGTTTAACTGTCTCTTTCTCAGGGTAACGAGCCGTTACTGGATCTTCAGTAATTTCCGAGTTTGCTTCCACAGCATCTGCGTTTTGACGACGACGTTGACCATGTGCTCGCATATGACGAGGAGAGCGGCGACTTCTTGGACGTTGCTCATCTTTCGTCTTAGCAACTTGTTCAACATTACCGTTGTCTACAGTATTGCTATCAACAGAAATGTTTTCAGCAATTTTTACATTTTCTTTTACTGAACGTTCAACAGCTTTGTTTTCATTAGCCGGTGCTTTTTCAGTGGTATTAGCTACAACTTTTTCATCGTTATTTATACGCACTTTTTTGCGATTATTACGACGCTGACGACGTTCTGCAACCTTTTCTTCTTTAGGTTTTTGAACTCGTTCTTTTTGAGGTTTAGCAGGTTTAGATTGCCTATTATCTTTTACCTCGTTAGTCGCTTCTTGTGATTTACGTTTATCGTTACGATTTTCGCCACGGTTGTCATTGCGGTTTTCGTTACGAGAATCATTGCGGTTATTTCTGCGCTGTCCTTGGCGACCACGTTGTGGACGACGTTCAGCACTTTTCGGTGTGTTACGCTCAGGTGCTTTTGGTGCAACAGGTTTTACTTCTTCTTCAGCAGCAAAAAGAGACTTAATCCAAGTTACCACGCCAGAGAAGAAACTTTTCGTTTCTACTATTTCTGCTTTTACCTGTGGTGTTGGAGTCGGTTGCTTAGGCGCCTGTTTTGGTGAAGACATACCTTGTAGCAAAGGTTCATCACGTTTACTTGCTTCTTTATCAAACTTAGGCATAACCGCTTCTTCAGGTGCGGCTTGCTTAACGGCAACGTCATAGCTAGCTTCTTCAATACTTTCGTCTTTTCTTACGCGAATGACTTCATACTGTGGTGTAACCATATTCGGATTAGGAATAATTAGAATATTAACGCTATGATGTTTTTCGATATGGAAAACAGAGCGTCGTTTTTCATTTAGCAAGTAAGTGGCAACCGGTACCGGCACTTGTGCTTGCACTTGTTGAGTATTGTCTTTAATGGCTTCTTCTTCCATTAAACGTAATACCGATAATGCTAATGATTCAACACCACGAACATGACCTGTGCCACTACAACGAGGACAAACACTTTGGCTTGTTTCGCCGATGGAAGGACGTAAGCGTTGGCGTGACATCTCAAGTAAACCGAAACGAGAGATGCGACCTAATTGAATACGAGCTCTGTCTTGACGAACAGCATCGCGCATTCTGTTTTCAACTTCACGTTGGTGACGCACAGGAGTCATATCGATGAAATCGATAACGACTAATCCGCCTAAATCACGTAAGCGTAATTGACGAGCAATTTCTTCCGCAGCTTCTAAGTTAGTATTAAAGGCGGTTTCTTCAATATCACTACCTTTAGTTGCGCGGGCAGAGTTAATATCAATTGAGGTCATGGCTTCCGTTGGATCAATAACAATTGAACCACCAGAAGGTAGACGCACTTCACGTTGAAAGGCTGATTCTATTTGCGTTTCAATTTGATAATGAGTGAATAATGGCACATCATTTGTGTAGAGCTTAACTTTACTCAAAAAATCAGGACGCACAATTTCGATATGCTTTTTAACACTTTCGAATGTTTTCGGGCGATCAATCAATACTTCACCAATATCACGACGTAAATAATCACGAATAGCGCGTAAAATGACGTTAGTTTCTTGATGAATCAAAAATGGTGCAGGTTTACTTGCTGCCGCCTCTGAAATAGCATTCCAGTGGTGTAGTAGTACGTTTAAATCCCAATCAAGTTCTTCATATTCTTTACCTACACCCGCGGTGCGAACAATAAGTCCCATGCCTTTAGGTAAGGTTAATTTGCTTAATGACGCTTTTAAGTCAGTTCGTTCATCACCTTCGATACGGCGTGAAATACCACCAGCACGAGGGTTATTTGGCATCAGAACTAAGTAGCTGCCAGCTAGGCTGATAAAGGTTGTTAATGCTGCGCCTTTTTGGCCACGTTCTTCCTTATCAATTTGCACGATAACCTCTTGGCCTTCATGCAATACTTCTTTGATATTTGGACGACCTTGGAAGCTATAACCTTTAGGGAAGTATTCGCGCGCGATTTCTTTCATTGGTAAGAAACCGTGACGATCAGCGCCGTAATCAACGAATGCCGCTTCTAAAGAAGGTTCAATACGAGTGATTTTAGCTTTGTAGATATTTGATTTTTTTTGTTCGTGACCAGGGCTTTCGATATCTAAATCGTAAAGCTGTTGACCATCAACAAGTGCTACGCGCAATTCTTCTGATTGGGTAGCATTAATTAACATACGTTTCATAGTTTGTGTGACTCATTTTTAGTCACAACACACCATTGCTTAGAACACAAAGTAATCTATCGCTCTGGTAACAGCATTTTGTCAACCTCACGGGTGTCAATCTTCCTACGCCATATACGCAGCAAGCTGTTAAAAATTCTGATTGTCTAATATAACTGCGGTGTATACACCGCAGTGAAATTGATTCTTCATGTGCTCAGCGAGTGTGCTGTGCGCAACAGAAAATTAAGCTTCTCGTTAATTTTAGTTCGATAGTTTTATCGTGTTTTCTAATAATTTAACGGTAGAAAATTTGACTTAATTTTTCTGTTTAATTACATAATCGCTTTATTGCGCTGGACAATATGTTTATGCGGTGTTTTTGACAAGTTACACGCGTCAATTTCGCAATAGGCCTTACTTTTAATATCTCGACGTTGATCTCTCCATAGAGTGTTATCAAACTGTCTCATATTAACGTGGCCGCATTTTGCCTCTTACGTTTCGCTTAAAGCATCCTTTTTAATCATTACGGCTAAAATATAGCGGTAACCACGCTATTATCACACTTTATTTTCAGATAAGCCAATTAAATCCATGTTTTAATTGCGCGAAATGCAGAAAAAATATGTTAAACTCCGAACAATTAAAGTTCTTTGTATAATACTTATGACCGACACCCCAAAACCCCAAGTTAGATTCATTACTGTAGATAGCGAAGATGCTGGACAACGCATCGATAATTTTCTTGTTAAAACGCTTAAAGGTGTGCCGAAAAGCATGATTTATCGTTTATTAAGAAAAGGTGAAATTCGCGTTAATAAAAAACGTAAAAAGCCAGAATATAAGCTTGTCGACGAAGATATTATTCGCGTAGCACCTATTCGTGTTTCTGAAAATACCAATACTGTTTCAACACAACTAAATGTTGTTGCCAATCTAGAAAAGCAAATATTGTTTGAAGATGAGCGCCTCATCGTTATCAATAAGCCGTCTGGCATGGCCGTGCATGGTGGCAGTGGTTTAAGTTTTGGATTAATTGAAGCCTTAAGAGCATTGCGCCCAGACGCGCGAATGCTGGAACTTGTGCATCGCCTTGACCGCGACACGTCTGGTTGTTTAGTGGTAGCGAAAAAACGCTCAGCGCTACGCCATTTACACGAACAACTAAGAAATAAAACCGTACAAAAGTTTTATCATGCTTTAGTAAAAGGGCGTTGGTCGACAAAACTAACTCGTGTTACGGAAGGCTTACGGAAAAATGATTTAAAATCTGGTGAGCGCGTTGTTGTCGTAGACAATGTTGATGGTAAAGAGTCTGAAACACGTTTTCGAGTGCTGCAACATTATAAGAATGCAACATTAGTGAGAGCTTTCCCGGTAACGGGTCGGACGCATCAAATTCGTGTCCATTGTCAAACTAAAGGCCATTCTATTGCTTGTGATGCAAAATATGGACATGAAGATTTTGACATAGAAATGAAAAAACTTGGCTTAAAGCGTTTGTTTTTACATGCGGCGAGTATTGAGTTTACTCACCCTTTAAGTGATGAACGTATTAAAATAGAAGCACCATTAGAGCCATCATTAGAAAAGTTACTGACCAAGTTAACTAAAGCTGACAATTAATAAGAACTCTGAATCAATCTATGAATGAAATTAACCTGAAAGACTATGAACTGATTATTTTTGATTGGGACGGCACCTTGATGGATTCCGTTGCTCGCATTGTTTCTTGTATGCAAGCTGCAGCTAGAAAAGTTGAGTTAATTGTTCCAACGCCTGAACAAATCAAAAATATTATTGGTTTAAGTTTGCCGAAAGCAATTAATGTATTGTTTCCAAGTTGTAATGAACAACAAGCTGAAGATGTGATCACGCAATATAAACATCATTATATAGCAGAAGATAAAACACCTACGCCGTTATTTAATAATGCGGTTGAATTATTAACTGAGTTACGTGGTAACGACAAGCTATTAGCCGTTGCAACAGGTAAAGGGCGAAATGGTTTGGAGCGTGTATGGGAAATAAGCGCAACAAAACACTTTTTTCATACCTCACGTTGTGCAGATGAAGCCTTGTCTAAGCCTGATCCTGAAATGTTACTTAGTATATTGTCAGAGTTATCAGTGTCAGCCGATAAAGCCATTATGATAGGTGATACCAGTTATGACTTAGAAATGGCACGTAATGCTGGAGTTGCAAGTATTGGTGTTACTTATGGCGTGCATGATAAAGACATATTATCTTTATACCAACCAAAAGTTATTGTTGACTCTTTAGCTGAGATTCAACGTTTATTTAACACTTAACGTTTACTTCAACCTCATCACTAGTGCAATAATTTAAACATGTACTAGAAGTTAATATTCAGAGCATCTCGCCTTAATACGATTAGGTACTTATATTAATAGCAATATAAGTACCTATTGCTTCTCAGTTCGCTACATCACACCTTTATTCTACTATCAGTAATAGCGTCTTAATTTCTTATGCCTTACTTTGTTCGGCAAGTACATCAACACCATGCTGCTTTAAAAGCTCTACAAGCTTAATGAGCGGTAAACCAATTAATGTATTGGGGTCATTTCCCTCTAGTTTTTCAAATAAGCAAATACCTAAGCCCTCGCTTTTAAAGCTCCCTGCACAGTTGTATGGTTGTTCGGCATGTAAATAATTTTCTATCTCTGCATATGACAGCTCTTTAAAGTGTACTAAAAAGGGTTCAATTAATGCCGTGGTGTAATCTAAAGCGCTATCATAAACACATAGTCCGGTATAAAAGACTACGGTTTTATTACTAAACTTTTCTAATTGCTTAACGGCATTTTCAAAGTTATGGGGTTTCCCTAATATTTCACCATCACACATGGCGACTTGATCTGAGCCTATAATAAGTGCGTCAGGATGTTCATTGGCAACAGCTTTGGCTTTTTCAATCGCTAAACGTTCGACTAACTCGACAGGAGATTCATTTTCAAATGCGGTTTCATCAATATTTGGCTTCGCACAATCAAAAGGAAGGTTAAGTTTTGCTAAAATTTCTTTACGGAAAGGGGAGGTAGAGCCTAAAATTAGTTTTTTCATTAATATCACTCAAAATATAAACAGATTGCAGTTAATATATGGGCTATATTGAATTTTTAAACAAATTTAGCTATTTTTCTTTTGACACAAGACGGTAGGCACTTTATTATGCGCGCCTTATGAAAAATCTTAAACTCCCGATAACGATAGACCCATCTAGAAGCGCACAACGAAAGTTAGTGTGTGACGGATACTTTGAAGTATCTGGGATGAATAGATTGCTTGCTGTGTGTGATGCACAATGTGAGCAAGTCCAAGTGAATGTTAATTTTGGTGTGGATGAACAGGGTTTGGTAGCAGTATCAGGCACAGCATCGGCAACGGTTGCATTGATTTGTCAGCGATGTACTGATGAGTTTGATTTGGCACTAGAAGTGAGCTTTACTTTTAGTCCAGTGAAAGACGAAGAAGCTGAAGCTGAGTTGCCGTCATATTATGACGCAATTGAATTAGATGAAAATGGTGAAGTTAACTTGCTAGAATTAGTGGAAGACGAGTTTTTACTTGCGATTCCTTTAATTCCAAGGCACTCAATTAAAGATTGTCAGTCTCCGGCTGATAGTGTTTGGGGCGAGTTGCCGGAAGAGCTAGAAAAACCGAACCCATTTGATGTATTGAAAAAACTTAAATAGTTAATTTTAACTAAACAACCGAATTTTTTAGGAGTAGGCAATGGCAGTTCAAAAGAGCAAAAAGTCTCGTTCAAGACGTGGCATGCGCCGTTCACATGACGCAGTAACGGCAACGCATTTATCAACAGATCCAGTATCTGGTGAAACTCACCGTCGCCACCATGTAACAGCTGACGGCTTTTACAAAGGTGTTAAAGTAATCAATAAGTAATCTGTAACGATTCTTTTGATTAATCTAACCATAGCGTTAGATGTTATGGGGGGCGATCAAGGCCCCCATGTAACACTTCCTGCTGCAATTCTCGCAGTAGCGAATTTACCTCATCTACATTTATTACTTTGTGGTGACGAATCAGTCATTGTCGAAGCATTAGAAAAAGCACAAATTTATCCTCATCCAAGAATAACTATTTATCCAACAACTGAAATTGTTGCGATGGATGACAAGCCAATTTTTGCCTTACGCCATAAAAAGAAATCATCAATGCGAAAAGCATTAGATTTAGTACATGATGGTCAAGCACAAGCTTGTGTTAGTGCGGGTAATACTGGCGCACTATTTTCTATGGCACACTTTGTTTTAAAAACTTTACCTGGTGTTGAACGCCCCGCGTTAATTTCTGCTTTACCAACCAATAAACCTAAGCAACATGTTTTTATGTTGGATTTAGGTGCCAATGTATTTTGCGACTCTAGTGTCTTGTATCAGTTTGCCATAATGGGCTCTGTGATGGCGAAAGAGGTGGATGGTATTGAGCGCCCTAAAGTGGCATTGTTGAATATGGGTGAGGAAGATAACAAGGGTAGTGATCACATCAAGCAAACGGCTAGTTATTTATTAGCTAACGAAAACATCAACTATATCGGTTTTATTGAAGGTAATGATATTTTTACTAATAAAGCTGATGTTATTGTTTGTGACGGTTTTGTCGGTAATGTTGCATTAAAAACCTGTGAAGGTGTGGCAAGAATGGTTTATAAGCAGCTGCAAGAAATCATCAAAAAACATTTTTTAGCTCAAATTATGGGCAAACTACTGTCTGGTACAATAAAAAAACTGTTTAAACCCATGAACCCCGACCAGTATAACGGTGCAAGTTTGATAGGATTGCGCGGTATTGTGGTGAAAAGTCACGGTAACGCAAATGTTACTGCTTTTTATACCGCGATTACAGAAGCTGTGACAGAAGTCGAAAGACAAGTTCCAGCGAAAATTAAAGACCAGCTTGAACATAGTTTCTGCCATAAAGATTAGTTTTACTTTATCGCCACATGTTTAAACTAGCTGGAAAAATTATGACGACATAGGTGTTTTAATTACCTATGTTGCACAAACACAAAATATTACAATAATTTGGGTCTAACAATGCAAAACAATTTAGCGTTTGTCTTTCCTGGTCAAGGATCACAGTCACTAGCGATGCTAGCGGATTTTTCTGATCACGAAGTAGTGCAAAATACATTTTCTGAAGCATCTGATGCTTTGGGTTACGATTTGTGGCAATTAGTTCAGCAGGGGCCTGTTGAAAAGTTAAACCAAACAAACTTCACACAACCCGCTTTATTGACAGCTAGTGTTGCTATATGGCGCTTGTGGCAAGCATCTTCATCTGTAAAACCTACTATTTTAGCCGGACATAGTTTAGGTGAGTATTCTGCACTAGTGTGTGCTGGCGTGTTTTCTCTGGCTGATGCGGTTAAATTAGTAGAAAAACGTGGTGAATTTATGCAAGCTTCAGTTCCTGCCGGAACTGGCGCTATGTACGCTATTATCGGCTTAGCGGATGATAAAATTATTGAAGCTTGTGCTCAAGCAGCGCAAGGGGAAGTGGTTTCTGCAGTTAACTTTAACTCTCCAGGACAAGTTGTTATTGCTGGTAATAAAGCGGCAGTTGAACGTGCTGGTGAGTTATGTAAAGAAGCTGGCGCTAAAAGAGCATTGCCTTTACCAGTAAGTGTGCCTTCTCATTGTGCATTAATGAAGGATGCTGCTGACAAATTAGCTGAAGAATTAAATAACATTACCTTTAATACGCCAAATATTTCAGTGGTTAATAATGTTGATGTTGCCATTGAAAGTTCGGCGCAAGCAATTAAAATTGCTTTAATAAAGCAATTATATAGCCCAGTACGTTGGACTGAAACCATTCAGTATTTAGCACAAAATGGCGTTGAGCAAGTAATTGAAGCAGGCCCAGGTAAAGTATTACAAGGTCTGTTAAAACGCATCGACAAAACCATTAGTTGTCAATCTGTTAATGACAGTGCGTCATTAACCAAAGCATTAGAATCAGTAGAGTAAAATATATGTTTTCATTAGAAGGAAAGGTCGTTTTAGTGACCGGCGCTAGTCGTGGCATAGGTAAAGCTATTGCAACACAACTAAAAGAATTAGGCGGAACAGTTATCGGTACAGCAACATCAGAGCATGGTGCTGCTAATATCAGTGAATACTTGGGTGCAGATTGCGGTTTAGTGCTTAATGTAACTGATGATGAGTCAATTAGTGCAATGTTTGATTTAATCAAAGAAAAGCACGGTGCAGTTGATATTTTAGTAAACAATGCCGGTATCACACGTGATAACTTGATGATGCGAATGAAAAATGACGAATGGGACGATATCATTGATACCAACCTTTCATCAGTATTTAAAATAAGTAAAGCTGTGCTTCGTTCAATGATGAAGAAGCGTCACGGTCGCATAATTAATATTGGCTCTGTTGTCGGAACCATGGGTAATGCTGGTCAAGTTAACTATGCAACAGCTAAAGCGGGCTTAATTGGTTTTACTAAGTCATTAGCGCGTGAAGTAGCGTCTCGTGGTATTACGGTTAATACTGTATCTCCAGGCTTTATTGATACAGACATGACTCAAACATTAACTGATGAGCAAAAAGAAGGTATATTTGCGCAAGTTCCTGCTAACCGTTTAGGTAAGCCAGAAGAAATTGCCAATGCAGTTGCTTTTTTAGCATCAGACTCAGCGGCTTACATTACGGGTGAAACATTACACGTAAATGGCGGCATGTATATGGTTTAATCATACTCGCTCATTTGCGGTATTGTATTAAATTCGAACAAATAATAAACTGTCACAGGTTCGACCAGCAAAAAAGTAAAATTAGAAGCTTGCATGGTTGGCTCATGACGAATAAACTACATACAATTCTGAAAAATTGTATTTTCTAGTAAAGGAAAAAAAATGAGTACTATCATAGAACGCGTTAAAAAAATTACTATTGAGCAACTTGGTGTAAGCGAAGACGAAGTAAAAGTTGAAGCTTCATTTGTTGACGACTTAGGTGCTGACTCGTTAGACACTGTTGAATTAGTAATGGCGTTAGAAGAAGAATTTGATACTGAAATTCCAGATGAAGAAGCTGAGAAAATCACTACAGTTCAAGCTGCAATCGATTACGTTACTGCTAACCAGTAATAAGTAAACGAACGTTGTTGATTTCAGGCGGTTTAATTACCGCCTGATTTGTTTTTACCGTTTTAAAATATTGATAAGCTAACACTTAACCTAAGTTAAACTAAGCGTTAAGTACGCTGATATAAAACACCTTCTCTTATTCTACTCTATCGGAGGCAGCACATCTCATGAGACGCGTTGTAGTTACCGGTCTTGGCATGCTTAGCCCTTTAGGCAACAGCCCTGAATCAACCTGGCAAAACCTACTACTTGGACAAAGTGGTATTTCTGACATTACGCATTTTGATACTTCATTGTATCCAACGCGCTTTGCAGGTTTAGTAAAAGATTTTGATGCACAAGATTACATGGCTCGTAAAGAAGCCAAAAAAATGGATCTATTTATTCAATATGGCGTTGCAGCTGGTGTGCAAGCTGTTAAAGATTCAGGTCTAGAAATCACAGAAGAAAATGCTCAGCGTATCGGCGTTGCCGTTGGTTCGGGTATTGGTGGTTTAGGTCTAATTGAAGAAAATCATACTAAATTATTAAAAAGTGGTCCGCGCAAGCTGTCACCATTTTTTGTACCTTCTACCATTATTAATATGATAGCAGGTCATCTATCAATTATGTTTGGTATGAAAGGTCCTAATATTTCTATTGTTACTGCTTGTACAAGTGGTGTACATAACATTGGTCACGCAGCACGTATGATTGCTTACGGTGACGCTGATGCAATGGTTGCTGGTGGTGCAGAAAAGGCCTCAACAACGTTAGGTATGGGAGGCTTTGGCGCAGCACGTGCAATGTCAACACGTAATGACGCACCACAACAAGCGTCTCGTCCTTGGGATAAAGACCGAGATGGCTTTGTTTTAGGCGACGGTGCAGGGGTACTTGTGCTTGAAGAGTATGAACATGCGAAAGCTCGTGGCGCAAAAATTTATGCAGAACTGGCAGGTTTTGGCATGAGTGGCGATGCGTATCATATGACGTCACCACCTGCTGATGGTGCAGGCGCAGCGTTGGCAATGAAAAATGCCATTAACGATGCTAAAGTTGATATTGCTAAAATTGGTTATATTAACGCTCATGGTACATCAACACCGGCCGGTGATATTGCTGAAACGAATGCGGTGAAATCTGTATTTGGCGACTTAGCAAATAGCGTCATGGTCGGGTCGACTAAGTCAATGACTGGTCATTTGTTAGGTGCGGCAGGTGCGGTAGAAGCCATCTTTAGTATCCAAGCTTTAGCGAATAATGCAGTTCCACCAACCATTAACTTAGATAACCCTGATGAAGGTTGTGATCTCGATTATATTGCGCATACAGCGCGTGATGTGAACTTAGAGTATGCACTGTGTAATTCATTTGGTTTTGGTGGCACTAATGGTTCATTAATCTTTAAAAAAGTTTAATGAACGTATAGTGGCAATTGCTATTGCTTGTTTATTCTAATAAATGTGAAATTTGTTGTAATAGCGCTTGAACTAACCGCACTAAGCCTGAATACTTAACCTAAGTATTCAGGCTTTTTTTATGGAAATTATGACCTTAAGTTTTGTTGATGATCACGCACTCGACGTTATTTCAATTTACGACCGTGGTTTGGCGTATGGGGATGGTTGTTTTACTACCGCTTTAATCCTTGATGGCGAAGTTGTTATGTTAAAGCAGCACTTAGCTCGCTTAACACAGCAGAGTCAAAGGCTAGGTTTACCTGACATTAATACCAGCTCAATTGCCGAGAAAATGTGCCATGTTAGTAAAGGTGTCAATAAAGGTGTTGTGAAAGTCATTGTGACTTGTGGCAGCGGTGGTCGCGGATATTCACGACTTGGCGCTTCTCACGCACAAGTTATTGTGAGCCGCCATGACTACCCAAACTTTTATGATCAATGGCAAAAATACGGCATCACCGTTGGCATTAGTGAGCAGCAATTAGGTATCAACCCTATGCTAGCCGGCTTAAAGCACTTAAATCGATTAGAGCAAGTGTTATTGAGGAAGGAACTAGACCAACGCTCAGAAGATGACTTATTGGTTACAGATATTAATGACAATATTATCGAATGCTGCAGCGCTAATGTCTTTTGGCGAAAAAATGGGCAATGGCATACACCTTCGTTAGCCAGTGCTGGTGTTTTAGGGGTAATGCGCGCGCGAATTATGAATTTAATTCCGGATATTTTGGTAGGAGACTACAGGCTAACGGATATAGATAATATCGATGCTATGTTTATTAGTAATGCTATTTTAGGTATAGTGCCAGTCAAAATCTTTAACTTAAAAGTATTAGATATTTCCTTGGTAGAAGATATTCAAAAACAATGCTTAACCTGCGATAGTTGATTACCCAATACATGACGATATCTATTCAAAGCTTACCAAAAATCATCCGTACAATAATGGCATTTGTTGCAGTTATGTTTGTGGTAACTAGCATTGCCATTATTACTTTAGTGTATACCGCACAAACGAAAATTCAACAAGCGATGGCAGTTGAAAAAATTGAACTGATTACAGTTGAAAAAGGCAGTTCGTTTAATCAGTTTTCAAAACAATTGGTCAAAAAAGGTTGGATCGAAAATCGCTTTTGGCTACGTAATTATGTGCGCTTTAACGCAGAGCTTGCAAACATAAAGTCAGGTACTTACCAAGTTATGCCTGAAACGCCACTTATTGATTTATTGAAAATGGTTGTCGCTGGAAAAGAACACCAATTTAGCATTACTTTTATTGAAGGAACATCAATAAAGCAATGGCTTGAACTACTCGCAAAAACTAAAAATATATCTCATAAATTACCGGCTGTTTTCAATGAAGGCGTAGCGAATGAATTTTCTGTTTCTTTTGTAAACAACGACGAAAAGATGCAGGCGCTAGCTATACTTGCCCAACAATTTAACATTACAAGTAAAAACCCTGAAGGTTACTTCTACCCTGATACTTATGCTTTCTCGCTGGGCGATTCAGACATTGCCATTCTTAGCAGGGCACATAATAAAATGCTGCAAGAACTTGATAAACGCTGGCAAAAACGCGATATCAACTTACCTTATAAAACGAAGCATGAAGCACTAACGATGGCGTCGATTATTGAAAAAGAAAGTGGCAAGTATGCTGAACATGAAATAATTGCCTCGGTTTTTGTCAACAGACTCCATAAAAAAATGCGTTTGCAAACCGATCCTACGGTTATTTATGGTTTAGGTGAAAACTATTATGGTGATATTAAATATAAGCACCTTCGCGATAAAACACCGTACAATACCCGAAAAATTAAAGGGCTTACGCCTACACCCATTGCTATGCCAGGCGAAAACGCACTAGATGCTGCATTTTCACCTGCAACAACAGAGTTTTTATATTTTGTCAGTAATGGCAATGGCGAACACATATTTTCTACTAACTTAGCCGATCACAATCGAGCCGTGACTAAGTATCAGCGTAAGAAAAAATAATTTTAGCTTTTAAATTAAGCAGTTAATCAAAGTATTTTGGAAAATTAAAGCATGAAAAAAGGTCAGTTTATTGTTGTTGAAGGTATTGAAGGTGCAGGAAAGTCATCGGCAATTAGCGTTATTGAAGCTGTTTTAGAAAAACACGGCATTCCTTATATAAAAACACGTGAGCCGGGCGGTACGCCATTGGCCGAATCATTACGTGATATTGTTAAGTCTGCTAGTCATGATGAAGTGTTGACGCAAGAAACTGAGCTATTACTAATGTATGCAAGTAGAAGCCAACTCTTAGCGAATAGAATTCTTCCGGCACTGGAACAAGGTACTTGGGTTATTGGCGATCGTCATGATTTATCTTCTCGTGCTTATCAAGGTGGCGGTCGACAATTTGATGATTCAATAATGAATGCCATTGCTGATGTTACCCTTAAAGGCTTTACACCTGATTTAACAGTGTATTTAGATCTTGCCCCTGAATTAGGCTTAGGCCGAGCTCAAGCGCGTGGTGAGCTTGACCGTATTGAACTAGAAAAAATTGAATTTTTTGAGCGAGTACGAAATAAATATCTTGAACTGGCAACAGCCTCACAAAGCACCGATATTATTGATGCGAGTCAGGCAATGGCTTCAGTGCATCAAGATGTGGCTCGTACTGTAGAAAGTTTTATTGCAAAAGAGCAAGGTTAATCAATGCAAGCCTGGCTTCAAACAACCCAACAGCAGCTTTCAAGGCAACTGCACGCCAACAAGTTGCCGCATGCTATATTGTTTTCTGGTGTAAAGGGAGCTGGGCATGAAGAGCTTGCCTTGTGGCTAACGCAAGTACTTTTATGCCAACATTATCATGTTGATAATCTAAATATATTACACGGCTGTAACCAGTGTAAAACGTGTCAGTTGTTTGCCAGTAATAGTTACCCTGATCATATAACCCTAAGTACAGATAAAGCGACGATAGGTGTTGATGAGGTTCGTAAACTCAGCCAGTTTTTTGAGAAAACAGCGCATATTGGCACTGCGAAAACCGCATGGGTTAAACAAGCAGATAGCATGACTATTTCAGCAGCTAACGCCTTGTTGAAAACTTTAGAAGAGCCAACAGCTAATAGCTTTATAATATTAACAACCAATAGCGTTGAAACCTTATTGCCAACAATCATAAGTCGATGTCAGCAATTTAAAATACGTCCGCCAGTGGGCGAAAACCTATTAGCTGAATTCTCTATAGGTGATGGTCAACACGTTACCTTACAACATAATCAGCAAAGTACTGATTTGTTTGCTAATCTTAGTCACTATAGTGAATTGTCTGATGCAAGTGTTGCCAACGACTTTCAAACATTTCGTAACAATATCAAACAGTACCTATGCTATCATGCACACAGGGCTGAATTGCTTAAAGCACTTGTTGATAATAACAATGCAATGCGTTGGTTTGAGAAAGTCATTGTTGACTTAACGCGCGAACAATGGCGTTGGGAATTGAGTGCACAAAGTGATTTAGAAATGAATTTAGGTACCGAAAAACTTTGGCAAATTTACCGTTTAATACAAACTGCGAATATGAAATTGAAAACACTAGTACAAGTGAACAGACAATTTTTAAGTGAAAAGCTTCTGGTTGATATCAGCCAGATAGTGAATAGCGCAGAGGGCTAGTTTTGGAAAACATCCGGCTTGAATTTATTACCGATCGCGACTTGTATCAGTCGTATATGCCTTTTATGAAAAAGGGCGGATTGTTTATACGTACCACTGAACATATAGAATTGGCAACCGATGTTAAATTAATTGTCACATTGCCTGATTCTTTAGAACCATCTGAAGTGATTGGTAAAGTATCTTGGATCACGCCAATTGGTGTACAAAGCGGTACACCAGCGGGCATTGGCGTCAGCTTTATTAGCGACCCAGATAATATTCGTAGTCAAATAGATAAAGCTATTGGTCGTTTACTCAATTCTTCTGATCCCACCTTATCAATGTAAGAAAATAGCGATATATTTTCTGACGGTAGTACTGGCTAATCTGTTCTTCATCATTAGATAAAACGCTAAAAATAATAATTGTATAATAAAATAACACTTTCGTGTGGAGTAACCTTGTGTTTATAGATTCCCATTGTCATTTAGATAGATTAAAACTTGAAGAATTTGATAATAATTTAGATAACGTCGTTAACGCGGCACTTGCAAATAACGTCAACACACTTTTATGCGTCAGTGTGACGCTAGAAGAATTTCCATCGATGGTTGAGAAAACAGCTAAGTATGACAATGTTTGGCTAACCTGTGGTGCACACCCACTAAATCAAGATGATGAAATAAACCCAGAGCAATTGCGCGAATTGGCGACAAATCCAAGAGTTGTTGCAATTGGTGAAACAGGCTTAGATTATTTTTACGCACCAGAAACTAAGCAAGTTCAATTAGATTCTTTTCGTAAACACGTACGTGTTGCCAATCAATTGAACAAGCCATTAATTATTCATACTCGAGATGCTCAGGAAGATACGTTAGCAATATTACGTGAAGAGCATGCAGAAAATGTTGGCGGCATATTACACTGTTTTACCGAAAGCTGGGAAATGGCAGAGCAAGCAATCGCTATGGGTTTTTATATTTCATTCTCAGGTATCGTCACCTTTAAAAATGCCAGTGCATTGAGAGAAGTGGCAAAGAAAGTGCCTAGTGACAGATTTCTTATTGAAACCGATGCACCTTACCTTGCGCCAGTGCCACACCGTGGTAAACAAAACCAACCAGCCTACGTTGTTGAAGTTGCTAAACACCTTGCTAGCATTCGTGGCACATCTGTTGCTGAAATTGCTAAGCAATCAACTGATAACTTCCATCGTTTATTTACGCAAACTAAAGCGTAATATTTACTAGAGCATATACAGGGAAGATTATTAGTAGGTTATTTAGAATAAAGGCATAAAAATAGCCCAAAATCACTGCTGATTTTGGGCTCAGGGGATGGCTCAAAAGGAGATGAGCCTGCGCTAATAAACTGTCAAATTAAATTAACGATAACCATTAAAATCTAAACTACTTTAAAAATGACTCTACTAATTAATCATAGAGTTAAACGTTGCGAGCAACAGGTTGATAAGTAACCTGTAGAACTAAGTGTAGTGTAAGCTTATTTAAATGCAAAAATATTTTTTAATTATTTATCTTGTTGTAAAATAAAGGTTTTGATTTTATTTCTGTTCTGTTGATTTGACCATCTGAAAAGGTTCTCCACCGCTTGTGTACTGCTTTTGCACAGTTTTTACACAGCTAAGAATGGTTCGTTTGTTAGGTAATATTCTTTTTGTGTGTCATGATATTTTCATAATAAAAATAACTTAATTAGTATAAGAGAGTAGGTTTGTTAAATCGTATTTGGAGTGGATTTTTCTTTGTTGCATTTATTTCTGCGCTAATACAGTGGTTGGCTTTTGATCAGGCACTAATATTTGAGCAAATCGTCAATGCTATTTTTGATATGTCAAAAGTGACCGTTGATATTGCGATTGGCTTAATTGGCGTTTTAAGTTTTTGGCTTGGCATGATGAAAATTGCTGAGCATGCTGGCATTATTGACAAGCTTGCTCAAATTATTTCGCCATTATTTACTCGTTTAATGCCAGGAGTACCAAAAGGTCATCCTGCGATTGGCTCGATGACCATGAATTTATCGGCTAATTTTCTTGGTTTAGATAATGCAGCGACGCCGCTAGGGCTAAAAGCGATGCAAGACTTACAATCGCTAAACACCGAAAAGAACACGGCAACTAACGCTCAAATATTATTTCTAGTGTTAAACACATCTTCTGTAACGTTATTTCCAATTACCGTTTTTGTTTACCGAGCTCAACAAGGTGCGTTGAACCCAACAGACGTGTTTGTGCCTATTTTATTGGCGACAACAGCATCTACACTGGCAGGTTTATTTGCCGTTGCTTTTGTGCAAAAAATAAAACTCTACCAGCAAACCGTTATGCTATACCTTTCTGCAGGAATTGCCTTAATAGGTGGTGTAGCAGCATACTTTGCTACATTAAGTGCTGAATTATTAGCACAGCAATCATCTTTGATGGGCAATTTATTGATTTTTTCAACGCTGATAAGCTTCATCTTTTTTGCTTTAAAGCGACAAGTAAATGTCTACGACAGCTTTATAGAAGGGGCGAAACAGGGCTTTGAAACTAGCATAAAACTAATTCCCTACTTATTAGCAATGTTGTGTGCCATTGGTGTATTCAGAGCAAGTGGCGCATTAGATCTTATCGTGGAAGCAATTAGAACAGCGGTTAACTACTTTAATGCCGATACAAGATTTGTTGATGCACTGCCAACGGCATTTATGAATCCGTTGAGTGGCTCGGGTGCTAGGGCGATGATGATAGAAACCATGAATACTCATGGTGCAGATTCTTTTGCTGGACGTTTGGCCTCAATTGTACAAGGTTCAACAGAAACGACCTTTTACGTATTAGCGGTTTATTTTGGTTCAGTAGGAATACGTTATAGCCGACATGCATTAGCGTGTGGCCTGATTGCCGACTTTGCAGGTATCAGCGCCGCAATTGCTGTTTGCTATTGGTTTTTTGGTTAGGCATTTAGTTCATCAAGTGTTTAAAGTAAACGGTATGAAAATTCTTATATAGTTATTTTCATGCCGTAAAACTACTGTGTAGTTTTCTCTGATGCTTCCCTCATCGAATTTGAAGCGGTCGTTATTTTATGGCGCTTTGCTCCCTGACTTTATATTGTCGACAGTTTAAATAACTGCTGCGAATTACTAACATTCTTATTTTATCTAGCTTTCCTAAACTTATCGCCCTGATTTTATTGTTCAATAACAGTTACCTATAACGTTTTAGTTTACTTTTAATGCCTACTCTATATAAGTTTGATGACGTTTTTACGACTAATGTCTAGTGTTTATTGTCGACAATGTGATTGTTTTTACATTGACTAATGACGATAAAACGCTATTATTAGTTCAATATTTTCAAATATGTCGACAATAATGGCTTTAGACAATCCAACCACACAAGCAGTAGTTACTACCGCAGATAAAGTGTTCGATCAAATGCTGCATGCAATTGTTGAAGGCACAATAAAAGCCGGCAGTAAAATCAGTGAGCCCGAGCTAGCAAAGCACTATGAAATTAGTCGTTCAACATTGCGAGAAGCGCTAAATCGTCTTGAGAAATGTCATTTAATTGAGCGTAAAGCCAATGTCGGTTCACGTGTAGTGGAATGCTCAATTGCCGGTTTGTTAGAAATTTATGTTGTACGAGAAGCACTTGAAGGCATGGCATGTCGGCAAGCGGCAATTAACATGACTGATGATGAAATTATCGAAATGAAATCGATGCTTGCACAGCACGCAAATTCTAAGGCTTTACGTGATGGTGTTTCTTACTACCAAGAAGAAGGCGATTTAGACTTTCATTATAAGGTCATTTTAGGCAGTCATAATCAGCAATTAATTAACATTTTATGCGGGCAATTATATCACCTTGTTCGTATGTACCGATGCCAGTTTGGCATGAACAGCCCACGTGCGACTAAAGCATTTGATGAACATTCCCGCATTATCGATGCTATCGCTGATAGGGATGGTGAATTAGCAGAAATGCTAATGAGACGTCATATCGCCGCATCAAGAAAAAATATTGAAAACAAGATTAGTCAGCAACTATAACGTCACAATATATAGAACGTTTTAGTTAATTTATTACCACATTTATCATTTAAAAAGGACAACGATATGTCTACACCATTATCTTCAAACAACCTGTCTCCGGGCGCGAAGTTTCGCCAAGCATTAGTGAATAATAAACCGCTACAAGTTGTCGGTACTATTAATGCTTATTGCGCAATGATGGCAGAGCAACTGGGCCACCAAGCTATTTACTTATCTGGCGGCGGCGTCGCAAATGCTTCTTACGGCTTACCTGATTTAGGGATGACATCATTAAACGATGTTGTTGCTGATGTACAACGTATTACAGCAGCTTCAAGCTTGCCGTTACTCGTTGATATTGATACTGGTTGGGGTGGGGCTTTTAATATTGCGAAAACTATCCGTGATATGGAAAAAGCAGGCGCTGCAGCGGTTCATCTTGAAGATCAAGTTGCGCAAAAGCGTTGTGGTCATCGTCCAAATAAAGAAATCGTTTCAACCCAAGAAATGGTTGACCGTATTAAAGCGGCTGTTGATGCCCGTACCGACGCTGACTTTTTCATAATGGCGCGTACAGACGCTTTCGCTCAAGAAGGTTTAGAAGCGGCACTTGAACGTGCTAAAGCTTACGTTGCTGCAGGTGCTGATGGTATTTTTGCTGAAGCGGTTAAAACTGAAGAACATTACCGTGCTTTTACACAGGCACTTGATGTTCCTGTATTAGCAAATATTACCGAATTTGGCCAAACTGAATTATGGAATAAAGCACAATTAGGTGAGTGGGGCTGCGCCATGGTGCTTTACCCATTATCAGCATTTAGAGCCATGAACAAAGCCGCTGAATCGGTTTACAAAACCTTATTGGCTGATGGTGATCAAAAAGCTGAAATTGATAACATGCAAACCCGCATGGATTTATATGATTACTTGGGTTACCACGATTACGAGCAAAAGCTAGACGTTTTATTTTCTGAAGGTAAGAACAAGTAATTATTTTTACCGTTGCAATAAACATAATAATACTAAAACTAATTTTAACCCTTGATAACAATGCTTTGTTTTAAATTTGCGGGTTATCGATGGAATAGAGGAAAGAATGATGAGTGATAAAAACGTTTCAGAGAAGAAAATAGGTGGTGCAGGATTACGTGGCCAAAGTGCCGGCGAAACAGCATTATGTACAGTAGGTAAATCAGGCAGCGGCTTAACTTATTGTGGTTACGATGTAGCAGATTTGGCTGAAAACGCGACATTTGAAGAAGTGGCTTACTTACTTTTTAATGGCGAATTGCCAAATGCAGCAGAACTAGCTGATTATAAAACTGAATTAATGGCGATGCGTGACTTACCGCAAGCATTAAAAGAAGTATTAAAATTAATTCCAGCAGATGCACATCCAATGGATGTTATGCGCACAGGTTGTTCTTTTTTAGGTAACCTTGAGCCAGAAAATGATTTCTCCCAGCAGCGACAAGCAGCTAACCGTTTGTTAGCAGCGTTTCCAGCCATTATGTGTTACTGGTACAAATACAGCCATGATAATGTTGAAATTGATTGTGTTACTGAAGAAGCATCATTAGGTGGACATTTCTTACGTTTATTAAACGGCACAACACCGTCTGATCAACATCGTCGTGTTATGGATGTATCTTTAATCTTGTATGCTGAGCATGAATTCAATGCGTCTACTTTTACAGCACGTGTTTGTGCGTCAACACTATCAGATATGTTCTCTTGTGTTACAGGTGCTATTGGTACCTTACGTGGACCATTACATGGTGGCGCAAACGAAGCCGCAATGGACATGATTGAATCATTTAAATCTCCTGCTGATGCTAAAGAGCAAATGGCTGGTATGTTAGAGCGTAAAGAAAAAATCATGGGCTTTGGTCATGCAATTTACCGTACCTCTGATCCTCGTAATGTCATTATCAAAGCTTGGTCTGAAAAATTAGCGACTGAAAATGGAGATACTTCACTATATGACATTTCTGTGGCTTGTGAAGAGTTTATGTGGGACACGAAAAAATTATTCTGTAATGCCGACTTTTTCCATGCTTCTACCTATAACTACATGGGTATTCCAACGAAATTATTTACGCCTATTTTTGTTTGTTCACGCTTAACGGGCTGGGCTGCGCATGTTATGGAACAAAGAGATAACAACCGTATTATTCGTCCTTCTGCCGATTATACCGGTGCTGAACCACGTAAAGTTAATGCGATCTCAGAACGGTAGGTAAGACTTGCTCTTTGCTTCTACTTCAGCGTCAGGAAATCAATACATATACTTATATGCTCAAATTTCCTTCCTCGAACTAGAAGCAAACTTTGTCGTCTAGCATCTATGTTAGACAAGAGAAAATCGAATTTAGATATAAAGGCGAATTCATTTATTGCAGTTCGCCTTTATAGTAAAACAAAGAATATGGAATAAATGATGAATTACGATTATCGCAAACCCTTGCCAGGTTATAAAATTAATGGTTCAACAATAGATTTCTTTGATACGCGAGCAGCTATTGAAGCTATTACACCTGGAAGCTACGCAAAGCTGCCTTATACCTCTCGTGTATTAGCAGAGCAATTAGTGAGAAAGTGCGACCCAACTGCACTTACCGATTCATTAAAACAACTTATTGATGTTAAGCAAGAGCTTGATTTTCCATGGTACCCAGCGCGTGTGGTATGTCATGACATTTTAGGTCAAACGGCATTAGTTGATCTTGCAGGCCTTCGTGACGCTATTGCAGAGCAAGGTGGTGATCCATCAAAAGTTAACCCTGTTGTACCAACACAGTTAATTGTGGATCACTCTTTGGCAGTAGAAGCGCCGGGTTTTGACCCTGAAGCCTTTGATAAAAACCGCGCCATTGAAGATCGTCGAAACGAAGATCGCTTTAAGTTTATTGAGTGGACAAAAACAGCTTTTAAAAACATTGATGTCATACCTGCTGGTAACGGCATTATGCATCAAATTAATCTCGAGAAAATGTCACCGGTTATTCAAGCTCGTGATGGAGTTGCTTTCCCTGATACTTGTGTTGGTACCGATTCTCATACCCCACACGTTGACGCTTTAGGTGTTATCGCGATTGGTGTTGGTGGCTTAGAAGCTGAAACCGTAATGCTGGGTCGTCCGTCTATGATGCGCTTACCTGATATTATTGGTGTTAAGTTAACGGGTAAACGTGCACCAGGTATCACAGCGACCGATATGGTACTTGCGATCACTGAATTTTTACGTAATGAAAAAGTTGTTTCAAGCTATTTAGAATTCTTCGGTGAAGGTACTAAAGATTTAACTATTGGTGACCGTGCAACTATCTCAAATATGACACCAGAGTATGGTGCATCAGCAGGCATGTTTTATATAGATGAACAAACTATTGATTACTTAAAGCTAACAGGTCGTGAGCCTGAGCAAGTTGAATTAGTTGAAACATACGCCAAACATACAGGTTTATGGGCTGATGATTTAGTTGAAGCACAATACCCACGAGTTATTGAATTTGACTTATCAACGGTATGTCGTAATTTAGCCGGTCCATCAAACCCACATCGTCGCTTAGCAACAGCTGATTTAGTGTCAAAAGACATTGCTAAAAATTTAGACGAATGTAAAGCGCAAGAAGCCAATGGTGAAATGCCAGACGGTGCAGTAATCATTGCTGCAATCACGTCTTGTACCAACACCTCTAATCCTCGCAACGTAGTTGCAGCAGGTTTAGTTGCCAAGCGTGCAAACGAGTTAGGGCTTGTACGTAAACCTTGGGTCAAGTCGTCATTTGCTCCGGGTTCAAAAGTTGCAAAGCTTTACTTAGAAGAAGCGGGTTTATTACCTGAAATGGAAAAACTTGGCTTTGGTATTGTCGGTTACGCATGTACCACGTGTAACGGTATGTCGGGGGCATTAGATCCAAAAATTCAACAAGAAATAATTGACCGCGACTTATACTCAACAGCCGTATTATCAGGTAACCGTAACTTTGATGGTCGCATTCATCCGCACGCCAAACAAGCTTTCTTGGCTTCGCCGCCTTTAGTTGTTGCTTATGCACTTGCCGGTACCATGCGTTTTGATATTGAAAAAGACGTACTTGGCCAAGACCAAAATGGTAATGATATTACCTTGAAAGATATCTGGCCATCAGATGAAGAGATTGACGCAATTGTTGCTTCGGCAGTAAAGCCTGAGCAATTTAAAAAAATCTACACACCTATGTTTGATTTAGGTGCGTTTGAGCCAGCTGAAAGCCCATTATACGACTGGGATCTTAAGAGTACTTATATCCGTCGTCCTCCTTATTGGGAAGGCGCATTAGCGGGCGAACGTACCATGAAAGGGATGCGTCCATTAGCAGTACTTGGTGACAACATCACTACCGATCATTTATCGCCAAGCAACGCTATTCAGTTAAACAGTGCTTCAGGTGCATACCTTGATAAAATGGGTGTTCCACACGAAGACTTTAACTCATACGCAACTCACCGCGGTGATCATGAAACAACACAACGTGCCACATTCGCTAATCCGAAATTGTTCAATGAAATGTGTCGTGATGAAAATGGTGAAGTCAAGCAAGGTTCATTAGCGCGTATTGAGCCTGAAGGAACTGAGTCTCGTATGTGGGAAGCTATCGAAACTTACATGGAACGCAAGCAGCCATTAATCATCATCGCTGGTGCTGATTACGGTCAAGGTTCATCACGTGACTGGGCAGCAAAAGGTGTTCGTTTAGCAGGTGTTGAAGTGATTGTTTCAGAAGGTTTTGAGCGTATTCACCGTACTAACTTAATTGGTATGGGGGTTTTACCACTTGAATTTACCCAAGGTGACACACGTAATACTTATAACATTGACGGTACAGAAACTTATGATGTTGTTGGTACTACAGCACCAGGTGGTGCAATGACTGTTGTTATGACGCGTAAAAATGGTGAAGTTATTGAAATTCCTGTGAAGTGTCGTTTAGATACTGCTGAAGAAGTTACTGTATATAACGGCGGTGGGGTATTACAAAAATTTGCCACCGATTTCTTAAAGTCTAATGCCTAAACGTTTATTTTCTAATGACAGTTGCGTTGACTGTACTCACTTGGTAAACCAAGCTCTGTGCAGTCGCTTTGCTCTCAATATAAATAATTCGTTTAGACATAAAACTTAATTGATTCAAATTTAAAATGGCACATTGTTCTAAAAGATAATGTGCCATTTTTCGATTCATGGATGAATCTACTGAGAATTTCCATGGATGGTTTAAATTCTGTGTAAGAAAAAATAAAAAGGAGAGAGCAAATGGCTTTCGTACCTCAAGTAAAGATTCCAGCCACGTATATTCGTGGTGGCACATCAAAAGGTGTATTTTTCAATTTAACTGACTTGCCTGAGCGTTGTCAGGTGCCGGGTGAAGCACGTGATAATATGCTTTTACGCGTAATTGGCTCGCCAGATCCATACGGTAAACAAACCGATGGTATGGGCGGTGCTACTTCAAGCACCAGTAAAACAGTTATCCTTGCTAAAGCGACAGTTGCAGATCATGATGTTGATTATTTGTTTGGCCAAGTGGCTATTGATAAAGCCTTTGTTGATTGGTCAGGCAATTGTGGCAACTTAACTGCTGCTGTTGGCTCATTTGCCATCAGTAATGGCTTAGTTGAAGCGAGCCGAGTTCCTGAGAATGGCATTTGTGTTGTTCGTATATGGCAAAAAAACATCTCGAAAACCATTGTTGCCCATGTACCAATAACCAATGGCGAAGTACAAGAAACCGGTGACTTCGAACTTGATGGCGTAACCTTCCCTGCCGCAGAAGTGCAAGTTGACTTTGTTGCGCCCGTTGACCCTTCAGAAGCGATGTTTCCAACCGGTAACGTAGTTGATGAATTAGCGGTGCCGACCCATATTTCCGAAACAGGTAGTTTGGCTGTTACTATGATCAGCGCGGGTATTCCAACTATTTTCTTAAATGCTGAAGATATTGGTTACACGGGAACTGAATTACAAGATGCGATTAATAATGACGAAGCGGCACTTGCTCGCTTTGAAACTATTCGTGCTTATGGCGCAGTAAAAATGGGCTTAATCAAAGATATTGGCGAAGCAGCAGGTCGTCAACATACACCCAAAGTAGCTTTTGTTACTACTGCGCAAGAATATACATCTTCAAGTGGTAAAGCGATTGCGTCAAATGAAATAGATTTACACGTGCGCGCTTTATCTATGGGGAAACTACACCATGCCATGATGGGCACGGCTGCAGTAGCCATTGGCACTGCTGCGGCTATTCCTGGCACTTTAGTTGCTCTTGCCGCGGGCATAACTGCGGATGGGGATGGACCTAAATCAGTAACCTTTGGTCACCCGTCAGGAACATTAAAGGTCGGTGCTGAAGCTGAAAAAGTTAATGATGCTTGGACTGTAAAAAAAGTAAGTATGAGCCGAAGTGCTCGCGTATTAATGGAAGGTTGGGTACGTATCCCTGGTGATTCATTTTAAGTCGATGTAAAGCTTTGTAATGCTCACTTGTTGCAGAAGTAGTGAAAATTTAAGCGCGAATAGCTAGTTATAGTGTTCGCGCTTTTTGTTAACTATGTTTTGTACACAAAATAAAAGCAAGCAAAGTGTCTTTTTAGCCATTATTATAGAAATACTCTAAGTGACTTTAAGCCTATTTGGCTTGAATATGTTTATTAAATAATTTAATTAAGGCCTGATATGCGTTCAATACTTTTATTTTTGATTTGTCTAATGTCATTTAACGTTAGTGCGAATGTCATCATTTTTCCTGAAAATATTACTGTACTCAGCGTTAATGGTATTGAACAATCAAACAACTTTTTTGCTCGAGAAACCCAGATTGAATTTTCTACTGGAAATCAAGTTGTCGTATTAAAGTATCAAGATTTATTTGAAGGTGACGATGACCACACGAATGTTAAGTCTAAGCCATTTGTTGTGCTATTTAATTTAAGTGAATCATTGAACGCTAAAGATAGAATTGCGGTCGTTACCCCGAATATAGAGGAGTTGAGGCAAGCAAAAGCGTTTGCTAAAAATCCTAAAGTTAAATTACTAATGGGAAGTGGAAAAGAAATTGCTAGTGTTAATCAATCTTTAATCAAATTTAATGCACAAGGTCAGTTTGCAAAGCTGGCCCATAATAAATCAGCAAAGTTAAATGACAATGTTATTGCGAATAGCCAAACAAGCAATAAGCATAATATGCTAAAGGAAAAATGTCCTGAAAATGGGCAGCAAGCACCTGATGTATCAAACATTGGGCGATTAAAGTGCTTATGGAACAAAGCTAATAAAGCTGAGAAAGAGGCTTTCATCTATTATGTTTTGGCTGAGCAACAATCAGTTATACAAACGTTGAAAAAGGACAAATAGGAGCACGCAATGCGTTTAGTTATTATTTTATTAATATTGTTTAACTCGATGGCTTATGGCGAAAGTTATCAACAACTATCAACTGTAAATGGTGTAGAAGTAATAGGTTTTGGGCAGGCAAATGTACAAACATCAACTCATTTGCTTGATGTTGTAGTTAGTGAGCGCAGTGGTAGTGCGATAAAAGCAAGTCAAAGCATCGAATACAAAACAAAGTTGATTAACCAATTTGTCGATAAAAACGTTAATAGTATAAAAATTAACTCTATCAGCTCGCTGACATTAAACATGAATTACCCAAGTTTAAACAACACCATTGATGATGTGGATTTTTTCACTAAGCTACCCAATAAACGAGCAGTGAAAATTAACACTAAACTACCCCCTGAACACAATGGTAATGGGTACAAAAGTAATACTAATAATGCGGTAATCGAAGCAAGTTTGCATATGGTGATTAGGGTTACTGACATTGATGCATATCAACGCTTAATTGATTACTTAATGAAGGTTGGCGTAAATGATGTACAAACGATGGGTATTTCTCGAGTAGAGCATCAAATGCTATACCAGCAAGCACTTAATAATGCCTTGGCAGATGCCAAGTTTAAAGCCAAAAAAATGGTTAATCACCTTGATATTTCCTTAGCTGAAGTGATTGCCGTGCAAGAAATGAATGTCGAAAAAAGTTATTTTTATGATGAAGCAGATAAATTGAAAAATTACGCCCATAATGAACAACAAAGTGACGAACGAGTAGTAAATGCGCAGGTAAAGGTTATATTTGCCATTAAACCGCGCTAAATTCGTCATATAATTACGATTTGTAGTCGATAGCACTTTAATTTATTGTGCTATCGAGGTATGTTATGCGCTTTTATCTTTGGCAGTATTATTAATGACTAAAAATACCTTTTATCAAGAATTATACACTCAAGTAGAAGCGTTAATTAGCGATGAATCGGACGTAATTGCCAATATGGCAAACGTGAGTGCTTTATTATTTGAACAATTAACACAAGTTAATTGGGTAGGTTTCTATCGTTTGGTCGATAATGAACTTGTACTTGGACCATTTCAAGGTAAAGTTGCCTGTATTCGTATACCCGTTGGTCGTGGCGTTTGTGGTACTGCTGCGGGTGATAACGTTACTCAACGTATTGACGATGTGCATGCGTTTGATGGTCATATTGCCTGCGATGCAACGAGCAACGCAGAGATTGTTATTCCTGTAACGTTAAATGGCAAAGTAATGGCTGTACTTGATATCGACAGCACAGCATTTAATCGGTTTGATAGTGATGACCAAGTGGGTTTAGAAAAGATAATTAGTTTATTTGAAAATATCATGATCAAGCATGGCGTGGTAAACTAATGAAAGAGATTGTTGTCATTCATGACTATTTAGTCTCAGAAGCCGTAGTAGGTGACTGGGAAGGGCAAGAAGAAATTGTTGCTGAGCGTATCAACGAAATTTATCATACCGTTTATGACTTAGCAGAAGAAGATATTGCGCCAGAGATTTTAGAGCAGTTGCTTGCTTTGGTGTGGGATACGTGGATAGGGCAAGAAGCCTTAGCCGAAATTGAAAGTGAAGATATTTATGATTGGTGCCGACATTTGTTGGAAAATCGAGAGCAATATCTTTCAGAACAGAGCTAAAAATTTTTAAAAGTTGTATTTATGGAATCTAAAACAGAAAGTGAAGTAAAAGTAGCCGCGGAAGCACCTGTAGAAACAACAGAAAATGCTGAAGTTGAAGTGAAACGTATTAGCACAAAGGAAATTATTGCTTATTTAGCTGAAAAATTTCCTGCTTGTTTTTCAACAGAAGGTCATGCAAAGCCACTTAAAATTGGTATTTTTCAAGATCTTGCTGAAAAATTAGCTGAAGATGAAACGGTGAGCAAAACACGTTTACGTCAAGCGTTAAGACATTACACTAGCAGCTGGCGTTATTTGAAAGCTATCAAAATGGGTAGTTTTCGAATTGACATCGATGGTAATGACTCTGCAGAGATTGATCAGGAACAAGCTGATTATGCGAGCAAAACCTTAAAAGAGAGCCAAGAAAAATTTGGTAACAAAAACGGTAAAGATAAAGTTGCGAAAAAACCTTATAAAGGCAATGCTAATAAGGGAACTAAACCTGTAAAGAAAGACTCTACAGATAATAGTCGCAAAGAAAAGTTTAATGCTGTTAAATCAGCTAAACGTGCACCGAAAGCCGTTGTTAAGCTTAAACCTGTCGAAACAAGTAATGTTGTTGTTGGCAAACATATCAAAGTACAGCTTGGACAGTCATCAATGGATGCTGTGATTACTGAAGTTTCAGGTAATGATGTTAGCGTACAATTAAACTCTGGTATGGTTGTTAAAACACAAGTTAAAAATATATTTACTGAATAAATTTGGAGTATGTGTATGCATAAATTTTGTCGTATAGCTATTGCAGTATCATTATCAATTTCCGGTTTAACGGCATTTGCCGAAACCAAGGAAGAAAATGTAAACCTTCCGATACTGGCTCCAGAGAGCCAACATGCAACGTCAACAAAGCGAATTACGGCACAATTTACCCGTGCACACTACAAGCAAATTAAAATAGACGATAGTTTATCAGAGCAAATTTTTGATCGTTATATTAAGCAGCTTGATTACGCACGTAATGTATTTCTTGCTGCTGATGTTCAAGGTTTTGAACAGTATCGTGACGATTTTGATACCGTTATCGCTCGTGGTAAATTAGATGTTGCTTATCAAATTTATAACTTGAATTTACAACGCCGATTAGAGCGTTATGAGTTTGCGTTAAGCCTACTAGAAAATGAAGCCCCGTTTAATTTTGAACTTGAAGAGTCATATAATTTTGACCGCGAAGATGCAGAACGTGCAGCATCTGTTGCTGAGTTAAACGAACTATGGCGTAAAAAAGTTAAATATGACGCGCTAAACTTAACCTTAGCGGGTAAAGAGTGGCCTAAAATTCAAGAAGTGCTGGGCAAACGTTACCGTTATGCTATTAAACGCTTGAAGCAAAGTGAAAGTGAAGATGTTTTTCAAGTTGTGATGAACAGCTTTGCCCGTGTTGTTGAGCCTCATACTTCATATTTATCCCCACGTAATGCTGAACGTTTCCAAATGGAAATGAATTTATCACTAGAAGGTATTGGTGCAGTATTACGTGCTGAAGAAGACTATACTGTTATTCAAAGTGTAGTTTCTGGCGGTCCTGCTGATAAATCAAACGAATTAAAGCCTAAAGATCGTATTGTTGGCGTATCACAAGACAACAAAGATTTTGTCGATGTGATCGGCTGGCGTCTTGATGATGTAGTTGAATTAATTAAAGGTCCAAAAGGCAGCAAAGTGCGTTTGCAAGTACTTGGTGCTGAGTCTGAAGATGACAGTAGCATTAAAGTGGTATCAATTGTTCGTGACACCATTAAGCTTGAAGACCGTGCTGCTAAATCAGAAGTATATTTTGATAAGAAGGGTGATGAGAATAGTAAAAAATTAGGTGTTATAACCATTCCTAGTTTTTACAACAACCTTTCACGCGATGTTAAATTGGAAATCGCTAAGCTTAAAGAAGACAACGTAGAAGGCATTATTGTCGACTTACGTGGTAATGGTGGTGGTTCATTAACTGAAGCAACACTATTAACCGGCTTATTTATTGATAAAGGCCCCGTAGTACAAGTACGTGACGGAGCGAATCGAGTACAAGTAAACAGCGATAAAGACGGTGTTAGTTTTTATGATGGGCCATTAACTGTAATGGTTGATCGTTACAGCGCTTCAGCTTCAGAGATATTCTCTGCGGCGATTCAAGATTATGGTCGTGGCGTTATCGTTGGCGAACATACCTTTGGTAAGGGAACTGTTCAGCAGCATCGTGGTTTAGGTCGTGTGTATGACTTATATGATAACCCGTTTGGTAGCATTCAGTTTACTATCGCAAAATTTTACCGCATTAATGGTGGCAGCACGCAGCACCGTGGTGTATTGCCAGATATCGAATTTCCTTCTGCCGTAGATCCAGCTGACTGGGGCGAAAGCAAAGAAGAAAATGCTTTACCGTGGGATCAAATTCCAAAAGCTCGCTATAACAAGCTTAATGATATTAGCCAGGACTTAAGTTACTTAAATTCATTACATAGCTCTCGTGTTAAAGAAAACCAAGAATTTAATTATTTATTATCTGATATCGCAGAATACAAAACCGAAAAAGACGATAAAAAAATTTCGCTGAACCTAGTGCAAAGAAAAGCGAAAAGAGAAGAGCGTAAAGCGAAACAGCTAAAACGTGCTAATGAACGTTTGGTCTTAATGGGTAAAGAAAAAGTAACTGATTTAGAAGATTTACCTGATGATTTAGAAGCGTTAGATCCATTTTTAGATGAAACCGCTAAAATCACTTTTGATTTAGTTTCATTAGGTAAAGTTGCAAAAAAATAAATTGATTTCATGCGATTAATAAAAGCCACCTAAGGGTGGCTTTTTATTGCGTTAACTATAAAAACTGTTAATATTTTTTAATTACAATTGCTGCATAATTATTCTTGTATACCTTGTAAATAAAGGGCTGCTTAGTTGTTAATCGAAAGATAAAACTTGCACTATGTGCCAACAGTCGGCATGTTAACTAGCACAAAAACATAATCACTATAATAACTAAGATAATAAGGTGTAAATTTATCTATGTCTGATCCTCATTCATTACGACAACCGTCAATGCTCGATGCCTCTATTCCAATTGTTGCGTTAATTGCCATGTTGGCGGCAGCCGTTACTTTTTTTGGCGATAACTCTTCTTACGGACCAAACCAGATAGCTTTACTTGCGAGTATGGGTATAGCCATCATTATTGGGCTGAAAAATGGTGCTACTTGGGTCGAAATCGATAAAGCCATTGTTAAAGGTATTTCATTATCTTTAAGCGCAATTTTGATTCTCTTATCAGTTGGCGCGTTAATAGGTACTTGGCTATTGTCAGGTACTGTGCCAACTATGATCTACTATGGCTTAAAAATATTAGACCCAACATGGTTTTATGCTGCTTCATGTATTATTTGTGGCGTTGTTGCCATGAGTATCGGTAGTTCATGGACGACGGCAGCAACCATAGGTGTGGCGTTACTTGGTATAGCTCAAGGCTTAGGTCTTTCACCAGAAATAACCGCAGGTGCAGTCATCTCTGGTGCCTATTTTGGTGATAAAATTTCACCGCTATCTGAAACAACTAACTTGGCACCAGCGGTTGCTGGTAGTGAGTTGTTTGCCCATATTCGTTATATGCTATGGACAACCGTTCCTTCTATTATTACTGCGTTAATATTATTTGTTATTTTAGGATTAACTGAAACAGCCACTGCTAGCGACAATTCTATTGCTGTATTGAATGACCAACTTGCCAGTCAGTTCCATCTTAGTATTTTTAACCTTATACCCTTAGTCGTATTATTGGGCTTAGCAATTAAAAAGGTGCCAGCGTTCCCTGCTGTATCTATTGGTGCATTAATGGGAGCACTTTGGGCGATACTTTTCCAGCAAGACTTAATTGCACGTTTATCGGCTGATGGTTTAGATGCAATGACTGCTAATGTAACGGTAGTTTGGAGCGCGTTTTATGACGGTGTAGCGATTGAAACGGGTAATGATGAGTTGAATAAGCTACTTAGTGGTGGCGGCATGGCAAGTATGTTGAATACCATTTGGCTTATTATGTGTGCTTTAAGTTTTGGTGCCGTTTTAGAGCATTTAGGTATGCTGCGTAAATTTGTTAATGTCATATTAAAGTCTGCTAAATCTACTGGTAGCTTAATAGCCAGCACAGTTTGTACTTGTATTGGTACTAACTTAATTACTGCTGATCAATATATGTCAATTGTAATGCCAGGTCGTATGTATAAGGAAGAATACCAACGTCGCGATTTAGACCCTGTAGTCTTAAGTAGAACATTAGAAGATTCGGGAACCATTACTTCGCCGCTTATCCCATGGAATACTTGTGGTGCTTATATGTACGGCGTATTATTGGTTAATCCATTTGACTATATTTTTTACTGTTTCTTTAACTTGATCAATCCAATATTAGCGGTTGTTTACGGTTTTATTGGCTTTAAAATTAAAAAAATAGTGACAAATAAATAAAATATTTTCAAAATTAATAAATATTCATAAAGCCTGTTTACCGCAGGCTTTTTAATTTCTATTATTGCTGTTCTGTTGCAATAATAATAAAAGTACCTTGTTAAGGATTTTCATGAGTGATTTTACCCCACGCTATTTGGCTGACTACAGCGAATCAAACTTTTCTATTTCCAAGGTTGAATTAACCTTTGAGCTTAACGAGCACAAAACTCGTGTTGTTAATCGAATGCATATCTCGCAGAAACAGCCCAGTGATGCACCTTTAATTTTAGATGGTGAGCATTTAAAGTTATTATCAGTTTCATTGAATAAAGCGCTATTAAACGATGATGATTATCAAGTCAATGATACGTCACTTACCATCAATGTAGCTTATGCTGACTTCTTATTAGAAATAGTGACTGAGTTAAACCCTGTTGAAAATACGGCACTTGAAGGCTTGTTTAAATCAGGTGATGCTTATTGCACGCAATGTGAAGCAGAAGGTTTTAGACGCATAAGTTACTACCTTGATCGTCCTGATGTTATGGCAACGTTCACCACTAAAGTTATTGCTGATAAAGCAAAATTCCCTTACTTATTATCTAATGGCAATAAAGTGGCAGCAGGCGATTTAGCCAATGGTCAGCACTTTGTTCAATGGCGTGACCCATTTCCGAAACCTAGCTACCTATTTGCTCTCGTTGCAGGTGATTTTGATGTATTAACGGATAGTTTTCGTACTTGTTCAGCACGAGATGTTGCTTTAGAAATATTTGTTGATAAAGGTAACCTTGATAAAGCCCATCATGCGATGGCGTCGTTAAAGCATTCTATGTCATGGGACGAAGAAACATTTGGTTTAGAGTATGACCTCGATATTTATATGATTGTTGCTGTCGACTTTTTTAATATGGGCGCAATGGAAAATAAAGGGCTAAATGTATTTAATAGCAAGTTTGTTTTAGCGGATGAAAAAAGCGCTACTGATACCGACTACTTTAATGTCGAAGCGGTAATCGCTCATGAGTATTTTCATAACTGGACAGGTAACCGAGTAACTTGCCGAGATTGGTTTCAATTGAGCTTAAAAGAAGGATTAACGGTTTTTCGTGACCAACAGTTTAGTGCTGACATGCACTCTGCTGCTGTTACTCGAATTCAAAATGTTCGAGTATTGCGCTCGATGCAGTTTGCGGAAGACGCCGGACCAATGGCTCATCCAATACGACCAGAGAAAGTCTTGGAAATGAACAACTTTTACACCTTAACTGTATATGAAAAGGGCGCAGAAGTTATTCGTATGATCCATACGCTGTTAGGAGCTGAAAAATTCAGAAAAGGTATTGACCTTTATTTTGAACGTTTTGATGGCATGGCAGTAACGTGTGATGACTTTATCAATGCCATGGCTGATGCCTCAGCTGTCGATTTAACGAAATTTAAAGGCTGGTATGAACAAGCGGGCACACCTCAGCTTAATGTTGAAGAAAGCTTTGATGCTGATACCAATACCTATCAAGTATCAATCGCGCAGAGTAATGGTGAAAACACGGCATTGCATATCCCTATTGGTATTGAACTTATTAGTGCTGAATCGAAAAAAAGTGCAGCGCATTTATTGCAATTAACTGAGCAAAAGCAAACTTGGTCATTTCATGGCTTTGCTTGCAAACCCGTATTGGCATTACTAACTGGCTTTACGGCGCCAGTAAAAAGTCAACTTTCACAATCTGATCAAGACTTAGAAACCATCATGAACCATGCTGATGATGAATTCTGTCGATGGGATGCAGGCCAAACGTTATTATCAACTTATATTAAAAGAGTTATGGCAGAGCCTGAATTAATGTTGCCACGTAACTTGATTGATGCGGTTCGAAATATACTTCATAGCGATGCTTCTGCGGCATTTAAAGCCGAGCAGTTAACTTTACCTAGTTTTAGTGAGTTAGCTGACAGTATTGAAGAAGTAGATCCAATAGCTTTGTTAGACGCTATTGATAAAGTGAAAGTCGCTTTAGCCACTGAGCTAGAAACATTGTTTTTACAGCACTATCAGCAAAATTTTCAGCAAAAGTTTGCTAATGATGGCAAAGCTATTGGCCAACGCGCGTTAAAAAATATCTGTTTGTCTTATTTGACAACGTTAGCACCGCAACAGAGCCTATTAGCTGAGCAATATCAAAATGCTAACAATATGACTGACAGTTTAGCAGCGTTAAGTAGTGCAGCTAAAGGTAATGCAGAGAGTTTTGCCACTATGATGGCTGATTTTGAACAAAAATGGAGCTCTACAGCACTAGTTATGGACAAGTGGTTTTCCATTCAAGCGAGTGTGTGTGATGAAAGTATCTATGCTAATTTGGCAAAATTAATTAAACATCCATTATTTACGTTAAATAACCCAAACAGAGCTCGGTCATTGATTGGCGCGTTTACCATGAATAATCCACGATATTTTCATTGTAGTAGTGGGAGAGGTTATCAATTTTTAATAGAACAAATAAAATTACTTAATACTATCAATCCACAAGTGGCATCTCGAATGATCACGCCATTAATTCAGTTTTCTTCATTGGATCAAAAGCGACAAGAGATGATTAAAACTTTACTTGTTGATTTATCTAAACAAGAAAACTTATCAAAAGATTTAAAAGAAAAGTTAGATGCCGCATTGGCAGGTTAGGGTAGCGTAATGAAATATTATTTTGGTATTAATATGACGAGCCAGGAATATTTGCCTTATTACCAAGGAAAAGCTCAAAGTATTATTGTTGTTTCTAACGAAGGCGTAAGGGTAGAATTCCCAGCGATGCATTTGCGAAATTATTTAACGGCAAGTGGTATTAGAGGGCAATTTTGCTTGCAAACACGAGATAATAAATTTTTATCTTTGCAAAAAATCGCATGATTAGAGTCTTTGCTTTAAACAGTGGTCAGACCATTATTTTTAAAATGTAATGTTTTGTAGATGCTATTACGGCTGTTAATACAGTTAACTATTTGCAGCTTTCTCTCTATTTTAAAAGCCCGTTTAAAACAAGTGTTTTAAACGGGCTTTTCTTCTCATCAGATGACTTCGTTCAAGTCTTTAAAATAAAGGGCTTTAACTGATGTTTTAGCACTTGCCTCAGTGTAGAAATGATGTAATTATTGTTTCATACCATTTACGTGGATATATAAAAATAAAAATGCAGTATCGCATCTGGGGAGATAACAAATGAAACAAAAGCTTCGCAACGGTTTTTACAAAAAGCCACTGGCTCTAAGTATTGCCGCCGCTATGATGACACTAGCAGGAGCTAGTGCTCAGGCAAAAAACTTTGAGTTAGGAAAGTTCGATATCAGTTTCGATTCAACATTTTCAGCAGGTGCAAGCTGGCGTGATGAAAATCGTAACTGGAATGATAATGTAGGTAAATCCAATCACCCGCAAGTTACATCTGGCTTTAATTTAGGTCAATATCATCCGATATTGAATGTCAACCCTGACGCACAAACTGTTTGGAACAGCGATGGTAGCTATTCAACTAATGGTGATAACGGTAATTTAAATTTTGATCCTAATACAACGTTTTCAAAATTAATCAAAGGCTCTCACGAGTTAGACGTACGTTACGAAAACTTAGGTTTTTTTGCTCGTGGTATGTATTTTTATGATTTTGAAATGATGGATAGTGACCGTGCATGGACAAATCCTCATTCTGGTAAAGTTAACGACCCATGTCGTGATGATGAAGCTCGCGACCAAATTTGTCGTGATATTCGTTTGTTAGATGCGTTTGTTTATGGTGATTTTGATATTGGTGAAATGCCTTTTTCTGTACGTATTGGTCAACAAGTTATTAGCTGGGGAGAAAGTACGTTAATCTCTCACGGTATTAGTGAATTAAACCCGGTAGATATTGCTCGTTTGAAAGCACCTGGTGCTGAATTAAAAGAAGCATTTATTCCTTTTGGTGCTGTTTGGGCATCTTTAGGTGTAACAGAGAATTTTAACGTTGAAATGTTTTACCAGTACAGCTGGGAAAAAACAGTATTACCAGCGCCAGGTAGCTACTTTTCAACCAATGACTTTGCCGGCGACGGTGGTCAATTTAATAATGTGCAACTTAATTTCGCGAGTAATCCAGATATGGATTTAGACTCGCTTATTACAGATTTAAATGCATTAAGAGAACAAATTCTAAATGGCAATGTAGCAATGGCCGATGCAGGTAATGCTTATGTTGGTGGTTTCCCAACCAAATTAACATTACGTGAAGCTGGTGCAGAAAACGAACCAGAAAATGGTGGTCAATATGGTTTGCGTTTATCATGGTTTTTACCTGAGCTAAACGATACGGAAATTAGTTTGTATCATATGAACTACCATAGTCGTCGCCCTGTATTTTCGGGAATAACAGCTGATTTTAGTGCTGCAGCGTTAAAACATGACGTTGGTATGCTTGCAACAAAAGATATCACCTACGATAACTATACTGACTTAAAAGCCTTTTCTCGTGTAGAGCTTGATTACATCGAAGATATAAAGCTTTATGCCTTAAGCTTTAATACGGCAATTGGCGAAACATCAGTAGCAGGTGAAATAAGCTACCGCCAAGACGAACCACTACAAATTGATGATGTTGAATTGTTATTTGCAGCAATGCCTCAACAGTTAGCTAATGACTTAGGTCGTGATGAATTAGACGGTGTATCTCAGATGCCTGTTTTCCCTGGAGGCTCTCGTGCGGATGGTTTCATTTTGTCTGATACATTACAGGCACAAGTTACCTTAACTAATTTATGGGGTCCTACACTTTGGGCTAGTCAGTTTACTACTTTACTTGAGGTTGGTGGTATCGATATTCGCGATATGCCTGATCAAGACGTTCTGCGCTTAAATGGTCCTGGTACAGCAAGAAATGGTGGCATTGCAGGTAAAGAAGGCTTAGAAAAAGCGCTACAAAATGGCGTTGAAACGAACCCATTTCCAAGTGCTTTTGCTTGGGGCTACCGTTTCGTTGCTAAGTTAGACTACAATAACGTACTTGCTGGTATTAACGTTTCACCGAAAATTGTTTTTTCACATGACGTTAACGGTATAACACCAGACCCGTTATTTTTATTCGTAGAAGATAGAAAATCTATGTCGTTAGGTCTTAGCTTTGACTATCAAAGCCGTTGGTCTGCTGACTTAAACTACAATAGTTTCTTCGGTGGTGTGGGTACAACTAACCAAATGGAAGATCGTGATTACGTGTCTTTTAACATTAAGTATTCGATTTAAGACAAGTTTGAGGATTATTGTCATGAGAAAGTTATTAAAAAATTCGCTAAAAAAGGCAACGCTTGTTTCAATAGCGGTGACTGTAGCATTAGCGTCAACTGCGGCTTCAGCTAAAATTAGCTCGCAAGAAGCAGGTAAACTTGCAAAAGAATTAACGCCATTTGGTGCTGTTCGCGCTGCAAATGCAGACGGGTCAATTCCAGCATGGACTGGTGGTATTACGTCAGCTCCTGCAGGTTATACGGTCGGTGACCATCATATTGACCCATTTACGGGTGATAAGGTGCTTTATACGATTACTGCTAAAAATGTCGCGGAATATAAAGACGTATTAACACCTGGTCAAGTTAAGTTATTTGAAACTTACCCTGATACTTATAAAATGGACGTATATCAGTCACGTCGTTCAGCTTCTTATCCAGAACATGTTTATCAGGCTACACTTGATAACGCCACAAGAGCTGAATTAGTTGAAGGTGGTAACGGTATTGTTCAAGCAGCGATTGGCGTTCCATTTCCAGTGCCAAAAGATGGTTTGGAGGCAATTTGGAACCATATTTTACGCTATCGCGGTGAAAAAATTGTTCGTGAAGGTGGTCAAGCAGCACCAACTGCCTCAGGTGATTACACTTACATGGGCTTTGACGATCAATTATTGATCCCATACGGTGTTAAAGGTGTAAAAGCTGAAGACTTACAAAAGACCAATATTTTGTTTAAGTTTAAGCAAAAGGTTACAGAGCCTGCTCGTTTAGCCGGTACAGCATTATTAGTTCATGAAACGATGGACCAAATAAAAACACCACGTCAAGCGTGGACATATAACACCGGTCAACGTCGTGTTCGCCGTGCGCCTAATGTTGCATATGACGCACCAGGTACAGCGTCAGATGGTTTAAGAACGACTGATGATTTCGATATGTTCAACGGTGCTCCGAATCGTTATACATGGACACTTAAAGGTAAGCAGGAATTATTGATCCCTTATAATGACTACCGTTTGCATAGCAACGATTTAAAATATGATCAAATTTTGCAACCAGGTCATATTAATCCTAATTTAGTGCGTTATGAAAAGCACCGTGTTTGGGTTGTTGAAGCTAACTTGAAATCAGATACTCGTCATACTTATAAAAAACGTGTTTTCTACATCGATGAAGATAGCTGGCAAGTAGCTGTTACGGATATTTATGATAACCGTGACGAGTTATATCGTGTTGGTGTTGCTCATGGTATTAATTACTATGAAGTGCCGACTCAATGGTCAACACTAGAAGTGTTTCACGATTTACAGTCACGTCGCTATATTGCAATGGGCTTAGATAATGAAGCGAAGATGTACGACTTCTCAGCAGAACTAAACGATGTAAACTTTACCTCTTCAGCTTTGCGTCGTGAAGGTCGAAGATAGATAGTTGAACGAAAGAAACGGCTGGCAAGTGCTAGCCGTTTTTGTTTAATGTATTCAAATAATTAAAAATTTTCTTTCCTAGGTTTCTTAGCTAAGCTAAAAAGACTTAGACTTTTATGATATTGATGCGCATTTATAGCGTTAAACTTTCCTAAACATCGATATCTTACATATAGGCTTGGCCTCAAAGGTAAAAATTCATGGAGTTAATATCCTAAATTATGCGTCTTCTCATTATTTTAATCAGCTTTCTTTGTATCAATACTATTTACGCTCAACCGCTTAATGCGAGGCAAGCGCCACTCGCTAGCCAGTCGTTATTGCTCGACATCACCAAAATACAGCAATCAAAATTAATTGCAGTTGGTGAACGCGGTCATATTCTTTTATCTTCTAATGGTGTGCAATGGCAACAAGCAAGCGTGCCAGTGCAATCAACCTTAACTGCCGTGTATTTTATTGATGAAAATAATGGTTGGGCAGTTGGCCATGACGCTACTATATTAGCCTCTACAGATGGCGGCCTAACATGGCAAATTCAGCAACACTTACCGCAAGTAGAAAAACCGCTTTTGGATGTATTATTTACCGATAAAAACAATGGTGTTGCAATTGGTGCCTATGGTCTTTTTTATCGAACCATCGATGGCGGACAGCATTGGACTATTGAATATCACAATGAGTTTCTTTTTCCGGAAGATCAGGAGTATTTAGCTGAATTAAAACTACAAGATGAAGAAGCGTATTTAGATGAGCAAAGCAGCATTTTACCGCACTTTAATCGTATTGTTGCTGATGGAAGAACGCTATATATCGTTGGTGAAATTGGTTTAATTGCCAAGAGTAACGACTTTGGTGTTACTTGGGAGAAGCTTGAGGAAATATATACAGGATCGTTTTACGACATTAAGCGCACACAAGTAGGTAATCTTTTAGTGGTTGGGCTTCGCGGCAATATATTCCGTAGCTTGAGAAACGGCACTCCATGGCAAGCAAGTGACAGTAAAGTAACTGCACTACTGAGTAGCATTGTGTTATCAAATGATGACCGTATTTTTGTGCTTGGCAACAATGGTGTTTTATTAGAAAGCCGAGATGATGGTGTCACGTTTATCGATCATCTACAAAAAGATGGTAAAGCACTGATTAATGGTGTTTGGTTTAACGATAAAATAATTGCCGTCTCAGAAGTTGGCATCAAAACTATTAACGTAACGAAGTAACGCTCATGAAATTGAATTCTTTTATAAATGTTGTTGAAGCAACACTTTTCCGTCGCCGTTTAATGGTGTTGATATTTTTTGTCATTGCTAGTGTATTTTTGTTGTTTCAAGCAACTCAAATTAAGCTCGATGCCGCTTTTGAAAAACACATTCCGCTTAATCATAGTTATATGAAAACCTATTTGAAGCACCGAGAAAATTTTGGTGGCGCAAATAATGTTTTAATTTCTGTCTGTGATAGCAGTGAAGATATTTTTAATCCAGAATTTTTTACAGCATTAAAAGGTGTGCACGATAAATTATTCTTTATTCCTGGAGTTGATCGTATCCAAGTTAAATCTTTGTTTTCACCAAGCACGCGTTTTGTTGAAATAGTTGAAGATGGTTTTGCTGGTGGTCCGGTTATTCCCGCTAACTTTAAACCAGATGAGCGAGGGTTAGCCATAGTAAAAGGTAATATTGAAAAAGCTGGCATAGTGGGCAGTATTGTTGCTGATGATTATAGCTGTTCAATGGTGAAAACATCGTTGATGGAAATAGACCCAAATACTGGCGAAAAACTCGATAGTATTGTGCTTGCCGAGCAATTTGAAAACGATATCCGTGGTGAATTTGAGAAAGGAAATATTTCTGTTCACATTATCGGCTTTACAAAAATGGTTGGTGATGTAGCGCAAGGTGCTAAAGGGGTAGTAACCTTTTTCGGTATTGCGATAGCGATCACAACCTTGATGGTATTTTGGTTTTGCCGCTCTATTGCATTAACGGTGTTACCTATTACTTGTTCGTTAATTGCCGTTGTTTGGCAATTAGGCATGCTATCAACTATTGGCTTCGGTTTAGATCCAATGTCAATTTTAGTGCCGTTTTTAGTCTTTGCTATTGGCGTTAGTCATGGCGTACAAATGATTAACTCAGTCTCGAAAATGGTTAACAAAGGGAAGACCAGTAAAGAAGCTGCACAATTAAGTTTTAGAATATTATTGGTGCCGGGCGGCATAGCCTTGTTATCAGATACTGTCGGCTTTATGACCTTGTTATCTATCGATATTGGCATTATTCGTGAGCTAGCTATTACAGCATCGCTTGGTGTTGCCATGATCATTTTAACTAACTTGGTATTGTTACCATTATTAGTTTCTTATATTCATGTTCCTAGAAATGAGAAAGATGATAGCGATAAAAGCAAACTTCCACACCAAAATAAAAGCACGATAGAAAAGGGCGAAGGTGTTTGGCACTTTATGTCTGCTTTTGCTACGCGAAAAGTTGCATTAGTAATCTTAGTTGCTACTGCGATATTGTATGCAGTGGGTTATCAGAAAGCACAAGAGATGAAAATTGGTGAATTGCACGCAGGTGCACCATCACTGCATGAAACTTCACGCTATAACCAAGATACATTCTTGATCACCGATAAATATGCCATCAGTGTTGATTACATGTCAGTGATTATTGAAACCACTGTCGATGCTTGTACGTATTACGAGCATATGGATGTTATTGATAGATTTCAGTGGCGTATGGAAAACGTTGAAGGTGTGCAATCTGCAGTTAGCTTAGCCTCTATCGCCAAATTAGTGAATGCGGGCTATAACGAAGGTAATCCTAAGTGGCGTGCGTTATCGCGCAATCAGCAAACGTTAGTGCAATCAATCGCGCGTGTACCGTCATCAAGTGGATTATTAAATAGTGACTGTAGTGTTATGCCAGTTATTCTGTTTTTACAAGACCATAAAGCGGAAACTATTAACCGAGTGGTTGACGCGGCTAAATTAGTTGTAGGTGAATTAGGCAATGACAATTTAGCCTTTAAATTGGCATCAGGTCCTGTTGGTGTTATGGCGGCAACCAATGAAGCCGTAGAAGCTGCACAAATCCCAATGATGTTATATGTCTATGGCGCGGTAATAATTCTATGTTTATTAAGTTTTAGAAGCTTAAGGGCAACTATTGCTGTTGTTGTTCCGCTTTATGTTGTTTCAACATTAGCACAATGGTTAATGACAGAGCTTAATATTGGCTTAACGGTTTCTACTTTACCTGTTATTGCATTAGGTGTAGGTATTGGTGTCGATTACGGTATTTATATCCTATCAACGATGAGTGTTAAGTTACGCAATGGTGCCAGTGTGCAAAGTGCTTATTTTGACGCTTTAAAAGAACGAGGCAGTGCAGTATTGATTACTGGTGTGACTTTAGCTATTGGTGTATCAACATGGTTTTTCTCTGATTTGAAATTCCAAGTCGATATGGGAATATTATTAACCTTCATGTTTTTGGTTAATATGATAGCTGCCGTACTGGTACTACCTGCTATAGCCGCATTTCTTTGGCCTGAGCGAAAAAAAGCAGACAATAATTAAAAAATATTTTATGCATAAATAAACAAGAAAATGACCGAAAGGTCATTTTCTATTTATAACTAATGAATAAACACTTATTTGTAATCAAGTGAGTTACATAAAAGCACAGTTTTTAAAGTAATATATCTAAAATAGTACTCGCAATCGCTTAAGTTTATTAATAAAATTGCCGCAATAGTCTATTCTCATTAAAAAGACTAAAAAGATTCCAATTATTTCAAGCGTTTTATCCAAAAAGGAAAAAGGCATGGCGTTAGTAGACGGTTTACCTTCAGTGATACTTTCGAACGTAGCACAGTTAATACAACAAAAAGTTCCAGCGACAACAGCTCCTCTTGTTAATCAATTTGCAGAGTTGCTTTACAACAATATTTCAACCTTAGATTTAGACCATAGAAATGATAGTGATATGTATGGTGCAACCTTAAGTCTATGGAATACGTTAAACGATCATCAAGATGATAAGCCTGTCATTAAAGTGTTTAATCCACAGGTATCAAAAAATGGCTGGAAGTCGAGCCATACTATTATTGAAATTATTGTTCGAGATATGCCATTTCTAGTAGACTCTGTGCGCATCGCCTTAAGTCGACTAAACCTAACACCACATCTAATGTTAAATTCGCCAATTAAAATTATTCGCGATAAAAGCAAAAACATTAGCCAGCTTTCTGCAGCAGCTGATCATTCGTTTAAGTCAACGTCTGTAGAAACCGTTTTCTTTATAGAAATCGACCGTCAAAATGACGCAGCCGTTTTAGAAAATATTGCGAAAGAATTACATTCAGTTGTTAGTGATATTGCTGTGACAGTATCTGACTGGAAACCAATGCAAACGCGTTTACGCAGTGTTATTGATGAAGCTAAAAAAGCTAAGTTACCTTGCTCAAAAGCGGAGCAAAAGGATAGTGTAGATTTTCTAGAGTGGATGCTAGCCGACAATTTCACTTTGTTAGGGTATCGCTCATATAACGTTAAAACCTTAAAAGGTGATATGGCGCTATCTGCTGATGTTAAGTCAAGCTTAGGACTGATGAATCAATATGATGGTACAAAAGAACGCCTTATTTCTGGTTTAAGTGAATCGGCACGTGAAATCGCTTTAGGTGATAACTTACTGATTTTAACTAAAACCAATGCAAAATCTCGTGTACACCGTCCAGCACATCTTGATTATATTGGCGTAAAACGCTTTGATGATAAAGGTAATGTAATTGGTGAAGAACGTTTTGTCGGTTTATTTGGCTCAGCATACTACACCAACAGTGCATTAGACCTGCCATTGATTAAATCAAAAGTATCAGGTGTTTGTAACGACTCTGGTTACGCTAAAGGTACTCATGCGTATAAAGCGTTAATCAATATTCTTGAAACTTACCCTAGAGACGAAATTTTACAAAGTTCGCCAGCTGAACTATTGCATAACGTTATGGGTATCTTCCAAATGCAAGAGCGCGATTACTCGGGCTTGTTTATGCGTCGTGATTCTTTTAACCGCTTTTATTCTTGTATGGTGTATGTACCGCGTGAACGTTATAACACTGCTTTGCGTATTAACACGCAAAAATTACTGCAAGAAGCGTTAGGAAGCACAGAAGAAGTAGAGTTTACGACTTACTTCTCAGAATCTGCGCAAGCACGAACGCACTATATCGTAAGAGTTAACTCGACAAAAGCAGACATTAATGTGAAAGAAATAGAAAAGAATTTAAATCATGCTGCACGTAGCTGGGATGATAATTTAGCCAATGCGTTAAATTCGCATAAAGGTGAAGCTAAAGGTAAAGCACTAAGCCGCAAGTACGCTAGCTTCCCTCAAGCTTATAAAGATGAAGTTTTACCGGGTACAGCTATTGTTGATATTGAAAAATTAGAAGCTTTGACTGCTGATAATCAACTTGAAATGTTGTTCTACCAACCACAAGAAGAAGACGCAGATAGCCGTTTCGTTAAATTGAAATTGTTCCATGCCGGCGAACCATTACATTTGTCTGATGTGTTACCAATGTTAGAAAACTTTGGTTTACGCGTTATTGGTGAAAGCCCATATGCGATTAGAACATCGACTGGCGAAGTTTGTTGGATTTTAGACTTCTCAATGCTGTTAACTGGCACTGGCAAGTTTAACCTTGAAGTTGTGCAAAGCTTATTCCAAGACGCTTTCGCTAAAGTTTGGGCGGGACAGTTAGAAGATGATGGCTTTAACCGTCTAATTTTAGGTGCTGAGCTTGGTGGTCGTGAAGTATCAATTTTACGTGCGTTCTCTAAATACGAACGCCAAATCGGTGGTACATTCAGCCAAAACTATATTGAAGATACCTTTGCTCGTTACCCAAGTATTGCTGAATTGCTTATTACGTTATTCAATAAACGTTTTTCACCAAAAGTAAAAACTAGCGAAAAAATTATCGAGAAATTACTGGCTAGCATTGAATCTTCTTTAGATAACGTTGCAAACCTTGATGATGATCGTATCATTCGTCGTTTCGTTGAAATGATTAATGCCACTATTCGTACTAACTATTTCCAACCGCACCCAGTAACAGGCGAGAAGTCATATATTTCATTTAAAATATTGCCTTCGCAAATTGCTGATGTGCCTTTACCTGTGCCAGCATTTGAAATATTTGTTTATTCTCCGCAAGTAGAAGGTGTTCATTTACGTGGCGGTAAAGTTGCTCGTGGTGGATTACGTTGGTCTGACCGACGTGAAGATTTCAGAACAGAAGTACTTGGCTTAGTTAAAGCGCAACAAGTCAAAAATACCGTTATTGTTCCTGTTGGTGCTAAAGGTGGTTTTGTTTGTAAACAATTACCTAGCGGCGACAGAAATGCCATTTTCGAAGCCGGTAAAGAGTGTTACAGAACCTTTATCCGTGGCTTATTGGATATCACAGATAACATTGTTGACGGTGAAATTGTACCACCAGAAAACGTTGTTCGTTTAGATGAAGACGATGCCTACTTGGTTGTTGCAGCTGATAAAGGTACCGCTACTTTCTCTGATGTTGCTAATGCTATTTCAGAAGAGTACAACTTCTGGATGGGTGATGCGTTTGCTTCAGGTGGTAGTGTTGGTTATGACCATAAAGCGATGGGTATTACAGCAAAAGGCGCTTGGGAGTCTGTGAAACGTCACTTCCGTGAAATGGATGTTGATTGTCAAACAACTGACTTTACCTGTATTGCAATTGGCGATATGGCTGGTGATGTATTTGGTAATGGTATGTTGTTATCAAAACATATTCGTTTACAAGCCGCATTTAACCACATGCACATCTTCATTGATCCAAACCCAGATGCTGCAAGCTCGTACGTTGAACGTGAGCGTTTATTTAACTTACCAGGCTGTACTTGGGAAGATTACAATAAAGAATTGATTTCTGAAGGTGGTGCTATTTTTAGTCGTCATGCAAAATCGATTAAATTGACGCCACAAATCAAGAAAATGATTGGCACCCAAAAACAAAGCATGTCACCACTTGATTTAATGCAAGCACTATTAAAAATGCAAGTCGATCTATTATGGAATGGCGGTATTGGTACTTATGTTAAGGGTTCTAAAGAAACACATCTTGAAGTAGGCGACAGAGCAAATGATGCGTTACGTATTAACGGTGCTGAGTTAAACGCTAAAGTTGTTGGTGAAGGTGGTAATTTAGGCTTAACACAAATGGGCCGTATTGAATTTGGCGCTAAAGGCGGTCGAATTAATACTGATGCTGTGGATAATGCTGGTGGTGTTGATTGTTCAGATAATGAAGTTAACATTAAAATATTATTAAATGGCTTGGTTCGCAGCGGTGACTTAACGGTTAAGCAACGAAATAAAATTCTTTATGATATGACCGACGAAGTTGGCGATATTGTTATTGAAGATTGTTACCGTCAAACTCACTCGCTTTCTATTACTGAGTTACGCGGTGGCAGCCAGTTAAAAGAACAAGCACGTTTTATTACTGAATTAGAACGTTCAGGTAAGTTAGATAGAACATTAGAATTTATTCCAAGTGATGAAGAAATTGCTGAACGTTTAGCGCAAGGTAAAGGTTTAACTCGTCCTGAACTATCAGTATTACTTGCTTATAGCAAAATGGTATTGAAAGAAGACCTAGTATGTCCTGAAATTACTGACAATGAGTACTACCAAAGTTTACTCATTGAAGCTTTCCCTCAGCAGTTACAAGATAAATACACGGCACAGATGCAAGAACATCCATTACGTGCCGAAATTATTGCCACTAAATTAGCCAATAACATTGGTAATGATATGGGCTTTAATTTTGTTAATCGCATGATAGAAGAAACTGGCGCAACGACGGCTGAAATAACTAATTGTTATTCGATGTCTTGTGAAGTTTTTGAATTATCTGATGTTTGGAAGCAAATTAGTGATTTAGATAATAAAATCTCTACATCAATTCAAACGGAAATGTTATTTCAATTACGTCGTACAGTACGCCGCGCAACACGTTGGTTCTTGCGTCATCGCAATAAAGCACTTAATATTGAGCAATCAATTGAGTTCTACCATGCCACTTTTGCGGACTTGTCGAGTACTATCACAACATTTATGGTTGAAGACGAAGCTGCACAACTGAAACGAGTAGAAAATGACTTAGTTAAAGCCGGTGCTCCAGCGTCTGTTGCATTAAGAATCTCATTATTGAGTACGTTGTTCTCGGCAATGGATTTAGCGGAAATATCTCATGCTGAAGACCGTTCAATTGAACTAGTAACTGATCTTTACTTCAAGCTTGGTGCAAGACTAGAGTTGCATTGGTTCTTAGACCAAATTACTTCTCAACCTGTATCAAATCATTGGCAAGCACTTGCAAGAGCATCGTTTAGAGAAGAGTTGGATTGGCAACAACGTTCACTTACTTCAGTTATATTACATGGTAATAAAGACTCATCTGACGTTAACGAAATGCTAGATAACTGGTTTGCAGCAAGTGCTCAACCATTAGAGCGCTGGCAGCAAATTCTTGCTGACTTTAGAATTGGCCAAACTCATGAGTTTGCGAAGTTCTCAGTCGCACTACGAGAGTTAATGTTGTTAAGTTTACACTGCGACACTATTAAATAAGTGTTAGAATCCCCGCCAATGAGCGGGGATTTTTTTGTCTTCAAATTTGCTACAGGTCATCGTTAGCCAGTAACGCCTGTCAGTACAGTATTTAAATTTAGTTAAAGAGGTATTATGTTTTACTCAGCTATTCGTAAAGTTTTTTTTAAATTCGATCCTGAAGCAATTCATGAGTTAACAATAAAAAGCTTTAAAGCGACTGGTGCAACACCGCTCAATTTACTTTACAAGCAAAGCGTGCCAAATAAGCCAGTAGAAGTGATGGGAATTAAATTTCCTAACCCTGTAGGTTTAGCCGCGGGGCTAGATAAAAATGGCGAATGCATTAAAGCGTTTGAAGCCATGGGATTTGGCTTTGTTGAAGTAGGTACGGTAACGCCGCGTCCACAACCTGGCAATGATAAACCTCGTATATTTAGACTACCTGAAGCGAACGCAATAATTAACCGTATGGGCTTTAATAATAAAGGCGTTGATTATTTAGTTGACCAAGTTATAAAGGCTAAATTTAGCGGTGTGCTTGGTATTAACATAGGTAAAAATAAAGACACGCCAGATGAAAACGCTAAAGATGATTACATTCTCTGTATGCGTAAAGTTTATGACCATGCGACTTATATTACGGTAAATATTTCTTCACCTAATACTCCTGGCTTACGCTCACTGCAGTACGGTGAGGCGTTAAACGAATTATTGTCAGCACTAAAAGCAGAACAAACGTCTTTGGCTGAGCAATATGGAAAATATGTTCCTGTTGCTGTAAAAATTGCGCCTGATTTGACTGCAGAAGAAGTTGATTCTATTGCACAATGTTTAATTGCAAATAATATCGATGGTGTTATTGCTACCAACACAACATTAGCTCGCGATAAAGTCGCTCATTTGCAATTTGGTGACGAGCAAGGCGGCCTAAGTGGGGCGCCGGTGAAAGAACAAAGTACGAAGGTTATTCAATTACTGTCGAAAGCACTTGATAACAAATTACCAATTATTGGTGTTGGCGGTATTGCTTCTGGTAGTGATGCACAAGAAAAAATCGCAGCAGGCGCTAAACTAGTACAAGTTTATACTGGCTTTATTTATCAAGGCCCTGAGCTAGTTAAAGAGATTGTACATTCACTTAAATAATTATTTGTTTTTGTATAATCATACAGAGTTGTACGTAGTTATTTTGTAAATAAAAAAACGGTGTTCATAATTTATGAACACCGTTTTTATTTGAAAATATTTAACGCAGAGTGCTTAAGGTTTTATTGTCGTTGACTTTTTTGCACCAATTTTAGCTTCCATACCCTCTAAACGTTCAAGCATTAATTGTAGAGTGGTATCGAATTCATTAATACTGGTAGCAGTTATCATTTGTTGCTTGTCACGACTTTTTGAGTCGGCATCTAGCGAATTTAATTGAGAGGTCAGGGTAGTAATTTGATCTTTAATTGTATTTGCAGCAACAATTTGTTCTGACACTGCATCAATTGAAAACTCTGCAGCGGTAATTTTATCATTCAATTCATTTGTTGCCGTACTTTGTGCGTTAACAGCATTAGTATTTTTACTTTGCTGTGAGGCTAATTTCTTACTTTGAGAATTTAACTCTTTAATTTCTTTCTGGTTTTTACGCCAAGCGGAAGCCCACAACTTGTCCATTTCAGTCAATAATAACTCAGTTTTTTCACTTATTGCTTCTAACTTTACTTTTAAAGCAATGGTTGACTCACCCATTTCCTCGCCAGTAGCGGAAAGTTGATTTTCAAGTTGCTGAATTCTCTGCTCACTACTATTTAAAGCACTATTTAGTTTTATTTGCTGCTGATAAAAGTACCAACCACCACCCGCTATTGCAGCATATGATATGAACAACAATAAAGATGTAGCCACTGATGTTGATGCTTTAACAGTATTTTTTACCGGTTTAGTGTTATCTATTTTTTTTGGATTTGTAGCATTTGCACGCGCCGATTTTACTTGGTCATGATCTAAGGTAATAGTGGGAATTTCAGGTTCTACGCGATTTGACAAGAGAGTGTCCTATTAACAATGAAATAGATAAATATAATGGCAGTAACTGTATAATATTTAGAAAATATTGTACAAAAAAACCGACATTAATTAGTCGGTTTTTACTATGTTTTTTGTAAACAGTGGTTAATAACTTATTTTAATGTCACTAACAGCAATAGAATTGCAGGTTAGTAACTTTCGTTATGTACACTTAATACAGCTCGGCCCGAAGGATCAGCATTATTTTGGAAACTCTCGTCCCAAGCTAAAGCTTCTTGTGTACTACAAGCAACAGACTTACCCCCGATAACACAATCAGCAGCAGAGGTTAATGGGAACTTTTCTTCAAATACACAACGATAAAAATAGCCTTCTTTGCTGTCTGGCGTATTTACCGGAAACCTAAAACTTGCGCTTTCAAGTTGTTGATCAGTTACTTGTGATTCGACATAAGTCTTTAAACCATCAATCCAAGAATAGCCAACACCGTCAGAAAATTGCTCCTTTTGGCGCCACAAAATTTCTTTTGGTAAATAACCTTCAAAAGATTCACGTAGCACCGCTTTTTCCATCTTGCCATTGCCACACATTTTGTCTTCAGGATTAATGCGCATGGCAACATCCATAAAGTTTTTATCTAAAAATGGTACACGGGCTTCAATTCCCCAAGCTGACATTGACTTGTTTGCTCGCAGGCAATCAAATTTATGTAAGCGGTCAAGTTTGCGCAATAATTCTTCATGGAATTCTTGTGCGTTTGGCGCTTTATGAAAGTATAAGTAGCCGCCAAATATTTCGTCAGCTCCTTCACCTGAAAGTACCATTTTAATACCCATGGCTTTTATCTTTCTCGCCATTAGGTACATAGGCGTTGACGCACGAATAGTGGTTACATCATAAGTTTCTAGGTGATATATCACTTCTTTTAAGGCATCAATACCTTCTTGTTCGGTAAATATCACGCTGTGATGTATGGTGCCGATACTGTCAGCAACGGTTTGTGCTGCCACCAAATCAGGAGAGCCTGCTAAGCCACAGGCAAAAGAATGCACTTTTGGCCACCAAGCTTCAGATAAGTCATTTTCTTCAACACGTCTTGAAGCGAATTTTTGTGTGATCGCTGAAATTAATGAAGAGTCTAATCCGCCAGAAAGTAATACGCCGTATGGAACGTCAGTCATTAAATGACTTTTTACCGAGTCTTCTAATGCTTCACGTAGTTTTTCTTTGCTAGTATTATTGTCTTTAATAGCTGAAAACTTTTGCCAGTTACGGTTGTAGTATTTTTTCAATACGCCATCTTTACTGTCAAGTACATGACCCGGAGGAAATTCTTCAACCGTTTTACATATCGGCATTAGTGCTTTCATTTCTGAGGCAACGTAAAAGTTACCATCAACGTCATAGCCGGTATATAAAGGAATGATACCCATATGGTCACGGGCAACTAGATAACTATTATCGGCTGCATTGTACAAACAAAAAGCAAACATGCCCTGTAGCTTGTCGATAAAGTCACTGCCATGCTTTTCAAACATAGGAATAATAATTTCACAGTCAGATGCTGTTTGAAATTGATAGTTTGGCGTATATTGACTGGCTAATGTTTTATGATTATAAATTTCACCATTAACGGCTAACACTAGTGATTTGTCACTGTTGTATAGTGGTTGAGCACCATGTTCAGTATCAACTATTGCTAAACGTTCATGAACTAAAACAGCATGATCGTTGTTGTAAATGCCAGACCAGTCAGGTCCGCGATGGCGAAGTAAACGAGAATATTCTATTGCTTTTGGACGCAGTGCATCAGCACCGGTTTTAATATCTAATATACAAAATATCGAACACATTGAAGTGCTACCCCTTTATATTTAAAAAATGACAAATTGTGGACTCATACTTGATTGAACATGTGAAGTACAAGTGTACTTGTTTACTTCTTAATCAACTTACAAATGAATGTTAGTGACTGACAAATAAACACAGCTCAAACACTTTGACAGCATTTGATAAAAAATCAATAGAATTTTTACTCTAAATTTACAAAAGAGTAATAAATTTATGTTTGTTATTGATTTAAAAGTATATTTAAATGAGAAGTTTTAAATTTCATTACTCGTTTTTCTGCCCATTGGGTTTATAACTAAATGAAACGTAACTATTAATAAAGAAAGTAGAAATTAATTTATTATAAAAGACATCATTAACTAATAATCTCTACTAGTTTTAAAATTTTGCATACATTATTATGGCGAAATAAACTAAACATTCGTGTTTGAATTTTTTCGATAACATTTTGACAATAATAAGAAATTCCATGCTAAAAACCTTGAAAATAAGCAAACTTAATAAAATATTTCTCGTTGGAACACTTGCCCTAAGTAGTCATACTTTTGCTGGTGAGCTAGGCAATACAAAAGCGACAGTTGAAGAGTTACGTATTCCAACTGCAGTTAAAGCAATGCCAACCGTGGCAGGGCGTTTAGCAGCACGAATTGATGCCTTTGCAGAGCAGATTAATAAAGCAAAAAGCTACACAGTATTAACCCAATTGGTGTTACGACATGCGCCAGCACTTTGGAATGATGCAAAGAAATCTTTTATTACGCTTGGTGATTATGACGATCGTCCATTGTACTGGTCGCGCTTGAAAATGAGCAAAATCTTGCGCTCGTCAGAAGGTTTTGCAAAACTTTTCCCTAATCAACAGCAAAAGTTATTATGGACACTTGAGTTATTATCTCGTGGTCAATCAGATGTGAAGTTTGATAAAAAAGCGGATAAGAAGATCTTAATAACAGGCTTTGACCCCTTTTTTCTTGATAGAAATATCGACCAAAGTAATCCTTCTGGGGTTGTAGCGTTATCACTTGACGATATTGTATTGAGCGTTGAAGGAAAAACGGCTGAAGTTGAGGTGCTAATTGTTCCCGTTCGCTTTGCTGATTTTGACCAAGGTATGATTGAAGAATTGCTTACACCGTATATTGCAGAAAAGAATGTTGATATGGTCATTACTGTTAGTATGGGTAGAGAAAACTTCGATCTAGAGCGCTACCCAGCGTTAAGAAGAAGTGCTAAAGCGCCAGATAATTTAAATGTACTTACTGGCGCCACGAAAAATAAACCGTTAGTGCCAAAGTTAAAATCTAATGAATTAAAAGGGCCTGAGTTTGTTGAATTCAGTTTACCGGTAGATGCTATGAAAAATGGCTCAGGTAAGTATCAAGTAAATGATAATAGAAATGTTAGTACGCTAGAAAAAACATATGCTGCGCAATCGCTAGCTGAAATTGTTAATAAGGTTTCGGTCAATGGTTCGGGAGGAGGTTACCTTTCTAATGAAATATCTTATCGGAGCATTCTATTAAGAGAAAAATATAACTCGTTATTACCTGTAGGGCATATTCATACACCGAGAATAAAATATTTTGATCAACAAGCACTCATGGATATTGTCAATCAAACGAAAAATATCATTACTCAAGGTGTTGCTGAGCTATAAGTAATGCAGGTGGAATAAAAGTTAGCCGTGTCATTTAAATCAAAAAAGCGCTAAGTTATTTAGCGCTTTTTTATTGTCAAAATTTAGATATTAAATATTATTGGTCACATCAACTGATAATTTTAGCTTTTGTCCAGGTTGTAAATATTTACTGCGCTTTAGACTATTCCAACGCTCAATTTCGGTAATGGTTACATTAAACTTGTCAGCAATACGGGCGAATGAGTCGCCTTTGCGAACACGATAAGTAATGTTACGGATAATTGCTTGTGTATTTGGCATAGTTTGATTTTTCGCCACTTTAGTCACAGTAGCCTTTTGCCAAATCACTAATTTTTGACCCGGTTTAATGGTATCTCTTGGTGCCATACCATTCCATTTTGCAATACTACGTGTTGATACATTATAACTACGACTTAAATCCCATAAGGTATCGCCAGATTTAACAATATGTATGCGTTTTTCACCAGCAAGTTCGCGATTTTGTGTTTTTGCTAAACGTTGGTCTTGCGATAATATGTAACTATCTAAAGATGCAGTAGCAACAGGAATAAGTAAAAACTTACCGGCCCTTATTTGATTTCCTTTCACTTTGTTAATTTGTTTGATCAAATCAATTTCGGTATTAAACTTTTTAGCAATTAACCCTAAGCTGTCGCCACTGTTAATTTTGTATCGTTGCCAGGCTAATCTTTCTTTCTTTTCAAGTTTAGCTAACGCTAGTTCGAATGATGGCACTTTATGGTTTGGTAATAATAAATAGTGCGGTCCATCAGGGTCTGTTGCCCAGCGATTAAAGCCAGGGTTAAGACGTTGTAATTCAATTAAAGATAAGCCAGCAAGCTGCGCTGCTTTAGCTAAATCTAACTGTGAGCCAATATTAATTTGGCTAACAACAGCTTTGTTTTCAATTTTATGTAACTTGATTTTAAGTTCGTCGCTACGTTTTACAATATCAGCAAGTGCTAATAATTTTGGTACGTAGGCACGAGTTTCTTTTGGTAAATCTAATGACCAAAAATCGGTAGGCAGACCTTTCTTTTTATTGTTTCGTACCGCACGTTGAACGCGACCTTCGCCTGAATTATAAGCGGCAAGGGCTAACATCCAATCACCGTCAAAAAACTTGTTTAAGTACTTTAAATATTTTATTGCACCTTTAGTGGAAGCGATAACATCGCGTCGTCCGTCGTACCACCAATTTTGTTTCATACCAAAGCGTTTACCAGTACCCGGTACAAACTGCCACATGCCCGATGCGCGGCCATGAGAATAGGCGAAAGGATCAAATGCGCTTTCAACAATAGGTAATAAAGCGATTTCCAAAGGCATATCGTTCGCTTCTAACTCTTGTACGATATAATGCAAAAATGGCTCAGCGCGTTTGCCCACTCTCGTTAAATAAGCGGGGTGCTTAACAAACCAGTCTCGCTGATTTGTCATACGACGATTTTCAGGAATTGGAAATTTAAGTTGGCTGCGAATTCTTTGCCATACGTCATCAGCTAAATAGCTTTCTTCTACATTGTTACCTAAATCGATATTAGCATCGGCAACAGGATGAATAACATCAATCGCTTCATCTACCAACAGTGCTTGGTTAATTTCAACAACCGATGCAATATCGATAAGAGCTTGATCTTCTTGATTAGTTTCGACGCTATGTGATTTACTTTGACTCAGAATTGATTGGCAGCCCGTTAGCATAAGGGCAGCGGCAATTGATAACGATATATACTTCATGAAAGTTCTATTTAGATTTACTTGCCGCCAGTGTTACTTATTTAACAAGCTTATTCAAGATTTGCCCCTGAAAAAGCGTTTAGAAGTTGTCTTTCCAAGCTCTAATAACGGTAAAAGTTGATAGTGCATCCGTTATTTGCTCGCCGCTAAACTCGCTGGCGCTTTCCATTAAACTCTCTTTGTCACAACGTAAAAAGGGGTTAATCATTTTTTCTTGTAAAATCGAGCTTGGAATCGTTGGAATATTTTCCGCACGTTTTTTTATCACTTGGTTGTAATAATAAACCAGCTCACTGTTAGTAGGCTCAACCGTTAACGCAAAATCTAAGTTAGCTTGGGTGTATTCATGGGCACAGTAAACATGTGTTTTCTCTGGAAGTGCCATTAATTTTTCTAGAGAGGTCAGCATTTGTGCAGGAGTGCCCTCAAATAATCGACCACAGCCACCTGAAAATAGTGTGTCACCACAAAATAGGTTGTCTTGGGCTAAGTAGGCGATATGGCCACTAGTATGGCCAGGCAAATCGATAACCGAAAACTCTAGCGCTAAGTCGTCTAATTCCACCACTGAGTTGTCATTTAATTTAATATCACAGTACGGAATATTTTCACTTTCAGGGCCGTAAATAGTTAAAGGCCATGCTTTTTCTTGACAATATTGTAGTAGCTTTTCGATACCGCCAACATGATCACTATGATGATGAGTAATGAGAATAGTGCTTAACTGCTTGTTACTTTGCTCAATAAATTTAATACAAACGTCTGCATCACCAGGGTCGACTATTGCTAATGCATTACTGTTACTTGATGAAATTGTCCAGATGTAATTGTCGGAAAAGGCTTTTATCATCGAAACTTGCATATTAGAGGTGGTTTGACTTTGCAGCATGTGCGGCTCCTGAGTATACTGAAAGAATGATTATACCCACTTTTTTTCAAGTTTAAACTATGAAACCGGCACTAGCGTTTAGGCACCCTGATCTACCAAAGTCATGGCAAGATCTTCCTAATGGTGAATTGATAGTAAAAAATATCGATCAAGTTTTGTCATCGTGGTGGCCAAAGTTTTTCGGTTATCATTTGCTAAAACTGGGCTCACTAAGTGGCGAAATAGACAGTTCATCAAGTCCTATAAAACATCAATTAACCTTAACAAATCAGCCAGAAGGCGGTGATATTGTTGCTGAAGTTGATGACCTACCTTTATTAGAGCACAGTGTTGATGTTTGTGTTTTAGCGCACGCTTTAGAATTTTCGCTCGACCCACATCACGTAGTACGTGAAGCAAACAGAGTGTTGATTCCTAATGGGTACTTGGTCATCACAGGCTTCAACCCGTTTAGTTTAGTGGGCTTAAATAAGTTCATCCCTTATAGACGTAAACAAACGCCTTGGAATGAAAGGCTGTTTTCGCCAATGCGGGTTAAAGACTGGTTACATTTGATGGGTTTTGAAATACAGCTCGACCACCGTTTTTTACATTCGTCGTTATCAGGCCAATACAGCGAAGGGATGATCAGTAGCCAATGGCGAAAGTTAGCTGCACGCTATTTTCCAAGCTTAGGCTCTGTTTATGTTATCGTCGCTAAAAAACGCGTGTTACCCTTAACGCCAATCAAAGCAAAATGGCAACTTAGACCGCGTTTTGAACCGGTTAAAGTGCCATCAATGAATTCTTCTTCAAAGCAAGATAATAAATAATAATGCGTTGGCATGGCTAGTAAAAAGACAAACGTAGATTAATAACTCCAAACAATAGGTGAAAAGAAAACATGCAACGTCATGAATTTGAAAATTATCTCAATACTTTATTAAAACCAGAGCAAATTAAAGACTTTTGCCCCAATGGTTTGCAAATTCAAGGAAGTGAAAACATCACTAAAGTGATAACTGGTGTGACCGCAACGCAAGAACTTATAGAGCGAGCAATTGAAGAAAAGGCTGATGCGCTAGTGGTTCATCATGGTTTTTTTTGGAAAAATGAAAGTTATATTATCCGTGGCATGAAACATAAGCGTATCAAAGCTTTACTTGAAAACGACATTAATTTATTTGCCTATCATTTACCGTTAGATATTCACCCAACTTTAGGCAACAATGCACAATTGGCAAAGTTATTTGATATAGAAAATGTCGCGCCGCTAGAAGTTGGTAACGCATTGAGTGTACCTGTACGCGGCGAGTTTAGTTCTGCACTTTCAGCTAAAGCATTAGAACAACGCATTAGCGAACAACTTAATCGTTCATGTTTACATATTGCAGCACCATCAAATAAAGCGATTAAGACAGTTGCGTGGTGCAGTGGTGGTGGGCAGGGATATATAGAACTTGCTGCAGAGTTAGGTATAGATGCCTTTATTAGTGGTGAGGTTTCAGAGCAAACTACACATGTTGCCAGAGAAATGGATATTCATTTTTACTGTGCAGGCCATCATGCAACAGAACGCTATGGTGCGAAGGCATTAGCGCAACACTTTAATGACAATTTATCGTTAAAAGCTAAGTTTATTGATATCGATAACCCTGCCTAACTTACTAAATAAATGCCAGCATTGCGCTGGCATTTGTTAACCTAGTTACTAGTAACTAGTGTTAAGCAAACAGTGTACTGTCCAAGCTATTTTTTATTCAGATAGATAGAGTTCACAATAAATCTCTTATTGAAAATTAAGCGCAAATTTTGCTCTATAAATAACCATAAACTTAATTTAGGTTTTGACTCAGCTGAGGTTTGAGTGACAACTTCAAATTGGCAATTTTTTCTCGATCCTCTATTTATTATAGTGGTGTAAATGTTTCATCTTATATACAAACTAGTATTGTGGCTCATATGAACATATTTTTACTTAAATGGCTCTGTTCATCTTCTCGGCTTGTCGGTATCATTTCTAATATTAAGAAAAACAATAAATTATAAGAATTTATCACAAAGGAAATATTATGTTGGCGTTGTCATTAACAGGTTTTTACGCAAGTTTACTTGGGCTTTTATATATTGGTTTAGCGATTAATATCATTTTGTTACGTAAGAAGTTTAAGGTTGGTATTAACGATGGTGGTAATAAAGATTTAGCAAAAGCGATCAGAGTGCACGGTAATTTTGCTGAATATGTGCCAATAACACTAATATTATTGGCTAGTTATGAATTAAATGGTGCGTCAGCTATGATGTTACATGTTCTTGGTGCTGCATTAGTAGTAGGGCGTGTACTACATGTTATTGGCTTGACGAAAACTATTGGTCTTTCAATACAAAGACAAGTCGGTATGTTGTCGACATTTTTTGTGATTTTAGTTTTAGCGATAGAAAATATTCGTTTATTTTTAATTGCTTAAACCTAAACTTAACTTATCGGGTAATTAGTCGGTTATGGGGTAGGAAAATTTTCCGCCTGAGTAATTATCGAAAATATAAATAGTAAAACAGTTGCCCACTAGCAGCTGTTTTTTATATTTCAGTTCAAAAATATCTTGTGATGACAGGTGGTTGATAACTCAGTTCAAAACCGTTAAATCAATTTAACTGTTTTTACCATGCCAATATGAGGGATGTCATCTTCTAAATACATGTCGCTGACACGTTCAAAACCATGTTTATTATAAAACTTTTCTAGATGTTCTTGTGCTGATATTTTAATGGTATCTTGCGGAAAATATTTTTCACATATGGTTAATGCTTCTTTCATTAACTCATGTCCTAGCCCCGTTCCACGAGCGCTTGGCGCAATCACCACACGACCAATACTAATATAGTCTTGATAGGTTAATCCTTTTGGCAGTATGCGCAAATATGCCGTCATTTGGCCATTCTGATAGCAGAAAAAATGGCGAGTATCCGGATGACGATCATGGTCGTCTAAATCAGGATAAAAGCAGGTTTGTTCAACAACAAATATATCTATTCTCAGTTTCAGAAGGTCATACAATTCATTTATCGTTAATTGGGTAAATTTTGGAGCTTGCCAGTTTTTTATGTTGGTCATAAGTTATTTTTGTAGCCATTTCTTGTTATTTTTTCATGAACGGTATCATGTGTACAGTCTGAAGGTGAACCCCAAATTGAAGGAACAATTAAAGTGCTATATTTGATGACGGCGTTGGCTGATTAATAATTCCTCAAAGCTTTCTGCTACAAGGGGTCTATCCAAAAGATAACCTTGCCCAAAATCACAACCCGCAGTAGATAATAATTGTCGTTGCTGTTCAGTTTCAATACCTTCGGCAATGACTTTAATATTAAGTTTGTTAGCCATAACAATTATTGCTTCACATAAAGCTAAATCATTACTATCAGCTGACATGTTTTGAACAAAACTTTTATCAATTTTTAAGTAGTCTAGTGAGAAGTTTTTTAAGTATGAAAATGAAGAGTAGCCAGTTCCAAAATCATCAATTGATATAGCAACACCTTGAAGGCGAATTTTATCAAGTACTGTAACCACTTCTGCTTGGTTTTCCATCAGTAAATTTTCTGTTATTTCAATGCCAATTGCTTGTGGGGGTATACCCTTTTCAGCTAGACTATCAATCCAATTGATAATTTGTTTACATTGATTTTTGTATTGGATTGGCGATGTATTAATACTTACTCTTAAATTGGAACAGTAATTTTGTCGCCAAAGTTTCACTTGCTGCATAGCTTCGTTAAATATCCAGTCACTAATTTCTATAATTAGCCCAGTTTCTTCAGCAAGTGGTATAAAATCTAGTGGTGAAATTAATCCTTTTTTAGGGTGTTGCCAGCGAATTAGTACTTCTGCCTTCGTAACAGTTTCATTTGATAAGTTAACAATTGGTTGATAGACGAGATGAAATTGCTGTTTCGCAAGGGCAACACGCAAATCTTCAATCATTTCTATGCGTTTAAGAAAGTCATTACGCATATTTTCAGTGAAGTAATGCATGCTATTACGCCCTTGTGCTTTTGCACCATACATAGCTTGATCTGAATTTCTTAATATTGCATCTATTTCTTTCGCATCATCAGGATAGATTGCAATACCAATACTGGCTGTGCAGTAAATTGTTTTTTGTTCAAACTCATATGGCTGAGCTAATGCGTTCAAAAGCTTTTGACCTACATTTTCAATATCCGTGGCAGACTGAGTTCCTACTAAAATAACAATAAATTCGTCACCGCCTAAACGGGCAACAATATCGTTTTTCCGAACACTACTTTTAATACGCTTAGAACATTCAACTAATAAGGCATCGCCTGTAGCATGCCCTAGTGAGTCGTTTACATCTTTAAAGTTATCAAGGTCTAACATGGCAACAACCAATTGCTTTTTATCGCGCTGGGCATTTTTTATTGCGCTAGTTAGGTGCTCTTGTAATAAATTTCGATTAGGTAAGTTGGTTAAGCTATCAAAGTTAGCTTGTTGCCAAATAAGTTTGTCGGCTTGCTCACGCTCTAGAGCTATTCGCGCAAGATTAGCGAATTGCTCTATAAGGGTAAAATCAATAGTTTTAGGTGTTGATTTTTCACTATGGTAAATGGCGAAAGTTCCTAAAATATTCCCTTGATTATCAATAATAGGCTCAGACCAACATGATGCTAGGTTTGCTTTTTTAGCTAATTCAGTCCATGGGGTCCAAAAGGGGTGGCTACTAATATCCGAAACAATAACTCTTTTCCCTGTATAAGCAGCTGTACCACACGAGCCGACGCCATGGCCTATTTCAACACCATCGATAGCTTCATTATAAAAATCTGGAAAGCTTGGTGCAGCGCCTATTATTAAATGCTTTTTGCTGTCATCAAGTAACAATATGCTGCACATTGCACCGTGATATTCCTTTTCTACGCTGACTAAAATAGCGGGCAAAATATCCGATAACTTTGCTGAGCTGGCGATTAATTCCAAAATATTATTTCGTAAGCGACTTAGTTTTTCATTGTTGAATAGCTGTTGGTTTCTAGTCTTCATAAATAATGAAAAAGCGAGAGAAAACACATTAGTTAAAATGAGTGCGGCAATAATACGAAGTAGCTCAAAATCACTAAATTGCGTATAGGTTAAAAAACAAGTGATAAAAATAAGCAGGGCATTCAATATACTGGCACTGATTGTCGGTAACAGATAAAAGCCAGCAATGATTATAGGGAAAACCCAATAAATTAATATTGCTCCTTTGGCATAAATGGCGCCGATCATCGTAATTTGAATAAATATGGCTAAAAGGCCACTAAAAAATTGAGTTTTTTTGGTAAACCAAACGCCAGAAAAAATTATCGTTATGCCAAGTATTGCAACAAGATCAATGATGATTTGCACTTTATCTTGAGCTTTTACACTCAAAACAAGAAATGGGAATAAACCTAATAGGGCAAAAGCGGTGACGGTGAGTAATATCTTATCTTCACTTGAACGTCTCATCATACCAAAAGAACCCTATAAATTAAGTCATGCAGAGTGTAACTTTATCGCTAAGCGTCGCTAGTATCAATTATATCGTAGATAAAAATTGATCTGTCTCATTGCAAGGAATTGTTATATAAAAAGCGACTTAACGCTTTTATCTATAGCCAGTTTTTGATGGGGAAAACATATTAAATAACAGGTTTGTATTTATATGGCGGTCAATATTGGAATTAACCACCTCGAACTTATTGCTATAATCTATTTAAGCCAATTTTTGTAAATAACCGTTATAGCGTTTGCGACTTAAGTAACTAACAATTTCTTGCTTATATTGGCAAATGTTGAGTTCAGGATACTCAGTGTACAAAACATTTTCTAGCGCACTTTTCTCTAAAAAAAGTAAATAAGCTAGTGGCAAATATTTTGGATTGAAATTATTTTGGTATACGGTTGCTCTAACTTCTGATGAGCTATAATGCGTTTTTTTTCCGTAACGCTTTTCAAGGGCTGGAAGCAGTTTCGCTCCGTATTTTTTAATCGAATAATATTTAAACATATGCTAATCCTTAGCGTTATATTACGTCCAAGTGAGAGCGCACATTATAATCGTGAGCTTTTAACGCGTCAACAGAAAATTGATAAAAGTCACGCCATCATTGGGCTGCAAGGAAAACTCATACATTTTTCTAGGCTCATGTCTTACAACTTTTTCTGACGTTAGCGACAAGCTCGATATTTTTTAACGAAGTTTATTGCATGTTTCATGTATTTTAAAATTAAGCGAATATAAAATATGCTATTACGCATGTTCTTTAAGTACGTAATAGCAATTTATGCAAAGATATATTTGTTGAAATTAAAGAATGATTTAGTCTTTGTTGTGCCTTGCTTGTAAAACGGCCATCACTTCGCTTAAGTCGATGTTTTGATCTTGTAGTAACACCAAAGTGTGATAAAACAAGTCAGCACATTCGCCTAGTAAGTCTTCTTTGGTTTCAGCAACCGCAGCTAGTGCAACTTCAACACCTTCTTCGCCAACTTTTTGCGCAATTTTTGTGGTGCCTCGTGAAAACAAGTGTGCGGTATAGCTGTCTTCAGGTGCATCACTTTTACGGCTTGCAATAACTTGTTCTAATTCGCTAAGAAAGTTTTGCTGGCTAAGTTTTTGTTCTGGAAAACATGACTCTGTGCCTAAGTGGCAAGTTGGCCCTTGTGGACGACAAGCAATAAGCAAGCTGTCTTGGTCGCAATCAGTGATCACTTGGCTGACTTTTAAATAATTGCCGCTGGTTTCACCTTTGCACCATAGTGTTTGTTTCGCTCGACTATAGAATGTCGCTAAACCTGTGTTTAAGGTTTGCGCCAACGCCTCAGTATTCATGTAACCTTGCATTAATATCGCGCCGGTATCTTGGTGCTGAATAATCGCCGGGATCATGCCTGACATTTTGTCCCATGCCAATTGGCTAATATTATCTTTTGTTATCAGCATAATCTTATCTCAACTTTTTCATTTTTAAGGGTTTGCTTTAATTCACTCATGGCAATGATGCCTTTATGGAAAACACTCGCGGCAAGTGCGCCATCAACATCAGTTTGCTGAAAAACATCAACAAAGTGTGATATGTCACCTGCGCCACCTGAAGCGATTAGTGGCACATTGCACTTTTCACGCACTTGGCTAAGCTGTTCAATGTCGTAACCTTGGCGAACACCATCTTGATTCATACAATTAAGTACTATCTCTCCAGCACCTAATTTTTGCACTTCTTGTATCCAATCTAAGGTGCGCCACTTGGTTTTTTGTGTCCGGGTTTCATCGCCGGTAAATTGATAAACTTGGTACTCTCCTTGGCCGTTGTTGGCGTCTTGATTAAAGTAACTGTCAATGCCAACCACAATACATTGCTGACCAAATACATCGGCTAATCTTGATATTAATTCAGGATCGCGCAGCGCAGGGGAGTTAATCGATATTTTATCGGCGCCCATCATTAAAATTTGTCGAGCATCTTCTTCTGACTTAATGCCGCCGGCAACACAAAAGGGAATGTCGATGACTTGTGCAATACGACTGACCCAGCTTTTATCAACCACGCGATTGTCTGAGCTGGCAGTAATATCATAAAAAACTAATTCATCAGCACCAGCTTGCGCGTATTTTTGCGCTAGCGGAACTATGTCGCCAATAATTTCATGATTACGGAATTGAACACCTTTAACGACTTTTCCATCCCTAACATCTAGACAAGGAATTATGCGTTTGGCCAACATGCGATTGCCTCCTCAAGAGTAAATTTACCTTCTAACAATGACCGGCCTAATATTACGCCATCAACACCGGTTGGGATCAGTGCAGTAATATCTGCTAATGAGCCAATGCCTCCAGAGGCTTGCCATTTTATATTTGGGTATTGCTGACAAAGTTCGCGGTACATTTCAACATTACTGCCTGTTAACGTACCATCCTTACTGATGTCAGTGCATAAAACATGAATTAAACCTGCGGCAATATAATCATCTAATAATGACTCTAAATTAACGCCACTGTCTTTTATCCAGCCGTGTGTTGGCAAGGTTTTATTGCCATTGGCATCAATTTTTACGTCAAGTGCTAAAACAATGCTCTCACCACCAAATTCAGTAAGCCAAGTGCGAACCAAGTCTGGCTCTTTAATGGCGAGTGAGCCGATCACCACGCGATCAGCGCCTAAGGTTAATAATTGCTCTATATCTTCCTTGCAGCGTACACCACCGCCAACCTGAATAATCATGCTTTCGTGCTTTACTAAAGTTTTCAGTAAACTTAGTTGGCGTTTATTACTATCCTTTGCGCCATCTAAATCAACAAAGTGCATCACGGTAGCACCAGATTGAGCATATGAATCTTGGCGTTCTTTGGCGGTGTATTGATAGTTAGTTTTCTGCTGGTAATCACCTTGAAATAATCGAACGACTTCGCCGTCAATTAAATCGATTGCTGGGATCATCATCGTTTACATCTCCAAAAAGTTTTTAATGATTTTACTACCAAGATCGCTTGAGCGTTCAGGGTGAAATTGACAACCAATGAAGTTGTCTTTGGCAATAGCTGCTGAAAACTCACTACCATATTGGCAGCGTGCAACCGTGTATTCAGACACTGGCGCAGCAAAGCTATGAACAAAATAAAAATAGTCTTCAACGTTTATTCCGTTAAATACGGGGTGATTTTCAACCTGGCTTAAAGTATTCCAACCCATATGTGGCAGGCGTAAGCTTTTAGCATCATGTGGACGAACATCAGTGGGAATTACGCCCAAACACTCGATAATTTGCTCGTCACTATTAGAATTAGCACCTTCTACTGAACTTCGAGCCATTAATTGCATACCTAAACAAAAACCTAATACTGGTTGAGTAAGTTGCTGTAAGGTTGCTACTAATCCTCTCGATTTAATATTTTCCATGGCATGGCGGGCAGTGCCAACGCCAGGTAAAATTACTTTCTTAGCATTTTTTATTACCTTGATATCATCAGATATAACAATGGAATAGCCCAAACGCTCGACGGCGAATTTTACCGAAGAGAGGTTTGCACATCCCGTATCAACAATAACAAAGTCAGCTGTTTGCGTTACTTGGTCAGTTGTCACGCTATAAACATCCTTTTGTGCTTGGTAAATCATCACCAGATATAGTAATTGCTTGGCGTAATGCACGACCAAACACTTTAAATAAGCTTTCTACTTGGTGATGACAGTTACCTTCAGTGGTTGAAAGGTGTAAGGTAATTGCCATGGCGTCTGCTAAAGAGCGGAAAAAGTGCGATACCATCTGTGTCGACATTTGCCCGACGTTACTCTCGGTAAATGTTGCATCAAACTTTAACCAAGGACGGCCAGATAAATCGATTGAACATTCTGCTCGACATTCATCCATAGGTAAAACAAAGCCAAAGCGTCCGATACCGCGTTTATCGCCTAAGGCCTGTTTTAGGGCTTGCCCAAGTGCTAGGGCTGTGTCTTCAACACTGTGATGTTCATCAATGTGATAATCACCATCAACGTTGACGTTCATGCTAAAGCCACCGTGAGCCGCTATTTGTTCAAGCATATGATCGAAAAAACCCAAGCCTGTTTTGATCTTAATATCGCCAACCTTATCGAGATTTATCGCGACATTGATATCAGTTTCTTTTGTTGTTCGAGTGACATTCGCAATACGAGGTTTTGTTAGTAGCTGTTCGGCGATATCCTGCCAATTAAGCGATTGACGATTATATTTAATACCTTGAATGCCCATGTTGGCTGCAAGTGTAATATCGGTTTCTCGGTCACCAATCACATAAGAGTTGGCAAAGTTAACTTTACCTTGCTGCAGGTAATCGCTAACTAGCCCTAATTTAGGCTTTCGACAGCTACAATTATCTTCGTCGAAATGTGGACAAAGCAGCACGTCATCAAAGCTAATGCCTTGTGATGAAAACATTGCCATCATTGCATCGTGTGGCAAATCAAAATCGCTTTGCGGGTAATTATCGGTACCTAGTCCGTCTTGATTCGATACCATGACCAAGCGAAAACCTTTTTTTTGCAAGGCAATTAGCACAGGAATAACATTAGGTTCGAAAACTAACTTCTCCAAGCTATCAACCTGTTTATCCGTTATCGGCTCTTCAATTAATGTACCGTCACGGTCGATAAATAAAATATTTTGCTGATTCATACTAATTCTCTTTTATCTGGTGTTATAGCGTTGATAATTTTTTGTTTTAATAGTGATAGTTCGTTTGCACTGCCAATACTGATCCGTAAGCAATTGGCTAAGCTTAGTTGCTTAGACTGGTCGCGAATTAAAATACCTTGCTTGGCAAGAGTATTAAAAATAAAGCTTTTTGTGGCTTCGCTTTCACAGCGAAATAGCACAAAGTTGGCGTCGCTAGCAAATACTTGTTCGCACCATTTTTGTTGAGTTAACCAATGAGCAAGTTGGTCTCGTAACGTACCTGTTTCTTGCACACGATTGTTCATTTGCCTTAAACCATTTTGTGCCAATGCTTCACTTGCTATTTCGGCAACTGGGGCGGAAATAGGGTAAGGCGCAATAACTTTACTGAGCATGGTTATTACGTCCTCATTAGCTAAAGTGAAGCCACAACGTAAACCTGCTAACGCAAAAGCTTTTGATAATGTTCTTAATACCACTAAGTGTGGGTAGTCTTTCAGCCAACTAGCAACGGATTGCTCTGGGCTAAATTCAATATAAGCTTCGTCGACAACAACAATGGCGGAACCGGCAAATAATTCCAGTGCTGCTTGAATATCTTGTTGTGATAATAAATTGCCGGTTGGGTTACCCGGAGAGCATAAAAAAACTACTTTAGCTTGGCCAACTTGTTGTTTTAGCCCCGCTAAATCTAATGACAGTTTGTCGGTTAACGGCACTTTAATGGTGTCTACGCCGTGATTTTCTGCGCTAATGGCATACATGCCATACGTAGGTGGGCAAATTAATACTTTGTCTTGATAAGCTCGACAAAAGGTTCGGATTAATAACTCTATGCCTTCATCAGCACCGCGGGTTGCTAAAATATTTTCAGCGCGAATATTGTCAGTACTTACGCCACAATAATCACGGTAAGCATTGATTAAATTCTCCGGCTGAAAATCAGGGTAGCGATTAATATTGTTACTGTTCACTTGATAGGTGCCCGAGCCTGAAGCTTCATTCGCATTTAGCCAAATTTTACTTTGCATATCGCCATTACTTGAATGTAAACGACGTGCAGACTGATAAGGCACCATATTAACTAATTCTTCGCGGGCAAGTTTGTTTGCAATAGTCATTTATACAGCTCCTGCTTCATTAGTAGTTTGCTTTTCAGTAGTTTTTTTCTCAGTAATAGGTTGTTCTTCTAAACGAATGGTTACAGCGCGTTTGTGGCCGTCTAAGCCTTCGGCGTCAGTAAGTTCGCAAATGCATTCAGCTAAGTTGCTCAAACCTTGGCGAGTTATTTCTTGCACAGTAAAGCGTCTTGAAAAGTCTGCTAATGACAAACTGCTGATCACTTTTGAATAGCCATAAGTTGGCAATACGTGATTAGTGCCGCTGGCGTAATCGCCGGCTGATTCAGGGGTATAAGCGCCAACAAAAATAGAACCGGCATTTCGTAACTGTGCTAGTAATACTTGCGCATTCTCAGTTTGAATAATTAAGTGCTCAGGGCCATATTCATTTGAAACCTCAACCGCTTGAGCCAAATCTGTGGTTAATATTAAACGACTTTGTTTTAAGGCTTGCTTGGCAATATCTGCTCTTGAAAGTTCAGCTAATTGCTTAACTAATGCGTCTTGTACTTCATTAATAAGCGCTTCACTGTCAGACAACAATATCACTTGGCTATCAGGGCCGTGTTCTGCTTGTGAAAGTAAATCAGCGGCAACAAAGCCAGCGTTAGCATTTTCGTCGGCAATCACTAGTACTTCTGAAGGGCCTGCTGGCATATCAATAGCAAAACCATTAACTTGTTGCGATAGTTGCTTTTTAGCTTCAGTTACATACTTATTACCTGGGCCAAATATCTTATTGACTGGCTTTATCGAATTTGTACCAAAAGCTAAAGCAGCACAGGCTTGTGCGCCGCCAATGTTGTAAATTTCATCAATTTGACAAAGTGATGCAGCAACAAGAATCTCATCCGCTAACTGACCACTTTTATTGGGAGGACAAACCAATACTTTACGCGGACATTGCGCTAACTGCGCTGGTACACCTAGCATTAATACTGTTGATGGCAGTGGAGCGCTGCCAGCAGGAATATATAAACCAACGCTAGCAATAGCTTCTGTTTTTAAAGTACATATTACACCGGGGGTGGTTTCAACCCGAATGTCATCGGTTATTTGTGCTTGGTGAAAACGCTTAATGTTGTCATAGGCGCTTTTAATCGCTTGTAGCCGTTTGCTGGTTAATCTGGCTTTCGCTGCGTTAACTTGTGCTTGAGTAACTTGTAAACTTTCAAGTTTTACGCCATCAAATTTCTCAGTTAAATCAAATAGCGCGGTATCACCATTTTTTCTCACGTTGGCTAAAATATTTTCCACTTGCTGCGATAATAAAGCACTTTCAGCAATGGCTGGGCGCGATAAGGCAAATTTACGCGCGGCAGCTGATAAGTTTGGCCAATTGATTATTTCGTTTTTCATATCATTCAACTTCTAATAATGTTGTCTAGAAAGGTGAATAGCTTCAAAGCAAACGAGTTTTCACAGTCATTTGCATTGAATCTATTTGCTATCCCATCATTTTCTCAATCGGCATCACCAAAATGGAGTTACAACCTAGGGCATTAAGCTGTTCCATTGTTTCCCAAAAGAAGGTTTCTGTTGCTACAACGTGTACGGCTACAAGGTCGTCTCGTCCCGCTAAAGGCAATATAGTCGGCGTTTCTTTGCCCGGCATCAGTGCGCTTACTTCGGTAATTTTATCTTTTGGCGCGTGCAGCATAATGTATTTACTTTCTTTTGCTTTCATTACCCCTTGAATGCGCGGTAATAAGGTATCGAGAATACTTTGTTTTTCTGATGCTAAGGCGGTAGATGTTTGAATTAATGACGCTTTTGAGCGGAAAATTTCTTCTACTTCAACCAAGCCGTTTGCTTCTAGCGTTGCGCCGGTTGACACTAAATCACAAATACCGTCGGATAAACCAACGCGAGGCGCTACTTCCACAGAGCCTTTTAATAAGCAAAAATCAACGTTAATGCCATTTTCCTTCGCATATCGATTCAATAATTGTGGGTAGGTTGTGGCAAATCTTAGGCCATTTAAACTTTCAACACCTTGGTAGTCAAAACCTTCAGGCATGGCTATAGATAAACGACAGCCGCCAAAGTTCAAACCAGAAGTTCGAATGTATTGCGACTTTTGCCCCATTAGTTCACGCTCTAAAGCCGTTTCTTCTAGCGTGTTATCGCCAACAATGCCTAAATCACAAACGCCGTCCATCACCAAGCCTGGAATGTCACTACTGCGTACGCGCATAATATCAATGGGCATATTAGTGACGTGAGCAAGTAAGCGGCGATCAGAAACATTGAGTTTTAAGCCGCAACGTTTTAGTAGGGCTTGCGTGTCGTCACTTAAACGACCTGATTTTTGCATTGCGATGCGTAAACGTGGTTCTGTTGTCATTTTATTTTCCTATTAAATTTTAAATTCTGTTCTTATTAGTTCGCTTTTTATGTTGTAAAAATTGTTCAAAAAATATCATGTATATACAATTCTAAGGCCATAAAAATGCGAAAACCCCCGAGAGAGGTGAACTCTTTCGGGGGTTTAGAAATTAATTTTTATCTATCTTACACCGCTGAAAGGTTCAAAGCCCCTCAGCGAAAAAACCTGAGCAGCTAGTCCGTATGATGGTGATGATGATGGATAGCAATCAGATTTAATGTCATTTTTTATTTACTCTATTTAGTGTTTAATTATGTCTAGTTAGCTTGGTGTAAGTTTTAACACGCTAGATTTAAAGCGCTTTAGCTAAATTAAAGTAGTTACTTTAATTTATATTTTTACACTACGTTGATTTCATCAGTAGGGCAAGTGTTTAATTTTACATCGATATTATATTTTGAACTAAGCTAGTGTTATTTTTATCTAAACGGAATACCGTAAGGATTAAAGATTTATCTTATATCGTCGATAACAAGCATATATGTTGATGAATTTCGTCAATTGAATTATGGATAAACAAAAGGGGGAACAATAATGGATATATTTACTACGGCATTAAGACGCGTTGTTCCTGTGCCCATTAAACCAGCAAATTTAAAAGTGAAAGCCTTAGCAAAAGAAGCAGCAGCAAGTGGTGTTTCTGATGACATTCAAGGCTTAGAAGAACACGAGTTATATTTTAAAAAACAGGTAAAAGAAAAGCCTGAACAAGTAGGGGAAAAACAAGAAGAAAGCACAGATGACGTTATTCTTCCTACGGCGGTCCCGTCAGATAATACGGGCCAGAATGTAGACATGTTTGACGACAGTGAAGATGAATTAAAAGATGATAAAGATGATAAGCCCCACTTAGATCTTTTTGTTTAACAATTTCAGTGTAGTCCGGCTTACGTACAATTCTATGTTATTGTTATATTAATCCCTGATATTTTTCGATGTAATTCTAAGCTCGCATCTCAAAGTAGCTTGGGTATAATGAGCGCAAATTTCCTAATACCATTTCCTAATGAGTGCTGTAGAACACGCGTTTTCACATCAAGGTGCTTTAGCTAAAGCCATTAATGGATTTTCTCCCCGTCAGGCTCAACTTGATATGGCGATGGAAGTTGCTAAAGCTATCGAGCAAAAAAGCTCTCTCGTTGTGGAAGCTGGCACCGGTACTGGTAAAACCTTTGCTTATTTGATCCCCGCATTATTGGCCAATAAAGCCGATGCGGAAAGCGATCAAGGGCAAAAGAAAATTATCGTCTCGACTGGAACAAAAAATCTCCAAGAACAATTATTTCATAAAGACTTACCGTTAATTCGCAAAGCATTGGCGAGTAATGCTCAAGTGGCGCTTTTGAAAGGGCGAGCAAACTATCTTTGTATTTATCGTCTTGAACAGTATCAAAATTCACGCGGTCAACTTGACGCACAAACATTAGCTGATTTCGTTAAAGTGCGCTCTTGGGCTAATGGCACACATAGTGGTGATATTGGTGAGGTCGTAAATGTGATGGAAGGCTCACCGGTTTTTCCTTTTGTTACTAGCACCGTTGATAATTGTTTGGCAAAAGACTGCCCTAATATTGATGATTGTTATTTAATTAAAGCGCGCGAAAAAGCGATTGATGCCGACCTTGTGGTGGTGAATCATCATTTGTTTTTTGCTGATATGGCGCTAAAAGACAGCGGGTTTGGTGAATTGATCCCCAAAGCCGATGTGATGATATTTGATGAAGCCCATCAAATTGCAGATATTGCCAGTGAGTATTTTGGTGATGCATTTTCAACTCGGCAATTATTGGATTTATGCACTGATGTTTTGCAAGTTTATCGTAGTGAATTAACTGATGTTAAACAACTCGGTAAAGCGGCTGAAAAACTGTTAAAAACCAGCCAAGAATTTCGTTTATTGTTTAACTACGATCCCGAACGGGGCAATTGGCGCGAAAAACACAAACAACAACGCTTTTCTCATGCTTTCATTTTATTGAAAACAGATTTAGATTTTTTGTATCAAGTGATCAAACTCTGTGTCTCGCGCAATGAAGCGATTGATAACTGTTTCGACCGCGCGGTTAATTTGCTAACACAATACGAAGTGATGGCCGATGTTGATGCAATGGGGATGAGCTTTTGGTATGAAACCACACCTCGTCATGTCGTGCTACATAAAACACCATTATCAGTGGCAGATAAATTTGGTAATTATGTAAAAGAATCAGGTGCAGGTTGGATTTTCACCTCTGCAACTTTGGCAGTTGATGGCGCATTCCAACATTTCTCTAGTCATTTAGGCATAGAGTATTCTGCAAGTTTATTACTTGATAGCCCGTTTGATTATGCCAAACAATCACAATTAGTTATTCCACGTTATTTACCGGCAGCGAATGATAGGAACAGGGCAAAAGCATTAAGTGATTTAGCAAAACCGTTAATTGAAGCCAGTAAAGGCGCTTGTTTCATGCTGTTTACCAGTTATCGTGTGATGCATCAAGTGGCTGAACTATTAGCTGAAGAGGTTGATAATCGCTTATTGGTTCAAGGGCAAATGGGTAAACGTAAGTTACTTGAGGAGTTTGTTGAGCAAAGTGATGCTGTGTTGCTTGCCACCGCAAGTTTTTGGGAAGGTGTTGATGTTCGTGGCGATAAATTAACTTGTGTGATTATCGATAAATTGCCATTTGCTTCACCTGATGACCCGTTATTACAAGCACGCAGTGAAGATGTTAGGCGCCAAGGTAAAGACCCCTTTGCTCAAATTCAATTACCACAAGCGGTTATTGCCTTAAAACAGGGGGTTGGTCGGTTAATTCGCGATGTTAGCGACAATGGCGTACTCGTTATTTGCGATGATAGATTGGTGAATCGTCCTTATGGTGAGGTGTTTCTAAAAAGTTTGCCGGAAATGAAGCGCAGTCGAGATATTAAGCAGGCCGCTGATTTTCTTTCAAAACTGAGCTAACTTTTTACGGTTAACGCCGTATTTAGTTAAATGTTGTAATAAATTAGTCTGAACGCAAAGATTGCTCAACCATGGCAAAAAATAATGATAAACTTGCCGATAAGCAATAATACAAATTTTAAAAGGTTTTTTTGACGTGAATTTTTTGTCCATCGATGCCTCTACTGAAGCTTGTTCAGTCGCAATAACATTTAATGAGTCACAATTTAGTGAATATGAACTGTGTCCTCAGTCTCATAGTTTACGTTTACTACCTATGGTTGATAGCGTTTTAAAACAAGCAAATTGTAAGTTAGCTGAGCTTGATGGTATTATTTTTGGTCAAGGACCAGGCAGTTTTACCGGTGTGCGTATTGGTATCGGGGTAACACAAGGTTTAGCCTTCTCAGCGCAGCTACGTGCTAGAGGTGTTTCAACGTTACAAGCGATGGCACAACAAGCTTACATTGAAAAAGGCGAAAGTAGAGTTATCGCTGCAATTGATGCACGTATGTCTGAAGTTTATACCTGCTATTTTGAAGTAGATGAGCAAGGTGTTATGCAGGCTAAAACAGCTGAAACTGTATTAAAGCCTGAATTGGTAGCGCAATATTATAATGACATGGCTATACCTGCTTACGGTGTCGGAACGGGGTGGGATGCGTATAAAGATTTAGCCGCATTAAAATCAAACCCTGATTCACCTGAAATATTATTTCCTACGGCAGAGGCAATGTTGGCAATAGGGCAGATCGACTTTTCTCAGCATAGTGTTGATGCAGAAAATGCCCAGCCTAAGTATGTTCGTGATACTGTTTCATGGAAAAAATTACCAGGTCGTGAATAAAAGTTAATTGTTTGCTTGATGAAAACTAATAATTTCATCAAGCCATTTAAATAGCATTTAATGGCGATTAGCGATCTTAAATTAGCGCTAAGCTCAGATGAGTTTTAAAGATAAAAATATTTTAACCTTGAACAAAATTTGTTAGATTAACCATTATGCAAGTAACCAATACGACTAACTTAGCTGCTACATCTGTTGCCGCACCTAGTAATACCTCTCCAGTACAAGCTCAAGAGCAACGTACTAGAGCGCTTGCACGCGAAGAAAATCAAGAGCAAAAATCTCAATCTGATGCAAAATCACAACAACGTTTCGATGTAAATGAGCAAGCTATTGCCCTGATTGAACGCGAACAATTACAGCCTTATAACAACGGTAGTCATCAACAACAAAATAAAAACTCTAGTGACTTTAATGGTGGTTATGATGCGCCATCAAATCAAAATCAGTCTGCTGTAGCAGCGTATCAGTCTGTTGATTCCATTGCTCAACGTGACAATATTCAACAAGTATTTGGCGTCGACTTGTTTGCCTGATTTTTCAAAGAACACCTCCTCCTCATCAGATTCTAAAAAGTTGAGTTTTAACCAAAGATATCAATTTTGGTTATTATTTATATTTGCCATTATCGTATTGCAAATTCCCATTATTTCTATCCCATTTAAGTGGCTGGAAAGTTACTTTCATGAAATTAGTCATGGTTTAACCGCAGTATTTACCGGCGGTAGCATTGTTCGAATACAGTTATTCCCCAATGGTGCAGGTTTATGTACTACCCGTGGAGGTTCATCATTTTTGATTAGCTTAATGGGGTACGGTGGTGCAATAATTTGGGGGGGCTTACTTTTTTCGTTAGCGTCGGTGCATCGTAATATTGCTAGAGTTTTTTCAATTGTTTTGTTGTGTTTACTCACTACCAGTATTTTATTATGGGTAAGAGACTTACTGACCTTGTTTATTGTACTGGTGTTAGTACTGTTAGTTGCTGCGCAATTAAGATTTTCGTCCCATAAAGCCTTACAAAAATTGCTGCAAGTTACAGGCTTGTTAGTATTAATTAATAGTTTGATGAGCCCGCTATATTTACTTGATGGACAAGCTAAAGGTGATGGTGCAGCATTAGCCAATATCACCTTAATACCAGAAATTGTTTGGGTTACACTTTGGTTTGTTTCGGCGCTATTTATGACTTATCGGTTAAGCAAAACCAAGTTTGCGCGCTAATTTATAAATTTTTTATTACCTATAAATTCACCTGTAGTGGATATAGTTTCTTCGTGCTATTGGTTTACAAGCAATAGATTTAAATAAAATAATTTGGATTGAGTATGTTGCCTAACGGTATAAAAGAAATAACATTTAGTTCAGGCTCAAAAAAAATTGCAGCATTAACTAATGGCAATGATCAAGCACCGCTATTGCTATGTTTACATGGCTGGTTGGATAACGCGGCGAGCTTTCAACCACTGCTGCCATATTTAGCTGACTATCATGTTATTGCGATTGATTGGCCAGGCCATGGCTTATCAAGTCATCGCAGTGAAGATGCGCATTATCATTTTATTGATTGGATATACGACTTAGTTAAGCTATTTAAGTCACAGCAATGGTCAGACGTTAATATTGTTGCTCATTCAATGGGCGGCATGATTGCTTCTGCATTTGTTGCGGCTTTTCCGGAACAGGTAAAATCATTAAGCTTAATTGATTCGATTGGCTTATTAGCACTAAGTAGTGAGAAAACCACCACGCAGCTGCGCCAAGGCATGTTGAGTCGATTATCACGCAGTGATAGCAATATTCGTTACCATCCAAGCATTGCGTCAGCGGTTGAAGCAAGAACTTTAGTTTCGGATTTGAGAACAGAGCATGCAGAGCTAATTGTTAGCAGAGGTATCGAAGATACTGAAAAGGGCTTTCAATGGAGTTCAGATAGTCGATTACGGGCAACATCGCCGTATAGGCTTACAATGTCTCAAGCTAAACAAATCATTACTGACGTCAACGTTCCAACGCAATTGTTATATGGTAATAAAGGAATGGAGATGGTGACGCTAGGGCTAAAAGAGTTTAGTACACTTTTTAGTTCGTTAGCCGTTCATGAACTTAACGGTGGTCACCATGTGCATATGGAACAGCCTGAGAAAATGGCCAAGTTAATTGCTCAATTTGTTAATTAACGAAATATGGGCGTTTATTGAACAAGTTTTTTAGCCAATTCTACTATAATGAATTTAGTCATTTGAGGTTAAATTTAAACAAGTGTTTAAATTTACTGGATCGACCAGTGAAAATTTGATAAAACGTATCACTAAAATTAAGAATAAGAAATAAAAGAGGAAAGGCACTGTGGAAAAAATTTGGCTTGAGAAGAGTTATCCTCCTGGCGTTCCATATGAAATCGACCCTGATAAATATGCTTCAATCGTAGATATGTTCCATAAATATACCGAGGTATATGCTGAACGTAGTGCGTTTATCAATATGGGCGCAGAAATTAGTTATCGTGAACTTGCTGAACAAGCCACTGCCTTTGCTGCATATTTACAAAATGATTTAGGCTTAGTCAAAGGCGATAAATTCGCCATTATGGTACCGAATTGTTTGCAATATCCTATCGCATTATTTGGCGCTTTAATCGCAGGTTTAACCGTGGTTAATGTTAACCCTCTTTATACTGCCCGCGAATTAGAACACCAATTAAAAGACTCCAATACTAAAGCTATTTTGATTATTCAAAATTTTGCCAGTATTTTGGAAAAGGTGTTAGATAAAACACCAGTTGAAAAAGTTATTTTAACGTCGCTTGGTGATCGCTTAGGTACTGTTAAAGGCGCTGTTGTTAATGGCGTTGTTAAATATGTTAAAAAGATGGTGCCAGCGTTTAATATTGCTAATACGGTGCATTTTAATAAAGCATTAGCTAAAGGTTATAAGTCGACATTTACACCAGTAGAGCTTATTGGTGAAGATTTAGCCTTTTTACAATATACCGGCGGTACTACGGGTGTTTCAAAAGGCGCGATGTTAACGCATCGCAATATGGTTGCGAACCTAGAGCAAGCCAAGGCAGCGATTAAGCCACAATTAGAAGAGGGCAAGGAGCTAGTTGTTACCGCTTTACCGCTTTATCATATCTTCGCCTTAACCGCTAACTGTCTAACGTTCATTACTTTAGGTGGTACAAATTTACTAATAACAAACCCACGTGATATGCCAGGTTTTGTTAAAGAATTATCGAAGTATCCATTTACGGCAATTACCGGTGTAAATACGTTATTTAATGGTTTATTGAATACACCTGGTTTTAGTGAGCTTAGTTTTGCTAATTTAAAGCTATCACTTGGTGGTGGTATGGCAGTGCAACGTCCTGTTGCTGAAAAATGGGAAAGTGTCACTAAAACACGTCTACTTGAAGGTTATGGTTTAACCGAATGTGCACCGTTAGTTACGCTTTGTCCATATAACCAAACTCATTACAGCGGTAGCATTGGATTACCTGCATCATCTACTGATATTCGTATTGTTAAAGAAGATGGCAGTATAGCGGGTATTGATGAAGCTGGTGAAATGCTGGTTAAAGGCCCTCAAGTGATGAAGGGCTATTATAACCGTCAAGAAGCAACAGATGAAATTTTAAAAGACGGTTGGCTAGCAACGGGTGATGTTGCATGTATGGACGAAAATGGTTTCTTCAAAATAGTTGATCGCAAAAAAGATATGATTATCGTTTCTGGCTTTAATGTGTTTCCAAATGAAATTGAAGAAGTTGTTGCCAGTAATGAAGGTGTATTAGAAGCTGCTGCTATTGGCATTCCACATGAAGTTTGTGGTGAAGTAGTGAAAATATTTGTTGTGCGTAAAGATCCTAACTTAACTGAAAAAGATTTGATTGCCCATTGTCGTGAAAACTTAACAAACTATAAAGTGCCAAAAATTGTTGAGTTTCGTGATGACCTTCCAAAGACTAATGTGGGCAAAATATTGCGTCGAGAACTTCGTTAGTCATAGAAGTCAATGCTCGAATCAAAAAAGGCCAACTGAAGTTGGCCTTTTTTTATGGCTTAAATTTATTGTCAAACCCGTAATGAATGGACTTTAAAGTGAACGTTCCTAACGGTTAATAATGCTATTGGGCATTTAAACGTTGAGCATTAACGGCTTTGCTGTCATCAGACATTAAATAAACATAAAGTGGCATAATATCTTCAGGTGCGGCTATGCTGTCTTTGTTTTCTGCTGGATAAGCACTTGCACGCATATTTGTACTGGTTGCGCCTGGGTTAATTGCGTTCACTCTTAATGAAGAATTTTCATATTCATCAGCGATAACCTGCATCATACCTTCTGTGGCAAACTTAGAAACACTGTAAGCTCCCCAATATGCCTTACCTTTATTACCTACACCTGAAGATGTAAATACTAATGAGGCGCTTTCCGCTTTTAATAGGCTTGGTATTAATGCTTGAGCCAGTAAAAACTGTGCGTTAACGTTGACGTTCATCACGTCATGCCAAATTTGCTCACTAACTTGAGTAAAAGGCGTTAACTCTCCTAACATAGAAGCATTCAGTAATGCGCCATCTAGCTTACCAAATTGGCTGACTATTGTTGAGGTTAAGTCAATGTAGTTCTGTTTGGTTGCACCTTTTAAATCAAGAGGGACAATGGCAGGCTCTGGATGGCCATTACCTAGTATTTCATCGTAAACCGCTTCAAGCTTTGCAACGGTTTTTCCTAAGAGTATAACGGTTGCACCTAATTCGGCATAAGTTAGTGCTGCTTGTCGACCAATACCAGCACCTGCTCCGGTGATAAGTATGGTCTTATTCGCTAAAATTTCAGGGGTAATTGAATAGTCAAACATGTGAATAAATTGCTGATAAAGTTTGCCGATAATTCTACTACTTTCAGCACTATGCTGACGAGTGTTTTCGACACTAAACGACAATTCATTAACAAAAACTGCCAATAAATCAAAAAATCACTAGCACTTGATCTGTTCTTGAGTTAACTTTAACTGGTCTAACAAGTTGAAATGATGCTAAAACAGCTATAAAAACCAGTAAAACTATAGAACAATAAAAACATATTATTAAGCATAGTTAAGTTTATAAAAATAAAAGATAAGTCGTGGGGAGATAAAATGAAAAAGTTAGTACTCAGTCTCGCAATTGCCAGCACATTAGGTTTAAGTGCTTGTGATGACGAAACCATCAAAGACGTTGAAAAAGAAGTGGTTGATAATGGAACAGCCGTTACACCAACAGCTCGTGTTAAGTTTGATCCAAGTGCTGGCGCTGCCGGACTTTCAATTCCAAATGATTTGATTTTTTTAGGTACTGCTGATGGTACTTTAGAAATACCTGTTGCTGACCCTACTGATGGCTCAGACCCATTTGTTGCAATTAGTGCATTAGATGGCTGGTCTATTTCTCAGCCTTTCTCTCTTGCAATTGATTTCCCTACCGGTACCTCTTTAAATGCCGATAGTGTTGCAAATCCAGCAGCTGTTCGTATATTTGAAGCAGTAATGGGCGGCGATGCTAATGATAGCGACTGTACAGCTGTTACCCGAGGACTTGCATGTAAAGTGGTTGGTGAACTAACTTTTGGTGTAGACTTTGTTACACAAGCATCTGGCAATAACATCAGCGTTATTCCAATGAAGCCGCTAAAAGCCGAAACCACATACTTGATGGTAATGACCAACAACCTTAGCGATAATAACGGTAAGGCAGTTGCAGGTTCAACAACTTATGAATTGGCACGACAGGATATTAATACCTTACCATTAGGTAATGCCTCACAATTAGCACTACAGGGTGCTATTAATAGTTATGAAGCTGCCGTTGTTGCTGGTGGTGTTGATAGTGAAACCATTATTTATACCGCGGCAATGACTACACAATCTACAACGCGTGTGTTGAGTACGGTTAAAGCATTGATGGCTGCTGGTGTACCGCAAATGGTCGCTAATGCTCAACAGGGAATTCCGGCTATTGGTATTGCTGATACGGGCATGTCAGTAGCAAATGTATTAGACGGTTTAATTCCACCTAGTTTAGTGCCTTTATACTCTTCAGCTAATTATTTCCGAGGCTCAATAACTTTACCTTCTTACTCGGGTATTCCATCACAAGACAATGCTTTTGCACCAGTGACAGATTGGTGGCGCGCACGTTGTGACTCAGGTGCAACACTTGCTAATTTACCGGCAGAACTATTAGCACTAATTCCTGCTAACCCAATAGATGCCAATGATGGTTTTTGTATGAATTTTGGCTTACGTGATCTCAGTGGCTCAAGTGATGCAAATATAAATGCACTTGACATGGAACGTAACTTAACTAAGTTCAACCCTATCCCAGCGACAACAGCAATGTTACCAATTGATGTGCAAATGACTACGCCTGATTTAGCCGTAGCAAATGCAGTGCGTGCAAGTATGAAAGATAGTGAAGGTAATAGTTTACCTGCGCTTGAAGAACCTGCAGACGGCTGGCCAGTAGCTATGCTAGTGCATGGTATTACTTCAACAAAAGAGCAAATGTTACCAATTACTGGTTTACTTTCTTTGTATGGTATTGCAACGATTGCTATCGATCAGCCATTACACGGTAGCCGAGGTTTTGATCTAGATGGTGATGGAGTTGATGATATCAATACCAGTACCGTATCTACTTTACATTACGTAAATTTAGCCAACATGCTTACTATGCGAGATAACACTCGTCAAAGTACCGCTGACTTGCTTGGTTTACGTTTAGGTATTAACTTTTTAGGTGGTGTTGATAATGATGGCAGTCCAATTAAAGTTGATAGCTCTAAAGTTCATCTTTTAGGCCATTCTTTAGGCGGCATTTACGGTATGAATACTGTGGGCTTGGCAAATACTGAAATCATGCCTCAGAATGATGATACTAAAAAGATTGATGGTTTATTCAAAATTGCCAGCACATCTTTAGCGATGCCTGGATTGATGCTAGCAAACTTTGGTTTAGATTCGCCAGCATTTGAAGCTTTAGCAAAATCAAATTTAACTTATACGTTAAGTGCCGAGTTTAAAGCTTTAGTAGATTCAATATACCCATTGGATGATGATGGACGCTCGACAGCTACTCAAGAAGAGTTGGAAGGACTTTATGCTACATTTTATGATGCGATTAATGATGAGCAACGTGCAACATTAAATGCTGGTTTCGCACAATTTACTTTTGCGGCGCAAACCGTCACTGATTCAGGTGACCCAATTGCTTATGTTCAAGCACTTGCAGCAACGAATACGCCAACGCATTTAATTGAAGTTGTAGGCAACGGAGTTGACAACCTTTCTGACCAAACAGTAACAAACAGAGCACCATTTACCCCTATGGGTGGCACTGAGCCGGCGATAACGCTGTTAGGCTTAGAAGGTGTAAGTGAAGATACTAATGGCTCTGGTGTTGTTAGATTTGTTAATGGTCATCATAGTTCAATTCTTGACCCTCGTCCTAATGCAGCGTCTCCAGACCCTGAGTTAAGTGCCCGAGCAACACAAGAAATGCAAACACAAGTAGCGACTTTCTTTGCTTCGATGGGGCAGTTGATAAAAATAACTGACCCAGAAGTAGTTAAACAATAGTCGATTAGCGTTATTGTTTATAAAAACCCTCTTTTGAGGGTTTTTTTTTATTTGATAAAAAGTAACTAGCTAAATAATATTAAATATTAGCCCTTTTAATTACTAACTATGTCCCCCATATCAGATTCATAATGTTGATAAATAATGAATAATAGCGGCATAAAATGCGGCTGAATGTTGTCTTAGGAGAAAACCATTGGAATTTTTGTACGAGTACGGATTATTTTTAGCTAAAGCGATTACTTTTGTTGTTGCGGTTGGCGCTATTATTGTTGTTATTGCTTCTTCAGCGATGAAACAAGGCGGTAAAGCTGGCGAGCTAGAGATAACTGATTTATCAGAACAATATAAAGAAGTTGAAGAAGACATTGTTCATTTTTTATTGTCAAAAGAAGAATTAAAAGATAAAGAAAAACAAGATAAAAAAGCAGCAAAAGAGCAAGCTAAAGCAGATAAAAAAGCCGCTAAAGAAGATTCCGGTGAAACAAAAGAAGTGGAATCAAAATTATTCGTTATTGATTTTAATGGCAGTATTGACGCAAAAGAAGTGAGTTCATTACGCGAAGAAATTAGTGCGATTTTAACCGTTGCTAAACCAACAGATGAGGTGTTTGTTCGTTTGGAAAGTGGCGGCGGCATGGTACACGGCTATGGCTTAGCATCATCACAACTTGATCGTATTCGCCAACATAATATCCCATTAACGGCTTCTGTTGATAAAGTAGCGGCAAGTGGAGGTTATATGATGGCTTGTGTAGCAAATAAAATTGTTTCAGCGCCATTTGCTATTATTGGCTCTATTGGTGTTATTGCCCAGGTGCCAAACTTTAACCGGTTACTTAAAAAGAATGATGTTGATTTTGAACAGTTTACTGCCGGTGAATTTAAACGTACGGTAACCATGTTTGGTGAGAATACTGACAAAGGTCGTGAGAAGTTTGTTGAAGAGCTAGAAGATACTCATGTGCTATTTAAAAACTTTGTGAGTGAGCATCGACCTGAATTAGACATTGCTAAAGTTGCGACTGGTGAGCATTGGTTTGGCACACAAGCTAAAGATTTAGGTTTAGTTGATGAGTTGCAAACCAGTGATGATTACCTGCAAGCACGTTGTAAGACTCACAAACTTGTACAAATTAAATATGCCACTAAAAAAGGTTTAGCGGAAAAGTTTTCAAAAGCGGCATCATTATCTTTTGACGCTATCATCAGTAAAGTTTGGCAAAATAACCGTATATTTCCTGGTTAAACGCCAATGTTCACAGCATACCAATAAAATAAGCTATTGGTATGCTGATAAAGGAGGCCAATATGGAAAGTAGTTTTTGGCATAAATGTTGGGAACGAAATGCCTTAGGCTTTCATCAACAACAAGTACATCCATTCTTAATTGAGCACTTTACGTCAATGTGCTTACCTTCAGATAAACATGTTTTCGTGCCTTTATGTGGTAAAACACTTGATATAGTATACTTAGCGCAGTTTATCCGTGTTACGGGCAATGAATTAAGCGAAATTGCATGTCGTGACTTCTTTCTCGATAATGGATTCGAGTATCAACAACAGCACATTGGTGATTTCATAGAATATTCCTGTGCACAACTATCTTTGTTACAGGGTGACTTTTTTGGCCTATCTACAGATCTAATTGGCAATGTTGATTGGATATATGATCGAGCTGGGTTAATCGCTTTACCTGTGTCAATGCAGCAAAAATATGTAGAGCATTTAAAAACGTTTTTTTCTGCTTGTACACGACTCTTTCTTGTCACACTTGAATTCCCATCAAAGCAGCTAAAAGGGCCGCCATTTGCTATTAGAGCTGATGATGTAGAAAAACTGTTTTCAGGCTTTAAAGTAACCTGTGTGGCGACAAATGAGCTAGAGGATAAGCAATTCGCGCAACGAAGTCTTGATGTTGATTATTTACAAGAAAAACTCTACATCATTTCTTTAGCTGATTAATCGGGCTGATTAGTTTGGAGTAAGGTCAGTGCACTTTATTATTGCTGGAAAACAAAAAAGGTGCCAAAAGGCACCTTTCTTTGCGAGCATTAATTCTAGAGAAATTAATTTGCTACCGAAATAATGTTTATTCGGCTAGTGATGAAGTTTTAACGCTTTCATCGTTGCGTTTTTCAGCTTTAGTATTTGTCATAGCTACTTGAGAGCGAGCCTCAATTTCGATAGTGTTTATTTCTACCGTATTTAATTTGATTGATTGTGCTAAATTTACTTTAGCCATTTCCATAAAATCAAATGTATTAGTTGCTTGTACTTTTACTAACTCTGTTGCTTGGCTGCTATTCGCCACAAAAGCTAAAATGGCAATAGCCGATAATTTTAAAATGTTGTTCATAAGTCACCTGTAATAAAACGTCAATAGTCCTTATAGATGTTTTGGGACTTTTTCTTTTCACATGCAAACAAGGGTTGGGAGCCTGTTTGTTTTCTACCCGTTCAATACGGGACAAAGATGAAGTCCTTCATCTATGGCGAGTATATTACGGTAAAGCTGGCAACTTTTAAAATGACAATTTATAATGTCATTCATTAGAAAAACTAATCTGACTACTTATGTCGGTAAAATAATGATTTATGCAGCGAAATGCATGTCGTCAATATAAAAATATAGGTGTACTTTGGCTAATAGACTCCCGCCACTAAACGCATTGAGAGCGTTCGAGGCATCAGCAAGACAATTAAGTTTTACCCGTGCAGCAGAGGAATTATTCGTCACTCAAGCGGCAATAAGTCATCAAATAAAAGCGTTGGAAGAAAACTTAGGCATAAAGTTATTCATGCGTAAAAACCGTGCCTTGTTATTAACGGAAGAAGGGCAGTCTTACTACCTTGATATTAAGGATGTCTTCAACTCCTTACATGAAGCGACAGAGCGGCTTTTAGCTCGTGGTGCAAAAGGCGCTATTACGGTAAGTTTACAGCCAAGCTTCGCCATTCAATGGTTAGTGCCGCGGCTTAATACGTTTAATTTATTACATTCCGATATTGATGTGCGTATTAAAGCAGTTGACCAACCCGAGAACTCATTAACAGAGGATGTTGATCTTGCTATTTATTACGGAAGAGGTCGCTGGAGCGGTATTCACGCTGAGCAATTGCATACAGAGTATTTAATTCCTGTATGCTCACCGTTATTGATGTCAGGTAAGAAGCCATTAGATAAAATTGAAGATCTCGCCAACCATACGTTATTGCATGATACCTCGCGAAGAGATTGGAAACGTTGGTTCAAGCATGTTGATGTGCGAGGGGGAAATGTAAATCACGGGCCAATATTTAGTCATTCTGCAATGGTGGTACAAGCGGCAATTCATGGTCAAGGTGTAGCGTTAGCGCATAGTGTTTTAGCCAAACCAGATATTGACGCAGGTCGATTAGTTTGCCCGTTTAATGATGTGCTAGTGAGCAAAAACTCCTACTACATAGTTTGTCGAGAGCAACAACTCGAAATAGGTAAAATTGCAGCGTTTCGTGAGTGGGTATTAAAAACCGTTTCGGATGAACAAGAGCTATTGGAAGAAGGGCAAATTGTATAATGACAGAGTGTGATGATAAAACAAACAGTGTGGTTGATAAAGCAACAACTAGTCAGCTATTGAGCACAGTTGATGACGCTAAAGCATTAGTTATTTTTGCCCATGGTGCTGGCGCTGATATGGAACATGAGTACATTTCAGAAATTAATCGTTTACTCAACAATCAAAAAATTAATGTGTTGCGTTTTAACTTCCCTTACATGGATAAACGTAAACTTGATGGAAAAAGACGACCACCGGATAAAATGCCAAGTCTCATAGCATGCTACCAGTCAGTGTTAGCAAGCGTGAATAGTTCATTACCTATTTTTATTGGCGGAAAATCAATGGGTGGTAGAGTAGCTGCAACGATAGCAAGTGATAAGGATCTTATGATGGATAACCAAGTAAAAGGTGTGATTTGTTTAGGCTACCCATTTCATCCAGTTAAAAAACTAGATAAATTACGTTTAACGCCATTACAAGAAACACAATTACCCGTTTTGATTTTACAAGGTGATCGTGATGCTTTGGGTTGTAAGAATGAGATTGAAAGTTATGAAATATCGCCTAAATGCCAAGTACACTATTTTAATGATGGCGACCATGACTTAAAGCCAAGAGTAAAGTCTGGTTTTACGCTTGAGCAACATAGAAATTCAGCAGTGTTTAAAATGAAGGAGTTTATCGATGTATGTCGTTAACATAGCGAAACTTCTGACACTATTTGTTGGTATCAGCGGTTGTTTTTCGGTATTATTCGGCGCTTGGTTAGCGCATGGCGGACAAGCGTTGCCACTTGAGCTACAAGATAGATTGTCGATAGCACTTCAATATCAATTTATTCATACACTTGCATTAATATTAACGATTATTTTATACAAAGTTCATAGCAACATTGTATTGATGTTTGCCGCGATATTTTTTGCCTTAGGTATTATATTGTTTAGTGGTAGTTTATATATTAAAACATTTTTCGATCTGACGATGATCGGAAAATTGGCCCCTTCAGGTGGGCTCTCATTTGCACTTGCTTGGCTGTTACTCGGTTTTTCAGGTGCCAAAATGTTTCAACATAAGTTAGGTAATTAATTTAAATGACTGCAATAGTTTTATATTGTCGCCCAGGATTCGAAAAAGAATGTGGCGCAGAAATTCAAGAAAAAGCGGCATGGAGCGAAGTGTATGGTTACTTGCAGCTGACAAAAAACCAAGGTGTGGTTTATTTTCATTTGAATAACCCCGAAGATGGTGAGGCATTGATGAAAAATATGCCATTACGACGCCTTATTTTTGCTCGTCAATGGTTTATCACCGTAACTGAAAAAATTGCGTTACCTGACTATAATCGTGTTGAAGCCATTGTTGAAGCATTGGGTAGCGAATGGCAGTATGCCGATTTACGCATGGAAACCCCTGATACTAATGACGGTAAAGAACTCTCGAAATTTTGTCGTAAATTAGCAGTACCTTTGCGTCAAGCATTAAGAAAAAATAAAGTCTTGACTGAAAAGGGTAATAAAGCGGGGACCAATAAAGAAGGTGCAATATTGCATGCTTTATTTCTTTCGGGCAAAGAAGTTATTTTTGGTTTCTCTCTGGCGCACAATACATCAGCACATGTGATGGGTATTCCGCGTTTGAAATTCCCTAACGCATCACCAAGCCGTTCGACATTGAAATTAGATGAAGCGTTTCTACACTTTATTCCTCGTGATGAGTGGGAAACCAGATTAACCTCCGGCATGACTGCCGTTGATTTAGGCGCAGCACCTGGTGGCTGGACTTATCAACTAGTTCGTCGTGGCATGATGGTTACATCTATTGATAATGGCCCGATGGCAGAATCATTAATGGAAACCGGGCAAGTTAAACATCGCATGATGGATGGTTTCAAATATGTGCCACAAAAACAGACTGTGTATTGGATAGTGCGTGAAACGGGCGCAGGTAAAAAAGTGAGCATTCCAGATCAGACCCCAATTGATTGGCTTGTTTGCGATATGATAGAAAAGCCACAACGCGTAATAGATATGGTTATCAACTGGTTTACTGAGGGGTATTGTAGAGAAGCCGTTATTAACTTAAAGCTGCCTATGGCTAAAAAATACGACATAGTCAAAGAACTACTTGAAAAACTACATGAGGCATTGCCAAACTGTTATTACGAGGCAAAGCACTTGTACTATGATCGTGATGAAATAACATTATTTGTTAAATATAAAGTGCACAGAGTTAATCAACGCAACTAATTTAAAGTAACACTTTCGCTATAAAAAAGAGCCTAATGGCTCTTTTTTATGCTTGTTCAGTTTGTCTGATAGGCTCATTTGTTAAAGCAGCAGTTTAAAATTAATGTATGAAAAATGAAATATAAAAAAACCAAGCATTAAGCTTGGCTTTATCATTATTGATAATTAGTGCGCCTTTATAAACGCTCTAATACTGCATCTGTAAAGTCAGTAGTACCATGTGTGCCGCCTAAATCGCGAGTAGTGCGATCACCAGTGGCAATTACATCAGTTAGTGCTTTTCTGATGTTGTCAGCTTTATCGCTCATTTCTAGGTACTCTAGCATTTGTAATGCAGCTAAAATTACTGAAGTAGGGTTTGCTAAGTTTTTACCTGCAATATCTGGTGCGCTACCATGAACAGCTTCAAAAATTGCACAGTCTTCACCAATGTTAGCGCCTGGTGCCATGCCTAAACCGCCAACTAAACCTGCACATAAATCAGATAAAATATCACCAAAAAGGTTAGTGGTAACGATGACATCGAATTGCTCAGGATTCATTACTAATTGCATGCAACAGTTATCAACAATCATTTCTGTTGATTCAATGTCAGGATAACGAGCAGCAACTTCACGCGCAACTTTCAAGAATAAACCGGATGTTGATTTTAAAATATTTGCTTTATGCACAGCTGTTACTTTTTTTCGACCTTCTTTACGAGCAGTTTCATAAGCAAAAGTTAATATTTTTTCAGCGCCATCGCGTGTCACGATACTCATCGCTTCTGCTTGTGTACCATCTTCAGACACCACTTGACCGGCACCGGAATACATACCTTGAGTGTTTTCTCGTACCGTTAGAATATCGATATTTTCATAACGAGCCTTAGTACCTTTAAAAGAAAGTACAGGACGTAAATTAGCATATAATTTGAACTGCTTACGTAACGTAACATTAATCGAGGTAAAACCTTCGCCAACCGGTGTTGTTAGGGGGCCCTTTAAAGTTACTTTGTTTTTCTTTATTAGGTCTAATGTCGACTCAGGAACAAGATCGCCGTGATTTTCTAATGCTGTTAATCCTGCATCAGCATATTCATAGGCAAAGTTACAACCAGCTTTATCTAGTACCTTAATCGTTGCGTCTATAATATCTGGACCTATGCCGTCGCCAGGGATCACCGTGATAGTTTGTTTAGCCATTGTTTAATTACCTTATGAATATTGCTTTTCTTGAATGATGAGAATCAAAACCGTTGATTAAATATACAATAAATGTAGACCAAGATAGTTGATCTAACACTGCTTTTGCTGAGTTAATCGGCTTAATATTGTGATTATAACAACTAATCGGATCAGTTAGTGAAAATTAGTCTTAAACTTTAGTCTTATGGCCAAAAGAAAGGCAAAAATTAATTGAAATAACACGACGTATAAGCTTATGTTAGTTGGGCAGAACCACTGTATAAAACAACTGCTAGCTGAATAGAAAAAACAAGATAAAAAAACAGCCCATAAGGCTGTTTCTCGAGTAATTGAGTAATCGAAAATTATTATAAGTTTTGAAACTGTTGATAAGCTGTTTTGCCTATGGCAGTTAATATGCCATTAGCGAATAATAGCGCGGTACACTCATCTTGAGTGGTAATACCATCTGATTTAACATGCTGTGTACGGTAAAAGCTAACTTGGTAACTAACTTCGTCAACAATTTTAGCTTCGGTAATATCAGGGCTACCTAATTGTTCAATAGCACTGTTAAAGTTAAATTTTTCTAAGGCAAGCTTCGCTATAAACTGGCGGTTATAGGCTTCTCTGTCTTCCCATTGCATTTTTGCGGGGCTGTCATCATAAAAGTTGACAACTAAGCCGACAAATACGCCATAGGCGGCTAATGCAACTAATATTCTAGCAATGACTTTTTTATTCACTATTTTTCCTTTAGCCTTTATACAACGACATTTAAATTTTACCTATTAACTATAATTTAAATTTTCGTGCTTTGGGGTAATTCTGTCGTATTTTTTTGAGGGTTAATCGCAACTCAAGTAATTATGCTGAATGTTACCAGATTGTTAAGTGCTGGCAAGCGTATTTTCAATTGGTAATCTAATGTCTTTTAAATTAAAACCTAATGGAATATCTAGTTTAAGCGTCAGTAATTGTTTGCTGAGTGATATTTGCTCTTTATGCAGATCTAGTTTCTCTTTGACACTACTTTTTAAGTCATCTGCGCTAAGAATACTTTTTATCGACCCATATTGATTCAGAAGTTTTGACGCAGTTACTTGTCCAATGCCAGCAACACCTGGTATTTTATTGGTGCTATCGCCAGTTAATGTCCATAAGTCCATCAATTTATTTGGTTTTACATTAAATTTATTTTCGACATACTCATCATCTAAATAACGTCGATTAAAATAATCGTAAACTTTTATATTCGGGCATAACAATGACAGAAAACATTTGTCAGTAGAGATGATCGTGACATTTTGATTACGTAATGCAACTTTAATTGCCAATGTGGCAATGAGATCGTCAGCTTCATCTTCATCCGACACCAATGAGTCAACGAACCGTTTCATAAATAAATCTTGTATATTGGGAAGGGTATCTGCCAAATGCTCAGGCATTTTTTTCCTACCCTTCTTATAATCTGGATAAATATCGTAACGCCAGCAAGGAGCTTGAGAATCGAATACCGCTAGCGCATGGCTAGGTTGCAATTGGTCAATAATTTTACTTAATGCTTGATCGCAACCTTTTGCGGTATTAAATAGCACTTGTTGTTTGGTATTTTCTGCTAATTCATTATTAAGTAAGAATGGACGCTCTTGAACGGCATATATTCTTCTTATTAAATTTAGCGCATCAATTAATACCAGATTTACAGCCATAAAACTTAACCTTCGATTACCTTATAGCAAGGAATATATTCACTGCCAGGTAGCTTCATACGTTGTTGTTTAACAAATGAGTTCAACAAGGTATCCATTAATGCCATCATGGCTTTGTCGCCACTAATTTCAAATGGTCCATTTTCGCGTATGGCTTTTATACCATTAGCTTTTACGTTACCAGCCACAATACCTGAGAAGGCTCGACGTAAATTTGCTGCTAATGACGCAATATCCTGTTCGTAATGCAAATTAAGTGATGCCATATTTTCATGATTAGGCTCAAAAGGATGTTGAAAGTCAGATTCAATGACCAACGACCAGTTGAAGTGATATGAATCACCGGTGTGTTTTCGGTGTGCAACCACATCTTCTGTTGTAGATTTCAATGTTTTCGCTACTTGCTCAGGATCGTCAACAATAATGGTATATAGTTGTTGCGCTTGCTCGCCTAATGTTGCGGCAATAAATTTATCGATTTGAGTAAAGTATTCAGCGCTTTCACTTGGGCCGGTTAAGATAATCGGTAATTTTTGTGACTGATTTTGTGGATTAAGCATTATACCAAGGATATATAACAACTCTTCGGCTGTTCCCGCGCCGCCTGGAAATATAATTATACCGTGTGACATACGTACAAAGGCTTCTAAACGCTTTTCAATGTCAGGCATTATCACCAGCTCATTAACGATTGGATTAGGCGGCTCAGCGGCAATAATGCTCGGCTCCGTTAAACCAATATAACGCCCCGCAGTATTACGTTGTTTAGCGTGACCAAAGGTTGCGCCTTTCATTGGACCTTTCATTGCGCCAGGGCCACAACCGGTACAAATATTAAAGCCACGTAGGCCTAATTGGTAGCCTACTTCTTTAGTATATTTATATTCAGTACTGTTAATTGAATGACCGCCCCAACAAGTAATTAAGTTTGGCGAGCTATCAGGAATTATCGCGTTAGCATTTCGCAAAATATCAAACGTGACATCAGTTGCACTGTCTGAACATTCAATATTTTCATCGTAACGATTACTGATAAATAATATATCTCGTAACACGGCTGATAGGTGCTCTTGAATACCTTTAATTATGTCGCCATCAACAAAAGCATGTTCTGGTGGATTGTCTAAGGCTAGTTTAACGCCTCGTTCTCGGCGTAAGACTTGGATCTGAAAGTCGAGGAATTGTTGGTAAATATCTTCAGCATTATCAGTGTGACTTCCTGCATTTAATACCGCTAACGAACAATTTCGATAAAGGTTATAAAGTTTACTGGTGGCAGATTGTTGTAAATGATCGACTTCAGCTTGAGATAATAAATTCATATTACCTACAGGGTTTATTTGGGTATGCATACTACGACCTCCAATGTAATTATTTATCCGTAAATAACTCTATTTTTGCCATCTTTTTTTGCTTGATATAAAGCAGTGTCAGCACGTTCGAATGAAGAGTGAACATTATCGTCTTTTTGCACTAAAGATACGCCAATGGACAAGGTAATGCTGACGCGATTATTCTTGAATGTAAAAGGTAAACTTGCCACCTTTTTACGTAATATGTTGAGTCTGTTCATTACAGTTATTTTATCTATGCCACTGAAAACAATAACAAACTCTTCTCCACCATAACGACCAATAAAGGCGTCATTACCGATAATTTTTTTCAAGGTGTTGGCAATTACTTGTAAGGTTTTATCACCTGCAGTATGACCATAAGTGTCGTTAATGCGTTTAAAATCATCTAAATCAATGACTGTGATTGCTAGGTCAAATTTCTTATGATGAAAACGGACAATTTCTTTGGCAAAGTACTCGTCAAATGCTGCTCGATTACCTAACTTAGTTAAGGCATCTTGCATACTTTTGGCTTGTTGCTCCTGCATGCGCTTTTCAAAATTTTGACTCTGCAATTCCAATTGCTTAACTTGTGCCGACATTGTGTTTAATTTGTTTTGTAGTGCCTGACGTTGTTCTTCTTCTAATTTTGTTTTCTTTTCAAGCGTTTTGGCAATTTTCAATAGCCTTTCATTCACATCAACTTTCATGTCAGTTAATGAATGAGCACCATTGATGCCTTGACTCATTTCATTTATTTTTTCATGTAATTCTTTATTTATTTTGTCGTGCTTAACATTTGACTCTGAAGTGCTTTTAATTGTTGAACTAACTGATGCTTGTACCGTTGCTAATGTTTCACTTAAGGTTGATAAGAAAATTTTAGCGGTGCTACGTTCCTCTTTTAAGTCCTCAATAATAAGGTCAAAAACGTTTAAACACTTAGTCATTAATACGTGGTTAGAAATTTTATCATTCAAACTGGATTTTATTTTCTTAATATCCACTTTGTGCTTTTCTGACATGACTAAGGTATTGAGAATTGAACTAAAGCGTTCTAATAACTCTTTTGATACTGTTTGCGAAACTGAATTTTGTGCACTTTTATCATCGGCTACATCAACTTTATTGATTTTATCAACTGATATTGCATTGTTAGCGCCAAGTAAGCCTCCTTTTGGAGGGAGGTCATTCACTTTTAACGCGGCCTCATAAAAGACGATAAATTCGCTCATTAAAGGCACGTATTGAATTAAAGAGTCTTTGCTATCTTGAATATTATTGATGAGCTTTTTTAACTGCTTTTGATCAACAGCAGGTAACTTTTTCACTTTTTGCAAACTGGCACCTGATGTTTGCAATTGCTCATTCATCTTTTTGATATTTTTATCGTTTTGTACAGAGTGTTGCTGTAATAAAACTGAGATTGTACGAACTTCTTTTTCTAAATCAGCAAAGCTAGTTGATTTTTTCAAGGACGAGCGAAGATTTGCAAGCTTATTATCAAGAAGTTTATCAATACCTTTACAGGCTTGTGAAAGTTTCCCTATAAAGCTTGTTAGTAATGCCGATTGAGCACTAAACTCTTCTTCTAATTCGCTGCGAGCACTAATAGCGGTATCAAGCTTTAACTTTAAGTGGCTGATAGTTTTATCCGCAACAGTATTTTCGCCCATAAAAACTCTTCCTTAAAAAAACTGCTCAATTAAAAAAGTTGCTAATTTTTTAAATCAAAATAAGGGATTAGCAATAAATCTAAAACCCTTTTATCTATACGCTAATAATAAACATAACCGCATAAAAAGCCAGCAGAAGTGCTCAAAGTGACACTGGTTGCCGAAAAAATATGCAGTTCTTTTAACTTACTGACGAATTGTGCGCAAATTTGGTGCTTTTACCTGTGACGACGAACGAAACGGGTTGATGTCCAATCCTCCTCGTCGCGTATAACGAGCAAATACTGATAACTCTTTAACCTGACAAAATCGTTGAATGTCACAGTATATACGTTCAACACATTGTTCATGAAACTCGTTATGTTCACGAAACGAAATTAAGTATTTTAGCAAACGCTCATGACAAATTTTTACACCTGTATATTCAATGTATACGCTAGCCCAGTCTGGCTGATTAGTAATTAAACAATTGGATTTTAGTAAATGACAGACTAAATATTCAGAAACACTTTCGGTATTAGCACAAGATTCTGATTTTAATATTTCAGGTTCAAGAGTAAAGTTTTCTATTTCAATATCTAACTCGTCAATGCAAATCGCTTTGCTATCTTTTATCGCCAGTGCAGGGCACTCATCTACAGCAAAAAGTGATACTTGCGCGTCAGCTTGCGCAATAGCTGATAAATCTTTAACTAATGTAGTTTCAACACTTTGCCAAGAATCAAATTTAGTTTGATTAAAGCTATTTAAATAGAGTTTAAATGACTTCGATTCGACAATGTTTGCGCTAACGCACGAAAATCTAAATTCAGCCACGGCAACAACCGGCTTACCCTTACTGTTTAACCAAGATAGTTCATAGCCATACCAAATATCTTCACCGTAAAAAGGCAAATTATCAGCGCTTATTGATAAGCTGTCTCTATTTAAGCTTCTTGGTACACCTTGAAGTAAATCTGCGTTATATTGGCTGATATAATCAGTTGTTTTTCCGAGCGTTAAGTTACTTAGTTCTTTCGCGTTTTGATAAGTGCTCATTTTTTTATGTAGTATCTTCTTAGGTTGTGACAATTTTAATCGTATTTTCTTTATTTTATAGGAATTAGTGTCTAGATGAAAATATCAAATGTTTCCCTTTCCGACGTAATTTGGCGTTTCTCTCAAGATTACGTGCAAGCGTATCAACAAAAGTTTCAACATTTACCAATTACCGAGCTAGATAAAAATTGGCTTTCGCCATGCGAACAGGGCGTTCACCAAGAAAATTACTCTTTATGGCAGCCCGTTAAAGCTGATGATGAGTTGACGTTTGATAACGTAGAATCAGCGCTTGAAGCAACACTACATAGCGACATTAAAACTTATTTTACCAGCATTTATTGTGACTCTATAGATGCAAGCTGCGAAGAGGGCAATCTGTCATTATTATTTGCCTGGAATAAAGACGACTTTGCCCGCTTACAAGAAAATATTATTGGTCACATTTTAATGAAAGGTAAATTAAAACAAAAGTTAACCGTTTTTTTTGCGGTTACTGATAATGAAGATCATATTATTTCTGTTGATAATACGTCTGGTGAAGTATGGGTTGAAAAAGTAGGTTGTGAAGCTCATAAAAAGTTAGCTGGTTCAATCGCAGAATTTATTACACAACTTTCACCAAACCTACCACCTAGCGAAGCCGAAGGACCGCAAACTAAATAAAGTCTTATTCAGGCTTTGTGTTTAACTTTAATTAGTTAATACAATCTCTATTCAACTCAGTAGCAGGATTCAAACTCAAGCTACTGAGTATTTTATTTATGTTTACTTATCAGCTGCTCTAATAAAGCTTTTACTTCAGCTAACTCTTGCTGCAGTGGCAAAATAGCTTGTGTGATTAACGTTGAAAGCTCTTCATTTTCTGGTGCCGTAACTTCTTGTTCACTAGTTCCTTTAATATCGTTTTTTGCTTTTATAAAGTCAGGCTCATGTTGCCAAGATTTTAATACTGAAATGATTCTCGGCAGTGGTGTCGGTTGGCTTAATTTACCTTTTATTAGGGCAACCGTGGGCGTTCTACCTTGATTCGCCAGTTGATTGGCAATGATGGATATTTCATCAGATATCGTCATAAAGAATAACTCAAATGTTAAAGTAGCAACATTTTAGCGAAAAATACTAACCTTGTCTTGCTTTGTTTTAATGTTAATCACAATATTGTATTTAATTTCAATGTGTTAGCATGTTGGTTTGGCATTTGCAGATATATTATCAAAATAACTACTTTTTACTGAGAGAAAAATAAAATGAAAAAATCTTTATTAGCATTAATCGTTGTAGCGCCTTTAACACTTGGATTAACAGGCTGTGTTATTGCTGTTGGCGGAGAAGATGGTCATTCAATTACTGGCGACTTTGAAGATAGAGAATACGAAAATAGAAAAAAAATTGCCCGTATTCAGCTAAACAGTAACTTTTCAGACGTATCTCGTGAAATGGGTGTTGCCGATTTTAACGAAACATATTTAGATGACGGCAAAACAGTAAATGTTGTTTATTACCGCACGCACCGTTTACATAAAGATGGCTTAACAACTAAAGACGAATGTACAAAATTAGTTTTTATCGATAATGTTCTTAACGCTATCGAACAAGGTCGCTAATTCACTAAGTCAATTTATTAAGTAAAATCATTGCATTGATGAATAAAAAAAGGGGCAATATCCCATTACGGGTATTGCCCCTTTACCTCCCCTGAACTTTCTTACTATTTATACTACTTCATATGTTAATGACGTTTCTTTTGTTGACCGCTATGAGATCTTGCAGAACTACTTTTTCTACTGGTACGAGCAACTTTAGTTACAGAGCGATTGCTTGAGCTTTTATAGCTTTTTTGCTGCTTGCGTTGGTTGCTAGCCGTACTTCTAGTTTTTACCGGCTTACTTTTTACATAGTTGGCTTTTACGTGATTTTTATTTGCATAGCTTTTCTTCACTGTTTGCTTGTTCGTATGCTTATACTGCTTCACATCTCTGTGTTTAGTAGCGTAAGGCTTAGTCTGAACTTTGTTAACTTTCGTATGAACATTTTTATTGCTATGACGTTTTACTTCTCCACGATTATATTTTGTTTGTTTAGTCTTAGTTTCACGCCATTTCGAATCTTTATAAGGTTCGCGTTTGGCAACTGTATGTTTTGTCTTGTTATGTTTGTTGACCTTAACAGCTTGATTCACTTTTAACTTATGGCTGACGTTTTTATGCAATTTACTTGTGCGCTTAGTGTAATGCTTGCTCTTATTCGCTAAATGTATTTTCTCTGAGTGAAAATTTTCTGAACGTATTGCCTTATGGCGTTGCACGCTTGGTGTATGACTACGGTATTTCTTCTGAATGCTAGTGCTACGATAAGCTACACCTTTTCTATGGCGTGGGTTATGTTGCCATTTTTTCGATTGATAGCTGGTCGATACTCGCTTATTACTATGATGCTTGTAGTAACGGGATTTGTGATGATGTACAACCACATGATGATTACTCCAGTGCACACTACCGAAGAACAAACCTAGCGTTAAATGAACAGGGTTATGCCAATAGTACGGACCGTGATGCGATGCATAATGACGCGGGTAATTCCAATAAATTGGCGGGTAGCGTGACCAACGCCAATCACCATAAACAACGCGTGTATCATAATAAGGCACATAAATTACTTCAGGCTGTGCTGGTTTGATGATAATTGTTTTAGTTTCACGAACAACATTAACGTTGTCCATTTTTTCCAAGTTACCCGCAACATCTGCTTGTTGTCTTAATGACTGTATACTGGCTAATACTAGAGCTTGATCTTGTAAAAAGGCATCACCGATATTGCGCATCCAATATAAATCGTTGCTAAGCTTTTTGAGTATATTAGGAAAAGGCAATAATGCTTTTATACTGGCATCCCAATCTTCATTCTCCGCTGCGTCTGCACGTTCTTGATCCGTTAATTGATTGTTTTTTTCTAACCAACGTTCTGCATCAACAACTTCAATCGGATAAGTTGCAGCAATTAGAATGTGGCTAAGTAATGCATCGGGGTATAAGGCAATTGGTGCTAGCATTTGTTCAAGTTCAGCTTCAGTGAACTTAGTCATGCTTTCAACTTGGCCTTGCTGATTTTTTGCGTCATTTGTTAAAGTATAATTTTCGAGTGCAAAACTTTTTGTTGCCGTGAAAGACAGCACCACTGCACTTGAAAGAGATATAATCAAGTTACTCAACGATTGTTTAAATTTAAGCTTTTTCATCTAACCACTCCTTTGCGAACAATCTGAAAAGTAATGATTTTAAAAGTTACTTTTCAAGTTATGCTTAAAAGAATACGCCTTGTAAACTGAACACAACCTGAACAGCAGCATTACTTTTCATAAAATGATCTTAGAGGGAGTGAATTCCGATTGCTTGGGATTAGAATAGTGTTTTAAATTGGAGTGTTAGAGTAGAAAGTAACGCGAAACGTAATCGTCTATTGATATGCCAGGTACTATTTTAGGATCAGGTTAATATGTATTACTGCGGAAAGTTAAGAATAAATTTTGCGCCTGTTAGTGAAGACGATTCTTCAATTGCTATACTACCTTGATAGCTATCAACTAAGTCTCGTACTATTGCTAAGCCTATACCGTGTCCATGTTGGTAGGTATCAGCGCGAGTGCCACGTTGTAATATATCTTCACGTAGCGCCTCTGCAATACCACAACCATCATCTTCAATAATAAATTGTACAACTTTTTCTTCGTCCGTGACCTTGAGTGAAATTTTAGTTTTAGCGGCTTTACAGGCGTTGTCTAATAAATTTCCTAATACCTCAAGTAAGTCAGCCTCGTCGCCTCTAAAAACAGCTTCTGGTGCTACATTAACAGTGAAGTTTATTGCTTTATCTTGGTAAATTTTTTCTAAGCTGGAAATTAGTTTATTGGCAATAGGCGCTATTTTTGTTCCTAAATGCCATGACGATTGTCCAGCACTTTGCGCTTTTCGTAATTGGTGATCAACCATTGAATTAATCACGCTTAATTGTTCAATAGTTAACTGTGAAAGCTGTTGTTGACTTTGTATAACCGCTAACGGTGTTTTCAAACTATGAGCAAGGTCTGAAAGGGCATTTCGATAACGCTGACGCTGTTTTTGTTCGGCGCTTAACAATAGATTGAGTTGCTCGGTTACCTGAGATAATTCTGTTGGATAGAAGCCAGCTAGACGCTCACTTTTTCCTTGTTCTACATCTTTTAGCTCTAAGCGCAGTGTTTTTAATGGTTTAAGTGTCCAAAGTGACCACAAATATTGAAATAATAGTAATATCAGCATTAAGCCAGCTAGACCTAGTAAGAGTTTATGATGAAATTCTTTCATCATAATAGCCAAGTCATTTTGTTGCTTAATGATGTGTAAGGTCATGGTATATGGTTCAGATTCGCTGCCATAGCTAACACTTAAGCTATAAACAAAATGGCGAGACGACTCTATTTCGGTTTGATAGAATTCACTTTGCCCTAACTTCGGTTGTCGATATTGCTCTGGCTGCCATGAAGAAAGTAATGATTGAGAACTCCATAAAATCTCGGCTACAGGGGAGGAATTATTCTCGTTCTCCTCAAGTTTTGTGACGAGGGGATTTGGTATTGATGTAAGCACAGCATATAAACCGGACTGACTTACATTAAATTGTGTTTCTAGTAATTGCTCAGGCATGAGCAATTGATTATTTTCAACTTCCACAATGGCTAAAATAGAGTAAGAATAGGCTGAAAGTTCATTGTTAATGCCAGCAATCATATGCTTTTCATAAGCATTACTGATAATAAGTCCAACTAAAGGCAATAATACAAAAATCATTAACAGCGCACTAAATAGCACTCTGTTTCTCAACGAATTAAAGGTGTTTTTTAAGGTATTTAGCAATGAATATTATCCAAGTAAAACAGCATTAACGTAGGGCAGTTCATGCGAATTAATCAAACTTCTTCAATAAATAGCCTTGACCACGTAAGGTTTCAATAAACTTAAATTGATTTTCGGGGTCTAGCTTCTTACGTAAGCGTCGAATGAATACTTCAATCACATTGGAGTCTAAATCGAAGTCTTGATCATAAATGTGCTCGGTAAGTACCGCTTTAGATTTAACTTCACCTAAATGATGCATTAGATATTCAAATAATTTGTACTCGTAACTACTTAGCGAAACAACTTGTTGATTAACTGAAACTTGCATGCTTGAAGTATTAATTGCAAATGGTCCGTTTTCAATTAGTGGACTTGCTTGACCCGCACTTCGTCTTATTAAGGCATTTAACCTTGCGAGTAATTCTTCGAAATGAAATGGTTTGGTTAAGTAATCGTCTGCACCTGCATCCAACCCAGATACTTTATCTTGCCAACTACCACGTGCGGTTAATATGAGTATCGGAAAGTCAAAGCCTTGTTCTCGTAGGGCTTTTATAATGCTAACACCATCAAGTTTTGGTAAGCCTAAGTCTATAATTGCGGCGTCATACGGGCATTCTTGTCCTTGAAATAATCCAGATTCTCCGTCACTGGCAACATCGACGCTATATTTTGCAGCGGTTAATTGATTCTTAATTTGTAATTGGAGGTTTTCATCGTCTTCGATCAGCAAAATACGCATTGATTAACGTCCTGAAACTCTGCCTGATTTGGCATCTACATTGACAGAAATTACATGACCATTTTTTTTCAGTAACTTCACACGATAACTAGGATTGTTTTTTGAGCCACCACTACTAACTTTTAATACTTTGCCGCCATATTTACTTTTTACAATACGGGCAGCTTGTTGAGCACTAATCGATTTTGACTGGTTAGACTTTGCATATTTGGCTGGCACAATTCTTATAGTGTCGTAGCCACCCTCAAGCTTAGCATGCGTTGGCGCTGCTATGAGTATGCTGATAACACTTAAAATAAGTAATTGTTTTTTCATTATTGCACCTGATCAAATCTATATTATCACCCAGTGTAAAATAATGGCTGATGTAATCCAAGTATCCGCTAATCTAAAATAGTAAAGCTGAACAGTTACTGAACATAAGTTATTCAAGAATACTAATTTATATTCAGAAGTTAGTATGTTGTTAATTTTGTTCAGCAAAGGTTCATCAAGGTTACGCTTTAATTGTCTCATCATTTAAAAGGAGATTGCAGATATGTTGAATCATAACCTTACATTTAGCCTAATTATTACCTTGTTAGTAAGCAGCCAACCCGTGTGGGCCAATTCGCCTGAGCAAGCAGTGGCACAGGACAATAAAACCAACCACTCAGTAGGTAAGTTTAAACGTACACTTGCGGGGAGCGAACTTAATTCTGATAAATTGTTAGCTGACACTGAGACTACGCAAAGAACAAAGCAACACCAAGGATTACAACGAGACGCGGTTATGCTTAGCCGTGCACAAGCTAGCAAAGTAGACGCTACTGTTAAGATGAATAAATCTGCAGAACAGGCGTCCAGAGCAGTAAATTTCGACCACGGTTTTTCAATTTATACTGGCTATAGCCAATTAATTACCGATATTGATGCCGATGGCTATTATCAAACGTTCAGTGTTAGTTTTGACGCTGATATATTGTCACCTTTTATTGATGAACAAGCGCTTGTATATGCTGACTTATATTTGAGTAAAGATGGCGGCCCATGGATTTTATACTTTTCAACAGACGACTTTATTATTACCGGTGAGAATACTGATGATGAATTTGAAGTGGTTACTCAACTAAATTCTGGCTATGTGCCTGACAATTACGACGTACTAATCGACTTATACGAAGTCGGTTATAGTGATGTTGTTGCTACTTATAGCTCTAATGACACTAATGCTTTATTTGGCTTGCCATTGGAAAGTAGTGATTATGACCCTGAATATTATGAAGTTGAATATCATGATGAGCACGGTGGTGGCGTAAGTTGGTTTTTGCTTTCTTTGTTATTGGTTTTAGTTACACGTCGTCGATAGTTTAATATTGCGTCTTATCTCGATATTTATATTGGTATTTACGCTGCTATTTTAGCGACTAGTTATGTGAACCTTATTTAATTAGTCGCTTGTTAAAATAGATAAGCTGAAATAGACCACTACCATACAAAGTTATGAAATTTAAGCGAAGTAACGTTACAAATTAAACATATTTGAGCAACTTTAGTTAGCAATTCCTACCACTAATTGACAATAAAATTTGACCTGATTTCTAAAAAACTGATATGGTGAAGCGATAAAAAAAATAATAATTCGAATCATTTATAAGGGAATCTAGATGTCATCAGCAGTCATTGACGAAGCAAGTGTCGATATAAAAGCCGCCTATTTATCCGCCGAAGATTTAAAGCTAGCGGCATCTTTACTGTATCAGGCTTATCATGATGATCCTGTGTTTCTAGAAATATTCTCGTCTGAAAAAAGTGATTATGAACAACGTTTACGTGCATCAATTCGTGAAGAGTTAAATGCATTTTGGCAAGCTAAGCAGCCTATGATTGGCCTATATTTAGGTGAAACTATGGTTGGCGTTGCATGTTTAAATAACCCTGAAGAAGGGGTAACTTCAGAACGCTTTTGGCATTGGCGCTTAAAAATGTTGCTCGGTGCTGGCTATTTTAGTACTAAGCAAATGATTGAAAAAGAGAAGGTGGTACTAGCGGCCGTACCTCTTAAAAAATTCCACATGCTGTCATTTATTGCCATTCATCCATTACATCAGCATCATGGTTTTGGCCACTACCTGATGGCGGCGGTTAATACTATTTTAACTGAGCACAAAGACAGTGAAGGTGTTGCCGTTTACGCAACCAGCAAAAAGTATAAAGAATTTTTTAACGATGTAAATTATCAGTTTATTAAAGAAGTTGAAGTGGGTAACGTTTCAGGCTCTTTGATGGTTTATTATCGTGATGAAGAGCAATCGTAAAACTTATCAAAAATTTTGTTATCAAGGGAGTTTTCACTCCCTTTTTTGTATACTGTCTGTAAAGGTAATCTCTACTGAACGCCCGTCAAGAATGGCAATGTTTTGGTAACCCCATGTTAGCTTTGATATGATTTTTTCTACTAAGCGTAATCCTAAACCAAAGCCATAATCGCTGCTAAGAGCTCTATTCTGCTCGTGTTGTGCGTGATTAAAATCACCTGACAGGTAGTTTATATTATCGATACGCACTTTATGGTTTTTAAAAGTTATGTTTATAGCCCCATTTTGTGTGTATTGAAAAGCATTTCGAATTATATTGCTTAAAATAAGGCGGCAGGGTGTAACTGCAAGGGTTAGTTGGTCGTCGGATAATTTAGTAAAAACATCAACAGACTTTCCATTTAAGAGGTAATTATTATCCTCTATTAGTTCAGTTAATAAATCCTTTAAGCTAACTTTATCACTCACGATATCGACACTTTCTTCTCGGCTAAGCCATAGTAATGTTTCGGTGAGCTGTTGCATATTATTTGCCGCTCTAGCTATCCGACTCAACGCTTTTTGATTAGAATTTCCTTGTGTCTCATTACCTGAATCTTGGGTAGATAATAGTCGTTCAAGTAATTCACTATTACTTTTTACCACGGCAATAGGTGTACGTAGTTCATGACTAGCGTGGCGAAGAAAGTCTTGCTCATTTTCTATAAGGCTTTTAATTTTTAGTAAAGTCTTTCTTTGTTTATTAGCAATCCGATTAAATTCATCAAAATTAAAGTTTGGCGTTGGTTGTTCTGCATTGTCTAAAGTTAATTCTCCAACCCATCTATCTAAATGATTTAACCTTTTGAGGTTATATTTTAAGGTTAGCTTTACAACAAGATGCAATAAAAGAAAAAATATCAGGGCAATTGGCAATGTGAAACTTACTAACGTTGATATTTTACTCCCCATAGAAATGGCGTATTTATCGGAATTAATATGACGAAATAAAAATAACATTTTATTGTTAGCTAGCGGTAACGTAACGATATAAATTATTTCCTTTGGTGACTTTAACCACTGATTTTTATGGGTTAAGACAACATTGTCATTGGTTGCTTCAGTACTCAGAGCAAGTTCAGGAAAATATTGCTTATCATTATCGGGCACATTCTGCCAACCAATATAGCCATTGAAATGGATAGTGTTAGGCGGCGGATAGTTTGGATCTCTTTGGTACTGTATTGCAAAGTGCTGAGCTTCTAACTGCAGATCTTGATAATTGGATTCATCAAGCCCTGCAATAAAGTATAAATTTACGATAGCGGTGTAAGCCAATACAAATACTATGGCAACGACAGTTTGTGTTCGCAAAATGAAGCGCTTTAAAGAAAATGTTTTATGTTTATTTGAAAATATAGGGTTAATCATTTTTACTTTTAAAGATAAATCCTTGTCCAGGAACGGTGTGAATTAGCTCAGGAGCACCATTTTGGTTTAGTTGCTGACGTAGTTTAAATAAATGCACTTTTAAACTGTTACTTTCGGGGCTGAAATCTCCCCAAATATTTTGTATCAACTGTTGCCGACTTATAACATTGTTTGCCTTACGCATTAATATTTCTAATATACTCAAACCGGTAGGCGTGAGAGAAAGCTTTCTATTGTTTCGGTATGCTGATTTAGCAGTGAAATTTAATTCAACACCATATAATGATAATTTACTTGTTTGGCCACTAATACGTTTGGCTAGAACCTGAATGCGAGCAACAAGTTCTAGCATGGCAAAAGGTTTTACTAAGTAATCATCGGTTCCTGCATTAAAGCCAGCAAGTTTGTCTTCTAGTGTGTCTCGTGCCGTGAGCATTATTACCGGAGTTGTTAAACCTAATTCTCGCATCTTTTTACAAACACTAATGCCATCCATATGTGGCATGTTGATATCAAGAATAACAACGTCAAACTGATGCTGTTGGAGTAACTCTATTGCCAGCATGCCATTGCTGGCATGATCACAGTAGATTTTCTCCAAAGCTAAATAATCAATAACAGTACTCGCAAGGTCGACATCGTCTTCTACAAGTAATAAGTTATAGCTCATCGACTAACCTTAAAGAATAGGCCATAAAGCACTGGCACAACACCGAGGGTTAGTACGGTGCCGATACCTAAACCAAACGCTAATACCACCGCCATACCGTAAAACATTGAGCCAGAATCCATAATTAATGGTAGCAAGCCCATTATGGTCGTTACTGTGGTCATTGCGATAGGGCGCAGTCGCGTCAAGCAAGAATTAATAATGGCTTGGTAGGCATCTTTACCTTCTGAACGCTCAATATCAATTCGGTCAATTAGCACAATACCATTATTAATAATGATGCCTGCTAAGCTGTAGATTCCTAACGTGACCATAAAGCCAAACGGCGCACTCATAATTAACAAACCGCTGACTGTACCAATCAATATCAGTGGGATGGTTAAAATGATAATAGACGCACGGCGGAATGAATTAAACTGCATAACGAGTAGAATGACGACTAGTCCAAGTACAAATGGCATATTTGCGCTTAACGCTTGCTGCGCTTCGGCAGATTGCACAATTACACCATCATATTCAATATGGTGATTTACCGGTAAGTCTTTCGCTAATGCTTGAATTTTATCATCAATTAATAATTGTAAATCTTGTGCTGTCATTTCGGTATTACTTGCTTCAACCGTAATGGTGGTAAACATGTCTTCACGTTTTATTTTCGAAAATTGGTTTACTGGCACAAAATCAGCTACCTGTAATAAAGGTATAGCAGTTGACGTAGTGGTCGAAATGATTGATACCGTGCGTAACCTATCAAGATTAGAGCGCTCTATTTCATTGGCCCGTAAAATTATAGGAATAATGTCATCGCCATCACGGTATTCAGTAACTGCTGCACCGGTAAAGAAGCCTTGTAATGCAACGGCAATATCTTCAGAGGTAACACCTGCGCGTCGGGCTCGGTGTTGATCAACCTTTACCTGCACTTTTACTATCCGGTTTTCCCAATCAGTTCGTACGTTTTTGGTGTAAGGCGTGCTTTGTAAAACTGCCATTACTTCTTGGGCTTTATCGTAAATAATGTCTTTGTCGGGTCCTTTAACTTGAATGCTAATTGAACTTGAGTCTGAAGGCCCGGCAAACATACGTTTTACCCGTGCTGATACATTAGGAAAATTATTAAGGACTTCATTGTGAATTTTATTGACCAAGGTATCTAAATCGGTACCAGGTTTTATATTTAAAATGATAAAACCTTTATTGTCTGCAGGGTCTTCTGGGTTTAATGACAGTACAAAGCGTGGACCGTTGAAACCGGTATAGCCAGCGTAGCTGATCACTTCTGGTAGCGTTTCTTCTTGGTCTAACCAAGCAAAAACGTCTTTCATCTGACGGTTAGTTTCTCGGGTTGATGTGCCATTGGGTAAATCAACATACATCATAATTTGCATGCGATCAGAGTCTGGGAAAAATTGCTGGGCAACATATTTAAATCCAGACAATGACATGATCAGTAATGTGAACATTGCCGCGAGAAATAGCGCTTTATGTTTCATTATGACATGTAAAAATTGCTCATATTTGGCATAAAAGCCAGTAGTACTGCTTGCTGATTCTTTCGAGAATTCGCCACTTGAACCTTGTTCACTCGTGTCTATTTTTATGAAGAAATAACAAAGAATAGGGGTTACTGTTAACGCCAGTACCCAACTGGTCATTAAGGTAATTAATATTACTAGAGATACTGAACGAGTAAATTCACCTGCGATGTTCTCAGCTAACATTAACGGCAAGAAGAATAAGATAGTGGTAATTGATGAACTAAGTAGCGGCATTGCCAACTCTTTACCACCTTGGCACATGGCTTGAAATCTATCAGCGCCAGTTTCTATTCGGCGTTTAAAGTCTTCGGCGATTACTATGCCATTATCAACGAGTAAGCCTAATGCGATAATAAGCGTCGCTAAGCTCATTTTTTCTAATGCCATACCACTAAATTTCATAATGGCTAATGTTGTTAGCATCACAAAGGGTACAATAGAGCCAACTATTAAGCCCGTACGCATACCTAGGAACAAAACTACAACCACTAATACAATAGCAAGTGTTTGTACTACGCTGACTGATACGCCATGAATACTTTGTTTTACTTGATCGGCTTGAAAAGTTGCATAGTCAATATTGTAACCAATCGGTAGGGTGTTGGTAATTTTTGATACAAGTGATTGAACTCGCGGCGCGTAATCCAATAAATTGTATTCAGGCAACATAGACACAGCGAACATAATTGCTTGTTGGCCGTTAAAATAGGCTGGTTGATTTGGCGGATCAATATAACCTCTTCTTACCGTTACTAAATCTTTCAGTGCAAAACTTTCGTCTGTGCCGGGAATACTTATTTGGGTATTGGCCACTTCATCTATCGAAGTAAAGTTTCCTGTTGGCTCAACCACCATTGATAGTGGTCCTGTATCTATTTCACCGCCAGGGCTAATAATATTTTGATTACGTAATTCTTCAATAATGGTAAGGGGAGAAATGCCTAATTGCGATAATTTTGCATTAGCTATTTCTAAGAATATTCGCTCATCTTGCACGCCAATTATTTCAACTTTATTGGTGCCAGAGACAGTGTAGATATTATCTCGAATATGTTTTGCAATATCATACATTTCACCTAGCGAGAAGCCATCAGCGGTAAGTGCAAGTGTAACAACAGATACATCACCAAAAGAGTCATTTATAAAAGGTGTTTGTGTACCACTAGGTAAATTAACCTCTGCTTGTTGTACCTTATTACGTAAGTCTTGCCAGATATTGTCGAGATTAAAATAGCGATCATAAATTTCTACATGAATAACGGAACGACCCGTTACTGAAGTAGAGGTGATCTTTTCAACTTCTGGAATTTTTCTAATTTCTTTTTCCAATGCACGAGTGATTAATTGTTCTACTCGTTCAGGTGCCATGCCCGGAAATTGTGTGGTGACAATTGCATCTCGAATAGTAATGGTAGGGTCTTCTTGCGCGGGCAATGTGAAGTAGGCAAATGCGCCATTAATTAAAAGCAGTGCTAATACCATAAGCACTGATTTACGATACTTAAAAGCAATTTCAGTAAAATTCATAATGATATCTTTCCTATCAGTTAGTTAAAGCGACGAACGTTTTTATCTAATAATCGTACACTTTGACCATCCCTTAAGAATGAAACTCCAGCTATAGCAATAATTTCACCCTCGGCTAAACCTGAGGAAATTAGAATTTGGTTATTGATGATACTCTCGGTTTGCACTATGCGTTTTTCTAATAATTTTGAGTTCGGGTTATAAACAAATACAGCCGCTTTTTGTTGTTTATCTGCGGAAAGGGCAGATACTGGTAGTTTAAATATTTTCCCTGTGTAACCGGTACGACCTATACCTTCAAAAGTAAAATCAACTTCTGCTGTCATGCCTGCGCGAAGTCCTGCCACTTCACTGTTAATCACTACTGTTACCGGAAAAGCATTTGCGGCTTCTGCACGGGAGCCTATTTCTGTAACACTGCCAAGGGCTTTTACTCCTTTAATCGCTGGAAATTCAATCCCGATGTCTTTGCCTTTACTAAGATCTTTAATTAGGTTTTCTGGCACCATCACTTGTATTTCTAAACCGTCTTCTCCTGCAATTTCAAACGCTGATTGACCAGATGTCATCTGCATTGATGGCTCAGTCATACGTTTAGTGATCATGCCATTGTACGGAGCAATCAATAAAGTATCGTCTAAATTCTTTTGAGAAATATCAAGTTGGGTTTTTGCAATGTTTACCGCACTAGACGTTGATTCAAAGGTGGCTTTGGCATTGTCATAGCCAGAACGAGACACTAGCCCTTGTTCTAGTAATTCCGAGTATCGTTTGAATTCATTTTCAGCTTCAACTTGTGAAGCTTTTGCTTGTTGTAAGTTGGCTTGTGAGGATTGTACACTTAGATTAAAGTTTCGTTGGTCTAGACGTGCTAGTTCGTCACCACGGCGCACTGAATCACCTAATTTCACTTTAACCCATTCAACTTTTCCACTAACTTCAAAACTCAAATCGGTTGCTTCAATCGGATAAACCGTGCCTGAAAGTCGGCGAATTTGGTCTAAAGATGATTGCGTTACGGTTTGCCATGCAATTGGACGAACAGCTTCTTCGAATTTAGCTTTTGGCTCACTACAACCTAGTGTGATTAAGCTTGCTGTAATAGCGATTAAGACCTTACGCATAATTAACTCTCCGATATCGATTAAAATTTTTAGTGCTAGGTTTAGCATGAATTAAGTAAAGTTTACGATAACTTGGGTTAACGCAAGGTTAATTTTGACTTTGAAATAAAATTTATTAATGATTAACCGTAAATTATAGAACAAAGAATACAATCGTACGATTTATCACAATACGTGCTTAATTTTATGTTTAGACTGAATATATGGCAGGTAAACTATCTTGTTTTTAATAGAGCGTGAAAGGCATAAAGTAGAGATATTATAAAGATTCGAGAGTTAAATTTACGCTAATTAGGTTTATAAAAATTTAGATCTAAATGCTTAAATTGAGAAAGTTATGTAATGGTTAGCTAATTTGTGTGATAGGAATATTATAAATAGAATTTAGAGTGCTAATGGATGATGCGCTTTTGCTTGTCCCATAGCCTTTCACGCCAATTTGAAATGGTTCCAGCAGCTTGGCAAGTATCGCAATGCCATTCAATTACTTCAGTTGCTATGCAGGTTGCTGCAATTTCCCCATCACAGTCCAAACCACTTGCACGTGTGTTGCACTTCAAATCGACGTTTATTAATGGCTGATCGATATGCGCAGAAACTGACAGTACAATTTTGGTTATAAATTTGAAAACTTGTTTTGCTTGTTCCGTGAGATCAAGTGAGTTACCTTCTTCATCAAGAAAGAGTTTTAAATTTACTTTTAATGCCACGGGATTTCCTTAAACAAGATACGTTCATGCGCCTAATATATTAAAATACCTACTATCAGTACATCATCAATATAACATTTAAAACGATAGGATAATGCAAACGTATGATCAAAAAACTTGATAATTCCAATGAAGATATCTCTAAGCAGATATATTATATTTTTCAGAACGCCTATAAAGTAGAAGCTAAGTTAATTGGTACGCTTCATTTTCCGCCACTTTCACGAACTGTAAAAGATGTACAGATCTCAAAATCAGTATTTTATGGTTTTAGGGAAAGTGACAAACTAGCAGGGGTTATTGAAATCGTTTTTAAAGATAACCAGCTAAATATTCATAGCTTAACCGTCGAACCTAGGTATTTTAAAAAAGGCATAGCAGGAAAGTTAATAGCTTTTGTGCTCGAAAAGTATGATTGTTCAAGAGCGATAGTAGAAACCGCTGTTGTAAATACACCAGCAATCAATCTGTACATGAAATATGGCTTTGTTGAATATAAGCGCTGGATACCATCACATGGCATTGAAAAACTAGCCTTGTCGATTGAATATGGCTCAGCTAATCATTGAAAATAGTACTGCGTTCATTTGCTGATACTAAATCATTTTCATACTTTATTTCATTTCTTTACTTTATTAAGGGCAGTTTAATTACTACGTCAACTCCTTGTTTTAATTTGTTATTTAATGCTTTTATCGAACCGTGATGAAACTGACAAATTAGGCGGGCAATATATAACCCTAAGCCTAAATGGGGTTGCTCATTATTATGTTTTTGCCTAATAGAGACCATAGAATCAAAAAGCTGTTCGCTCATTTGTTCAGGTAAAAATTCACCATTATTATTAATGGTAATACTGCATTCTAAGGCGTTATGGCCAAATTCCACCGTAACTTTTTTATCATCACAAAACTCAACCGCATTAGCGATGACTTTATCGAGTAATTGAGCGATATGCTCAGGTGAGCCTATTAGCTGATATTTTCCTTGTGGGATATGAGTGCAGGTAAATTCAATGTCTTTATAAATTAGCTGATAGCCTTGCATACAACCATTGATAACTTCGCCGATATCAAACTGGCTTTTGTCAGTGTTTTGCAGAATTTGCTCAATTCTGGTGGCTTCATTCATATTTGTTAAAATAAGACTAAGTCGCTCAACCCCGCGCTGTGCTCGCGTTAAATAAGGATTTTCTTCAGATAAAGCCGTTGTATCAACGTTTTCATTATTACTGAGACTTTGATGTTGCATTGCTAACGTTTCTAACGAGGTACGCACCACTGCAATAGGCGTACGTAACTCATGGGAAAGTCTTGAAGACATATTTTCTAGATAATGATTATATTGTCCGAGACGATTGACGGCAGTGGCAAAGCTGCGTGATAAATCACCAATTTCATCGTTAGTTGTTGATGTATCAACATTACCGTTAATTCGGCCATGTTCATCAATGGCCATTTCAGCTTGATTACTCAAGGTTCTAATACGGTTAGATATACGTGAAGCAAAAAGAAAAAATGCTAATGCACCTAATAGCATAATGGTAAGTATTGAACTAAATAGCTTCTCAAGCGCTTGGTTTCTTAGGGTACGAATGCCGTTTGTGGTTTCTTCAACAATCACCACCCCTTTAACGCTGTCGTCAATAAAAATAGGGTAGGCTGCAGATAACACAACTGCTTGCTGGTCGGTTGATAACCGCCACTGAGACATTGGTTCACCACTTAAGGCGCTTTCAATATGTTCACCGGTTAAGTTTTCTGAATCGTATAATTGGTCAATAAAGTTACGAGGAGGTTGAGTTAGTATGATTTCGTATAACGGTTTCAACCAATTTTTTTCAACGCTATACCAAGCATTCATCAGGGCATTTAAGATAAAATTATCTGATGAAGAACCACTGTCGTTGCTGTTTACACGTTTATTCCATACGCCACTGGCTTGTTTTATATCACCGGATTTTGCCAACACTCGATGGTGCTGATCAACAACCCAAATACTAGAATTGGTATAGCTCATACCTTTAACAATACGTTCTATCTCGGGTGAGGGAACCAAAATTGTCCCTAGGGTTTCTGCTGAGCTGGGATCTGCTGAGCCTAATGACGCGATAACATTACCTAACGGGCGGTCAACATCATGCACGGCAAAAGCGATATGGTCGTTAAATTCGGTAAGTGGGATACGTATTTCGACATTGTAGCCTTGACTGGTATCTCGCCAATGACCTTGTATTTGTTTTGCTGGTACGGGAATGTCGTTTTGCACATCAGTAATACGGTAGGCATCTATCCAACCTGTGGTTTTATTACTAACAATAAAACGACTGAAAACTCCGTCGGGATTAATAAAAGCGAGTTCTAAATGATCATTATTAGTGATGCTACGTGCATTACTGTTACGGTAAATGGTTTCGTCATCTATCACTGCGAAATACAAATAGAGGTATTTCCCGTAGGTACCTACTGCTGCAGTGAAATTTAGCGATAATTGCTCAGGCGGTAACTGTGTATATAGTTGGTTATTTTGCTGATAAAAATGAGCTTTATTAATAAAATCCGGCCAGTCATTATTTAAACCGTCTAGCTGTATTGGCGCGGAAAGGCCATAGCTGTATAAATCTTTGCCTTTTTCGACGCTGGGTAGAAAACTTGCTTGATTATTAAATAAATTCGCCCGTTCATGCATTGCGGTAGCAAGTGCTCTTGCGGTGCCAATAATGGTTTGCTCTTGACCATAGCGCAGATATTTTTCCATTTCCCAAACATATTGATAGCCAAACCAAGGGATGGTAAATAGAAAACCTGATAATAGAAGTAGTTTACTTCTTAAGCCAAAGCGCCATTTCATCATTACTGGTTATTTGCCTAGTTCACTTTGTACCGGGCTTTGGTTCCAGCGATAGCCCATGCCGTATACCGTGTCAATACAATTGAAGTTGTTGTCTAAACGAGTGAATTTTTTACGTATACGTTTAATATGTGAAGTAATGGTGGAGTCATCAACATAGATTTTTGAGTCTTGCATTAGCTGACTTCTGTTTTTTACATGACCAGGGTGTTTTGCCAAGGCATAAAGCATCCAAAATTCAGTTATCGTTAAATCAACCGTCTGTCCATTCCACTCAACTGTCATACGCTGGCTGTCTATCGTTAACGCGCCAAGTTTTAATAAATGATCGGTTTGTTGAGGTTTACCTAAGGCATCTTGACGACGAAATAACGCGGCTATACGCGCTGCTAAATGTGGCAAGCTAATGTCTTTAGTTAAATAGTCGTCAGCACCAATTCTTAAACCCGACACAGTATCGACATCACTATCACGCGCAGTCAAAAATATAATCGGCAAGGTATTCGACATGGTTCTTAACCATTGGCAGATTTCAAAGCCGGCATCGTACTCATGTTCTAAACCTATATCTAATATCGCTAAATTAGGTAAACGTAAGGTAAATGCCTGCATTGCTGTGGCTTTATTAGGATAGGTTTGAACCTGATAGCCTTGTAATCGTAAAGCATCGGCATAGTTTTCTCTAATAGCGGCATCATCTTCAACAATTGCGATCCGTTTTGACATTTTTGTTAGTTACCTTGTGTTTAATTCCGATCTTTCGCTTGCATCATATCGAATAAATCATAGCGATGCTGCTAATTGTTGTAATTGCCATAATGTTGCCACATTTGTTCAGTGCATTGCCATATTTACGTCGGTAAGTGGTCGTTTTCCTGAGGTTTAATAGCTTCATCAAAAAGAAAGGCGAAAGAAAAACAACAAGAAAGACCGAACCAGAAGCTCAATCGAAAGATGGGTTAAGAATGGAAAACATTTTTAACGGTTTTTGCTTTGTAATGACTCTTAAACAAATTTTAAATTAAAGGAAATACTATGACTACTCAATCATTCACTCACAACAAACTAACTCGCTCAAACACACTATCTCATTCAGGCAAAGTGATGAAAGCTGCAAATAAAAAGCCTTTAGCGCATTCGGTGATCAGCGCCGCGTTAATTTCTGTTTTATCAATAACACCTGTATTTGCTAATGCGCAAAATAATGATTGGCAAGAAAGTTCTCAACAAGAGAAAACGATTCAAGAAAAAGATGCGCAACTTAATGAAGAAATTGGTTTTGGCACAGGTATGGTAATTGGTGCTATTTTTGGCGGTCCAGCAGGCGCATTCATTACCGGTTTAGCAGGCAATTTCATTGCAAAAAATATCAATGCCGAAGATGAAATTGAAACGCTTTCAGTCGCTTATCAAGAAGAGAAACAAAGTAATGAAGCAGCGTTAATTGCTTATCAGGATAAAATTGCACATACGGAACAAGCATATCAACGCCAGTTACTTGCCTTAGAAAAAAACTATCAAACGACAAGCTTATTACAAGCACAAAACTTATTGATGAGCTTACAGTTTTCAACTGGCTCTAGCGAAATAAAAGATCACTACCAAGAACAGCTTACCGCCTTGGTTAGTATTGTTCAGCAGTCGCCAGAACTAACGATAGATCTTTCTGGTTATACCGATAAACAAGGTAGCGATGAACTCAACCAAGCGCTTTCACTAGCACGTATTAATGCAGTAAAAAATGCATTGATTGACCAAGGTGTTGCTGCGGAAAGAATTAGCTTATATGCCTTTGGCGAACAGCAACCAGTTGTTGCGTCAAATGAAAAAGAAGTCAGCTTTTATGACCGTCGTGTCGTAATAAAGCTTAAAAATGAAGCTGTAGTAAGCACACCTCTCAATGATGATAGTGCGCAGATGGCAAACAACTTCTAGGTATTTTTTAAATTTAACTCGTTGATTGTTGTAATTAGAATAAAGGAGGTGTATCGCCATTAAAAAAATTAAGTATTACCAGTAATATTGAATTTACATTGAAGATAAAGCCAAGGTCTCCCACCTTGGTTTTTTTTGCTTATTTTATACGCTTTAATCACATTAGACTTTAATGAATGAGTTAAACTAAGCTAAGAAAGGTCAGTTTAACAATAGAGAATGTGTATGGATTATAAAGTGGTTATTGATTTTTGGTTTAATGAAATATCACCTGCGCAATGGTGGGTTAAAGATGAAGCGTTTGACCAAGAAATACGAAAACGGTTCTTAGATATTCATCAGCGTGCCAATTGTGGTGAGTTATACCTGTGGCGTACAACTGCAGAAGGGCGATTGGCAGAAATAATAGTATTAGACCAATTTTCTCGCAATATTTTTCGTGATCAGGCACAGTCATTCGCTTCTGATGCGCTTGCTTTGATATTGGCACAAGAAGCCGTATCACGACAAGAAGATCAAAATATTGCTGAAAATAGGCGTAGTTTTATGTATTTACCCTACATGCACAGCGAATCAATGGTTATTCATCAACAAGCGGTTAAGTTATATACCACGTTGGGCAATGCGTCGAATTTAGAATTTGAATTAAAGCATCGAGATATTATTGAAAAATTTGGTCGCTATCCACACCGAAATAGTATTTTAATGCGAGAATCTAGTGCAGAAGAGTTAGCTTTTTTACAACAACCTAATTCCTCTTTTTAAGCAATATTCCATATTTTGTGCTAATAATTAAGAGGATGAAATACGATTCGTTTTTCATATATATCCCAAAAACAATTAAAATAGGAAGTCTATATGAATAAGTTAGTACATATCATTCTCGCAATTTTATTACCGCCAGTAGCAGTGTTTTTAAAGTCTGGTGTTGGAAAAGATTTATTGATCAATATTATTTTGTGTTTCTTATTCTTTATACCGGGCGTGTTGCATGCGATATGGTTAATCACTAAGTAAAAACAAGATAATTTTGATACGTAAAATATAGCGTAAAGCGCTCAACAATTGATATTGAGTAGTGAATATCGCAAATTTGATCCCATTGTAATACCAACTATTGCAATGGGATTTTCATTTTTAAATACCGCTATTGCAATTTTGTCTATCAATAGTGGCTAATTTTGAGGGTAAGATGATGAAACTAGATTGCTTTTCAGTGAGCTTAGCAGTTAAAAACTTGCAAAAATCACGAGAATTCTATGAAAAATTAGGCTTTAGTGTTTTTGCCGGAGAAATGGCGCATAACTATTTGATTATGAAAAATGGAGCAACCAACATTGGTCTCTTTCAGGACATGTTTGAGGGCAATATCTTGACCTTTAATCCAGGCTGGGATCAAAGTGCAGGCAACCTAGATAACTTTACTGACGTTAGAGAACTATTGGCACAAGTAGAACAACAAGGCATTGAAGTAACTCATAAAACAATAGAAGGAGAGCAAGGACCTGCCAGCTTTTCATTTGTAGACCCTGATGGCAATGCCATTCTTATCGATCAACATCGATAACGTTAATATTAAGCATTGATAAAGTATTAAATCTTTTTGAAATATTTCAACATATCCCATTAGTTTACTCGGTGTTGCATTATTGCAACACCGAGTAAAGTTTTTAATCCACGACAGCAAAATTTGTCGATGATAATGTAATTGACACCAAGTAACTTGATATCAATTAAGGATAAATTTTGAAATCATCATTATTATTTTTACTACCTTTAAGCATGCTGATTGCTAGCTATAACACAGCTGCAAATGAATCGACAAACGATAGTGTTGTTGATGAAAAATCTAAAGTTCAGCAAGTATTCAACAGCTACATGACTAAGTATAACCACTTCATAACAAATCAGGAATTAAAGCAGTCTCCTGTACTTTATGCAGATCAAATTATGCTAATGACTGGTGGTAAACCTGTGATATTGACACCTGAAAGCATGAATAAAGGTGTTACTGGCTTTTTAAACGGCCTTAAAGAAAAAGGTGTTAACAAAGTCGCTTGGGAAAAAGTAGAAATTAAACTTTTAGCTGAAAACATCGCGTTAGCAAGCAATGTTGCCGTTCGGTATTTAGCTAATGGCGAGGTGTATGATCGTGCTGGCGCAACGTATTTTCTTAATAAAAATCCAAAAGGCTGGGAGATAACCGCATTTGCCTTACATAAGCCAGAAAGTGCCGTTAGTTTTTTACCCAAGAGTTAGTCAATTTTTCTTTATATTGTTAGATAAATAGCGTTTTAGGTTAATGTTCCATTAATTAGCTTTTCTTTTGCTCTCAAAGCTTTTGTTAAAAAGGTCATTAATAACTTAATACGAGGAACTTGTTTTAAATCAGGATGAGTTAATACCCAAATATCTTGATGTGGAAAGGTTTTTTTATTATCGATACGTTGAAGATTTACCATGGAATCAGCAATATAACATGCGCCTAATATCATGCCCTGGCCTTGTGCTGCAGCATGGTGGCGCAGAACAAGGTCTTCAATTCTTATGGCAATATTTGCCGTAGGATAAGGCGATTGTTCGATCCAACTTGGTGTTAAATTTGCCGTACTTGTTATCCATTGATAATCACCAACAGAGTTATCCATTAAATACTGCTTACTGGCATAGTAACTTAACATAATCGGAAATAATCTATGCCCTACTAAGTGCTCGCTCGGTTGGTTGGATACTCTAATCACTACGTCTGCCTCGCATCTATCCAAATTGACTATTTGATACGAAGTTTGCACGTTAAGAGTTATTTGCGGATATTGCTGCTGAAAGCTATGTAACTCATCAAGCAATAAGTACTGTCCAATCGCGGGAGGAATTGAGAGGTTAATTTCCCCAGTTAAGTCCGGTTGATGCACTCGCTTAAGTCGATTATCATCAAAAACAAATTGTTCAATTTTTTCTGCTGATAGCAGTAAACTCTGCCCTAAAGCAGTCACTACATATCCTTTAGGGCTTAAATCAAATATATCTGAACCATACTTTTGATTTAAGCTAGCGAGACGACGTGAAACGGTACTGTGGTTTAACGTTAGTTGTTGCGCTGCATTTCTTAAGGTTTTTCCACGGTGCAGCGCTAAAATAAGACGGTAATCATCCCAGTTTTCCATTTTTTACCTAAACAGCTGATAGAACTTTCGTTATCATAGAGCACTAACAGTAGCTTGAATAAACTTTTTTATTGGTAAAATGTAACTAAAAAACATCCATAAGCTTATGAGAAAACTGAAGATATAAAAATTACTCTATCACTCGTTTAAATGGCGGAAGAGAGTTTAATAAGTCTTTACCGTAACGTTTACTAACAACGCGTTTGTCCATTAACGTCACGAAGCCATAGTCTTTCTCATTTCTGAGTAAGCGACCCGTTGCCTGGATTAACTTCTTTGAGGTTTCGGGTACTGATATCGACATAAACGGATTGCCCCCTTTAGCCGTTATATATTCAGCTTGTGCTTCTTCAACGGGAGAAGAAGGAACCGAAAATGGAAGTTTGGTAATAATAACGTTGGTTAGGTACTCGCCGGGTAAATCTAATCCTTCTGAGAAACTTTGCGTACCAAAGATAATACTTTCCTGCTCTTTATCACATAGTGCTTTGTGTGTTTCTATAATTTTTTGTCGCGACTGTTCACCTTGCACTAAAACGCTTAGCTTAGTTTTTTCTCGAAGGGCAGTGACAACTTTATCCATCTGCCAATAAGAAGAAAACAGTACTAAGCTGGCTTTACCGCGTTTAAGCATGGCAGGCAATTTTTCGATAAGCTCGTCGGTAAAATTGTCTGAGCTAGGCTCAAATTGCATTTTTGGAATAATAAGTTGAGCATTATTCTGGTAGTCAAAAGGCGATTCAACTTTTTGGTACTGAGTACCATCATTAGTTTGCAAGCCAGCTTGTCGGCGAAAATGGTCAAATGAATTCAGTGCTAAAATAGTTGCTGAACATAACACTGCGCCTTCACATTTTGACCACAGCATATCTTCTAAAGCAAAACCGACTTCAATCGGCGAAGCACACAGTAAAAAGTCGCTACGTTTGCCTTCTAACTGTTCCATCCAACGTGCCATTGGGGCACCTTTTTCACTGTCAGTTTTTGCGTATAATTGCCACAAGGCATTAAAATTTTCTAACCGTTGGATCATAAATCCAGCTTCTGCTAGCAATGGTTCAGCCAAATACATTTGGGTATCACCATCTTTAACCGATTCCATTAATAAATTATAAAGTTTATTCAGATGGGCTAAGGATTTCTTTGAACTTTCACTTAAATCTTCAGCCCAATTCTTTAATGTTGCAGGAATAATACCATTTTCATAACGGTATAATGGCGTTTGGTTTTTAGCATTATTTACTGCTGATTCGTTAAAATAAATACTGCGATTGTTGTCAATAAACCCCAGTACTTTTTGCATATCAACAAGAATATCTTGGCAATCATCGGCTAATTTTATTGAAGGAGAAATTGCACTGTTCGATTTTACCAACTTGGCGATTTTGTCGCCTGTTTCTTGTAGCTTTCCAAGCCAGTCAATGGCTCCCTTGATGGTAAGGTTAGCGCTGGAATGGTCACGCGTAACCTTTGGTAGATGATGTGCTTCGTCAATTATGTAAAAAGTGTCTTCTGGACTGGGTAATATTCTGCCGCCGCCAAGCTCTAAATCTGCAAGTAGTAAACTATGGTTAACCACGAGCACATCGGCTGCTTCCATGGTCTCTCTAGCTTTGTGAAATGGGCAATGAGCGTGATCGGATAAATGTTTTAAACAGCTATGTTTGTCAGCTTGTATTTGTTGCCAAATACTGTGATTAACCGGGTCAGGCCAAGAGTCAATATCACCAGACCAAGTGTTATCGGTTAGCGCTTTATGCATGCTATTTAGCATTCTAATGTCATGCGCTTGTGGTTTTTCAGCGAAAGTAAAGCCCACTTGTGGGCTATCATCATTGGCGACAGCTTGGGTTAATTTTTGACGACAAACATAGCGTTGTCGACCTTTTGCTAAGGTGAAATTAAAATCGAGTCCGCTGTGCTTTTTTAAGAAGGGTAGATCTTTATCGACCAACTGTTCTTGCAGTGCAACGGTTGCTGTTGCAATACAAACTTTTTTGTCGCGACTTATCGCTAATGGAATTGAGCCTAAGGCATAAGCTAAAGACTTTCCGGTACCGGTACCGGCCTCAATAGTAATAATTTTCCGTTGCTTATCGTATTCTCCAGCAAGGGTTTTGGCAATCTCAGCAATTAAGAATGTTTGTTGCTTACGTGGATTAAAGTTGGTTAGATTTTCACCTATGCTTTTGTAGGAAGTACGGATCACTTGCTTAATTTTATCGCTTAACATCGCGGCTTTGGTTTCCTATCGGGAACAGATGATTTACACTGCTGTATATATTAACAGTTTGTTAGGTTTAATTATACTAATTAATCCATCGGGTATTAGTCGTTTAATGCAAATTTCTTCACCAGTTGTCGCCGAAAAAACAAGTGTCGCTAATTCCTTTCGTGGATTTATTCTTACGCGTTCCGTTCGCGATCGCGGTAATAAATTGGAAATAACTTTGTGGCTAAAAACACCAAATGGCCCTGTTGAACTCATTGTTAATCATGAACGTGTGGTGCTTTTTGTAGAGAATCCGGTAGTTGATAAAATTGAAGCTATTCTTTCCAATCAAAAATTAAAAGCAGCGGAGATAAAACCGGTTTCGCTTAAGGCGTTCAACCAAGTAGCGGTTACTGCCGTTTATTTTTCAACTTTGCGCGAGTTTTATCAAGCAAGGGAGGCGCTGAAAAGTAATGGTATAAAGTGCTACGAAGATGACTTTCGTCCCGATGACCGATTTTTAATGGAACGTTTTATTACTGCTGATCTGATGTTCACCGGCAACAGTGTTGCAGCAAAGCATTCATCAATTGAAACGAAACACCAACAAGCTGAAGTAGGCTATCAACGTTTTGAACAAGTTAAATGTAAGCGTATTGATAAAGCACAGCAAAGTGATATAAAACTCAACGTCGTTTCGCTAGATATAGAATGTTCGATGGCTGGCGATTTGTATTCTATTGGCTTATATAGCGATACTTGCCAACAAGTGTTGATGATTGCCAGTGCTGAAGAAATCATACGTGAACAAAACATATGTGAACAAGACACCCAAAAGGCCGCAGATGCTGAGATAGAAATAATTTGGCAAGCTAACGAGCAGCGATTACTGCTGAGCTTGTTAAATTGGTTTAGACAACACGACCCTGATATTGTTATTGGTTGGAATGTTATCAACTTTGATTTTAACTTGTTGCAAAAGCGTTATGACTTACACGGGATTGAATTTTCGATCGGCCGAGATGGTAAAGCGCCGCATTGGCGGGAAAATAAGGCCAGTGAGCAGCTTTTCATTGAAATAAACGGTCGTGTGGTACTTGATGGTATCGATTTGTTAAAATCTGCCACTTATAGTTTTCCGAGCTTTTCGCTCGATAATGTCGCGAATACCTTATTAGGCTTAGGCAAAAAAGTCTCTGACGTTGAAAATAGAGTGCAGGAAATAACTGACAACTTTCATCACAATAAAACCGCACTCGCCATATATAACCTTGAAGATTGCCGTTTAGTTTCATTGATTTTTGAACATACACAATTACTCGAATTTGCGATGTTAAGGGCACAACTTACTGGTTTAGCCATTGATAGAGTAGGCGGCTCAGTGGCAGCTTTTACTAATTTATATTTGCCTAAGTTACATCGCAGTGGTTATGTGGCGCCGAATATGGGTGATGGCGACCAAGGTTTTGAATCTCCTGGTGGCTTTGTGATGGATTCGACGCCAGGCCTTTACAATAATGTTTTGGTATTAGACTTTAAAAGCCTATACCCCAGTATTATTCGTTGTTTCAATATTGACCCTATGGGGTTGATTGAAGGCTTAAAGTCTCCAGAAACCGCGATAGAAGGCTTTGATGGCGCTTATTTTTCAAGAGAGCAACATTTTTTACCTAATATCATCACTGAGCTGTGGAAAGAGCGCGACAAAGCGAAAGAAGATAAGAATGCTGCTTTGTCGCAAGCGATTAAAATTATAATGAATTCCTTCTACGGTATTTTGGGCTCAACAGGCTGCCGGTTTTTTGATCCTCGTTTGTCAGGTTCAATTACTAAGCGTAGCCATAGCATTTTAAAAACCACTTCAATGTGGATTGAAGCAAAAGGCTATCAAGTCATTTATGGCGATACCGATTCAATATTTGTCCATATTGGCGATGATCAAACAATAGCGTCGAGTAAAGCCTTGGGCAAAACCTTGCAGGATTTTATTAATAATAAATGGCAAAGTACGTTAAAAGAGCAGTTTGATATTGTTAGCGAACTTGAAATCGAATTTGAAACGCACTTTAGTAAATTTTTAATGCCAACCGTACGTGGTCAAGAAATTAGTAAAGGAATAAAAAGTATTGGTACTAAGAAGCGATACGCGGGACTTGTTGGTGATAGGCTGACATTTAAAGGCTTAGAAACGGTGCGAAGTGATTGGACAGAGATCAGTAAAGATTTTCAACAAGAGCTATACCGACTGATTTTTAATGATCAGCCGATTGATGAATACATTGTTAAAGTTGTTAATGAGTTAAAAGCAGGGTTATACGATAGTAAGTTAATTTATCAGAAAAAAATTAGACGTAAACTTGCCGACTACGTAAATACACCTCCGCATATTAAAGCCGCCTTAATTGCTAACAATAAACTGAAAGAAAGCGGGTTAGCGCCAAAATACGAGCATAGAAGAACCATTCGTTATGTCATCACACTTGATGGCGTTCAACCGCTGGAATTTAACGAAAGCACGCTAGATTATGACTTTTATGTTGAAAAACAACTCAAACCGATAGCGAACGATATATTACCGTTTATTGGTAAAGACTTTGACTCAATTACCAGTAAACAAATGGGCTTGTTTTAGTGTAAAAGGGCGGCTATTGGCAAATTAGTGATTAATACTCGATTTCATAATGCATCATTATTAAATCATCGCAATTGCCACAAAACTCGACATTTACAGCTAAATACAGCAAATGCACCTGATTTTCATATGCTGGCATTTTATTTTACGTCATTGAATATCAGGATTATCAGGTTTTATTATCAGAGTTTTATTTTTGTTCTTGCCGTCTTCTTTTCCTTGTTGTTTCTTAATGTTTCGCTTTTCGGATACCACCATAGCAATTGTTTTTTCAACAAGTGGGTCAGGGGAAAACATTTGTACGAGAACAGCAAAAGCAATGGCAATGCCACGACGTTTCTTAGCGAACATCATCAATATGACAGCAACAAAAGATAAACCGACAAAAACAAACCATGGCGCTAACGCCAAATAAAAATTATAAGTTAAAAAATCATTCATACAAACACCTAACGTTACGTTATAAAACTAACTTGACCATGAAGATGACTAGGGCTTGTTACTGTTTAGTGTTCAACAAGCGCTAAGTTATATCCTTACTAGCAGAAGTTTTTATACGCAGAGCTTTTACTTTCAGCTTGGTAGAAGGTTAGGTGGCGTGGTTGGTGTAATTGTCTACTAGCAACGTTGAGAAGTATTATTTTTTGTTTTAGATATTGTTGTTGAGTGCTGAGCGCCACAATGAGTGACAATGAATCTCTATATAAATTAAATGAATCTAAAGGGAAGTTTTTACATATATACGACTTACATACTTTATAAGTACTTTTTTTATGAAGTAACTTTCCATCGAGTATTTTCTCTAGGTTAAGAAAGTGAGTTGCTTGCTTATATTCTACATACTCAATTTGCTGAGTATCATTATTAATAATCGATGATAAAGGTATTGATAAAGTAGCATTAACGGATAAAAAAGAGCTGATCAGCAAAATGAATTTTAAAATAATATGCTGCAATTTATACTCCCTGTTAACACGTTATTAATATCATTTTGATATTGGGTTGATTACCTTTAATTTCAATAGCTTTAGAAGTAGTTTTTAATGTTTTACACTCGCTAATCTGCAAACTGGATTCAGAATTACCCTACCTAGTGATTAGAACTTTCGACAAAACATAACTTATCAGGAGCTTGTGTGCTTATCAGATCAATCATAATAACTTGTGTGCATTTTAATCACTAAATTAAAGTTATTGGTTATCTCAAAAATTCCCCACAGTTTGATATATCGAAATGGAAACTATCTGACTTTACAATTTCAGTAGCCTTTAGGTTGATACTAATTTTCATCATCAATTGATATTTATCATTCCCGCGATTTGTCATGCCCGTATTGTCGCTTTCTCCAAATCATCTTTGCATATTGTCGTTAATATCAAATATGACTATGGCATGACAAAATAATACGTGCTTATTCATAGAATTCACGATATAAAGGAGCTATGGATGGCTAGATAGCTGTAATTTGTTTTTAAATGAATGTTGCAGCTAACAAACAGCTTAATAGATTTTAACATTGGGAATAGCGTTAAATGAAAAAAGAAACCAAAATCATCAATGCTGGCCGTAAAAGCCAATGGACACGTGGTGTGGTAAACCCTCCGGTAGAGCGCGCTTCAACGGTAGTGTTTAATTCTGTTAAAGAAATGAAACATGCAACAGCTAATAAAGCCAATCAAGTATTGTTCTATGGTCGTCGTGGTACTTCGACCTCTTTTGCCTTTAGTGACGCTATGACTGAACTCGAAGGGGGAGCAGGTTGTGCAGTGTATCCATCCGGCACCGCCGCAATCACCAACGCTATTTTAGCCTTTGTGAAAACGGGCGATCATATCTTAATGGTTGATACAGCCTACGAACCGACACGAGATTATTGCGACAAAATATTAGCAAAGTTAGGTGTTGAAACAACCTATTATGACCCGCTAGTTGGCAGTGGCATTGAAGCGTTAATAAAACCAAATACGCGAGTAATTTTTCTTGAATCGCCCGGTTCAATTACTATGGAAGTGCAAGATGTACCGGCGATTGCTGAAGTTGCGCATCGTCATGACTGTGTTGTTATGTTGGATAACACTTGGTCAGCAGGAGTCAACTTTCAGCCTTTTGAGTATGGTGTTGATGTTTCTATTCAAGCAGCGACTAAATATATTGTTGGCCATTCAGACGTTATGTTAGGTACTGCAACGGCAACAGAGAAGTTCTGGCCGCAGTTGCGAGAAAGTAGTTACACCATGGGGCAGTGCACTTCACCAGATGATTTATATTTGGCCATGCGTGGTATTAGAACCTTAAGTGTGCGATTACAGCAACACCAAGCGAGTGCCTTGAAGGTTGCACAATGGCTGTCAACAAGGGAAGAAGTAGAAACGATTCTTCATCCTGCGTTACCGTCATGCCCAGGCCATGAAGTATTTGAACGTGACTTTACTGGTTCAAATGGCTTGTTTTCTTTTGTCTTGAATAAAGGGTCTCAAACGGCGTTAACCGCATTTTTAGACGGTATGGAACATTTTAAAATGGGGTATTCTTGGGGCGGCTTTGAAAGCTTAATTCTTGGTATTGCGAAGGTGAATAACATGCGTACTGCAACACAATGGCCGTATCAATTTCCGCTTATTCGCTTGCATATAGGTTTAGAGAATGTTGATGATTTAATTAATGACCTTGAACAAGGCTTTAAACGTATGAATGACGCGTTAAGCTAGTAGTTTAAGTGTATTAAAATTAAATATATACGTTCAGAATTTACATGATGAAAAACGCCGAGTAATACACTATTACTCGGCGTTTATGTTTGGCGTAATTCTAACAGTCGTCAGGTTAATAACTTTGTCGTAACTTACTCTTTAATTATTATTTTTTGCCTAATAAATAAAATATGTTGTTAGCAATTTCAGTGTTATCACTTAAGCCTTCAAAAAGTTCTTTCTGAGTACCCATAGCAAAAACAGGTACGTCAACAGCGGTATGACCAAATGTTGTCCAACCGGTCACAGTACGTTGGTCTATGATGTGATTGATGTTCTTGTGCAATGCTTTTTCAATTGAAGGAGTCATTTTTCCTGCAATTTTAGTAGATTGGTTAAACTCTGCTAGTGAACGTTGTGCTTCAGCTTTAGTTGCTTGTAATTCTTTTATCTCATCACTAGTAACATTAAAATTAAGCATTTCATTTACATAGGAAAGTGTAATACTATTTTTAGCTAAGTTTTTGGCGATCGCTGAAGGCGACATTGTCATCGTTCTAAGCACGTCGGGTTGCCATAAATAATCACCGTCTCTGCCAAGCGTGAAGCCACCAGTGCTATGATCAGCCGTTAATACCACTAAGGTATCAGGGTTTTCTTTCACATAGTTTTCTAGGTATTCTAAAGTTTTAGCTAAATCATCCATTTCAGCCATTGCTGCAGCAATATCATTGCCGTGGCCAGCCCAATCGACTTGGCTCGCTTCAACCAACATAAAAAAGCCGTTTTTGTTCTCTAACTGATTAACTGCTGCTTTAGTCATTGTGGATAGTCGATGTTTATTACTATCGTCTAATGCCCATGGAAGGCCTTTATCAGCGAATAAACCTAATACCTTCTCATCACTTGGTAGCTGTGTAAGTTGATTGTAGTTATTTATATAGTTAAAACCTTTCGTTTGAAATTCTTCGACTAGGTTTTTATCTTCGCGAATAAAATACTGCCAACCGCCACCTAGCATAATATCGATATTGTCATGGGCGGCTAAAAAATTGTCAGCAATTTCATTGTAATTATGACGGCTTTCATTGTGAGCTAAGTATGAAGCAGGCGTTGCATGGTTAATTTGTGATGTCACAACCATACCAGTTTTTTTGCCTTGCTTTTTTGCCCACACAAGTACGGATTCAACTGGCTTTTTATCAACATCAACACCAATAGCGCCATTATAAGATTTCGTTGCGGTTGCCAGAGCTGTTGCACCTGCTGCTGAGTCGGTCACGTAACCGGAAACTCTCGCTGGGTAAGTACTGGCACTGCCTACTAGATGGCGGTCAAAAACGGTTTGCTCTATTTGAGCCGTTGCTGGGTTATCGTGAAAATAACGATAAGCAGTCGTATAAGCAGGGCCCATACCATCGCCGACGATCATAATAATGTTTTTAGGTGCATTATCTTTTACGATTAATTCATTGGAATCGTTAGTCGATAGTTGACTACATGACATGACCATCATGCTGGCTAATATACTGGGAACGAATTTTTTCATCTTTTTGTCCGGTAAATTTATTATTTAGTAGCGCTTACTGTTTAGTTAATAGTAAGCGCTACCAATTGAGAAAATGGCTGTAATTAATTTTTCAACTCAACATCTACCCACACTAGGCGGTGATCTGATGACGCTGCACGGTCTTTGATTAGGCGAAATTCGTCTTCATCAGTTTTAGGCCAAAATATGCCCGAATCAAGAACAGACATTTGTGCTCTTGCCGGTAAAACATAATCAGCTCGCATGCCCCAGAATGCAGTATGATTTTTAGCGTGGGGATTATCGATTCGATGATATTTTCCACCTTCACTTTCTGGCTGCGGGTCAATAACCCGTGGGTGATTCGTTAGGCGGTGTATACCTGCTTTAATTGCATTGCCATCTATGGCATCGGCATTCAAATCTCCAAGAATAACAAAGGCTTGGTCTTGTGCTAAACCACCATATTGCTTGTTATCATCATAAATGTAACTAGCAGCACTTGGCGTTAAGTAATCTATCCAGAAACGTAGTTCGTCAAAGTTGCGTTTACCATTTCTATCTTCAGGACCATCAAACACTGGTGGTGTAGGGTGACTAGCTAAAACATGTAGTTTGTTGCCGTTAATGTTAACAGGTATGTCCCAATGTGATTTAGAAGATAAGCGGAAATTACTCCACGCTTGGTCACTATACCAAGGCTTGCCAGTTTTAGGATCAACAGGCACTAAAGCATTTGGCATGTCTTGCCATTTAAACAATTGGAAGGTTCTGATCTTATCTTCATCGATTGGGTACTTAGATAACAATGCCATGGCAAAGTGACCAGGAAAATGACCAAAGCCGTAAGCATCACTCGGTAAAGTACCGGCTTTCTCATCGTTGTTTAAGTCATACTTTGTTGGAACACCCGTATTTACCGGGCCTTGATAAAAGTAAGGATAGTCAATGGCTTTATTACCATTTTGAGATTTATTGAGGTAATTCTCAATAAAGTGCTTTAATGATTGATGTGAGTCATCGAAGCGGTCAAATTCATTTAGCAAGATTATATCAGGATTTACTCGTTGAATAATTTCGGCAATATTCTTGATTTGTTGACGATTATTTTTTAATGCTAGCGTTAATTCATTACCAGAAACCTTTGCATTCTGGCTTTGATCAGTAGGTAGATAGTTAAGTGCTTCCATACTGACATTAAATGTAGCAATACGGAGTTTAGAAGGTGCTGTAATTTTTGAACTAGCCATATTACATCCAGATGTTAGCAATAAAGTTGTTGCTAAAATGGTGGTTAACAATCGCACATGCTTTCCTTATTTTAAGCCGCAGCCACGTAAAATGAAATCAGTTAAGAACTCGGTTACTTGCGTAACATCGTCTTCTTCATAATCGGCACGGTTCATTATGGTTAATATTTGTTGTTCAAAATCAGCATAGTGCTGCGTGGAAGACCAAATAAGAAATATGAGTTTAACGGGGTCGACATTAACCATTTCACCGTTATCAATCCACACTTGAAATAACTTTGCTTTTTCTCGAACCCATTGTCGTAAATAAGTACGAGCAAATTCTTTTAAGTGCAGTGCCCCTTGAATTATTTCCAACGCGTAAATTTTTGAAGCTTGTGGGTGTTCAAAAGACATTTTTACTTTAGCAGCAATAAATTTTTCAATGGCAACAACTGGTCCGTCACTACTATCAATATCTCCAATGCCTTGATCCCATGTATCTAAGGTTAATTGCAGTACAGCATGATAGATATTTTCTTTGTTTTTAAAATAATACAGCACGTTTGCTTTTGGCAAACCTGCTGAATCTGCAATGGATTGCACAGTAGCACCTTTATAACCTTGCAGAATAAACTCTTTTTGCGCGGCAGATAAAATGACGGCTTCACTGCGCGACCTGATGCTTCCTTGCTTATCATTTGTTGTATTATTACTCACACTAATAACCTTTCAATTTTTATTTTTATATTTAGTTAGTCTTATATTATTACGCCAATGTTACATTTTATTGATCTTGTTCTATGCTTTAAATTAGTCATAACATTTTAAGTTCAAATTTCACTCAATTTTTCGAATAAAATACTATTTTTAATCAAAAAATCATTTCTTGTTCTTAGTAAAGCGAATAGTTTAAGTGAATTATCTGCTTAAGACACTGTTTTAATACATTTTGTATACTGTTATATCTCAATATACAGTTTTTCTGTCGTATGTGTTCGGATGGTTAATAAATTCAATTTACTATAGACCTTTAGAAAAGCCAATTGAAGCATAGATGTTTTTATCCTGACCATATGGTGTGTTTTAATGATTTTTTGTTATGAAAAATTAATTTTAATACAGTTATTGTTATAAGGTTTTTTTGCCTTTGTTTTAAATAGTTGCTTATTCCATTGTATTTTATGGGTTTGTTGTTGTTGTGTTTGTTTTATTATTTTATTTTGAAAAATAATCTAACTTAGCAAAATAAAGGTTGTAAAAGTTTGTAATGAAAATGTAACGAAACTCTGGTCTAATTTCTGCTGAAATACACTTAAAAAATAATAATTAGATTAAAAATTAAACTAAGTGAAGCTAAAATTAAACAATTTATAAAACATAATAAACTTCTACCAAGGAATAAAATGATGAAAAATCATCGTCTCTCTAATATCGCCGGCGCGGTTGTTATTGCTTTAGGGCTTTCAACTTCTGTTATGGCAAATGAAACATCGTCTAGTATTTTGGGCAAGGTTAACACGCCAGCAGGGCAACCAGCAGCTAATACTAAGGTAACGATAACTCACATACCTTCAGGTACAGTTAAAGTTGTAGAAACTAATGAATCTGGTAGCTATAGTGCAAGAGGATTACGTGTCGGTGGTCCATATACTATTGTTATTGATTCTGATGAATTCAAAGATCAACAGCAAAACAATGTTTATTTAGAAGTAGGTAAACCATTACGTATTTCAACTGATCTAGATGTTGACGATGTAGAGAGAATTGCTGTTACAGGTAGTCGTGTAGTTGGATTTACTAACAAAGGCTCTGCAGGCTCTTGGGGATCAGACGATATCATGAATGCTGCTGGCGGCAACCGTGATTTAAAAGATGTTTTAAGAACTAACCCACTTGTTAACTTATCAACAGATGACGATGGAACAATGTCTATTGCGGGTTCAAACCCTCGTTTTAATAGCTTTACTGTTGATGGGGTTCGTCAAAATGATGATTTTGGTTTAAACGGCAATGGTTACCCAACACAACGTTCACCGATTTCGATTGATGCAATTGAACAAGTTAGTGTAGAAACAACGCCGTTCTCAGCGAGAAATGGTGGTTTTTCTGGTGGACAAATTAACGCAGTAACAAAATCAGGTACTAATGAATTTCACGGTTCATTGTCTTGGGAAAAAGACTCAGATAGCTGGGCTGGAACACCTAAAGATCCAGCATGGGAAGACGATTTAAATGATCCAAATGATTCACCAGACATTGATTTGGATTTTGAATCAACTACTTATGCCGCTACACTAGGTGGTCCAATTATTGAAGATAAATTATTTTTCTTCGCTTCATATGAAAAGTTTGATGCACCAGCGCAAATTGAATTCGGACCGGATGGAACATCTGCTCCAAATGCAACGGATGCAAGCCTTGCAGATTACGAAGAGTTGAGAAGCGTTGCACAGTCAGTTTACGGCGTAGATATTGGGACCTGGGATAAACAACCTGAAGAAAAAGATGAAAAAGTTTTAGTTAAGCTTGATTGGAATATTAACGATGATCATCGTGCTTCACTTACTTATCAAAAAACTGAAGGTAATGTAACTCGCAACACAACAAGCTCAGATTATGAATTGAAACTATCGACTCACTGGTATGATAAAAATGAGAATTTAGAATCACTTGCGGCACACTTATACTCATACTGGTCAGACGATTTTTCTACAGAAATTAAACTAGCTTATAAAGAGGTTGATACGGCTCAAGCACCATCAACAAAAGCATTTGGTGATGTAACTGTTGCTACTGCAAGTGGTGACATCGCTTTTGGTGCTGATAAATATCGTCATGGTAACGAGCTTGATAATCAAACATTGTCATTCCGTTTCTTAGGTGAGTACTTGTATGAAGATCATGAAATCGCATTCGGTTTAGAATACGAATCAATTGACGTTAGAAACCTTTTTGCACAAGACTCTTTAGGAACTTGGGAATTTGATAGCATTGCTGATTTTGCTAATCAAACAGCATCAGGTTTAGATTATGCTAATGCATATACTAACAATTCTGATGATGTTGCCGCAGAATTCACATTCGAAAACACAACGCTTTTTGTTGAAGATAGCATTCAGCTAACTGATACGTTCATATTAACTGCTGGTTTGAGATATGAACAAATTAGTAGTGATGATCAACCGAGCTTTAATGCTAACTTTTTTGACAGATATGCTTTTTCAAATTCAACTAATTTAGATGGCGAAAGCATTTTCTTACCAAGAATTGCATTTGAGTGGGAAGCTACAGATAATTTAGTTGTACGTGGTGGTGTTGGTCGCTTTAGTGGTGGTAGCCCAAATGTTTGGTTATCAAACTCATATAGTAACGATGGTGTAACGTATGTTACTGGTTCAGTAAATGATGATGATTTAATCAATGCTGATATTACTAAAATACCGCAGTCTGTTTTAGATAGTATGGCTCCTGGCGATGGTAACGTAAACGTTACAGATCCAAACTTTAAACTTCCTTCTGATTGGCGTTCAAGTATTGGTTTTGATTATACTTTTGCAGTACCAAGTTTTGGTGAAGATTGGTTATGGTCATCGGAATATATCTACACGAAGAAAAAAGATAGTGTTTTTTGGACTGACTTAACAAGACAGCAAGTTGGTGAAACAACAACTGGTGTGCCAATTTATGAAGCAATAGATAAGTTAACAGGTGAGAAAACTCAACGTTATGACTTAATGTTAACAAATGCTGATGATGATGGCCGTAGTAAAATATTTACTACAAGCTTATCTAAGCAATTTGATAATGGATTTGGTTTTAATGCTTCATATACAAACCAAGATATTACTGAAGGTACACCGGGTACAAGCTCTACAGCAACTTCAAACTTTCAATACCCAGTTACAACTGATCGCGGTAGTGTGAATGTTGGTACAGGTGCATATGAAATTGAACATAGCTTTAAGTTAAGTATGAACTACCGTACTGAGTTTGTTGAAAACTATGCAACATCTTTCCACTTGTTCTTTGAGCGTCATTCAGGTCGACCAATTAGCTGGGTGCTAGGTGCATTCCGCGATAGTGATTTTGGTGACCAGGGTTCATTTGATGATTCAGAAGCTTATTTACCATATATTCCTACTGGAGCAGACGATCCAAATGTTGTATATAACGGTAGCTTTAATTATGCAGAGTTTTCTGGATATTTAGATGCGACAGGCTTATCAAAATACGCTGGTGGTAATGCTCCTAAAGGTGCTGATCGTGCCCCGTGGGTGACACGTTTAGACTTAACAATTACACAAGAATTACCTGGCTTTATGGAAGGTCATAAGGGAGAGTTGTTCTTTAATATTCGTAACTTATTAAACCTTATTGATAGCTCTAAAGGTCAGGCGTTAAGAAGCCAATACAGTACTACCGCTTTAGTTGATTACGATATCGACGATGCCGGTCGCTATGTATATTCTAGACCATACGGTGGATTTGATGGTAATAACTGGGATACGTTCGACGCTGAAAAGTCAGCATGGAGTGTTAAAATGGGTGTAAGATACCGTTTCTAATATTGATAGCTGCAATATAATCTAATCAAAAGCCAACATCTTATGTTGGCTTTTTTTTGGACGTTTGGAATGTAATAATTTTATAAGACTTAGTTTCAACGCACTATAAACTAGCGTGTTTTATAATTCTTAGGTTGCATTTGTAACACTAATTCATTAGGATATACATAAGTTGACCATTTGGTCAGTTAAAGGGTTTGATAATGTCAAAGATTGAAGATAATAAAATAGCAGAACTTGTTGAAGCCGCGAAAGATGGCTTTGCAAAAGCTTACGCACCTTACAGCAATTTTCACGTGGGCGCTGCTGCGTTAACAGCTGACGGTAACGTCGTAAAAGGCTGTAACGTTGAAAACGCTTCTTATGGTTTAACCGTTTGTGCAGAGCGTAATTGTTTAGCGCAAGGTGTTATTGCTGGTGAGCAAGAATTTTCTGCAATTGTTATTTATACCAATCAAGAAAAGTTAACCCCGCCGTGTGGCGCATGTCGACAAGTGATTGCAGAATTTTTAGCGCCAAACGCGCTGGTTAAAGCTGTTAATCATATCAACGATACAAAGGAATGGACTGTTAGCGAATTATTGCCTGACGCCTTTACGCCAAAAGACTTACTTGAACGATAAGGATTAAAATTAATGTTACTACCACAAGAAATTATTCGCACCAAACGTAACGGTGGTTCACTCTCCCAAGAACAAATACAATATTTTGTCGATGGTTTAGTAACAAAGAATTTTAATGACGCTCAAGTTGGTTCAATGGCGATGGCGATATTTCAAAAGGGTATGCAAACTTCTGAAATAATTGATTTCACTTCAGCAATGAAAAATTCTGGCGATGTATTAAGTTGGCCTGAATTAGATGGTCCAATTGTAGATAAACATTCAACAGGCGGTGTCGGCGATAAGGTAAGTTTTATGCTTGCTGCTATTGTTGCTGCCTGTGGCGCGTATGTGCCGATGATTTCAGGTCGTGGATTAGGTCATACTGGTGGTACGTCTGATAAATTAGAAAGTATTGCTGGTTTTAATGTTCAACCAAGTATTGGCGATTTTAAGCGTATTGTTAAAGATCTTGGTGTTGCGATTATTTCACAAACGGATAATTTAGCTCCAGCAGATAAACGCTTATATGGTATACGTGACATTACGGCAACGGTTGAGTCTATCCCTTTGATCACAGCGTCAATTTTGTCGAAAAAGTTGGCAGCAGGGCTAGATTCGCTGGTTATGGACGTAAAAGTTGGTAATGGCGCTATGATGTCAAACATTGATGATGCAAGGGCATTGGCTCAAAGTATTGTTAATGTTGCCAATGGCTCTGGTGTTCCGACACAAGCTATTATCACTGACATGAACCAAGTGTTAGGGGCGACTGCGGGTAATGCCTTAGAGATGGCTGAAACCGTAAAATATTTAAATGGTACATTACGTGAACCGCGTTTACATGCTGTTGTTGTTTCACTTGCAAAGGCGATGTTGGTAAGTGCTAAGGTTGCAGAAAATGAAGATGTAGCGTTGAAAAAAATTGATGCGGTATTAGCTTCAGGTGAAGCAGCAGAAATTTTTGGTAAGATGATACATGCGTTGGGCGGACCAAGTAACTTTATGGAAGATCCTTGGGCATCTATGCAACGAGCTAACGTAATTGTTGACGTAATTGCACCAGATCATGGCTATATTGTTGGCATGCAAACTCGCGATATTGGTATGTCGGTAGTCGGACTGAAAGGAGGTCGTACCGCTAACGGTCAGCAAATTGATCACAGTGTTGGTTTTGACAGAATTTTGCCAATTGGTACATTAGTGAATCGTGGTGATGTAGTTGCAAGATTACATGCTAGAGATGACGATTCAGCAAAATTAGCGAGTGAGCAATATCTTGCTGCTTTAACTATTAATAGCCAAGCAGTAGATGAACAACCTGTTATCTATCAAACGATAACAGCCTAATTCCTCTTAATTCGTTTAGTGAGTTAGCAATATTAGGTGTTAGCTGTAGCACCTAAGTTTCTTGGTAGAGTTGTATAACAAACAAGCGAATAAAGAAGATAAATAAAAAGGGATGACTGATGTCATCCCTTTTTAGCAATATTTTAGTTGAACTTTGCTAAAGCGACGCTAATTTACCAAACGAGTGCTTTAAAATGCCTTCTGCATAGCGACTCATAGCGTTCGTTACCACCGACTTCAATTTGTTCCCCGCCTTTGACTGCATTGCCATGCTCATCACAACGAATGACAAAATTGGCTTTTTTACCACAGTGACAAATAGTTTTTAATTCAACTAATTTATCAGCCCAAGCAAGCAGGGCAGCGCTGCCACCAAATGTTTCACCTAGGAAGTCAGTACGTATGCCGTATGCTAAAACGGGAATATTGAGTTCATCAACAATATCTGTAAGTTCTTTGACCTGCTGTTTAGTTAAAAACTGTGCTTCATCAATTAATACACAAGCTAGCTTATTGGTCTCAATGAATGTTTTAACTTGGCTAAAGACATTAGTAGTTTCATTAAACAATTGTGCATCGGCATGAATGCCCAATCTTGAAGATACTTTGCCTTTAGCAAACCTGTCATCGATTTGTGCGGTAAATAATAAGGTGTTTAAGTCTCGTTCACGATAGTTATAAGAAGACTGTAATAAATGGGTAGATTTACCTGCATTCATTGTTGAATAGTAAAAGTATAACTGTGCCATCGCTTGTAAAACCTTATTATTATTTTATGGATATATCTTTCTGAATATATTGCTTAGTAACTTGCTGGATCTGCTGTTTTATTGCTAGCACCTAAGGTGTTAAGCAAATTAGTTAACAAGCTACTTGCGCCAAATCTAAAGTTATTTTTATTTGCCCAATCAGCACCTAAAATGTCACTTGCCAGGTCTAAATATACTGCAGCATCTTCAGCATTTTTAACGCCACCTGCTGGTTTAAAACCAACATTAGTATTATTGTTTTTGATAACAGTTAACATTAACTTAGCTGTGTCTGGTGTCGCATTCACAGGGACTTTACCCGTTGACGTTTTAATGAAATCTGCACCAGCAGCAATTGAAATTTCGCTGGCTTGTATAATTAATGCATCAGTTTTTAATTCACCACTTTCAATAATAACTTTCAGTTGTACGTGCTTTGGGCAGGCAAGTTTACACGCTTTAACCAATTCAAAACCGATACTCTCATTACCATTGATTAATGCTTGATATGGAAATACTACGTCAACTTCATCAGCGCCGTAAGCAACGGCGGCCTTTGTTTCTGCTACCGCAATTTCTATATCATCGTTACCGTGAGGGAAGTTTGTTACCGTGGCAATTTTTACTTCAGGTGTACCTTGGCCAGCTAATGTTTTTTTGGCTAAAGGAATAAAACGAGGGAAGATACAAATAGCAGCGGTGTTACCTTTAGGTGACTTTGCATTTTGGCAAAGCGCAATAATATCTGCTGCACTTTCACTATCGGTTAAACTGGTTAAGTCCATCATTTCAAGCGCGCGTTGCGCATAGGTTTCGATTGTACTCATGATAAGCCTCGTATTAATAAAAGTAGATTTTAAAAAATAGCCCAGTCAATTTGAGTGGGCTATCGTTGTTTTAATGGCTGTTAGCTGGTTTACAAGCTAACAAATACACCGGCAATCGCGGCACTCATTAAGTTTGCCATTGTTGCTGCTAACATAGCTTTCATGCCTAAGCGAGCAATGTCGGGACGACGATTTGGTGCCATAGAACCGATTCCGCCTAATAAAATGGCAATAGAAGATAAGTTAGCAAAACCACATAATGCGAACGTGATAATCGCCTGTGTTACAGGTGATAAAGTATCTTTAATTTCAACAAAGTTTACGTAAGCAAAAAACTCATTTACCACAACTTTTTGACCAATAAAGCTGCCCGCTTGTAGCATTTCCTCAAAAGGAACGCCGATAAGAAAAGCAAATGGTGCGAAAATATAGCCAAGCATCCATTCAATAGTAATGCCTTCAAAGCCTAATAAATTCCCAAAACCAGATACCATAGAGTTTAGTAGGGCAATAATTGCAATAAAGGCCAATAGCATTGCGCCAACATTAACCGCTAGCTTCAGTCCAGAAGCAGCACCAGAAGCTGCAGCATCTATAACATTTGCTGGCTTTTCGCCTTCTTTGTCAACTTCTACGTCACTGTAATCATTATTAATTTCTTCAGTTTCTGGCATTAATAACTTGGCCATTAATAAGCCACCAGGTGCAGCCATAAATGAAGCAGCGATTAGGTATTCTAGTTTTACACCTAAACCTGCGTAACCGGCAAGAATTGAACCTGCAACAGAAGCTAACCCGCCGACCATAATGGCAAACAATTCAGACTGGCTCATCTTAGCGATATAAGGACGAATGACGAGTGGTGCTTCTGTCTGCCCAACAAAAATATTGGCGGTTGCTGATAAAGACTCTGGTTTTGACGTTTTTAATAGCTTTTGTAAACCGCCACCAATAATTTTAACTACCCATTGCATAACGCCTAAGTAGTAAAGTACGGCAATAAGTGAAGAAAAGAAGATAATTACAGGTAGTACGCGAACAGCGAAAACAAAACCAACTCCGTTGCCAAACATGGCGTCAGTTCCTAAGCCACCAAACAAAAAGTTTATGCCTGCTTTGGCGCTGTCGATTACTTGCTGTACGCCGTTAGTTATTGAGCCTAAAACATCTTTACCAAATGGTACGTAGAGTACAAAGGCTCCAAGCAAAATTTGCAAAGAGAATGCAAATCCGACGGTACGCCAATTAATTGCTTTACGATCTTTTGACAATAAGAAGGCAATAACTAATAGAGCAATGATGCCCATTACGCCTCTAAGTGCACTTAAATCCATACTTACCTCATAATTTACTTTGTTATCGTTATTATATTTTTAAATTTTATTTATCACTTAACCGTAATATTATTTTTGCATTATTTGACGAATTTTTGCTTTTAACATTTCAATTGCCATTCTATTTTTACCACCACGTGTTACTACAACGTCAGCAAATGGCTTATTCGGTTCAATGTATTGATGATACATAGGGCGAACGGTGGTTAAATATTGCTGCGTAATTGATTCAATACTACGTGAACGTTCGATGGTATCTCGACTTATACGGCGAACTAAACAAATATCTAATGGTGTATCGATGTAAATTTTAATATCGAATTTATTGCGTAATTCTTCATTAGAAAAAAGTAAAATGCCTTCAACTAAAATTATTGATGTTGATGACAAATGTAATGTTTCTTCTAATCGTGTATGTGTTTTATAACAATAAGTCGGAATGTCAGCACTATCGCCATTACTTAGCGCCGTTAAGTGTTCGCTTAATAAACTATGTTCAAATGCACTAGGGTGATCGTAATTAGTTTTAACACGCTCTTCCATTGAAAGGTGAGATTGGCTTTTATAATACGAATCTTCTTTAATGATAGAGATGCCGCTTGGCCCAAGTTCGGGAAGAAGTTCATCGTAAATAGTTTGCGCAAAAAGGGATTTACCTGATGCTGACGCACCAGTTACCGCAATAATTGTCGGTTTATTGGTTTGCAAAACAAAGAGCCTTAAATGTGTGGTTAACAATAGGGTTAAAATTATTCAACACGATATATTTGTTCGGTAAATTATCGCGTTCATATTATGGACCAATTATACTGAATTTAATAACTTTCACCTTAACCACTTTAGGGAAATGTTAAATATTTACAAAATATCAGTTGTCTATAATTTATTGCTTGGTAAAGTATCACATGTTGACCAATTGGTCATGAATTTTATCGAGTATATCGAGGAAAATTCAAAAAAGTTTGTTAAAATACATTTATAAAAATTTGGGAAAGTATCATGGCAAGAGCAATAGTTTTAGTAATCGACGGTTTTGGTATTGGGCATGCGCCTGATGCTGCAGATTTTGGTGATGTTACAGCCAATACTTTTGCCAACTTGTCTAAAGCATTCTACCAGCAAGAAAAACGCGCAATTAACTTGCCTAACCTTGCAAAAATGGGTTTGGTTCAAGCGGCTTTCGAGGCAGGCAAAGGTAATTTCCCTGTTGTAGACCAAAATCCAGAACAAGGTGCTTATGGTTATGCTGCTGAAATTAGCACTGGTAAAGATACTCCAAGCGGTCATTGGGAAATGATGGGTGTGCCAGTATTATTCGATTGGGGCTATTTTCCTAAAGGTGGGAAGGCATTTCCAGTTGAGCTGATCGAAAAAATTAATCAAAAAACAGGTTTTGACGGGATTTTGGGTGATTGTCATGCATCGGGCACTGACATTATCAATAGTTTAGGCCAAGAGCACATTAAAACCGGCTTACCTATTTGTTACACTTCTGCGGATAGCGTATTTCAAATAGCAGCACATGAAGAACATTTTGGTTTAGATAACCTGTATAAGTATTGTGAAACCGTACGTGAATTACTTAGTGATATGAATATAGGCCGTGTTATTGCTAGGCCTTTTGTCGGTGAAAGCCCTGAAGACTTTGAGCGTACGGGAAATCGTCGTGACTACTCTATTTTACCTCCAGCGCCGACGGTATTAGATGTATTAACCCAAGCTGGTGGACATGTAATTAGTATTGGTAAAATAGCCGATATATATGCTCATCAAGGAATTAGCGTAAAAACAAAAGCGACCGGCATTGATGCTTTATTAGATGCTACGATTTCACATATAAAAACTGCACAAGATAATAGCTTGATATTTACCAACTTAGTAAATTTTGATCAAGACTTTGGCCATCGTCGTGACCCTGTTGGTTTTGCTTTAGCACTAGAGAACTTTGATAAACGTTTGATTGAAGTTACCGCTGCGATGAATGATGACGATGTATTGTTTTTGACTGCTGATCATGGTTGTGACCCAACTTGGCACGGAAATGATCATACGCGTGAATATGTGCCTGTTGTGGCATTTCATAAACAGGTACGATCTGTTAATATTGGCGAAAGAAATACTTTTGCAGATATAGGTCAGACAATAGCCGATTTATTTAAATTGGAAGAAATGCCTTACGGTACAAGTTTTTTAAAGGATCTTGACCTATAAAAGTTAAACATATTTAACAAAGTTTTATGCACAGCATAGTGCGAAACTTAAATATAAAACAATTCAACAAAACATAAACAGTTCTTGGGAGAGTACTTAATGAATGTTTTTAAAAAAACGTCGCTTGCACTTTGTGTAAACGCGGCTATTTTTGCGTCTGTTGCTAGCGTTTCTGGCTCGGCAATTGCGCAAGAGAATGCTGATGAAGTTGTTGGCATTGAGGTTATCGAAGTTACTGCACGTAAACGTACAGAAAACGTAAAAGATGTACCTATTTCAGTTTCAGCACTAACCCCTAAAAAATTAGAAGTACTAGGTTCTTCAGGCATGGATGTAAGATCTTTGTCTGCTAAAGTACCAAGCTTACTAATTGAATCTTCTTTCGGTCGTACATTCCCGCGTTTTTATATTCGTGGTTTAGGTAACACTGATTTCGATTTGTTAGCATCACAGCCTGTTTCTCTTATCTATGATGATGTTGTATTGGAAAATGCCTTAACTAAAGGTATGCCAATGTTTGATATTGAACGCGTAGAAGTTTTACGTGGTCCACAGGGTACTTTGTTTGGTCGTAATACACCGGCAGGTATTGTTAAAGTTCAATCTAAAAAGCCAACACAAGATTTTGATGCAACAGTTTCTGGCTCATACGGCAGCTTTGGCTCAACAGATTTTCGTTTAGCGGTTGGTGGAGGTTTAACTGATACCTTATCTGGTCGTTTTTCATTATTGAAACAACACCGTGATGACTGGATTGATAACAAAGCCCCGGGCTTTGAACAAAAAGATCAATTAGGTGGCTATGGCGAATTAGCAGGTCGCGTACAATTATTGTGGGAACCAAATGACGATTTTTCAGCGTTATTTAACTATCACTTCAGAGACGCAGAAGCTGACGCTCGTATTTTTAGAGCAAACATTATCAAGCCAGGTACTAATGATTTAGTTGATGACTTTGATCGTGAAACCGTTTTTCATGATGCTGCTGTTCGTAACAATCAAACGGTTGATATGAAAGGCGCAAGCTTAAAAATCGAATATGATTTTGGTAGCCATACATTAACGTCAATCACTGGTCATGAATCTGCTGAAATGTTTTCAGTAGGTGATATCGATGGTGGTTATGGTTGTGGTATTACGGCTATTCCTGGTTGTGATCCTGCAAATATGGGGCCTGATTTTATTCCATTTACTTCAGAGACTGGCGCAAAAATGCCAGATCACAAGCAATCAACTCAAGAAATACGCATTGCTAGTAATGACCTAGGTGATTTTGATTACCAATTTGGTTTCTTTTTATTCGATGAAGACCTAACCATAAACAACCTGAGCTTTGATACTTTGGCTAATGGCGCACCAAATGGTCTAGCTATTCAAAATATGGAGACAACTGCTTGGGCAGTATTTGCTTCACTTGACTACCAAATATCAGATAAATTAAGCATCAACGGTGGTTTACGTTACTCAGATGACGAACGTAAATGGGACGGTGAATTAGTTCAATCACCATTTGGCGCACCAGGTTTTACTGAAAGTAATGATGTTGAAGATTCACAAGTGAGTGGTGATTTTAGTGCGTCATACGTACTTAACGATGAAACTAACATCTATGCTCGTATTGCTCGTGGTTACCGTGCACCAAGTATTCAAGGTCGTAGCTTACTATTTTCAGCAAACTCAACAACAGCTGATTCAGAAACTGTAGATTCAATTGAAACTGGTTTCAAATCAGTTTTCTTAGAAAATACAGCGCGTGTAGATGGTTCAGTGTACTACTATGTTGTTAAAGATCAGCAGTTAACTGCTGTTGGTGGTACCGGAAACGTTGCTAGCTTATTAAATGCCGACAAATCGGTAGGTTATGGTTTTGAATTAGATTCAGAGTATTTTGTAACGCCTGATTTAGTTATTGCTGGTAGTGTTAGTTATAACCACACTGAATTAAAAGATAGCACAGTTGCTGTACCTGGTTGTGGCGGCGGTTGTACTGTAACTGATCCGTTAAATGCAGATGGCTTAGCGATTATTGATGGTAATTCATTACCACAATCTCCTGAGTGGATCAGTAATATTAGTGCGCGTTGGACTAAAGAAATTGCCGACGGTGAACTATATTTCTATACAGATTGGTCTTACCGCAGTGAAGTTAACTTCTTCTTGTATGAATCTACCGAATTTAAAGGTGATGCATTATTGGAAGGTGGTGTACGTGTCGGTTATGAATGGTTCGGTGATGACGCTGAATATGAAGTAGCTTTATTTGGTCGTAACATTACCGATGAAGAACAACTTACAGGTGCAATCGATTTTAACAACCTAACAGGTTATGTTAATGAACCTCGCTTTTGGGGTGTAGAGTTTAAAGCTAACTTCTTTTAAAGCCTAATTTAATAGAAGTCCCTCTGAACATTGCCACTATTTCACATCCATGTGATCGTGGCATACCGTTCTTCCTGAACATAAAAAAGCAGGTTATCAAATTGATAACCTGCTTTTTATTTGTTCTTAATTTATCAACACGGTAGATATTTAATTACATCTATTGTGAATTTTAAATATAGATATTACATTCTTGTTTTAATCGCGCTCGCTAGCACACTCAATACTTCTTCACTGGTGTCTAAATTGATGCAAGCGTCAGTAATACTTTGACCATAGACTAATGGTTGCCCAGCAATAACTTTTTGATTCCCTTCTGTAAGGAAACTTTCAATCATTACACCGAAAATAGATTCATCACCATTTTCAATTTGCGTAGCGAGTGAGCGAGCAACATCAATTTGCTTGTTATGATCTTTGAAGCTATTACCGTGGCTACAGTCAATCATCACTTTTTCTGCTAAACCGGCTTTATTAAGCGTAGCGCAAGTGCCTTTGATATCATCTGAATGATAATTAGGTAATTTACCACCGCGTAAAATAACATGGGCGTATGGATTACCATGAGTTTGGTAAATACACATTTGACCACTTTTATCTGGAGAGTAAAGTACATGTGGAACGCTTGAAGCTTTTATAGCGTCAACAGCAATTTGTATATTGCCATCGGTACCGTTTTTAAAACCTACAGGACATGAAAGGGCAGATGCTAGCTCTCTGTGTACTTGGCTTTCGGTTGTACGTGCGCCAATAGCCCCCCAACTGATCAAGTCTGAAATGTACTGACCCGTGACCATATCTAAAAATTCAGTACCTGCCGGTAAGCCTAATTTATTAATTTTCACTAATAGATTTCTAGCAAGGTCTAGACCTTTTGCAACATGGAATGATTTATCTAAATCAGGATCACTAATCAAACCTTTCCAGCCAACTGTCGTACGTGGTTTTTCGAAGTAAACACGCATAACAATCAATAACTCATCAGAGTATTTGTCGTGTAAAACTTTTAATTTTTCCGCGTAATCAATGGCGGCTTCAGTGTCGTGTATTGAACAAGGGCCAATGATAACGAGTAAACGTTTGTCTTCACCATTGATCACCGCTTCAATGTCTTTACGGCTATTTATAATAAAGCTAGCGGTTTCATCATCAAGAGGTATTTGCTGGGCAAGTTCTGCTGGAGAAACTAAATTTTCTATTAAAGTAGTTCTAAATTCATCTGTTTTTATGGTCATGTGCTATCAAATGCTTGTTAGCTTGCATATTTATCGATATGCAGCGCAATAATAATATCGCGCTAACATAACGAATATCAGTAGTTAAGTGAACTGCTTTCTGATTTTTTATCCAACTAATTTGTCATAAGTTAATATTTATAGCGCTGAAGGCCAGTTTTAGACAATATTTTTGCAGTGATTTCCTCTACCGAAAGCTTAGTGGTGTTTAAAAAAGGTATTTTTTCTTTCTTGTAAAGTTTCTCTACTTCTCGTACTTCCATACGACACTGTCGTGCAGATGAATACTTGGTATTGGCCATTCGGCCATCTCGAATATCTACTAAGCGCTCAGCATCAATGGTTAAGCCAAATATTTTCTTTTTATGCATTTTTAAAAAAGCAGGTAATTTTAACTCGTCCATATCATCGTCAGTAAATGGGTAGTTTGCCGCTTTAATACCGTATTGCAGCGCAAGGTACAAGGATGTAGGTGTTTTACCTGAGCGTGAAACGCCAACAAGAATAACGTCAGCATGTTCATAGTTAGTGACGTTTGAACCATCATCATTGGCTAATGAATAGTTTACAGCGTCAATTCGGTAGTCATAACTGTTTTCATGAATACTATGGGTTCTATGAGCTTTAGGTTTAGCTTTTAGTGCTAATTCTTGTTCAAGCGGGGCAATAAAATGTTCTAGAAAGTTATAAATTATACCGTCACAACCGTCTATTATTTCGCGTATATCTGGATTAACAAAGGTATGAAACACTAATGGTGGTATGCCAGTGCGTTTCGCCGCTTTGTTGATTCGTGCGCAAGCCTCAAGTGCTTTTTCTTCGGTTTCAACAAATGAAATGGTATCGTGTTCAAATTCAGTAGGGAAAAGTGATAGCAATGCATGACCAAAAACTTCAGAAGTGATGGCTGTGCCGTCAGATATATAAAACGCTGCCCGCATAATTAGTCCTATAATAATTTTCTGTTGTGAAAGGTGAAAACTTTCAAATAGTGCTTTAGTTTCAAGGTTAGCAGTGTAAAATGTCTGCGACGTGAAATATAGCGTTAAATACTACTTATCTTCGAGAAAAGGTTTAAGAAAGTTATTTTAAGTTATTCTATTGATATAGAACTTAAAAAATAGCTTTCTTAAATTCTTTTTATTGCGAATGGAGATGTTGTCGTGCAAGAAAATGTACTTTGGTATGAAGATTTAGGAATGAATGATGTAGACCGCGTAGGTGGTAAAAATGCATCATTGGGCGAAATGATTTCGAATCTTTCAAATATGGGCGTACAGGTACCGGGGGGATTTGCTACTACCTCGTTTGCCTTCAATGAATTTCTTGAGCAAAGTGGTCTAAACGACAAAATTTATCTTTTATTAGATGATTTAAACGTTGATGACGTTAACGCCTTGGCAGATTGTGGTAATAAAATTCGCCAATGGGTTATTGATACACCATTTTTACCTGAAATGCAGCAAGCTATAGAAGAAGCCTATGCAACCTTAGCAGGTAATTTTGCTGACGATGCTTCTTTTGCTGTTCGTTCATCAGCAACCGCTGAAGATATGCCAGACGCCTCATTCGCTGGCCAACAAGAAACCTTTCTTAACGTTCGTGGTTTAGACGCAGTAATGATTGCGATTAAGCACGTTTTTGCTTCTCTATTTAATGATCGCGCTATTTCTTATCGTGTTCACCAAGGCTATGACCATCGCGGTGTCGCTTTATCTGCTGGTATCCAGCGTATGGTGCGTAGCGATATTTCATCTAGTGGCGTAATGTTCTCGATTGATACAGAATCAGGTTTTGAAGATGTAGTGTTTATTACTTCAAGCTATGGTTTAGGTGAAATGGTAGTGCAGGGCGCAGTTAACCCTGATGAATTCTATGTTCATAAACCTACATTAGCTAAAGGTAAGCCAGCGGTTGTTCGCCGAAATATCGGTAGTAAAGCAATTAAAATGATTTACGCTGACACTCAAGAACACGGCAAACAGGTTGAGATTGTTGATATTGAACAAGCACAATCAGATACTTTCTCTTTAACCGATAATGAAGTTGAAGAATTAGCCAAACAAGCGGTAGTGATTGAAAAGCATTACGGCCGTGCAATGGATATCGAATGGGCTAAAGACGGCTTAGACGGTAAGCTTTATATTGTACAAGCACGTCCAGAAACAGTAAAAAGTCGTGAAAATGCTAATGTAATGGAACAATTTCAATTACAAGCAACAGCCGATATTGTTTGTGAAGGTCGCTCAATTGGTCACAAAATTGGTAGTGGTGAAGCGAAAGTTTTATCTTCACTAGATGAAATGGACAAAATTCTACCGGGTGACGTATTAGTTACTGACATGACGGACCCTGATTGGGAGCCTATCATGAAGCGTGCTTCAGCGATTGTGACTAATCGTGGCGGCCGTACTTGTCACGCAGCTATTATTGCTCGTGAAATGGGTATTCCAGCCGTTGTTGGTTGTGGTGATGCCACCAGCAAAATTGCCAACGGTGATGAAATTACCGTGTCATGTGCAGAAGGTGATACTGGTTTTATTTATCAAGGTAAGTTGGACTATACAGTAACAACGTCTGAAGTCGATTCAATGCCTGATTTACCATTAAAAATAATGATGAATGTTGGTAACCCAGACCGAGCATTTGCTTTTGCTCGTTTACCACATGCCGGTATTGGTTTAGCACGACTTGAATTTATTATTAATAAAATGATCGGTGTGCATCCTAAAGCATTATTAAATTTCGACGATCAGCCTGCTGATTTACAAGATGAAATTCGAGATATTATCGCCGGTTATGAAAGCCCAATCGAATTTTACATTGCTAAATTAACTGAAGGTATTTCAACGTTAGCAGCGGCTTATGCACCAGAGAAAGTTATTGTGCGTATGTCAGATTTTAAATCTAACGAGTATGCTAATTTAGTTGGTGGTGAAGCATTTGAGCCGGAAGAAGAAAATCCAATGATTGGCTACCGTGGAGCATCACGTTATATTTCTAAAGACTTTAGAGATTGTTTTGCACTTGAGTGTGAAGCGATAAAACGTGTTCGCAACGATATGGACTTGACGCATGTCGAAATCATGATCCCATTCGTTCGTACGTTAGAAGAAGCATCTGCCGTCATTGATATTCTTGCCGAGCATGGTTTAAAACGTGGTGAAAATGGCTTACGCATTATTATGATGTGTGAATTACCGTCTAATGCGTTACTTGCTGATCAATTCTTAGATTACTTCGATGGCTTCTCTATTGGCTCAAACGATTTAACACAATTAACCTTAGGGTTAGATCGTGACTCTGGTTTAGTTGCTCATTTATTTGACGAACGTGATCCAGCAATTAAATTGTTATTAGAGATGGCCATTAAAGCCTGTAAGGCGCGTGGTAAATATGTTGGTATTTGTGGTCAAGGTCCATCAGATCATGAAGATTTCGCGGCATGGTTAGTTGAACAAGGTATTGAAAGCCTTTCACTTAACCCTGATACCGTATTACCAACTTGGTTATATTTAGCAGAGCAACATAACAAAAAATAGTTAGCCGAATCGCTAATTTTTGTCGTAAACAAGCCTAGGTGCTTTTTATCATTATCATGATGAAAAAGTTCTTAGGCTTTTTTTGTTAACAGAGCAAAATGTTACATTGCCGTGATATAATGTTTGCACCATATTTGTTAATAGAAAATTTCATTCATGTTACCTAGGTTAGCCCCGCAAGAGCTCGTTTCCCCGTTGTATCAAGAGTACGCTAAAGTTTTGGCAGCAAAACGTTTTAGTGGTGATGTTAATTTTCAATATAGCGCGCGACTAGCACACGCGACAGATAACAGCATTTATCAGCAGTTGCCGCAATTAGTGCTGCACCCGCGTAGTAAGCAAGATATTCAATTGATCACTGAACTTGGCGCTGAACAACGCTTTAATGATATTAAATTTAGCGCCCGAGGTGGTGGAACAGGTACCAATGGCCAAAGTTTAACACCGGGTATTGTGGTTGATTTATCTAAGTATATGAATCGCATATTGGAGATAAACGTAGAAGAAAACTGGGTGCGTGTTGAAGCGGGTGTTATTAAAGACCAACTTAATGATTATCTTAAGCCTCATGGCTTCTTCTTTTCTCCAGATTTGTCAACCAGTAATAGAGCGACAGTAGGCGGCATGATCAATACTGACGCTTCTGGACAGGGTTCATTAGTTTACGGTAAAACTTCAGACCATGTTTTAGGCCTAGAAAGCGTGTTAGCTAATGGAGAATTGTTAACTACTGCGCCTATGTCGATGGCAGAAGCAGAGATATTAGCAACGCAAGAAAGCACAGTGGCAAAATTAATGCAGCAAGTGCTGAGCTCTTGCCGCGATAATCGCGAACTTATTCTTGAAAAATTCCCACGTTTAAATCGCTTTTTAACCGGTTATGATTTAGAAAACGTTTTTAACGCTGATTTAACTCAGGTCGATTTAAGCCGCATCATTACTGGCTCTGAAGGCTCTTTAGCCTTTGTCTGTGAAGCAAAACTAAATTTAACGCCTATCGCCAATGCTAAAACACTGATCAATATTAAATATGACAGTTTTGATTCTGCACTACGTCATTCTCCATCGTTAGTTAAAGCAAAAGCCACTTCTGTTGAAACTATTGACAGTAAAGTGTTGAACTTAGCTAAACAGGATATTGTTTGGCAATTAGTTAGCGATATGTTGCAAGATGTTGAAGGTGCCGTGATGGATGGCATCAATATGGTTGAGTATAACGGCGAAAGTATAGAAGCCGTTGCTGAGCAGGTAAACGAGCTTTGTGCTGTGCTTGATAAAGATATTGCTAATGGCACGGGTGTTATTGGTTATCAAGTTACTTCTGATCTAGGTAGCATTGCAAAACTTTATACCATGCGTAAAAAAGCCGTGGGTTTGCTGGGGAACACTAAAGGCAGCCAAAAACCTTTAGCATTTGCAGAAGATACGGCAGTGCCGCCAGAAAACTTAGCTGATTTTATTGCTGAATTTAGAGAGCTACTTGACGGTTATGGTTTGCATTACGGTATGTTTGGTCATGTTGATGCCGGTGTTCTACATGTTAGGCCAGCGTTAGATATGTGTGACCCAGAGCAAGAAGTTTTACTGCGTGAAATTTCGGATAAAGTTGTCGCGTTAACCGCTAAATATGGTGGCTTGATGTGGGGTGAACATGGCAAAGGTTATCGTAGTGAATACGGACCTGAATTTTTTGGTGATGCGCTATTTACCGAATTGAGAAAAATCAAAGCGGCGTTTGACCCACTAAATAAAATGAACCCGGGAAAAATCTGTACGCCATATCAATCGACAGAAAATTTAGTTTCCGTTGATGATAAAAAACGTGGTTTTTACGACCGACAAATCCCAGTAACCGTTAAAGACTCTTTTAAATCGGCACTCGACTGCAACGGTAATGGTTTATGTTTTAATTATGACGTAAATAGCCCAATGTGTCCTTCAAGTAAGGTTACGCGTGACCGCCGCCATTCTCCGAAAGGTAGAGCAGGCTTGATGAGAGAGTGGTTAAGGCTTGTCGAGGCTAAAGGTGTAGATATTCTCGCTTTAGAGCAGAATATACAACATTGGTCAGTAAAACGCTTGTTAGACAAAGTAAAAAACCGTTTTAATAGCTCAAATTCAACACAGGAAAACGATGATTTTTCTCATGAAGTGATGGAATCCATGCAAGGGTGTTTAGCTTGTAAAGCGTGTGCCAGTCAGTGTCCAATTAAAGTGGATGTTCCTGATTTTAGAGCGAGGTTTATTAACCTTTACCATTCAAGGTATTTCAGACCTGCTAAAGATCATTTAGTCGCGAATGTTGAAGTGATGACGCCGATAATGGCAAAAGCACCTAAGTTTGTGAATAGTGTTCTAAACTCGAATATTTATAATAAATTATCTCGTGCCACCATTGGCTATGTTGATACACCTTTGTTATCTATTCCAACCTTAGCTGAAAGAGCTCTGCAGCATCAATTTGCTACTTTCGATTTAACGCAGCTACATCAAATGACAACGCAAGAGCGTGCTAAAAGTGTATTAGTCGTTCAAGATCCTTTTACGTCCTTTTATGATGCAAAAGTCGTTGAAGATTTTATGTTGCTTGTTAAAAAACTAGGGTTTCAGCCAATATTGTTGCCGTTTAAACCCAATGGTAAGCCACAGCATGTAAAAGGTTTCTTAGCAAAATTTGCGAAAACGGCTAAATCGACAGCAGATTTTCTTAACAAAGTGCATGAATTAAACATTCCTATGATTGGCTTAGATGCGTCATTAGCTTTATGTTACCGCGATGAGTATTGCCAAATATTAGGTGATAACAGAGGTAAATTTAGCGTAGAGCTTGCCCATGAATGGCTAATTACTATTCTCGATCATCAAAATAAGGTGGAGAATGAAACTGAAATAGCGAAATCAATATCTTATAAACTTTTTGCGCATTGTACTGAGAAAACGGCATTGGCTGGTAGTGAAGGGCAATGGAAAGGGATTTTTGCACACTTTGGTTTGTCATTAACCAATGTTTCAGTAGGGTGCTGCGGAATGGCGGGAACCTACGGTCATGAAAAAGTAAACTTAGATAACTCTAAAGCACTTTACGACATGAGCTGGAAGAATAAAGTAAGTGAATTAGCTACAGAGCAAATATTAGTGACTGGATATTCTTGTCGTAGCCAAATAAAACGCTTAGATAATAAAGTCACTTTACATCCAGTTCAGGCTTTGTTGAATACACTAAATTAGTTTTACTAATCAATACTAGAGCAATGATAAACATTCAATAAGTAATAAAAAAGCACCTATTTAGGTGCTTTTTCGTTAACGCTGTGCAGTATTTAGTACTTACGATAGCAAGTTTTACTTAGTTGCTATTATTGTGACCTTTAGCAATTATGTCACGCGCCATTTGATCAGCAATTAAACCTGTCGGCATATTTTGAGCTGCTGCAGTTTCAAAAACGTTCATCAAAGTATGATAAATATTCTCAACCAATTTTGTTGCGCTGTCTGCACAGTATGGTTCAGGGTAAATTTCTAATGCTACATTAATAATGCCACCAGCATTAATAACGTAATCAGGTGCGTACAAAATACCTTTTTCTAGCAAGATTTGATCATGACGTGCTTCTGCTAACTGATTGTTTGCACAACCGGCAATAATAACAGCTTTTAGCTGTGCAATGCTGTTGTCATCAATAGATGCACCAAGTGCACATGGTGAAAATACATCTACGTCTTGACTATATATTTCATCTAAACCAACAACGGTAGCGTTTAATTCCGTTGTCGCTTTATCCAGTGCTACTTGATTAATATCAGTAACGATAAGTTCAGCACCAGCGTTATGTAACTTTTCACAAAGAGAATAACCAACGCTACCAAGACCTTGTACTGCCACTTTAATACCAGTTAAGTCGTCTTTACCTAACTTAAACTTAACCGCAGCTTTAATACCTAAAAACGTACCTAAAGCGGTAAATGGACCAGGGTTGCCACTTTTTCCTTCAAGGCCTGAAACAAACTCAGTACTTTGATTTACTATTGCCATATCACCTGTAGTGATATTGACGTCTTCAGCAGTATAGTAACGACCGTTCAAGTTATTTACGGCGGTCCCAAAAGCATTGAATAAATCGTCTGATTTTAAACTTTTAGGGTCACCAATAATGACCCCTTTACCACCACCTAGTTTCAAACCTGCCATCGCATTTTTGTAGGTCATGCCTTTAGATAAACGTAAAACGTCTTTCAATGCTGCTTCGTCGCTTGCGTAGTCCCAAAAGCGACAACCGCCTGCAGCTGGTCCTAAAGCGGTGCTGTGCACTGCAATGATAGCTTTTAACCCTGACGCTTTGTCGCTGCAATAAACGACTTGCTCATGGTTGTCAAAATCAACTAAATCAAAAACGGCCACTATCGTAATCTCCAATGATTATAGAAACTGTTCAATGTTAAATTTTTATTGAACAGAGGTTGTAATAATTTGCTCGGCACAATACCATCTAGGCAGGTGGTTCGCCAGTGCAGCCATAAATAAATTTGAAATATACTGTGAATTAATTCATACACGTTTCCAAAGTTAACATCTCATTAATATAATTAACAAAAAAGAAAATTAATATGACTCAGCAACAAGCAATGACTCCAGAAAAACAACAAGAATGGACACGCGAACAATATTTAAAAGCAACTAAATACCTTGCAGATAAAGGTTTAGTGACTCAAAGCATTGCAGATACTGAAAGCCGATATTTAGTGCCAATTTTAGCAGTTTGGAAAATTAACCTTTTAGATAAATCCGTTGTTTGGGTAATTTCAGGGGATTTACCGACAGATCACGTTGCACTTAATGGCAGTGAGACTGCGCGGGAAGTTATTCGACATTTTTCTTTGAAGTGGCAACTACAAGCTGAAAATTTATTGAATTCAGACGATAAAGAACAACACAAGTTTGCACAACTATTAATTGGTCGTGCTGATGGTCTATATAAGCTTCATGAAAATGAAGAACTGTGGCAGGGACAAAGCTAGTCAGGCTTGTGACTTATTTCACTAATTTAGTGACTTAAATAGTACTTAGCGAAACTGGCATTGTCGAGTGGACAAGTCATTTTTTGTTTTGGTAAGCCAGCTTCCATAAATACCGCTCCGGCGGTATTAAAGTTAAACTTTCTGAAGTAATCTATCGAGTCTAAAGGGCTATAAATAAATATTTCTTTTAGATTCATCTCGCGCGCGATATCAAAAAGCGCTTGTAAAATCACTTTATCAACTTCGTCTTTACGACACGATTTTAATACTGCAATACGGCTAATTTCACCGGTTGATAGAATTCGTCCAGTACCGATAGGCTCTTGGCTAATATCTTTACAAGCGAGGACATGAAAAGCGTAACGGTCTTTTTGATCAAATTCGATGTTTTTTGGAATACGCCATTCACAGACAAAAACTTGTTCTCTTACATTTTTTAGAAGGGGAGCGGCTTGCTCCCATTGAACTCTACTTACTGTGTATGACATTGCTCTCTATTCTATATACCAATAACCCTTATTTAAAACACTAGTTAACAATAGGGTGTTTTTCAAACTTGTATTGAAACTTTTCACTTGCTCTGTGGTCAAAGGCGTTTGTTGTGCTAATAATTTCGCCAAAGGCAACGTTTGCGCATCTATAGGAAAACTATCGCCATTTAGAAAAAGTGTCGCTTGTGAATCAGCAATAATAGCCGCTTTTAATCCTGATACTGGCATAAAGTGAATTTCAGGCTCAGATAAAATATCAGCAAGCTTTTCTTCATCGATATCATTCACTGGCATCAGTAATTCTAGAGCATGATGGCTTTGTGTTAGATATTGACCAATAAACTGCTCAAACATCTCTGTATTTTCAAGCTGCTCTAACATAAAAGTTTTTAGCTGTTGTTGATCTTCTTTGCTGATTAAGGTGCTCGATTCGGTCGTTTTTCGTGTTGAATCACTAAATCGTTGTTCACCTAGGTTATTGTCGATTAGTTTATCGGCAAAGCTTGACCATAACTCTTGACTTGATGGTGCTTGAAAGCCAATAGAAAAGTTGACTGAATTCTCTATTGATACGCCATTATGGGGGTGATTTGGCGGAATATAGAGTAAATCCCCAGTTTCTGTTACTTCATCAATTAACGGCTCGAATGCGGATACTTGCTTAAGATCTGGGTGTGGTAGCAGAGTTGCTAATTCGTTATTAGGCGCACCGACTTGCCATCTTCTTTTACCACTGCCTTGAATAATAAATACATCGTATTGATCTAAATGCGCACCAACACCGCCATTAGGTGTTGAAAAGCTCACCATGACATCGTCAATACGCCAGCGTGGAATAAAAGAAAATGGCGCTAATAAGGCGTTAGTTGGACGTGACCAGTTATTTACCGCTTGTACTAATAAAGTCCAGTTTGATTCGCCATACTGAGAAAAATCTTCAAAAGGCCCGTGATCTACTTGCCAATTATTATTACCGTCATTACTGACAATTCTCGATTCTATTTCGCCTTCCATCGCTAAGCCGGCTAACTCGTCTGCAGGAATAGTGTCTTGAAAATTTTTGAAGGCTTGCTTGATGAGTAATGGCTTTTTTTGCCAATATTCTGCGAGAAAAGTTTCCGGGCTTAATTCACCCCAATGTAATGATTCAATGTTCATATTTTGGCCTTGCAAGGTAAAGCGTTTAAAATTGATTGTTATGATAATGCTAAATAAAAAAGGGAGCCATTACGGATCCCTTTTTGTTACGCAGGTGGTGTGTTGTTAATCTAGTTCATTAATAAACGAAACTGCACGACCAATGTAAGATGCTGGTGTCATTTCACAAAGTTGCGCTTTAGCTGCATCTGGCAAATCTAAGTTCATGATAAATTCACGCATTGAATCACCATCTACACGTTTACCACGCGTTAGGTCTTTTAACTTCTCGTATGGCTTTTCGATGCCGTAACGACGCATAACTGTTTGAATAGGCTCTGCAAGTACTTCCCAGTTTGAATTTAATTCAGCTAGTAAGTTTTCTTCATTTACCTGTAGTTTACTAATACCTTTACGTGTTGCTTGATAAGCGATTAACGCATGTGCAAAACCTACACCTAAATTACGTAAAACCGTAGAATCGGTAAGGTCACGCTGCCAGCGAGAAATAGGCAGTTTTTGTGCTAAATGAGTAAATAGGGCATTAGCAATGCCTAAGTTACCTTCAGAGTTTTCAAAGTCAATTGGGTTAACTTTATGTGGCATTGTTGAAGAGCCAATTTCGCCAGCAATAGTCTTTTGCTTAAAGTGGCCTAGTGCAATGTAGCCCCAAACATCACGATCGAAATCGATAAGAATTGTATTGAAGCGAGCGATAGCGTCGAAAAGTTCAGCAATATAGTCATGCGGTTCAATTTGCGTAGTAAATGCATTAAAGCTTAAACCTAAAGAATTAACAAACTCGTTAGCAAAACCATGCCAGTTAACTTCTGGGTAAGCAGATAGATGAGCGTTGTAGTTACCGACCGCACCATTAATTTTGCCTAACATTTCAACTTGTGCAATTTGCTCGCGTTGACGCTTTAAACGTATATAAACATTAGCCATTTCTTTGCCAAGTGTACTCGGAGAAGCGGGTTGACCATGAGTACGACACATCATTGGAATATTTTTATATTCAACAGCTAGTGCTTTAATGTCGTTAAGAATATCATCGATCATTGGAAGTAAAACTTCTTCACGACACTCTGCAAGCATTAAACCGTGTGAAAGGTTATTAATATCTTCTGAGGTACAAGCAAAGTGAATAAATTCTGTAATGGCATTTAATTCTGCATTGTCTGCAATTTTTTCTTTCAGGAAGTATTCAACCGCTTTTACGTCGTGGTTAGTAGTAGCTTCAATGTCTTTGATTTTCTGTGCATCAGCTTCAGAAAAATCAGCAACAATAGCGTCTAAAAGTGCATTTGCTTGAGCAGAAAATGCAGGAACTTCATTAATCTCAGCAGTAGCTGCTAATTTTTGTAACCAACGTACTTCAACCGTTACACGATATTTAATTAAGCCAAACTCACTAAAAATAGGGCGTAATGCTTTAACTTTACTGCCATAACGACCGTCAACCGGTGATATTGCACTTAATGCTGAAAGTTCCATAGTATATTCCTGAAGTTATTATTAAATTTGTTTAAGTAATTTTTGGGCGCATGCAACCATTTTGCCGCGACCAAATAAAATATTTCTTCGTTTACCACCGACTTGACGCCACAACACGCTTGAGCGAATACCGGCGAGTAATAAGGCTCTAATTTTATGTTGGTTACTCGTTTGTTTAAGTCGTTCTGGTTCACCTGCAACTTGTATCGGTGTGCCAATAGGGCTAAGTAAATCGCTATAAATACTTGCTAAACTAGCAATAAGTGTATCGCTGGTAATATCGTAATGAGCGAGTTGACGCTGACATTGCTCAATGCGTTCACCAAGTAAAGAAAGCTGGTTTCGCTTGTTAGCAAGGCGTCGCTCTAAACCCAGTAAGCTGACAACATAGCGAGTTAGCTCTGGATCTTTTTGTTTTGTTTGGTTACCTAGTTGTTCAATGAGTGCGTTTAAACCCATTTTAAGGTTGGCAATGTCGTTACCATAAACTTCTAAGGTATTATCTGGCGATGTGACAACAATGCTTTCTAGCATGACTTGCAGTTCGTTATCGACACTGTTACCGCTACGAGCAATTTTTTGTACTAATGCAGCAACTTGGCAAATTGCTGCCATCGTTATTGTTTGTTTTTCAATACTATTCATGAATTTCTTAAGCTACCGAATAAGAGAGTTGATGATGCCGCCACCAAGGCAAACCTCATCTTGATAAAAAACTACTGATTGACCCGGTGTTACTGAACTTTGCGGCTCAGTAAACATTACTAAGTATTCGCCATTAGCCATCGGTGATAAATTACAAGCAACATCTTCTTGGCGATAGCGAGTTTTCACCGTACAAGTAATTGGTGTGGTAACGTCTACTCGGTCAACTAAGTGCAATTGATTCGCAATTAAGCCGTTAGAAAATAGGCGAGGGTGGTTATGACCTTGACCAACAATTAACACATTACGAATTAAATCTTTTTCAACGACGTACCAAGGTTCTTCACCAGCATTAGCTAAGCCGCCAATGCGAAGGCCTTTACGTTGTCCTAATGTGTGGTACATCAAGCCATCGTGTTCGCCAATCGCCTCACCTTCAGCTGTTTCGATAACGCCAGGTTGCGCCGGTAAATACTTACCAAGGAAGTCTTTAAACTTACGTTCACCAATAAAACAGATGCCTGTGCTGTCTTTTTTATTATGCGTAATGAGGTCAGCTTTTTCAGCGATAGCACGAACTTCTGGCTTTTCAATGTGACCAACTGGGAATAAGGTTCTGCCAACTTGCTCATGGCTTAAAGTATATAGAAAGTAGCTTTGATCTTTATTGCTATCTAAACCGCGGATCATTTGCCACTTATCATCACTGAATCTGCGTTGTACATAATGACCTGTTGCAATGTAATCAGCCTCTAAGTCTTCACAAGCAAATTCTAAGAAAGCTTTAAACTTAATTTCTTTGTTACACATAATATCAGGATTAGGCGTTCTACCTGCTTTGTATTCAGCAAGAAAATACTCAAATACATTATCCCAATATTCAGTAGCAAAATTGATGGTATGTAGTTTTATGCCTAATTTTTCACAAACACTTTGGGCATCGGCTAAATCTTCCGCCGCTGCACAATACTCATCGTTGTCATCTTCTTCCCAGTTTTTCATGAACAAGCCTTCAACCTGATAGCCTTGTTCTAATAATAAATAAGCAGAAACGGATGAATCAACACCTCCCGACATACCAACAATAACTTTCGTATTTTGTGGCAATTTTTCGTTAGGCTCAGTTGAGTTAATATTTACATGTTTGTTAGAGGTCATCACAACTACATTACAATGGAAAATGGCGCGAAATTATAGCACGGTCAATTATCACGATGATAGATTAAAGATTAGATTTTAAGTGACTTAATGGTATTTTTTTCCCATCAAGGTAATCTTCGATACATTCTAATACTAAAGGACTACGCAATTGCGTTGATTTTTCCTTAATTTCAGCCAAGGTAAACCAGTGACAAGCGATAATGTCATCATCTTCCGGTTGTGTTGATAAGATAGCGTCTAATTCAATAACAAAGCAAAATCTCAAGTAGTAGAGATTGATAGCGGCACGGTAATAATAGTAGATACCACAAAGGTATTCTGGTGATAATGTAAGCCCAGTTTCTTCTTTTAACTCGCGCTCTATGGCGCTAATTAAGCTTTCATTGCTCTCTAAATGCCCAGCAGGTTGGTTGTATACCGTTTTGCCATGCTCTAATTCTTCTACTAGGAGAAATTTATTTTGATAAACCACCACAACGGCGACAGTTGTATTAGGCTTGAACTGGTCACTGCCATGTGAATTTATATCGAGCTTATCAGGTGTTTTGTCGATTTCTATATCGTTACTTAATGTTGATTTAGACATTGCTTAACCTTTTATAACTGCCATTTTCAATGCCATCTATCGTCCATTGTCCTATGCGATAACGAATTAATCTAAGGGTAGGGAAGCCAATATGGGCAGTCATACGCCTCACTTGTCTATTTCTACCTTCTTGAATGGTGATTTCTAACCAAGTAGTGGGTATTGCTGCGCGTTCACGAATAGGTGGTGTACGTAGCCAAACTTTTGGCTCAGTTATTATGGCGACTTTAGCGGGTTTGGTCATGCCGTCTTTTAACTCGACACCTTGACAAAGTGCATTTATATCTAAATCAGTAGGTACTCCTTCAACTTGCGCCCAGTAGGTTTTATCTGTTTTTTGACTTGGGTTAGCTAATTTATGTTGAAGTTTACCGTCGTTAGTTAACAGTAATAACCCTTCGCTATCACGGTCAAGGCGGCCAGCAGCGTAAACATCTTTTACGTTGATGTAATCTTTTAAGGTTTTTCGGTTTTGATCATCAGTAAATTGGCTTAAAACATCAAAAGGCTTGTTAAAAAGCACAACTTCGGCTTTAAAGTTAACTGGTCGTACCTTTATAGGCTTTCGCTTATTATTGCGCGCAAACGCCTGATTTTGCTTAATTGTCACAATTTTCTGCCTTGTTGATTTTTACTCGTCGATAATTCATCTATTTTAATGCGCTTTGAATTCCGATACTATGCGCGCGCAAAAATATTTTTTTATCGATAAAATGAATAGTTATTCGAATTGCGTAGTTATTCATTTTATCGATTAATAGCAAATCAGCAAAGGATTTTAAATGAGCACAGATACATCAAAAATTATTTACACTATTACCGATGAAGCGCCAGCTTTAGCAACGCATTCTTTTTTACCTATCGTTAAAGCATTCACAGCTTCTTCTGCTATTGCTGTTGAGACTCGCGATATTTCATTAGCTGGTCGTATCATCTCTAATTTTCCAAAATACTTAACACCAGAGCAAAGAATGGGCGATGCTTTGGCTGAGTTAGGCGAATTAGCCAAAACTCCTGAAGCAAATATCATTAAATTACCTAACATTTCTGCGTCAATCCCGCAGTTACAAGCAGTAATTAAGGAGCTTCAAGCTAAAGGTTATAACTTACCAGACTTTCCTGAAGAGCCACAGAACGAAGCGGAAGAGTCAATTAAGTTAACTTATGCAAAAGTTTTAGGCTCTGCAGTAAACCCGGTATTACGTGAAGGTAACTCAGACCGTCGTGCTCCAGGCTCTGTAAAGCAATATGCTCGTAATAACCCACATTCTATGGGCGCATGGTCACCAACAACAAAATCGCACGTTGCACATATGCAATCTGGTGATTTTTACGGTAGCGAGAAGTCAGTTACGATTAACGGCGCAACAAACGTTAAAATTGAATACGTTGCTCAAAATGGCGATGTGACTTTATTAAAAGAGCATTTAGCATTATTAGACCAAGAAGTTATTGATGCTTCAGTAATGAGCAAAAACGCATTAGTTGAGTTTTTTGCAACAGAAACTGAAAAAGCAAAATCAGAAGACGTTTTATTATCATTGCACCTTAAAGCAACCATGATGAAAGTGTCCGATCCAATTATGTTTGGTCACGCGGTTAAAGTTTTCTACAAAGACGTTTTTGCTAAGCACTGCGCAACATTCGAACAACTAGGTGTTGATGCTAATAACGGTATTGGTGATGTTTACGCTAAAATCGGTCGTTTATCGGCGGAGAAAAAAGCAGAAATTGAAGCTGATATTCAAGCGGTATACGCAACTCGTCCTGAATTAGCTATGGTTGATTCTGATAAAGGCATTACGAATTTACACGTACCAAGCGATGTTATTATTGATGCATCTATGCCTGCGGCATTACGTGCTTCGGGTATGATGTGGGCACCGGATGGAACGCAAAAAGAAACTAAGTTTATGATCCCTGATCGTAACTACGCGGGTGTATTTTCTGCCGTTGTTGATTTTTGTCGTGAAAACGGTGCATTTAACCCAACAACAATGGGCACAGTACCTAACGTTGGCTTGATGGCGCAAAAAGCTGAAGAATATGGTTCGCATGACAAAACATTCACTATGACAGGTGAAGGTACAATGCGCGTTGTTAATGACAATGGCGAAACGTTAATTGAACATGCTGTTGCCGAAGGTGATATTTGGAGAATGTGTCAAGCAAAAGACGCTCCAATTCAAGATTGGGTTAAATTAGCCGTAACACGTGCTAAAGCCAGCAATACACCAGCAATATTTTGGTTAGATGAAAATCGTGGCCATGACGCTCAGATGATCAAGAAAGTAAATACTTATCTTGCTGATCACGATACAACTGGTTTAGATATTAAAATTATGGCGCCGGTTGCCGCGTGTGAATTTACTTTAGCTCGTGTAGCTAAAGGCGAAGACACTATTTCAGTTACAGGTAACGTTTTACGTGATTACCTTACTGACTTGTTCCCAATTTTAGAACTAGGTACAAGTGCAAAAATGCTTTCAATTGTACCACTTATGAACGGTGGTGGATTATTTGAAACGGGTGCTGGTGGTTCTGCTCCTAAGCATGTGCAACAATTCGAAAAAGAGAACCACTTACGTTGGGATTCTTTAGGTGAGTTTCTTGCGTTAGCGGCTTCACTTGAGCACTTAAGTGTTAATACCGGTAATGCTAAAGCACAAGTTTTAGCTGACACGCTAGATAGCGCAACGGCTAAGTTTTTACAAGAGAACAAGTCACCGTCACGTCGTGTTGGTGAGTTAGATAACCGTGGTTCTCACTTCTATTTAGCAATGTACTGGGCACAAGCGCTTGCAGAGCAAACTAACGATGAAAGCTTAAAATCTAGCTTTGTTGCTATTGCTCAAGCATTAACTAAGCAAGAAGCTAAAATTGTTGAAGAATTAAACGCTGCACAAGGTCCTAGCATGGATATTAATGGTTACTACTTTGCTGATGCAGAGTTAGCCGCTAAAGCGATGCGTCCAAGTGAAACGTTAAACATTATTTTATCTAGCTTGTTATAAACTAGACTAAGCATTAAGAGCTAGGCTTATGCCTAGCTTTTTTTTGCCTAAAATTTGAGGTTTTAACTGGAAAAGCCTCTTCATTTGTAAATTAATTAAAAAATAGTGTCGGAAAAATTTGCAAATAATTAAAACACCCGTTTTAATTATTCATAGTAGTGATGTTCACTATCACCATTTCAGTATTAGTGTCTTTGCTCTTTTTCATTTAATTTAAATGTTAAAGAAATTAGCAAATGGCTATTTTCATTAGTAAATTTGGAGACTTCATATGGCGAATCATGTAAACATTCCTAGTGCAGGCGATAAAATCACCTCAGTTGATGGGATTTTAAATGTACCAAGCAACCCAATCATTCCTTTTATTGAAGGTGATGGTATTGGTGTCGATGTTACACCGCCAATGATGAAAGTTGTCGACGCGGCCGTTGCTAAAGCATACGGTGGCGATAAACAAATTCATTGGATGGAAGTTTATGCCGGTGAAAAAGCAACACAAATGTATGACTCTGAAACTTGGCTGCCTGATGAAACCTTAGCAATGTTTAAAGAATATAAGGTAGGCATTAAAGGGCCGTTAACTACGCCAGTAGGTGGTGGTATGCGTTCACTGAATGTTGCCTTGAGACAAATTTTAGATTTGTATGTTTGCCAACGGCCAGTGCAATGGTTTACAGGGGTACCAAGCCCAGTTAAAAAGCCTAGTGAAGTTGATATGGTTATTTTTCGTGAAAACTCAGAAGATATTTACGCGGGTATTGAGTATCAAGCGGGCACTGACCAAGCGAAAAAAATGATCAATTTTTTAACGCAAGAAATGGGCGTAACCAAAATCCGCTTTGAAGAGAATTGTGGCATTGGTATTAAACCTGTTTCAAAAGAGGGCACACAAAGATTAGTGCGACAAGCTATTCAATATGCTATTGATAATGATAGAGAATCGGTAACCTTAGTACACAAAGGTAATATCATGAAGTTTACCGAAGGAGCATTTAAAGATTGGGGTTATGAGCTTGCTCGAGAAGAGTTTGGCGCTGATTTATTAAATGGTGGTCCTTGGTGTAGCTTAAAAAATCCTAAAACGGGTAAAGAAATTATCATTAAAGATGTAATTGCTGACGCTATGCTGCAGCAAATATTATTACGCCCGGCAGAGTATAGTGTTATTGCGACACTAAACTTAAATGGTGATTATTTATCAGATGCTTTAGCTGCACAAGTGGGCGGCATTGGTATTGCACCAGGCGCGAATTTAAATGATGAAGTGGCAATTTTTGAAGCAACACATGGCACAGCTCCTAAATACGCTGGACTTAATAAAGTTAACCCTGGTTCAGTTATTTTGTCAGCAGAAATGATGTTACGCCATATGGGCTGGACGGAGGCGGCTAATTTATTATTAAAAGGTATGTCAGGTGCGATTAACGCTAAAACGGTGACCTATGACTTTGAACGTTTAATGGATGATGCGACGTTAGTCACATGTTCTGAGTTTGGTGATTGTATTATTGAGCATATGTAAATACTGATTTTATATGGATAGTGAAATGAAATCTTATTATTTATCGTTTCATGGCCACAAAAAAACACAGCAATAAAGCTGTGTTTTTTATTATCCATCAAAAATTTTTTAAATTAATTTTCTGATTCTAATTCTGATGGAGTAATGCTTGCCGCGTGGTGACCTTTTGGTCCTGCATTTAGTTCATAGTTTACGTCTTGACCAGCTTTTAAGGTACGGTATCCTTCCATTTGAATTGTAGAGTAATGAGCAAATATATCTTCACCACCTTCCTCTGGACGAATAAAACCGAACCCTTTTGCATTATTAAACCACTTCACTGTACCGTGAGCCATACTTCAACTTCCTTCTAAAATCATCGGTAATTAGGTATGCTTTCCCTAAAGCATGAGTTTTTCATAGAAGTGGACAAAAAACGCCCACTAAAGTAAATCGTAGATAATAAATTAGAATAGTCAAGTGCTAAATGCGATAAAATGATTGTTCGCCTTATTATTTTTAAAATCTTTAAGCAAAATTTGACTGACAGACTAATATAGAATTATGAGTAAATGGAAAGAGTTAATAGATGACCAAGCGGTTCTTGATGATGAGGTTATTGAAAAATATCAGAAACCACCCATGTATAATGTAGTACTGCTAAATGATGACTATACGCCAATGGATTTTGTTATCGATGTGCTATGTAAGTTTTTTAATATGAACTCAGAACAAGCAACTGACGTAATGTTAGCTGTGCATTATAAAGGAAAGGGACGATGTGGAACCTATACTGCTGAGGTAGCAGAAACTAAAGTTGATCAAGTGTTAAATTACGCGTTAAGTAACGAGCATCCGCTTAAATGTACAATGGAAAAAGCGTAATTACGCGAGATTTAAATTGGAGTAACCTATGCTAAATAAAGATTTAGAAGTATCGTTAAATATGGCTTTTCGTCAGGCTAAAGAGTCTCGCCATGAATTTATGACGGTTGAACATTTATTGTTGGCGCTTTTGGACAACCCTTCATCTATAGATGCTCTACACGCTTGTGGCGCAGATATGACTAAACTACGAAAAGAGTTGCTTGCCTTTATTGCTGATACAACACCAGTTATTCCTACGGGTGAAGAAGAAAGAGAAACACAGCCAACATTAGGGTTTCAGCGAGTATTGCAACGAGCAGTTTTTCATGTGCAATCATCAGGAAAAAGTGAAGTAAATGGCTCTAATGTTTTAGTCGCAATTTTTAGTGAACAAGAGTCACAAGCGGCTTATTTTTTGAAAAAGTCAGATATTAGTCGATTAGACATTGTTAACTTTATTTCTCATGGTATTGCGAAAATAGAGCAAGGTAATACCAATAATGAAGAACAGGTACAAACTGGTGAAGAAGAGCCTCGTACGATAGAAAACTTCGCTACTAACCTTAATGAAGAAGCGCTGAAAGGCAATATTGACCCGCTTATTGGGCGAGATAGTGAGCTTGAGCGTACTTTACAAGTATTGAGCCGTCGTCGTAAGAATAATCCGTTATATGTTGGTGAAGCTGGTGTTGGTAAAACAGCAATCGCTGAAGGTTTAGCAAATTTGGCTATCTCTGAAGATGCACCTGAATTTTTAAGTAACGCGACTATATATTCGCTTGATATGGGCGCATTACTTGCAGGTACTAAATATCGAGGCGACTTTGAAAAACGCTTTAAAGGTCTGTTAAAAGAGTTAGAAGAAGATGGTAATGCGATTTTATTTATTGATGAAATTCACACCATAATAGGTGCTGGAGCGGCATCTGGTGGCATGATGGATGCCTCGAATTTACTAAAACCACTATTATCTTCAGGTAAATTGCGCTGCTTAGGGTCGACAACTTATCAAGAATACCAAAGCATTTTTGAGAAAGATCGCGCGTTAGCAAGAAGATTTCAAAAAATTGATGTAGTAGAGCCAAGTGTTGATGACACGACCAAAATTTTGCATGGCTTAAAAGAAAAGTATGAAGCTCATCATGGTATTCGCTATTCTAATCAAGCATTACGAGCTGCCGCTCAGTTATCAGCGAAGTATATTAATGAACGCTTTTTACCAGATAAAGCTATTGATGTTATTGATGAAGCGGGCGCTCGTCAGCAGTTGGTTGCTCCGTCAAAAAGAAAGAAAATAATTAGTAATACCGATATTGAAAACATCGTTGCAAAAATTGCACGAATTCCAGAGAAGTCAGTTTCCTCTACTGAAGTTGATAGTTTAAAAACATTAGACAGAAACTTAAAATTGGTGGTGTTCGGTCAAGATCATGCCATTGATGAATTGTCTTCAGTGATTCGTTTATCACGCGCAGGATTAGGTAGTGAGCGTAAACCTGTTGGTTCATTTATCTTTGCCGGACCAACAGGCGTTGGTAAAACGGAGGTGACTCAACAACTTGCCAAAGTACTTGGTGTTGAATTGTTACGCTATGACATGTCTGAGTATATGGAAAAACATGCTGTTAGCCGTTTAATTGGCGCGCCTCCTGGTTATGTAGGCTATGAACAAGGTGGCTTATTAACAGATGCAGTAATTAAAAACCCACATGCTGTTGTGTTACTAGATGAAATAGAAAAAGCCCATGAAGATGTCTATAACATTTTGTTGCAAGTTATGGATCACGGTACGTTAACCGATAACAATGGTCGCAAAGCTGATTTTAGAAATATTGTTTTGGTGCTAACAACCAATGCGGGTGTTGCTCATACCACAAAACAATCTATTGGCTTTAAGCAGCAAGATAATACCTTAGATGCAATGGAAGAAATTAATAAGGTATTCTCACCAGAGTTTCGTAATCGCCTGGATAATATTGTTTGGTTTAATCATTTAAATGATGATGTTCTGCAACAAGTAGTAGATAAGTTTATTGTCGAGTTGCAAGTACAGCTTGATGAGAAGGGCGTATCATTAGAAATAACCAAAGATGCTAAGAAGTGGATGGCTACTCATGGCTACGATAAAGCAATGGGTGCAAGGCCAATGGCACGCTTAATTCAAGAGCAGTTGAAAAAACCACTTGCGAATGAATTATTATTTGGTGAACTCGCCAAAGGTGGTGCGGCTAAAGTCGTCGTGAAGAAAGATAAGTTAGCGATTAACTATGAATCTAAAAAAGAATTGGTTGAACACTAATTCAATTTAAATTTTAGAAATAAAAACCGAGCCTAGCTCGGTTTTTTGTTATTTACCCTAATGATTTAGCATCAAGACAGTATTTGCTAAATTTTAGGTATAAAAAAACGCTAATTAAAGCGTTTTTTAAAAAATGAGTTATTTTTATCTAGCACGGAAGATAATACGGCCTTTCGATAAGTCGTAAGGAGTTAACTCAACTGTGACTTTATCGCCAGTCAAAATACGGATGTAGTTCTTGCGCATTTTTCCAGAAATATGAGCGGTAACAACATGGCCATTTTCTAATTCAACACGGAACATAGTATTTGGCAAAGTATCTAAAACAGTACCTTGCATTTCAATATTTTCTTCTTTCGCCATTGGGCGCTAAACCTCTAAAGTAATGCGTAAATAAAAAGCTGCGCAGATAATGCCGAATTGCAGCCCTAATGTAAAGCTATAGTGTTATTTATTTACGGTTTTCCACTGATTTTCTATCAAAATTTGATGTGGCTTATATCGGTTTTTATAATTCATTTTTTCACAGTCATTTATCTGGTATCCCAAGTAAAGAAATTCTCTTTCTAGCTGCTTAGAGATTTCAATTTGTTTAAGGATAGAGAATACCCCTAGACCATATTTTCGATAATCAGGGTGATAAAATGTGTATACGGCCGATAAGGCATTGGGAATGTCATCGGTCACGGCCACGCTGATTAATTCATCGTCATGCCATATTTCAATATAAATTTGTTCGGTAATGTCATTTTGAGTGAAGCTTTGAAATTGCCCAGGTGATGCAGGAAACATGCTGCCATCGGAATGAATTTCGTTAATATACTTTTCATATAAAGGGTAGTAGCTGCTTTTAATGGTATAACTTACTTTTACTGAAAAGTGTTGCCCACGCTTTAATAAACGTTTTTGACTTTTTGAAGCCGTGAAATTATCGATTAGCACTCTAATAGATTGACAGGCATGACATGATAAACAGTGTGGTCGGTAGATATCATTACCACTGCGTCTAAAACCTTGATGCATTAGCCAGCCATAGTGTTCACTGTCATGTAATATCGGATCTACCGCGATTAAAAGACGTTCTTGCTGATCAGCTAGGTAGTTGCATTGAAATGATTGTGTGATACCAAGTTTGTAATTGGAATTCATTGCTTACCTTAATATACTTATTGTCAAATGACTGAAATTTAACGAATTGGTTAAGTCGATTTATACCTTTTTATTATAAACATTTTATGGATTAATTTTGTCATTTGGATAATTTAAAAATGTTACAAATGTCATTCTTTGTTGGATATCAATAAATGTACTATTGTTTGATTAACCTGAACAATTTTGAGATATAATTAAATTTGCTTAAATTAGGAATGATATCCTTTGAAAAATTCTGCTGAATGGAAAGGGTATTCCGAAGAAATTCAACATACTGTCAATAAATCTAGCATTCAATGGATGCTGATTTTAGTGATCTTTTTTCATGCTATTGTCACGTTATACATAAATATAGATAGCCAACCACTGAATGGCTTATCTACACTAGCATATGGTGTCATAGGGTTAAGTATTATTATTTCTGCGACATATCTTCGAACTGACAAATATCAATTTATTAGCTTTAACCTATCCTCAGCAATGCTAACAGTTGCTTGGCTAAGTTTAGCTTTTATTATCTACAGCCAATGGGGACAAGCTGAACCTGCTGCGGATTTACTTACTATTGCTTTTATTTGTTCTATTCTTGCCAACTTTTCTAATATTGCTTTGCTATTACTATCTTCTACTGCTTTTGCAACAGCATTTGTTTCTTTACAGCTACAATTACAATTAACAACTTTAGATTTATTTATTTCTTTTAGTAAATTTCCGGTTTTATTGTTTTTGTTTATGCAAACTATTCGAAAAATGTTAACTAAAGGCCAGTACCACGTCGTTAAAAATGAAATGTTAAAACGACAACTACAGCGAATTAGTATTATGGATGACCTGACTCAAATTCAAAACAGGAAAGGTTTTAGGTTAGCATTGTCGTCGTCTTTAGCGAGCGCACAACGTTTCAAGTTAGGTTTTACATTATTGATCCTCGATGTTGATTATTTCAAACAATATAACGATAGCCTTGGACATCCAGCAGGTGATCAATGCTTGATTAAAATAGCTGAAATATTTACCAAATGCTTTAAACGAGAAACTGATATTGTCACACGATTAGGTGGGGAAGAGTTTGCAATACTAGTACCAGACGTTGACTGGTATACGGCAGATAAAATTTGCCAACGTATTCATCAAGCAATTGCTAATGCAGCTATTATTCATCCAGACTCTTCAATAGATAATAAAATAACCATTAGTATTGGTGCTGCAACATATAAAGCAGGTGATGATGAAACTTCAATTTATGCACGTGCAGATAAAGCGGTGTATCAGGCAAAGTCTCAAGGTAGAAATTGTAGTGTTATTTTAGCGAATGAAAGTCATCAAAACATGGCAGAATCAAAGGTTGATTAGCTTTAATTAGATTAACGTTAGCTGTCGAGGTAGCCAAAAATTATCAGGCATATTTATATTTTTAGCGCGACGTTGCTGTACTATAAATTGTGCTCTTGAAACTTCAATACAACCCATTGATTCAAGGAACGGGTTTAGCATTTGGCAATCAATAAGATTGACACCTGCTGATTGCAATAGGTTTGCCAAATATACTAACGCGACTTTAGAGGCATTACTTTGGGTATAAAACATCGACTCGCCTGAGAAATAACCATTTACTGCAACACCATATAAACCGCCAACTAATTCATCTTCAAGCCAAATCTCGATAGAATGCGCTTTACCTTCATTATGAAGAGCGTTATATGCGGTCAGCATTGGTTGCACAATCCAAGTTTCTTCAGTGCGAAACGGTGCATCTGCACAGTATTCAATGACCTGTTTAAAGCTTTTGTTTACCGTGACAGTAAACTCTTGCTTTTTTAAGATCTTTTTTAAAGTTTTATTAATTTTCAGTTGGCTTATATCAATAATGGCTCGAGGGTCTGGGCTCCACCACATAACAGGGTCGCCATCACTAAACCAAGGAAATATGCCTTGTTGATAAGCTTGAAATATTCTTGATGGGGTTAAATCATCACCGAAGGCAAGTAAGCCATTAGGATCAGTTAATGCTGTTGATAAATCGGGGAAGGTAGAGCTATCCAATGATAACCACGGGATAGCTTCATTCATCTACTACTTGCTGCCTTGTGCATCAAGGTAGCGTTCTGCATCTAATGCAGCCATACAACCTGCGCCTGCAGAGGTAATTGCTTGACGATAAATATGGTCGGCAACATCGCCGGCAGCATAAATACCCTCAACGCTAGTTTGTGTTGCGTTGCCATTAGTGCCGCTTTGGATAGTAAGGTAACCATCTTTCATGTCTAATTGGTCTTTGAAAATATCAGTATTTGGTTTATGACCAATGGCAATGAAAACGCCCATTACATCAAATTCTTCAGTCGCATCTGACTTCATATCTTTAAGACGAAGACCAGTAACACCCATATTGTCGCCTAACACTTCATCTAAAGTGCGATCTAGGTGCAATATGATGTTGCCGTTAGCAACTTTGTCCATTAAGCGCTTAGTTAAAATCTTTTCTGAACGGAAAGTATCACGACGGTGAACCAAGTGAACTTCTGAAGCAATGTTTGAAAGGTAAAGTGCCTCTTCAACAGCAGTATTACCACCACCAACTACAGCCACTTTTTGGTTACGATAGAAAAATCCGTCACACGTAGCACAAGCAGAAACACCTTTACCCATAAAGGCTTCTTCTGAAGGTAGGCCTAAGTATTGTGCTGATGCACCGGTACAAATAATTAATGCGTCACATGTAAAGTTGCCAGAGTCGCCTTTTAGCTTGTAAGGTTTTTCACTAAAATCAACTTCGTTAATGTGATCGAAAATAATTTCTGTATCAAATTTTTCAGCATGCTTTTGCATACGTTCCATTAGCGCTGGACCTGTTAAGTCGTCCGCATCACCTGGCCAGTTTTCTACTTCAGTCGTGGTGGTCAATTGGCCACCTTGTTGTAAACCAGTGATCATTACAGGTTTTAAATTTGCACGTGCTGCATAAACAGCAGCGGTATAACCAGCAGGGCCTGAACCCAAGATGAGTAACGGGCAATGTCTTGCTTCGCTCATGAACTACTCCAAAAAAGAAAATATATTGATGTTTTAATGGTTGGGATTCTAAGTGATTATCTCAAGAGAGCAACAAAGAAATAATTATAAATAATTACTTAATTAACGAAACTGCAAGCTTAAAGTTACGAATTAGCGGTAAATTTATTTTAGTATGACCATATTTTAGTCAACGGGTGACATTAAACAATCGTAATACTTCGTTAGGGAGCTCGTGAGATGCAGACATTAGAAATAAAAAAACCGTTACCCAAATGGATAACGGTTTTAAAAGTTTAACTTTTTAAGCGATTACAGAGTTGCAATTGCATCTTCTGCAGGCACGTATTCGTAACCTAATACATCAGCAACAGGTTTATAAGTGATTTTGCCACCTAAAACGTTCAAACCTGCCATAAGGTGAGCATCGTCAAGCATTGCTTGCTTAGCACCTTTATTTGCCAACGTTACCGTAAACGGCATTGTTGCATTTGTTAACGCCATTGTTGATGTTCTTGCTACACCACCTGGCATGTTGGCTACACAGTAATGTACTACATCATCAACAACATAAGTTGGTTCTTGATGCGTAGTTGCTTTTGATGTTTCAAAACAACCACCTTGGTCGATTGCAACATCAACGATAACCGCACCTTTCTTCATCATTTTAATATGCTGCGCTGTGACTAATTTTGGTGCAGCTGCACCTGGAATTAATACCGCACCAATAACTAAATCGGCTTCAACAATAAGCTGGTCCATTGCGTCAGCAGTAGAGTAAACCGTTTTCAAGCGACCATCGAATTCTGTATCAAGTTGACGAAGACGAGGTAATGAGCGATCTAAGATAGTAACATCAGCACCCATGCCAACAGCCATACGCGCCGCTTGAGTACCAACAACACCACCACCAACGATTAATACTTTCGCTGGAGCAACACCCGGAACACCACCTAATAATGCACCTAAACCACCTTGTGCTTTTTCTAGAGCATGTGCACCCGCTTGAATAGACATACGGCCAGCAACTTCAGACATAGGCGCTAAAAGAGGTAAGCCGCCACCGTTTTGAGTAACGGTTTCATAAGCAATACAAGTTGCGCCTGATGCTACTAATAACTCAGTTTGTTGTGGATCTGGTGCTAAATGAAGGTAAGTGAATAATACTTGGCCAGGGCGAAGCATTTTACATTCAATTGGTTGTGGCTCTTTAACTTTAATAATCATCTCAGCAGTGGCGAAAATCTCTGCTGCAGAGTCGATAATTTTTGCACCAGCTGTAACGTACTGTTCGTTATCAAAACCGATTGACGCACCGCCATTATTTTCAACGATAACACTGTGGCCATTAACAACAAGTTCTTTAACGCCTGCTGGAGTTAAGCCAATGCGGTATTCGTGGTTTTTTATTTCTTTTGGTACACCAATAATCATAATTTATCTCTCCTCAAAAATATGAAACTAGTATAGTGAGTTTTTTGCGGATTAACCTGTCGTTATTCTTTCAGTGTTAGGATATAATCCTGTCAAAGCTTAATTTAATAGTGATTTATATAAATGGCATCGTCTGCGTCTAAAAAAATTGATCGAATTGATAAAAACATTTTAGTTGAATTACAGAAAAATGGTCGGTTATCAAATATAGAACTTTCTAAACGTGTTGGCTTAAGCGCAACACCTTGTTTAGAAAGAGTAAAAAGACTTGAGGGTGACGGCTATATATTAGGTTATCAAGCGATATTAAACCCACATAAACTCGAAGCTGCGCTATTAGTTATAGTAGAAATTACCTTAACGAAAACCAGCCCAGATGTATTTGACGATTTCTCTAAAGCAGTACACGACCTAGATGTTATTCAAGAGTGCCACTTAGTTTCCGGTGATTTTGACTTCTTATTAAAAACTCGTGTTGCTGATATGGCCGCTTACAGAGAGCTATTAGGCGACACACTTCTTAGACTACCAGCAGTGAGTGAAAGTAGAACCTATGTAGTTATGGAAGAAGTTAAATCGGCGAACCACTTACCAATTAAACGTTAATAACGTTTAATTCATTGCTAATGTTTGGTATTTTAGCTCCACTATAATGATATTTTTCACGAGAGTGCGCATTTGTCTTCACCATCTCCCAAGTTAAACGGCGTTCAGCGCCTTCTCGAAGCAGGGCTGTTAGTGTCCTGTGTTTTTGCTATGTTCATTATGTTGGCACTATTTAGTTTCGATCCAGCAGATCCAGGCTGGTCACAAACTGGTTATCAAACACCGGTAAGAAACCTAGGTGGTGCAATAGGCGCATATTTTTCTGACTTACTATTAAACCTATTTGGTTTAGTTGCTTATAGCTTGCCTTTTATTATTGCGGTTACCGGTTGGTTGCTGTTTCAAAAGTATCATCGCTTGGTTCAATTAGACTACCTAACATTAGGTTTGAAATTTATTGGTTTTATTTTGTTTTATATTGGTATTACGTCAATAGCCAGTATGAATTTTGATGATGTATATTACTTTTCTGCCGGTGGTATTTTAGGTGATGTACTTAGTAATTCTTTATTACCTTATTTATCGTTTGTTGGCAGTACATTATTGTTCGTGACCTTTTGTGGATCAGGTTTTGTGTTACTTACCGGTATTTCATTGCTTAAAATTATTGATAGGGTAGGTGAGTACACAATTGCTGGGCTAGAGTATTTGGTGGCATTGCCAGCACTTATTAAGCATCATTTAGGCACCAGCATCGAGAAAAAAGCTGACAATAAAGTGATTGAACAAACTGACGTTGAATTGCCTAATAAACTTGCGGCAATCGAAAACACTGAGAGTAAGTCGTCTGATAAAACAGCAACAGATCACTTCATCCCGTTTGAGGAAGAGCCAGAGGAAGTTAAAGAAGCGTTAGCCGCACTTAGTAAAGAAGAGCATGAAAGCTTATTTGCAAAAAGTGAAGACGATAGTGCCTATAACAGCCGTGATCAAGAGCACTTTGTAGATATTGATGAGCTAATGGGTGAGCCTTTGGCAATGAACGTGCAAGAGCATGTTAGTGATGACGAAATAGCTGCAGCATTTGAGCCTGTTGAAAAGATAGTAGTAGATGAGCCAACCACCTTACACGACAAAATTTACCAGCAACTTGAAAAAGATAAACCCGTAGAGCCTAATTATGAAGATATGCCGTCATTAGATTTATTAGACCGTGCAGATCGCGTTAAAAACCCTATTGACCAAGAGCAGCTTGATAAAGTTTCTCGCTTAGTTGAAGCAAAGCTGATTGAGTTTGGTATCAAAGCAGAGGTAGTTGATGTTTTCCCAGGCCCAGTTATTACGCGTTTTGAATTAAACTTAGCACCGGGTGTTAAAGTCAGCAAAATAACCAATTTGTCGAAAGATTTGGCTCGCTCATTATCAGCAAAAAGTGTTCGTGTTGTCGAAGTTATTGAAGGTAAATCAGTTATTGGCATTGAATTGCCAAATAAACATCGTGAAACTGTTTTCTTCTCCGATGTGGTATCGCATGATAAATTTGCGCAATCAAAGTCTAATTTAGCCATGGCAATCGGTAGTGATATATCGGGTGAGCCGGTTATCGCCGACCTGGCTAAAATGCCGCATTTATTAGTGGCCGGTACAACAGGCTCTGGTAAGTCTGTTGCGGTAAATACCATGATAGTCAGTATTTTGTATAAGTCTTCACCTGAAGATGTACGAATGATCATGATTGACCCTAAGCAGGTTGAACTTTCGGTATACGATGGCATTCCACACTTGCTTTCAGAAGTAGTGACTGACATGAAAGAAGCGGCTAACGCACTGCGTTGGTGTGTAGGTGAAATGGAACGTCGTTATCAGCTAATGTCGAAGTTGGGTGTACGTAACTTAAAAGGTTATAACGACAAAGTATTACAAGCGATTGCTGATGGTGAGCCAATGATTGATCCATTATGGCAGCCAAGTGATGCATTCACCCAAACACCACCAACCTTAGAAAAACTGCCATCTATCGTTATTATTGTAGATGAATTTGCCGACATGATGATGATAGTGGGTAAAAAAGTAGAAGAGCTTATCGCGCGAATTGCGCAAAAAGCCCGTGCTGCAGGCATTCATTTAATATTGGCAACACAACGACCTTCAGCAGATGTTATCACCGGTTTAATTAAAGCTAACATTCCAACGCGTATGGCGCTTAGGGTACAATCACGCATTGAATCAAGAATTATTCTTGATCAACAAGGTGCGGAGCAATTACTTGGTATGGGCGATATGTTCTATCTAGCACCGGGGGAGGCAGTTCCAATTCGTGTCCATGGTGCATTTGTTGATGATCATGAAGTACATGCGGTAGTAAGTGATTGGAAGTCTCGTGCTGAGCCAAATTATATCGAAGAAATACTCTCAGGTGATACTGAGCAAGAAATTCTCTTACCAGGTGAACAAGCTGAAGGCGATGGTGAAGAAGAGTTAGATACTTTGTATGACGAAGCTTTAGGCTTCGTTACTGAATCTCGCCGGGTATCAATTTCTAGTATCCAGCGTAAATTTAGAATTGGTTACAATCGCTCAGCGCGTATTGTTGAACAAATGGAAATGCACGGTGTCGTAAGTAGACCGGGCAATAATGGTGCTCGTGAAGTATTAGCGCCGCCACCAGTAAAGGAACATTAGTATGCCAACCAAAATGAATTTGATAAAAAGTAGCGTTGTAGTCGCAACGTTATTTAATGCCGTATTATCAAGCTCAAGCTTTGCTGACAATAATATTGAAACTATTAGCGCAGTAAAAAGTACCCTTGAAGAAAGTGCAATAAACATAAGCCAAAAAGTTGCTGAACAATCAGTTGAAAATAACAGTAAAGCTGACTTAATGGCGAAGTTAGAAAAAATTGATTTTTTCAGTGCAAAGTTTAGTCAAAAAATATTTGATGAAAGTGGTACTGAATTGCAAGAAGGAAGTGGGCAATTATCCGTTAGCAAACCTAACCTCGTTAATTGGGAAACCAAGTTGCCTGATGAGTCACTTATAGTCTCTGATGGTAGTAATTTGTGGTTTTACGACCCTTTTGTTGAACAGGTTAGTGTTTATACATTAGAAAGTGCTATCGCTAATACACCGATATTATTGATCACAAACAACGATACTAAACTTTGGCAAGATTATAATGTCAGTCAGTTAGACGACAACCGTTACTTAATTGAAGCGATTAAAGAAAACTCACGTGTTAAGTCATTAGAATTAGCGTTTGAAAGAAGTGATAGCACTGAAAAGAACAATATTAGTGAAAAATTAATAGCTTTCAACATTCTTGATGCCACAGGGCAATTAAGTATTATTTCATTGTCCGAGCACGATAATGAAACGAATACAGATTTATTTAGCTTTACCGTACCCGAAGGTGTTTATTTAGATGACCAACGTTAATGGCTCGCTTGATTTAGCATTTGCCGAAAACGATACCTTTAAACCTTTAGCAGCAAAATTGCGGCCAAAGTCCCTTGCTGAATATGAAGGCCAAGAGCATATTCTGGCTAAAGGTATGCCTTTACCTTTAGCCATTGAGCAGGGAAAAGTACATTCCATCATTTTCTGGGGCCCACCAGGCACCGGTAAAACAACTATTGCTGAAATTATTGCAAATCATGCCAATGCCGATATCGAGCGCGTGTCAGCAGTAACTTCAGGCATTAAAGAAATTCGTCAAGCAATAGAAAATGCCAAAAGTAGAGCTATTCATCAACAACGCAGAACCGTGTTATTTGTCGATGAAGTGCATCGCTTTAATAAAAGTCAGCAAGACGCTTTCTTACCACATATTGAAGACGGCACTATTATTTTTATCGGTGCTACTACTGAAAACCCTGCATTTGAACTTAACCAAGCTATTTTGTCGCGAGCGCGGGTTTACACTTTAAAAAAACTCAGTGAAGACAACCTTAGTAATGTGCTCGCAAGGGCACTAAACTACCAAAAAGAAAGTAGCCAAATTGAAGTTGAAATATCTGCGGAAACTAAAAAACAATTAATCGCACTAGCTAACGGTGATGCAAGGCGTTTGTTAAACCTTTTAGAAAATTGTTTAGAAATTTCACCAATTAGCGATAGCAAACAAACCTTAAGTAAAGAGCAGTTAGTTCAAGTCGCAGGCAATAAAATTGCCCTTTATGATAAAGGCGGTGATGCTTTTTATGATTTAATCAGTGCTTTTCATAAATCAGTGCGCGGCTCAAATCCTGATGCCGCCTTGTATTGGTACGCACGTATTTTAACCGGCGGCGGTGATGCGTTATATGTTGCCCGCCGTTTATTGGCGATTGCCAGTGAAGACATTGGCAATGCTGACCCACGCGCCATGCAGTTAGCGATTAATGCCTGGGATACTTTCCAGAGAGTAGGTCCAAGTGAAGGTGAGCGTGCCATTGCCCAAGCTACAGTTTATATGGCATTAGCACCGAAAAGTAATGCGGTTTATAGTGCTTTTAGTCAAGCGAAAGCATTAGCGAAGGCAACAAGTGATTTAGATGTACCGATACATTTGAAAAACTCAACCAGTGCTATTACTAAAGAATTAGGCCATGGCAGTGAATATCGCTACGCCCATGACGAGCCAGGTGGGTTTGCTGCAGGCGAGAATTACTTTCCTGAAGATATTGCTAATACCGTATTGTATCAACCAACGGATCGTGGTTTAGAAAAACAACTGCGTGACAAGTTGAATTATTTGAATCAATTAGATCAACAGAGTAACCAACGCCGATATGACTAATACCATTAGTAATTTTTCACTTTATCTATTTGTTGCCCTAGGCGGAGCATTTGGTGCTAGTTTTCGCTTTTATATTTCACAATTAATTTTAAATTGGCTCGGAAAAGGATTCCCTTTTGCGACGTTGGCGGTTAATATTTCCGGCTCCCTTATCATGGGGGTACTTTATGGGCTAATTGAGCAAGGTGTAATGGAGGTAAGTGTTTACAGAACGCTTATCGGAATTGGTTTTTTAGGAGCCTTTACTACCTTTTCAACATTCTCATTAGACACCTTGTTGTTGATTCAGCAAGGTGATGTAATAAAAGCGTCAGTAAATATTTTACTTAATGTTAGCTTGTGTATTTTCGCAGCAGCATTAGGCATGTTTATTGTATCTATTTTTAACAAGTAAATAATAAAGAAAACACGTGACATATCATGCTTGATCCAAAACTACTTAGAACAGACATAGAAAACACAGCAACTGAACTTGCCAAGAGAGGGTACACGTTAGACACCGCTCAATTAGTTGAGTTAGAAGAGCAACGTAAAGCGATCCAAATGAAAACGCAAGACTTGCAAAGTCAGCGTAACACTCGCTCTAAGTCGATCGGACAAGCAAAAGCTCGCGGTGAAGACATTCAGCCATTGCTTGCAGAAGTGAGCAAATTAGGCGACGAGTTAGAAGCAGCTAAAGAAGCGCAAAATGAAGTTTTAGCGAAAATTGAAAATATTGCCGCTGCTATTCCAAACATGATCCATGAATCAGTACCTGCTGGTGCAAGTGAAGACGACAATGTAGAAATTAAACGTTGGGGTACGCCACGTGAGTTTGATTTTGAAATTAAAGACCACGTTGATCTTGGTTTAGGTTTAGATAAAGGCATCGACTTTGAAAGTGGTGCTAAGCTAGCTGGAACACGATTTGCGGTAATGCGCGGACAAATCGCTAAACTTCACAGAGCTTTAGCGCAATTTATGCTTGACGTACACAGTGAAGAACATGGCTATCAAGAAATGTACGTACCGTATTTAGTCAACCAAGACTCATTATACGGTACAGGTCAGTTACCAAAATTTGGTGAAGACTTATTCCATACTGATTTAAATAGCAAAAAATTCTCGTTAATTCCAACAGCAGAAGTACCACTAACTAACCTAGTGCGTGACGAAATTGTTGAAGAGCAAGAACTACCGATTAAAATGTGTGCACACACACCATGTTTTCGTAGTGAAGCTGGCTCATACGGTCGTGATATTCGCGGTCTTATTCGTCAACACCAGTTTGATAAAGTTGAAATGGTACAAATTGTTAAACCAGAATACTCTTTTCAAGCATTAGAAGACCTAACTGGCCATGCAGAAAAAATTCTTGAGAAATTAGAATTGCCATACCGCACTGTTATTTTATGTACCGGTGATATCGGTTTCAGTGCCACTAAAACTTTTGATATTGAAGTATGGTTACCTGCTCAAAATACTTACCGCGAGATTTCATCTTGTTCAAACATGGGTGACTTCCAAGCGCGTAGAATGCAAGCAAGATTCCGTAATAGTGAAACCAACAAGCCAGAACTTGTTCATACCTTAAATGGCTCAGGTTTAGCAGTAGGTCGCACACTTGTTGCAGTATTAGAAAACTACCAACAAGCCGATGGCAGCATTAATGTACCAACGGCGCTACAACCATACATGAAAGGTTGCACTAACATCAGCTAAGACGTTTCGTATTAGTTCGATATAAAAATCCAATACTTAGATATTGGATTTTTTTTGCTTTTTTAAATGAGATTTTAAGTCTGCGAAAGTTGTATTGCTTATCGTTCGACGCTACTTTAATTAGCTATAATGTTTCTTTTTTCTGGGACGTAAACTGGAAGTTTCAGTAAAGCTCTTGGTAGGTTTAGATACCGACATAAGTATTCTTACTTAGAGTGAGCAAGGAGGGCTTGAGAAATAAGTTAGATCAACACACCAAAGGCAATAAAAAAGCACCAATGAATGGTGCTTTGTATAGTAAAGGTCAGATCTAAATTATTGTTTCTTAAACTTACGTGAAGCTAAACCCATAACACCTAACGCGAAGATGGCGAGAGTAGAAGGCTCTGGAACAGTCGCTTGAAACAAAACACCGGTATTACTAAATTGAGAAATGTTAGTTCCGCGATAAAACTGTTCACCGCTAGTTCCATCATAGTTTTCAATGCCGATGGTATGAATATCTTCATTAGCTAGGCTGCCAAATTGAATTTCTAGGTTATTACTACCTTCATGAATAATCATCTCAAAGTTCACTAAATTACCAGTTGGATAATGCGCTATATCATAAAAACCAACAATAAACTCTCTTGAGCCTGCAGAGCCTATTGTTTGATAAAACATATTTCCAGTAGTATCGTTGTTGGAATCTAAATCTTCCCAAAGTCCAGCAAAGATACCATTTGGCGCTGCTGGAGCTATTGTACCGCCAGTACAACAACCTGCATCATATACTGGACCAAAATCAATAAATCCATTGGATGAGATCCTAGCGCTATCATGGACAATATCGTAAAAATTAAAGTTAAAACCAAATGCAATATCGCCTGTTAGAGCGTCATCGGAAAGTGAAAATTGAGTTCCACTGCCACTAATGTCTCGGAAGTCACTTCCAATTTGGCTTGAAGAGTAAATAAGTCCGGCACTAGCAATACTACTTACAGACAACATCAAACCAGCTAAAGCGGCTTTTAACATTTTTTTATTCATTGTATTTTCCTTTGTAATACATTCCCTTAAAACAAAAAGGCATTTTAATTATTGTAAGAACGTGTGTAAGCAAAGGTTAAGCCAGTCTGAATTTTCTGTTATTTTTCAGTGGTTTGATAGTTAACCTCTAATTGTAAAACCCAAAAATGTAAAGTAATAGGACAGTTGTGCAGGTGTAATTGTATGTTTTACATAAGATTTTATTTTTATATTGTTAATAACAAAGTAGCAACAAATATCTGAGTTTATATAGTTTTTTTATTGCTAGTATTGGCTTTGAAAGAGCAACCATTTGATGGTTGTTACAGTTGCAACCAATTTTTCAGTACCTCAAATATTAATAACTGTTACTTAATTTAATCTTGGAGGCCTTATCGTTGAAAGGGAGTTTTTATGACATTACTTATAATAGTATTAATACTGTGGGTGTTACCGTTAGTGCTAATTTTGAAATCAAATCGTACCCAAGGAGCTGAAAAAATAACATGGTTAATTGCTATTGTGACAATATCTTGGCTTGCATGGGTGCTCTATTTATTGTTAGCACCGATTAAGCGTAAGGTGTGTTAAGAAAATCCGAATTAATTTTAATGAGCAAAAAATATATTTATTACTTTAGCGAACGAAAAAATAACTTATCAGGTCTTAATACTTATAGCGTGATTTATTAGGAAGAGTTTGATTTTGCTACGCAGTATTTTAATACAACTAATTGTTTTTTTATTTATTTTTAATGCCGTTGCCATGCTACGAGAAAGTAGCATGTTATCGTCAAGTGATGATGTTGTTCCAGCGACACATCAACTAAAAACAATTATGGACCAAGACGTAAGCTTGCAGGCTAATGGTAAAAAAACTATTGTCTACTTTTTTGCGCCTTGGTGCCAAGTATGTAATTTAAGTATCGATAATCTGCAAAATGTCTATCAAAAAACGCCTAACTTGGATGTTATCGCGGTAGCGTTAGATTTTGTTGACGTTGAGCAAGTGAAAAAATTTACCATGAATCACCAATTAACCTTTCCAATCGCACTAGGAAATGAAGCTGTTAAAAGTGACTATAAAGTCATGGGTTATCCAAGTTATTATGTATTGGATGAAGAAAATACGATAATCGCTCGTTCTCTCGGCTATTCTTCGGAAATAGGCTTGTATTTAAGGAGCTTTTAGACTTCTGATCTAATGCGTGTTTGTGTACACTATGGCTATCGAAACAATAGTGAGCAGATAGTCTTATGCAAATTTCAGCAAATTTTGACTCAGGTAATATTGATGTCATTTCAGCACAAAACCCAGCAGATATTCAATTAGCGATTAAAAAAGATCATAATTCAGAGTTTTATCAATGGTTTCATTTTAAACTACATAATACAGAACATACCGAGCATGTTATGCATTTAAACAATGCCGGTAAGTCAGCTTATGTAGAAGGTTGGGAAAATTACCAAGCTGTAGCTTCATACGACCGTCAACATTGGTTCCGCGTACCAACAGAATTTGATGGCACAAACCTTACCATTACCTTCACACCAGAGCATGACTCAACTTATTTCGCATACTTTGCACCTTATAGCTATGAACGTCATCAAGACTTGATTCACAGCGCACAGTTAGATATTGATTGTCAGTTACAAGTTTTGGGACAAACCCTTGATGGTCGTGATATGTCAGTATTAAAAGTAGGTGAAGAAGGCGAAGGTAAAAAAGTTATTTGGATAACTGCTCGTCAGCACCCTGGTGAATCTATGGCTGAATGGTTTATGGAAGGCTTTATTGACCGTTTATTAGATGAAGACGATGGCGTAGCTCGTTCTTTACTTAATAGTGCGGTATTTTACTTAGTGCCAAATATGAATCCAGACGGCTCAGCTCGTGGTCATTTACGTACCAATGCAAACGGTGTTAATTTGAATCGTGAATGGCAAACGCCGTCTATGGAAAATAGCCCTGAAGTTTACCTCGTTCGTGAAAAAATGCTTGAAACAGGCGTTGATATGCTACTTGATATTCACGGCGATGAAGCATTACCGTTTAACTTTGTTGCGGGTTGTGAAGGTGTTCCTTCATATGACGCACGTCATAAAGCACTTGAAGAAAAATTCAAAAATGTATTGCTTGCTATTACACCAGAATTTCAAGATGACAAAGGTTACGACAAAGATGAACCAGGTCAAGCGAATTTAACCGTTTGTGCTAACTGGGTTGGTGAACAATTTAAGTGTTTGTCTTACACGGTAGAAATGCCATTTAAAGATAATGATTTATTACCAGATTATAGTGTTGGCTGGTCTGATGAACGTAGTAGTTTATTCGGTCGTGATTTTTTAACAGCAATTTATCATGTTGTTGGTGACTTACGATAACGACTAGGAATACGTAGCAAGATATTATGCCTATAGACCTACTAAGTGTAATTGCAGTATGACAACTTAGTTAATGTATAGGCGTTTACAAAAGCAAATTTAACTTTAAAAAAATAATAATTATTAGGAGTCTAGAGTGCAAGAAATTGTAAATAATATTAATGGCTATATTTGGAGCCCATATTTAATTTATCTCTGCTTGGGAACTGGTGTATTTTTCTCGATTTTAACGCGTTTTGTGCAAGTTCGTCATTTTCGTGAAATGTTCCGATTATTACTTTCTGGTAAAAGCTCAGAAAAAGGTATTTCATCATTCCAAGCCTTGGCAGTTTCTCTTTCAGGTCGTGTAGGTACCGGTAATATTGCTGGTGTTGCTGCAGCGATCGGTTTTGGTGGCCCAGGTGCGGTGTTCTGGATGTGGATTGTGGCATTTTTAGGTGCAGCTACTGCATATATAGAATCAACCAACGCACAAATTTATAAAGAAGAAGAAGATGGCCAATATCGTGGTGGTCCAGCATATTATATAGAAAAAGCATTGGGACAAAAATGGTATGCTTGGACATTTGCATTAGCGACTATTCTTGCGTGTGGTGTTTTACTACCGGTAGTACAATCAAATGGTATTGGTGATGCCATGGTAAATGTATTTGGTGGCGGTGGTTCAGTAAGCTCTTTTATGGGTGACTTACCGTTAACTAAAGTATATACCGCGACATTTATCGTTTTATTACTTGGTTTTATTATTTTTGGTGGTGTTAAGCGTATTGCTAATTTTACCCAAGTTGTTGTACCTTTTATGGCATTAGCTTATATCATTATTGCTTGTACGATTATCGCGCTACATATTGATATGTTACCAGATGTTTTTATGTTGATTATTTCTGATGCGTTCACACCGATGGCTGGTTTTGGAGCTGCGATAGGTTGGGGTGTTAAACGGGGTGTATATTCAAACGAAGCAGGCCAAGGTACTGGGCCTCATGCTGCAGCTGCGGCTGAAGTTGATCATCCTGCGCAACAAGGTTTAGTGCAAGCATTTTCTGTTTACATTGATACTTTGTTTGTTTGTTCTGCAACAGCATTTATGATTTTAATCACCAACTCGTACAACGTAATGCCTGAAGGCACAACTTCCATGATTGTTAGTAATTTAGCTAGCGACGTAGTCATAAATGGCCCTGCCTTTACGCAAATTGCGGTCGACAGTGTATTAACGGGTGTTGGTAAACCATTCATTGCTATTGCATTATTTTTCTTTGCCTTTACAACAGTATTAGCTTATTACTTTATTGCTGAAAATAATGTTTCATACATTAATAAAACCATTAAGATGCCTGCGCTGAGATTTTTACTTAAAGTGATTATTATGTCAGCGGTATTTTATGGCACTGTCGCAGAGCCAAGTGCTGCTTGGGGCATGGGCGATATTGGCGTTGGTTTGATGGCATGGTTAAATATTTTCGCTATTATCGCAATATTCTTTATGGCAAAACCTGCTATTAAAGCATTAAGAGATTATGAGCGTCAGCAGAAAGATGGTGTTGAACACTATACTTTTGACCCGAAAAAGCTGGAAATAGAAAACGCTGATTTCTGGGAAGATAGAATAGCGCAACAAAATAAAAAATAATTACTATTTACTTTAAAAAAACGCCCGCAAGGGCGTTTTTTTTAGGTAAAATAAAATATCGAATAAAAGGTGAATATATGGCTGTAATTAATTGTCCTGGTTGTCAGAAAAAAATTTCAGATAAAGCAAAAAATTGTTCTCATTGTCAATTAGATTTAACCGAGCTTGATGCCGATAAATTGGCATTACTAAAAAAAGTAAGTGCTGTTGAAAAATCGCAGCAACTAATGAATCATTCTTTTATCGCCATGTTGTTATTTTGTGGTGGTTTCCTGTATTTGTATTGGCAAAACGCTCAACCCGGTACTTGGGAATACGTTGGTTCAATAACCAGTTCAGTTCTAGGCTTTATTTTGTATATCGTCACGCGTGTTAGGCTTCTTTTGGTTAAGCGAAGTCGTAAGTAGTCAAATTTATTTATAAGAGATTTTCATGGATATCATTCAGTTAGTCGACAATATGTCAGAAGAAATGTATTTACGTTTAAAATGTGCGGCTGAAACAGGCAAGTGGCCTGAAGGAACGCCTGTAGATAAAGAACAACAATTATCTGCCGTGCAAATTACCATGGCTTATCAATCTAAGCATTTAGATTCAGATCAAACGCTTTCCATTGGTCCTCGTGGTGAGATGATTATTAAAACAAAAAGTGAACTACGTTCAGATTTCCCTGTAGCTAAAGATAGCAATGATATTGCTAGGTTTTCCGATCTATGATTTTTTCCAAGTTTTTAAAAAAGAAATGGCAACATAAAGACAGTGTTGTCCGTGTAGAAGCCATTACCAGTAGTTTGTCGATTGACGAGCCAGAGCAGCGTGAAATTATTTCACAGCTTGCTAAAAATGATGAAAATGAGAATGTAAGACGGGCAGCATTAATTAAACTTGCCACTTTTGAAACTTGGTTAACACATAGCCAAGAAAATTCGATGTCAAAAGTAAAACAATATGCTCAGAAGAAAGTTGAAGCGATTTTAACCGATCAAGACAGCATAAAAGTATCTGAGCAAGAAAAGTTAAATTATATTGCCAGCTATAATCATTACGCATTATTCGAAAACTGGTTAAAGCAGACTGAGCAAGCTAGCTTAATTATCGCTTTATTTGAAAAAATTGCCGCTAAATCATCAGCCAATGAAAAAACGGCAACGGCAAACTTAAAGCCTCAGTTATTAATCAATTTATTTAATCAAAAGCAAAGTGTCGAAGTTCAACAGTATATTGTTGATAAAGTGCACGATCTCGATACCTTAGAAAAATTGAAGAAAAAAGCTAATAACGATGAAATTAGCAAGCAAATAGACGGAAAAATTTCTGCACTGAAGTTTGCACTTGAACAGCCAATTGCTTTAAGCAAAAAAGTTAATTTGGTTTTAGCTAAGTTACAAGCACTGAAAGATCAGCAAGATTACACGGTTTATCTCGATAAACGCAGCAATCTTGAAAGCGAGTGGCTAGCACTGACAAAAGATTTTGCTTGTTTAGACACAACGGTAAGCGAAGAGTTTACGAATAAACAGCAAACGATTGTGGCTAACCTGTCAAAAATATTTGCCGTTAAAGCTGAACAATTTGCCCAAGCTGAACTTGGCCGTAAGTTGGAAGCAGAGAAACAGCAGTGCCGTATTCATTTTGATAAAACATTGAAAGTTGTTGATCAAACATTAACAACCAGTATTTTTGAAAACGAAGAAATTGACGAACAGCAATATCAAACCGTATTTGATAAATTAACTAGCGAAATTATCGCCTCACCATTAATTCAAAGTGAGCAAAATGAATTTATTGCTAAAATTTGTCAGCAGCAACAAAAGTTGCAGCAGTTACCTGAAATTGCAAAGTCAGTTAGCGAAGCAACGCAGCTTATTTCAAAAGTATCTCAATTAGCATTACCAACGAATGTTGAAGAGATGAACGAACGTTTACCCACTTATCAAGAATGGTTAACAAATTGGAAAAGTGCTGAAAAGCAATCTGCGGGTACGTTACCTGATTCAATTAAGAATGCTTCAAAAGAAATTCAAAACAATTGGCGTCAAGCATTAAAGCCTTTGCAACAAGCGCAAAAACAAGAATTTTCAGCAACACAAAAGAAAATTAATGATGTTAAGCGTCTTATTGCTGGTGGTAAATATAATGCCGCCTTTGGTGTTTTCAAAAAAGCTAAACAACTTTTCGCATCATTGTCAGAACAGCAACAACTGCGCTTACAGCGAGAGTTTGACAGCGTTAATGAAAAAATTGCTGAGTTAGCCGATTGGGAACATTACATTGCTACGCCTCGCAAACAACAATTATTGGCTGACATAAAAGCAATTGTTGAAACGCCGTTGGATAATCCAAATGAGCAAGCTGAAAAAGTTAAGCAGTATAGAAAAACGTGGAATAGTTTAGGCCATGCCGACGACGATGCAGAGAAAGATTTAAATTACGAATTTAATCAATTTTGTGAAACCGCTTTTGCGCCATGTCGTTTGTACTTTGCCGAACAAGAAAAACTGCGTGAGCAGCATTTAGTTTCTCGTCAATCATTGTTAGCACAAGCTAAAAAATTATCAGAGACTTTAGTTGCTTCACAAGCAAGCGATACAGAAACGGTTGCCGATTTTAAATTGTTTGATAATGAATTGAATAAACTGATCAAACTTTGGCAAAATTCAGGGCAGGTCGATCGTAATATTTTTCAAGCAATCAACACTGAATTTAATGAAGCATTACAGCCAGTTAAAACTGCTATTAGAAACTTCCACAACGATAATAAACAATTAAAGCTTTCGTTTATTAAAAGCGCTGAAAAATTATTGCTTGAAGAAGATATTAATTTAGCCGTGACGCAAGTTAAATTATTACAAACACAATGGCGTGATACGGGTTATGCCGGTAGTAAAGTTGAAAATAAGTTATGGCAAAGTTTCAGAAAAATTAATGATGAAATTTTTTCTAAACGTGAACAGCAAAATGCCATAGAAAAAAATGCCAGCTCAGTTAAGTTAGCTGAATTTGAACTAGCATTTGAAACCCTTGAAAAAGAATTTGCTCAAGCGGATAACTTACCAGCATTACAAGAGTTTGAACAAGCGCTACAGTCGTTGAAGCAAAATGTTCAACAGCAAAAACCTAAAATGGCAAACTTAGAAAAACTTATCAGTCAAAAAGAAAAATTATGCGCTGATAAAATTGCTAAATTAAAAGTTACGCTTGAAAAGCAACAATGGACAAATGTATTTAAGGTAATTGAAGAAAGCTTAGTTAACGGTGTTAGTTTTGCGTCGCACGAGAGCTTTTCTGAGTTAACTACGTTCTGGCAAAAGAAATTACAAGAACTTGATAATAAAGATAAACCTGTTAGTCGTGATGAATTAACATTGGAATTAGAAATATTATCTGGCGTACCTTCGCCGAAAGCGTTGCAACAAAAACGCATGACGGTACAGGTAAATCTTATGCAAGAACAAATGTCTTCTGGTAATACTATCGACTTACCGGCTAAATTTAACCAATGGTTAATGCTAGGTAAACTTGAGCAAGCAGATGTTAGTTTACTACAAAGAATTAAAGCTATATTTGTTAATTAGTTATTGAATATATATTGAAAAAGCCAGCAGTAAACTCAATGTTTATTGCTGGCTTTTTTATTTCAATAGTTTAATTAAGCGTAATCGCGATAGGTAATAAAAGCGCTTATTTACCCAACAAATACACTAGTTTAGCGTCAGTTCACCACGTAAGTTTTCTTGTAATAACTGACAAATCTTTGCTTGTGAATAATTTTTACTTAGCAAGTAATGTAACTTAGTTAACGTTGCTTCTAAAGTCATATCATTACCGCTGATCACGCCAATTTTACTTAAGGCATTACCCGTAGCATAACCTTTCATATTCACTGTGCCTTTTATACATTGGCTACAGTTTACTACCACAATACCATTTTCATTGGCTTCTTTTAAACAATCTAGCAAGTCTTTATCTTGTGGGGCATTACCTACGCCGTAACTACGAATGATTAGTGCTTTTACAGGTTGCTTGATAATGTTTTTTATCAACTCAGTCGAAATTCCCGGGTATAAATGCACCACACCAATAGGCTGAGGCGTAATGTCAGCGAGTTTTAATGGCTCTTCATTTGCTTGTGATATTTCCCCTTGAACCAATTTAATATTAATGCCAGCTTCTAAAAGCGGCGCCATATTTGGTGAGTCAAAGGCGTTGAAACCGTCTGCATAGGCTTTAATGCTGCGGTTTCCGCGAAACAATTTATTATTAAAATATAAGCCGACCTCAGCAATGGGAAAGTTGGCCGCAATGTAGAGCGAATTTAATAAATTTTCTTGCCCGTCTGATCTTAATTGGCTTAATGGAATTTGAGAGCCCGTAACGATCACAGGTTTAGTTAAATTCTCCAACATAAACGATAAGGCTGAACTGGTGTATGCCATGGTATCTGTGCCATGTAGCACCACAAAACCATCATATTCTTGGTAATGCTCTTTAATATCGTTTGCGATTCTTTGCCAATCAGCTGGCGACATATTTGATGAGTCAATTAGTGGCTGATATTCATTAATAGTAAATTCAGGCATTTCCTGGCGGTGAAAATCAGGCATTTTCATAATGGCATCGGTTAAATGCTGCTTTTGTGGAATATAGCCATCTTCACTGGGTTTCATACCAATGGTACCGCCTGTGTAGGCAATATAAATGCGTTTTCTCATCGTAAGAATCTTATGGTAAATGGCCTGAATTACTATTAGCTTCAAGCCTAGAAGCGTAAAATTGGATTGTAACACAAAGGGCATACTAACAAGCTAGCTAAAATATACATTTCCCTTTAAATTTTTTAGAGGCTAAGTAACCTGAACTCGGGATAAGCAAAATGCTACAGCAGCGCTATTAAAGCCTATTTCTACGTTGTTCAAGTTACCAATAACGAGTTATTGGGCACACTTAAACGCCTTGAACTAGACGTAAATACCACTACTGTAGATTAAGTTTTGATAATGCTTTGAAATAGTTGTGTTTTTCATTCTCATTATCCCGAGTTCAGGTTAAGTAGTTGTAGATTGGTTAATTTAAGGCAAGAAAAAGCCCCGAATTATCGAGGCTTTGCTTGTTTTAATCATCCATGAAGGAGATTAATCTAGATGATTACTCAACTTCACAGGCTAAACAAAAAGAGTAAATACCTTGCGGGTCATTTAGCTCAGCTATTTGTTTCAGCTCAGAAGATAATTTAGTGATCACTTTGGTCAAACTATTTTCATTGTAAACCGGCGCTGCAGAGTCGCCGAATAATACGGATGCTTGTCCCAATAAGTTTTGTAAAAACTGTGCTCTGTTGCTTTTTTCTTTTTCAATTAAAAGGGTTTCAAAGTCAGTTAAGCTGGCAAGTTCTGCGGCAGCATTTACAGCGTCATCTAAATTACCTAGTTCATCAACTAAGCCAAGTTCTTTTGCTTTTTTACCAGACCAAACTCGCCCTTGGGCAATTGCATCAACTTGTGTAGTATTCATGTCGCGGTTTTCAGCAACTAGCTCAATAAAGTCGCGGTAACCGCGTTCAATATTAAGTTGTACGATACTAGCCATCCCAGGTGTTAATTCTCTTGTTAAGCCAAAGCCTGCAATGTCAGTTGTACCAACACCATCAGTGTAAATACCCAACTTGCTTAAGGTGTTTTCAAAGGTCATGAAAAAGCCAAAAATACCGATAGAGCCAGTGATTGTAGTAGGTGATGCATATATCTTGTCTGCCGGAGCCGAAATCCAATAGCCTCCTGATGCAGCATAGGTTCCCATAGATGCAACTACAGGTTTACCTGCGTTTTTAAGTAATTCAACTTCTTGGCGTATTACTTCAGATGCGTATGCGCTGCCGCCCGGACTATCAACTCGTAGTACTACGGCTTTAACATTGCTGTCTTCTCGTGCTTGACGCAATAGGGCAGCTGTACTTCTTCCACCTATTGCACCTGGTTTCTGGTTACCATTTAAAATAGTGCCTTTGGCAACAATAATGGCTACTTTTTCAGTATTCATACTTTCAGGCACAAATTCTGGTGTTATCGTCGTTAAGTAATCGTTAAATGAAATGCGCTTGAAACTGTCATCGCCATCGCTGCCAACTAGCTCGATTAAATCTTTGTTTATTTGTGCTCGAGTTTTTAATTGATCAACCCAATTATTTTGCAATGCGTATTCTGCAACATTACCATCAGCTGCTTTTAACTTCTCAACTAACACATCAACATCTTCATCGAAGTTACTGGTTTCAAAGTTACGTTGAAGGGCAACATCGGTTTTATATTGCTGCCATAAGTCGTTAAGCCAAAGATGATTCGCTTCTTTGGCGGCATCTGACATATCATCACGCATATAAGGTTCAACTGCAGATTTATATGTCCCTACGCGGAAAATATGCTGACTAATTGAAAGTTTTTCCAATGCAGATTTAAAATAAAGCTGATAACGGCCATAGCCATCTAGTAACATCCAGCCTTTTGGGTTTAACCATACTTCATCAGCATAACTGGCTAAGTAATATTGGTTTTGGCTGTATTGTTCGCCAATGGCAATAATTTTCTTATCATGACTTTTGAATTCAATTAATGCCTGGGCGATATCTTTGAGTTTAGTTAGCCCAGAGCCTTGCATGTTTTTAAGGTCTAATACCAACATTGCAATACGGTCATCATTTTTAGCATGTTCAATTACATCAAGCACATCAGATAATAAAATTTCTGGCGCTTTTTCTGGTTGATCTAATGCTTCATTGATAAAAGTATCCATGGGATCAATTTCGTATTTTTGTTCAACAATGTCGCCGCGCAAATTCAATACTAGTGCAGAGCCATTTTTAACGTGAATACTTTCTTCGTCGCTTGAAATTGCGATGAAAATTAATAACAGCACCGTGAAAAATACTAAATTGACGATTATTTTCCGTGATGTGTTCAATAAGCTGAATAAACCTATGGTTATTCTGGCAAACGTACCTCTATTTTCGTTCATAAAACTTCATCGTTTAATTATTTTAGAGTTAGATAGCTATATGCTACTTAAAATTCCCTTATGAAAGTAGTCGTAAATGTAAATATTTTTGTCATAAAGCGTTTTGAAAGTAAATGGCAGCTATATAGTTCTACTGTTAATAAGGCATTTTATTTTATGTGATTTTGTTGTTTTAAAAATTTCATAAAAAACAGCTGTTAATCTGTGATTTTAATCACTAAAAAATGTTAATGTATCGACCATTGGTAAGCTATTAGTTTGAATTAAAGGGATCTATCGTTTTATGAATGTTTTAGAGTTTTTGCATACTCGTCAATCAAATCCTCATCTGCAAGGAGTAGCGCCAGATGAAGCGACTATCAATAGTATTCTCCAAGCTGGTATGCGTGTTCCAGATCATGCTGGGCTAATACCGTGGCATTTTACTGTGGTAAAAGGTGACGGGTTAACGAAATTAGGTAAAGCCTTTAAATCTGCAGTGATAAGCGACGGTGCAGATGAAGCAAAAATTGAAAAAGCGGCAAAAATGCCATTTCGTGCACCGCTTATTATTGTTATTAGCACTAAGTTTCAACAACACGTAAAAGTACCACAGCAAGAGCAACTTATTTCTGCTGGTTGTGCGGCTCATGCAATGCAAATGGCTGCAACTAGCTTAGGCTTAGGTGCAATGTGGCGTACGGGCGAGATGAGTTATCACCCATTGGTAAAAGAGCGTTTGAATATCGCATTGCATGAAGAAATTGTTGGCTTTTTATATATTGGTGAAAAAGCAAAAGAGTTACCGTTAAAAGCCACTAAAGCACATGATGATTTTGTCAGTTATTTTTAATTCAATTTAACACCAGTCATAATTGCTAGCTTTCATCAATTATTCACGATTTGGTTTGCATACAAGCTATGCATTAAATCCCTCGTTAGAGTTGCCTCATTCAGTTAATAATTCCTTGATTGAATGATGACAGCTTTTGAAAGTTAAATGAGAACCGTGAATTACGGTCATTCCAAGCTATTTTGTTAACCTGTAAGAGTTATAAATGAAAACTACCCTAAACAATTTATCCGAAATTGTCGCTAAGGCGAACGATTTGTTTTTTAATAAATTTGATACTGTCGACACCATTATGGGAATAATGGATAAAACCTTACGTAAACAAGCTATGAAAGCCGATGCGATCACTATTGACTGTATCGCGCTAAATAAAAAAATTGTAATTGTGCTTTATGATGAAAAACCTGACATTGCAGAAATTGCGCTAGGCAATAAGGCCGGAGATATACATTCATCTACCGAATATAAAATTAGTGATTTAACCGTAGAACTTATGTTAGAAATTTTGGAAGCCAATTTCATTGTCGATAAAGCGTAAAAAAGCGCTAAGCAAAACAATTAAAAACTTGTTAAACAAAAGGGAGCATTTGTGCATAAAGAAATTGATAAATTAGCATGGTTATATATTCAAGACGGTAAACTCTTGAGCGCTCGTTCGAAAAATAAAACACTTTTCTATTTACCTGGTGGAAAGCGCGAAGTAGGAGAGTCAGATGAACAAGCACTTATACGTGAAATTAAAGAAGAAATTTCTGTTAACTTGATCCCCAACTCTATTCAGTATGTTGAAACCTTTAGTGCACCTGCTGATGGAAAGAGTAGCGACACTATTGTTAAGTTAACCTGTTACTTTGCCGACTTTAAAGGAGAGCTTTGCCCTGACGCTGAAATAGAAGAAATTGACTTTATTGGTTATGAAAATAGAACGCTTTGTTCACTTGGCTCAATTAAAGTCATGGAATGGCTTAAAAATCAGCAGTTAATGTCGTAAATGCTTAAAGTCGGCATCACTAAGCTATTTTCACTCCTTTATGAATACCCGTTCAGTATCGAATACTCAGCCGCTTATTTCGTTTAATTTTGCCGAGCTTAATTTCAATTACAAGTGTTGTTGATTTGGGTCAAGTAGCACAAATACGTTAGTAGTAAGATAGTCACCCACATCTCAAAACCGAAGTAGATACCATGATAGTTGACCTAAATAGCCGTTACGGCTTAAATCCTGCGCACAGTGAAGTTGTAGAAGCGTGTAAAGTTATTGAACCTTGCGACACCCTAGATATGGGCTGTTCAAACGGACGCAATGCAGTATACCTAGGCCAACACGGATTTAACGTTACCGCTATAGACGTTAATCCCGGAGCGATTAACATGCTGCAAAGCATTATTGATGAGCAAGGTCTTGAGAATGTTAAAGCGCAAGTTTACGACATTAACAATGCCAGCCTTGGTGAGCACTACGGCTTTATTTCTTGTACTGTTACACTAATGTTTATCGACCCATCTCGCGTTGAAGCAGTTATCGCCGATATGCAAAACTCTACTGCAGCAGGTGGTTATAACCTCATCGTTTGCGCCATGAATACTGAGCAGCATCCATGCCCAGCGCCATTCCCATTTACACTAAAAGCAGGGCAGCTGTCTGAAGCTTATAAAGGCTGGGAAATGATCAAGTACAACGAAGATGTTGGCACTATGCACAATGGAGCTAAATTACAGTTTGCTACTATGTTGGCGAAAAAGCCTGTTTAAAATCTAAGCCATTACTCATTGTTGTAATGTGGTTAAATTAATAATCTATTGGCTCATCCATATCCAATAGAGAAATATTTGTATAAATAGTAAAAGACCAATACAAAGTAGAAACTGTATTGGTCTTTTACTATTTTTGTTCTGCGGCACTTTAGCGCTGGTAAATAATTTCACCGTCAAACACTGTCATTATGATCTTAGTTTGATTAATTGAATTTTCTGCTATATCAAACAAGTTTCTATCTAACACGACCAAATCTGCAAGTTTACCCACTTCAATGCTACCCACCTTATCTTCTTGTCTCATTACGTAAGCACTATTAAGCGTGTATGCCTTGATTGCTTTGGATAAGGTCAATTCTTGTGGTGCACGTGTTACGGCATTTTGTAAGCCGATAAATGGATTAAACGGACTTACATTCCAATCACTGCTTAAGGTTACTCGTGCGCCTGCAGCATCTAATGACTTGATCGGTACTGCATTATCAGATCTTACCGCCCCAATTAATTCATTATTTTCTTGCCAGTGCTCAGGATTGGTAAAATCACCCGCTACTTGCGCATCTGCAGTAACATTAAGCGCTGCAAATCGTGGAATATCTGCGGGGTCTACAATTTCCACATGAGTAATTCGATGACGTTCATCTGCACTGCCTGCATTTTCAACTGCGTTTAATGCTTCTCTAATACCGCGATCACCAATAGCATGCATATGAAAATCAAATCCGGTCGGCGCTAAGGCGGCAATATATTTTTCAATACGTGCTTGGCTAAAATAATTAAGCCCTTTGTTTTCTGGAATGCCTATTAAGTCGATATTGTATGCCGATAACATAGCTGAAGTAGCGTTGACGACTATACCGTCAGAATATAACTTAATTTGGTTGAATTTAAGGTAGCTGTCTGAATTATTGCTATAAAGCGCTTTTAAATCAGCCAGTTGTTCATCGTCGTTAGCGCTAGGGTATGCCCATAAACCCACTGCAACACGTGCGGTTATTACATCATTTTGTTCTGCTTTTAACCACGTCGTATGATCATCACGTTGCCAAAAACTTCTGGCATCACTGATAGAAGTAATACCATGTTTAGCAAGTTGAGGTAGGGTATATTCAACAAGCCCATTGTAGTCTGCTTGTAAGCTTGCCGTTGTTGGCTCTAGCGCAATATCCATAACAATATTGCCCGCGTTATCAATTAAAATACCATTAAGCTTACCGGTAAATTCATCACGTAAAATTCTCCCGCCTGTTGGATGCGGCGTATCTTTAGTAAAACCAGCAACTTCAAGTGCCGCTGAATTTACCCACATAGAATGAGACGTATGATCCATGATAATAACAGGGCGATCCGGTACCGCTTCATCAAGAATATCTATTGGCGGGCGGCTCGCCTCTAGCAAGGAGAAGATAGAATGGCCAAAGCCAATTAACCAACCCGAACCAGGGTTTGCTGTAGATGCCGCAATTATTTCATCAATGTAGTTTTCGGGGTTAGTTACTTGTGCACTAATAGCAAAATGGGTATTCTCAGACGCCGACTCAATGGGGTGCATATGAACATCATGAAATCCCGGTATCATCATTTTTCCCGACAAATCAGTCACTTTTGTTGTTGAATCTACGTAGCTTTCAACATCGGCATTGCTGCCAACAAATATAATTTTATTGTCTTTAATGGCAACGGCATCAGCCCATTCTTGCTGTTCATTTACGGTATATATTTTGCCATTTTTGAATACTTGCGTTGCTACTTCAGTATTTTTTGGAACTGTTGACTCAAGTGTATTATTAGTCGCATTACCATTTGAATTTCCACATCCGATAAGTAATAAATTCACTATTAATAAAGAAGTCATTATTGACTTTTTATTTGCTAAAAACATATTTATAAGTTTCTCCACAACGTCTATTCTGAGCACTTTTATGTGCTTAACTGTATTTTACTGTGAACAAGTTTAATCGATAGAAGGTAACCAAAAGGTAACTAGCTAGATGTTGTCATGTGTTAACCTTAGGATACTTAGTCGCCAATGCAACATTGAAGCGGAATGAATAAGATGCAAAATAGTGTTCTACAAGCAGTCAGCCAATGCTAATTCTTTTAGTTGAAGACGAGGCAGATCTCGCAGAGTTAACCATAGATTTTTTAGCCACGGTTAATATTGAATGTGACTACGCATTTGATGGCATTAATGCCTTGAGTTTGTTGGACAAAAATCAATACGAGGTGATAGTACTTGATGTAACTATGCCGAGATTGGATGGCTTTGCTGTTTGTGAGCAACTTCGAAGATCAGGCATTACAACACCGATCCTTTTTCTTACCGCACGCGATAGCTTAACAGATAAACTTACGGGGTTTAGCTTAGGCGCAGATGACTACTTAACTAAACCGTTCGAATTAGAAGAACTTGCTGCGCGAATTCAAGTACTTGCTTCACGTGGCGCAAAACCTTCAAAAAATACCAACTTTGAATTAGACAACTTGACGATAAATTATCAACAACGTTGTGTAGTACGTGCTGATAGAGCAATAGCGATGTCACCAACACAATGGCAATTATTAACCTTACTGGCCAAACATAGCCCTAATGTCGTTGATAAAACTACCATAGAAAATGAAGTATGGCCTGATCAAGAACCCAGTAAAGATATGCTTAAAACCTTAGTTTTTAGGTTAAGAAGTTTAATTGATAACGACCAGGAAACGCCTTTAATTCACACCATTAGAGGTGCCGGAATCGCGTTAAGAAATCACTCATAAATAATCGCAAAGTTAGAAGGGTAGTAAGGTGGAGTTAAATAACAGTTATGCTAAACAATCACTACATGGTTTTTTAAATCAACGATATTTAGCTATTTTAGTCACGTTAATCGTTATATTTGTCACGGTTGTGCTTTTTATGCGCCACAGTGCTATGGACGATACCACTGATTATTACATGCAATATGATGCTCAAGTGTTGAGTGAACATTATGCCGTTAGCGACCAAATCATGGAATTTGATGTTGGCATAAAAGAGTATTACTGGGGAATCAGCCAGTTACCACAAGCATATAAGCAGTTACTTGGCATCATCGAAAAGAAGCTTGACGGTATAAAGAACGAGCCAGTTTTGGCCAATGACTTATCGCCTAACAAATTATTATCTAACGAATTGCTCAACAAAACCACGGTTTACCAATTAAAACAGCATGCTATTTATATTTTGCCTTATTTTTCAGAGGAAAAAAACGAAACCTTCTTTGTGATACATATATTCAACCAACAACATGAAGCCATTTTTTATCAATCTTGGCTGAATAGTTTTATCCTGCTAGTGGCCTTATGTTTGGCATTCGTGATCTTCTATAGTTTGCATACCAACAAAAGCATTACTCGGCAAATGTCAGGTTTTCATCATTATATCAACACCATGAGTCAACTGGACTATACACAGCTAAAGCAGCATAAATTGCCTAAAACCATACAATTTTCAGAGCTAGTCAATAGTGCAACCAGTTTACAAACAAGCTTGTTAGCGCAATATGACTTGCAGCAAAGTCAACAAGCTTTATTGACACGCGAAAAGCACTTTTTGACCAGCTTAAGTCATGAGTTAAGAACCCCCATAGCCATTATTTCTGCGGCATTAACCTTATTAAATAGCAGTAAAAATATTAATGCCAAAGATAAAAGCAAATTAATAAAACTCAATAATGCTCACCTTAAAATGAAGCAGTTAACTCAAACGTTATTACAACTTTGGCGAAGTGAACAGCACTCAAACGTAGTTTCTGCAAATGTTAATGGCCAGTATGCAATAGCCAATAAGGTATTTCTATTGGATGAATTGATAGAGCAAGCGGTGACAAGTTGTCAGCAACAATTTTCAAGAAAAAACATTCAATTCGTTATTGAGATGGACGAGCATATTCGCTTGTACGGCCAATATGAATTAGCTGATATTTTAATGAATAACTTGTTACGTAATGCATGCCAGTATACGGCTGACGGCAATATTAAATTAGTACTTAAAAATAAAGCGTTGATGATAGAAAACCGTATTACCGATAACGCTATATCAGAAATAAATGATGATACAACGAAACTAAATTACGGATATGGCTTAGGTTTATTTTTAGCTGAAAAAATCTGCCAACAATGCCATTGGTCATTAGATATTTCGTCGACAGATCATTTCTTTAGGGTAAAAGTGCGTTTAAATGATGCTAATGAAGATGAAAATATAGACCTATAGAATAACGTACCTCCCAAAGCATGACCTACAACAATAAAAGGAAAACAATTACTACCTAGGTAGCTGTTATTATGAGATATTAATTTTTTGGTACTGATGTACAAGTGAAATAACATTTGCAATGGAACTGTAATGCATAAAGGACAACTAAAAAACTGGATAGATGATAAAGGCTTTGGCTTCATCGAATCGAATGAGCTTAAACAAGATACCTTTATTCATATCTCGGCCTTAAGAACCATGAGTCGAAAGCCTAAAGTCGGTGATTTCATCTATTTTGAGGTGGAAAAGCAGGGCAATGGTAAATCTAGAGCAATTAACTGCCGCATTGAAGGTGTTGCTGCCAAGGCAGCACCGAAGCATAAGCAAAGACTACATAGAAACACTTCAGCGCCTAAAAATAAATTTGTCTTACTCTTTATGATCATAGGTATTGGCGCTTTTAGTTATCAACGCCTAGGATTATCGCCAACTAGAACACCAATCCAACAAACTCCCAGCATAACAATACCTAGTGAAACCTTATTAAATCGCGCTTTCTCAGATGCAAATGCAGGTTCTGATACAAATTCTCAGTTCTCGTGTGATGGCAGACAATATTGCAGTCAAATGACATCTCGCGCAGAAGCCGTGTATTTTATTAATCATTGTCCAATTACAAAGATGGATGGTGATAATGACGGAAGACCTTGTGAAAATGATACGCGGTTTTGAAGCTACAGTGAGTGCCAGTTAAATTTAGAGTGACACTCACTGTAGCTTTTATGTTAAAAACGTGCTTTTTTTAAAGCATATATTGATGTAAACAGTAAAGTTATTAACGAGTTATAGTAAAATAGAATTTTATTATATTTATTCCATCATAATTTAAGGATAATTTATGTCTGTTGGTTCAAAATGGTTCAAGTTTGATTTCCACAACCATACTACCGCTTCTGATGATTACCATGATAATTCTGTTTCAAATAGAGATTGGTTATTAGCTTATATGCGCCAAGATGTTGATGCCGTCATTATCAGTGATCACAATACAGCAGCTAGTATCGATTCTTTAAAGCTTGAATTAGCAGAAATGGCTAGAGATTTTTCTACAGATGAGCTTCCTGAATTTAGACCCTTAGTGATATTTCCCGGTGTAGAGCTTACCGCCACAGGTGATGTTCATATTTTGGCAATTTTCGACCAGGACAGTTCAACCACAGACATTGAACAATTGATCGGGCAATGTAACGGAGGTCAAAATTTACCGAGAGATACTCAAAATCATCAGCTTGTTCTACAAAGTAGTGTTCCCCAAATAATCAACCTTATTAATCAAAATACTCATGCCATAAGTGTAATGGCACATATAGATGGTCCTAAGGGGGCACTTCAAATCCGTAATCAAACTGAATTAGAGGCAGCTTTTCTTGCTGAACCTGATGCTGTCGAAATTCGAGGGGATTTGGCTGAAATTACAAATGGTACTCACAAAAGGCTGATTAAGAATTTATCAAAAGTGAGAGGTTCTGATGCACATAGCCTTGATAGAGCCGGTACTCGTACTTGTTGGTTGAAAATGTCAGATTTAAATTTTGATGGTTTGAAAACGGCAATACTTGATCATAAAAGTTGTATTCTTCTCGACACCCAGCCGCCACAAAAACCAGCTATGCGACTCACGAAACTTAGGATAAAAACCCGCCTTTGTAGTGAAGTTGGAAGCACACCAGTCGAACTGAAACTTAACCCTTTTTACAATGCTGTTATAGGTTCACGAGGTAGTGGAAAATCAACATTAGTAGAGAGCATTCGCATAGCAATGCGTAAAGACAAAGGTCTACCTGCTGATACATTGGCTCAGATATCTAGTTTTAAAAATTTAGGGCAAGGAATGGACGCAGATTCTATGCTTGAGTGTTTTTATAGGAAAAATGGGACAGACTTTAAATTTAGCTGGCAACCGGGGGAGATTACGTCACTTCAGGTATTTAACGAAGGCTCTTGGGTTGACGATACAAATTGGTCTGATGATAGGTTCAACATTTCTATTTTTAGCCAAAAAATGCTCTATCAACTAGCTTCCGATCAAGGGGCTTTTTTAAAGATATGCGATGACAGTACCTTAGTTGATAAACGGACTTGGAATGAGACAAAGACACGGCTTGAACATGAGTATAAAAATGAACGTATAAAACTACGTGGTTTGATAAGTCAAAAAGAGTCAGAATCAGCTCTGCAAGGTGAATTGACTGATGTTGTTAATGCAATTGGACTGTTAAATGATAGTCCATACTATGGTGTTCGAACTAAATTGAATGAGCTTGAATCAGAGCTAACCTTGATTGAGCAGCAGTTTGTGGATGAAAATACGATTTTGGACAATGTTCTTAATTTTTTTCCTGAATCCCAGAATGTTGCGGAAAGCACTATAGTTAGTACTGATTCACAAGCCAATAACCAAACTAGTGATATAGAACAAGAACCTTCCGATTATTCAATTCTACTTGGTCAAATTGATTCAATTAAAGAAATAGCTAAAACAGGCATTGTAACTGCCATTCAAACAGCTAAAAGTAATTTGGAACAATTAAGTACAGGGCAGTACCTTACTGAATTAAAATCTAGCATAGATACTTCAAAACAAGAAGTTGAGACTGAAGCTGAAAGACTTCGCGAGCAAGGTTTAAATCCTGACGAATTAGATGGGCTTGTCGAATTAAAAACTAAAATAGTAGCCGATTTATTGGTATATCAAGATCTTGATACAAAAATAGCCACATCGAATGCAGAAATAAACCGAATATATAATGAAATGTTGGAACATCGGAAAGATTTATCTATACAAAGAAAAAGCTTTATTGATTCATTAGACCTTGAAGATTTAGAAATAAAAATATTACCTCTAAATTCAACAGATCAACAGGTAATATCTAGTTATCAGAGTGCCACAGGTATAAGCTCATTTAATGACCGCATATACGATACTGAAGCAAGAACAGGTATTCTTAAAGCATTTATTGAACATCCTACATTCGCGCCACAGCAAACTGTAATAGATAGAAAGTATCAATATTTACATGAGTTAAAAAATCTCCATATAGAGATTTTTAACAATGATTTAACTAATGCCAGTAATATACATGGCGCTTTAAAAACCAGAATTGGATCATTATCAGAAGAAAGTATGGATAACTTGCTTTGTTGGTTTCCTGATGATGGCATAAAAATACGTTATAAGACTGTAGGTGGTTCTATGGAGAATATAGAAACAGCATCACCAGGACAAAAAGCAGCGAACATGCTTCAGTTTCTTTTATCTTATGGTTTAGACCCGCTTATATTGGACCAACCTGAAGACGATTTAGATTGTTTAATGCTGAGTAATAGTGTCATTCCTGCAATCGTTAGAAATAAACAAAAAAGACAACTTATAATTGTTTCACACTCAGCTCCAATAGTTGTTAATGGTGATGCTGAGTATGTCATAAGTATGAAGCACGACTCTCAAGGGCTACGTTCAAATATACAAGGCGCTCTGCAAGAACAAGCGGTGAAAGAGAATATTTGTAACCAAATGGAAGGTGGTGAAAAAGCATTTAGATCAAGATTTAATAGGATATTGAGTTAAAGTTTATTAAGTCTCTCAAAAACTAATTTCATGCGCATAGTGTTGAATAAGCTATTGCTAATATTTTATGGTAACTAAATTTAAAACATGATCTACTTGTTAATTGAGCAGCGGTGTTTTTATATTTTTTAAAAGTACTGATAAACTTATTTATATCAACAGGGTGCAAACACCAGTTAAGAGTAGAACCAGCGTTAAAGTCCGAATGACAAAGAACAAGGTAAGTACTCTCCTCACAAATACACCCTCACTATGTCCGATACTCTTCAGTATTGGACATAGTGTATATAATGCATTAAACTAACTTCATTCCAATATTGATGCTCAGAATTCAAAATAATATGTTGTTAAATAAGCCTGTTCCTTTATTCCCACCATACGTTGATTTGTGCGAATTCGATCTTGAAGATTATCCGGAGCTAAATGAAATATTCTCTGCAAACGAACCTTGGTGGCTTGAGCAATTTAATTGGGGAAAAGTTTTCCTTACCTATATAGGTAGAAATAAATCTGAACATACTTATGACAGATTTAGAAATGACGTTGAACGTTTTCTTTTATGGGCGTTTATCGAAAAGCAAAAACCTATCGATCAATTACGTAAATCTGACTTTCTAGAATATGCTGACTTTTGTTGGCAGCCACCAGTTCATTGGATTGGTACGTCAAATCAAGAACGCTTTAAAATTGCCAATGGTTATTCATCAGCTAACGAACATTGGTTTCCATTTAAAATTCAAGCGCCTAAAAGTCTAAAATCTCAATATGTTGTTGATAAGAAAAAATATCGACCATCACAGCAAACGCTGACATCGATGTTTACCGCCATTATCGCTTTTTACAATTACTTGATGTCTGAGGATTATTGCGTTGGTAACCCAGCACAAATTGCTAAAAAAGATTGTCGTCACTTTATCATTGACTCACAAGTTAAAGAAATCAAACGCTTAACCGCTAGCCAATGGCAATATGTTTTAGATACCGCTGTAGAAATGGCTGATGAGAACCCTATTTTTGAACGTAATTTATTCGTTATTGCCGCCTTAAAAACCCTATTTTTAAGGATTTCTGAGCTTTCTGAACGACCAAATTGGTCTCCTGTTATGAGCAATTTTTGGCAAGATGAGGATGAAAACTGGTGGCTTAAAGTGTTTGGCAAAAGTAGAAAACTGCGTGATATTACCGTGCCTATCGATTTTCTGCCGTTTTTAGAGCGTTATCGTACTTCTCGTGGTTTATTGGGTTTACCAGCAAGTAATGAAAACTCAATTCTTGTTGAAAAAGTACGTGGCCAAGGCGGCATGACATCACGCCATTTACGGCGTTTAGTGCAAAGCGTTTTCGACCAAGCTTATGAAAACATGAGAATATCTGAAAGCGCTAATAAGGCATTAAAGCTAAAAGAAGCTTCTTCTCACTGGTTAAGACATACCGGTGCCAGTATGGAAATTGAACGTGGGCGCCCTCTTAAAGATATTTCAGAGGATCTCGGTCATGCCAGTATGGCAACTACAGATACCGTTTATGTGCAAAGTGAAAACAAAAAACGTGCAGAAAGTGGTAAACGTCGTAAAGTTGATTAGCTTATTTTGGCTAATAAACGCACTATACTGATGCGTGTTAACAGATTAACTATTTGTTAGCACCATCAATAAAACCAAATAAATAATAAAAACTAGGAACATTATGCTAGAAAGTGCCTTAATTTATCTTGCTGCTGCCATAGTTGCAGTGCCAATTGCAAAACGACTAGGACTTGGCTCTGTATTGGGTTATCTATTAGCCGGAATTTTAATTGGGCCATTTTTATTTGGTTTAGTTGGAGACCAAACAGATACCATGCATTTTGCAGAATTTGGCGTGGTAATGATGCTGTTTTTAGTGGGGTTAGAATTACATCCCTCTCGTTTATGGAAACTTCGACATTCCATTATTGGTTTGGGCGGACTGCAAGTCACCCTTTCAACGTTGATTTTATTTGCCGCGTGTTTTTATATTTTGGAATTACGCTGGCAAACTGCTATGGCAATTGGGTTGATGTTAGCACTTTCATCTACCGCCATTGTTTTACAAACATTGACGGAAAAAGGCTGGATTAAACAAGAAGCTGGGCAAAGTTCGTTTTCAGTTTTACTGTTTCAAGATATTGCGGTAATTCCTATTTTAGCGCTATTACCTTTGCTCGCTTTTGCAGATTTATCTGCCATTGCAAATGATCAAAGTCACGGTAATTTAATCGAGCATTTCCCTGTTTATATTCAGGTATTAATATCTATTACGGTCATTGCTGCGATTATTTTTGCTGGTAAATACGTTTCAGCGCCTGTATTTAGGTATATTGCCAATACAAGACTACGAGAATTATTTACCGTTTTCGCGCTGTTTTTAGTGATAACTATCGCGGTATTAATGCAGAAAATAGGCTTATCTCCAGCATTAGGTACATTTTTAGCGGGTGTTGTATTAGCCGAAAGTGATTTTAGGCATGAACTGGAAGCTGATATTGAACCGTTCAAAGGTTTATTGCTTGGCTTGTTTTTTATTACTGTTGGCGCTTCAATTGATTTTAAATTATTTGCTGAACAGTTCAACAATATATTGTTTTTGGTTATCGGCTTAATTGCGATAAAAGCGTTTGTTCTTTATCTATTAGCAACGTTATTTAAATTACCTGGTAAGCAAAAGTATTTATTTGCTTTAGCTTTGGCGCAAGGTGGTGAATTTGCTTTTGTTTTATTATCACTAACCTCATCATTGCAAATACTAGATGACACACAAACTAAATTCACAACATTGGTTGTAGCAATGTCGATGTTGTTGGCACCTTTGCTACTTATTTTCTACGACAAAGTAATTGATAAAAAATCACTCGCTGATAATAGCTATGAACCAACAGATGAAATAGAGCCAACAACACAAGTTATTATTGCCGGCTATGGGCGCTTTGGTCAGATAATTGGACGGTTATTGTCAGCACAGGGTTATCATTTATCGATTTTGGATCATAGCCCTAGTCAAATAGAGTTGCTAAAACGCTTTGGTAATAAGGTTTATTATGGTGATGCTTCAAGACAAGATTTGTTAGAAGCTGCTGGAGCAGATGAAGCCCAACTGTTAGTTATTGCCATTGACGATGCTGATAAAATTATTGAATTAGCGCAATTAGCTCAAAAACATTTTCCAAATTTGAAAATTGTTGCACGCGCAAGAGACAGACGTCATGCCTATCAATTAATGAGTATTGGCATTACGGCTTTTAAACGAGAGTCTTTTGATTCAGCCTTAAACTTAGGTATTGAAGCATTAAAGTTATTGGGCAACGATGAAAAAATTGCTCATCGCGCAGGTAAATTATTTTCAGATCATGACCATGAGTCAATGAAGTTGTTAGCTGATCTTTGGGGTGACGATGATAGTTATGGCGTAGCGGTTAAGCAACGTAAAGAAGACTTACAACAAGTACTCGCAAAAGACAGAGCAGAGTTAGCAAACCTTAATACTTGTCATGGTGAAAATTGTGAAGAGCAAAAGTAACTAATATTGCTAGCTAATTTAAAGCTTAAAAAGGGTAGCCCAATTGGCTACCCTTTTTGCTTTAGGCGAAATTAATTTAACTTAGCCATAGATAACTTTTAGTTGTTGTTCAAAAAAATCAAGCCAATTGTCGAGTAATTCATTAACATCTTTTTGTGTAATTTCTTTATTATCAGACTGCTCACTAATACCTTTTCTTAAAACTTCACCTTTAAGGCTATTGGTAATACCGTCGAATAATTGTGCTTCTAAGTAAATAGCGGTAATGGCATCACGCCTGTCAGTCGCTGTTTTTATCATGGTGCGTGCAATAGCGATAGGCAAAACATATTGATAAGCTTGTAGATCTTCATTTTCAGATGTTATCGCCGTGATAGCAGGTTTTATTGTTAAAACATTTGGCCCAGGTGCGGTAGCTAGACGACCAATTTTTGATAACCGATCACGAAAACCATTATTTAAATACTCTGCGATTTTATGAGCTTCTTCAGTACTGACTTGTTCGCTAACATTAAAGCCAGGCAATAAATTCACTGGCGTTACGTAAATTTTACTATATTGCTGTAAATCGTTGGAAAGCCAACGCATAGCTGTTTCATCTTCAAGTGGCTGTAGCTTTTCATAGTGACTTAGATAGCCACTAAATTTCATTTCTTCAACATCTATTTTATGCTGAGTTGTACAAGCACTTAATAATAAACTTGCCGCAACAGCAAATAACGCAATTTTCATAAAAATTCCTTTATTGTTAGCTAATTAAAACGAATATAAAAATATTGGCATATATAGTAGTGAAGTCAAATATGATTACTAATTTGTAAGTTTATTGATTAAAAGTAGAAACACTAAAGCGTGTAATAACTGGTTTATTTGGTCACTAGAGGACACATATGTTTTTCGATTCGAGTATCACAAACATAAATTTGCTCAAATCGGTTTTTCCAAGTCTCTAGTTCAGACTTTTTGAAATTACCCTGCCAAATTTTTTGGATATGATAAAGGCTGTCATTACCTCGAAGTAGCAAATGTAAAATTTTAGCTTTGTTGCCGTCTTTTCTTAAACAATCTGTTTGCCAAAACTCTTTTGCATAGAAGGCAACGGCATTTAACTCTATTGTTTTGCTGACAAAATTTTCACATGACTCGATTCCCGGCTTATCAATTATGTTTCGAAAATACTGGTTGTTGTGACTTTCCTGTGGAGTAACACTAACAACATAAGCGTTTTTAAAACCCTGTTCTGGGTGTTGCCACATTCTAGAATGGTAGTGTGCTTTATTTTCAATAATAACTTTCCAACCCGCTAAAAATCCAGAATAAGGTGTAATGAGGTTTTCGCCCTGAAATAGTTGAGGTTTATGTTTTACATTTGCACATCCAAATATGGAGATACTTATTAGTCCAATTAGAATAATTTTAATGGTGTTTATTTTACTCACAACGTTTCCGAATAATACGCTTCAACAATTTCTCTTAATATATGCTTTATTTATTATCTTTCATATATTTATCTTCTAACTGATAGCTAGCAATTATTAGAGCAGCATTAGTATTACTGGCTTTTTAATATAATTAAGCATACGGTATTAGCTATTAATTGTTATAAAAAATTGGAGATGGTATGAGTGAAAGCAGTTCGTATATTCCACCAAAAGTTTGGCATTGGAATACAGAAAACGGTGGTAATTGGGCTAATATTAACCGTCCTATTTCTGGATCAACCCACGATAAAGTATTTAAAAAAGGTAAGCACCCTTTTCAGCTATATTCATTGGCAACCCCCAACGGCGTGAAAGTTACAATAATGTTTGAAGAGTTGCTCGCATTAGGTATAACAGACGCTGAGTATGATGCATATTTGATTAATATTGGTGAAGGTGACCAATTTAGTAGTGGCTTTGTAGATATAAACCCTAATTCAAAAATTCCAGCTTTGTTAGATCAAAGTAATGAGCAGTCAGTACCATTGTTTGAGTCAGGTTCGATTTTACTTTACCTTGCCGAAAAGTTTAATGTGCTTATACCAACAAATGAAAAGCGTGCCCAGTGCATGAATTGGTTGTTCTGGCAGATGGGCAGCGCGCCCTACCTAGGTGGCGGTTTCGGGCACTTTTATGCTTATGCCCCAGAAAAAATTGAATATTGTATTGATAGATTTTCGATGGAAGTAAAACGTCAACTGGATGTTTTAGATAAGCACTTAGAACATAATACCTACATGTGTGGTGATGAATATAGTATTGCCGATATTGCGATTTGGCCATGGTACGGCGCATTGGTGTTGAACCGTCTTTACGATGCGGGTGAATTTTTAGAGGTAGCTTCGTATAAACACTTAACCCGTTGGGCAAAAAATATTGATAAACGACCAGCAGTAAAACGTGGTGTTATGGTAAACAAGTCATGGGGTGAGTTATCAACACAACTTCATGAACGTCATGACGCTAGTGATTTTACTGAGCGTACGCAAGATAAGCTAGAAACAGAAAGTTAGCGCTATATTTATAAAAAAAGAGCATTTAAAGGTAAATGCTCTTTTAATAAATTAACCAACAATTGAGGAAGTTATACCGCTAAAGATTTACACCAATTACTGGCACTAACAAATTCTTTATGAATAAAGTTGGCGTCAAGACCATACAGTTCGGTTAACTGCTGAATGTTTTCGCCGTCACCGGTAATGTAGTTAGTTGTAAGCTCTAATAGTTTACCAAGTAGCCCTTCGTGGTTTACTAATGCGTCTTCAATCGGCTTGGCTAACGGCATGGTTTTGAGTATTTCACTCATCGGCGATCCCAAAATGACTTCTATAGAACTTAGTAAACCAGTAATGAAAGCAAATTCACTAATTTCAATAAAAGCACTTTCTTTTGCCAGCGTTGACATTAATTTAGCGGTTATAAGTGATTGCTTAGAAACTTCACTATTTTTACTTGAGGTAAGTTTAGATAAAGCCAAGATGGTGACAAATTGTTTGAGCTTGTCTTCACCTAGGTATGCCGCAGCTTGTTTTAACGACATAATTTCTACGCGAGTGCCAGTTGCCACATTATTAACTAACTTTAATAAGCCAACCGTTAGGTTGACATCATGACTGATAATTTCAGCAATATGATTAAGATCTAACGGCTTATTAAATGTTTCACTGACTAAATATAACATTTGGGTTTTTATTGGCGCTAATGTCTGCCCTTCAATGATTTCAGGTTCATGATAAAAGTAGCCTTGATAGTAATTAAAACCAACTTCAGCCAAAGATTGCAATTGAAAGTTTGTTTCAACTTTTTCGGCAATAAGCTTTATATCAAATGGTTTTAAACGTTCAATTACCGGACGTAGACGTTTGGCATTAGTAACTTCAATATCAACTTTTATCATTGATATATATGGAAATAGTACATCCCATTTCTTATCCAGATCATATTCAGTTAATGCAACTTGGTAACCCTTTTCGTGATAGTACTTAACAATTTTTAATAAGCGTTCAGTTGCAGATTGGTGACCAACAAGTTCAATAACAATAGAGGACTTATCAAACATCAATGGATATTTATTGATTAAGCACTTTTCAGTAAAGTTAATAAAAGCCAATTTTCCTAAACTAATGGATTGAATATCACCTTGAAAATGATTTTGAATAACCAGTTTAGAGCTAGCAATATCTTGATCTATTTCAGGAAATTTATTTGCAGGACTGTCTCTAAATAACAATTCATAACCTATGGTTTGATTGTTACGGTCTAGGATGGCTTGACGAGCGATATAACTTAATTCCATGGCACAAATTTTTATTAATTATTTGATAACCTTATTATGCATGTTAATCAAAAGTTATTTAACTTAAATTTGATGTTAAGCTTTATTTTGACAAAATAATTAAATGGATGTGGAGTCCATTACACTTATATTAATAATGTAAAACAATGCTATTGCTACTGATTTGCAACGTATCTCCGTAAGTAATATTTTTTATGTACGGAGATAATAGTTCCAGTTGGTTTTCAGGCTGAAAATGAGTCACTTTAGTTTTAATTTGCGGCTGATAAATAAACCCATTATAGGCGGTGTTTTCAAACCAAATTTGACAAGAAAAAAACTTAAAATCTTCAGCTGGAAGCTCTGAATGCCACTTAACACTTTGAAAAGAATAGTCGGCATTAGATAGCACTATTTTCTGACAAGTAAACTTAACATTTAATGTTGCTGAAAAAAAATCATCCAGGCATAAACCTAATGTTTTAAATAACGGGGTTTGTGCACTAATAGTGCCATCGGGAAATTGTAGGTCATTAGCAAGACCTGACGCTACTTGATAACCTTTTACTAAAGTAACTTTATGCTTTTTCATACATTATTTCTTAGTTGTCGGTAATAAAGTCCCTAATCGATGACAATTTTACTCGCTATATCGTAAGTACCATCGATGTTTTTAACGTCGTTCAACCCCAATGCACGTGTAATAATAGGCAATACGTTAATGTTTTCAAATGCCTCAATTTTTACATTTTTCTTAAATGATGGCCCAGTGGCAATAAAAACAGCATCTAGATCTCGGTGTAGTTTCGGATCGTATCCATGAGTTTCGGGATCAATATGCGTATGGCCTTTATCGAATATATATGAAATTTTAGCGTCAATTACCGCATTAGGAATGGCTGGCCCCATATTATTTAAGTGCCAGTGTTTTGGAAAATTTGGGTATTGGTATAGTTGATAGCTACTTTGTTGTTGGTTTTTGCTTTGCTGAATTTCAAAACGTTTGAGGCTTTGCTGCAATTGTTTATTGTCGTCACTATAAACATATAACTGTGTTGAACCATTGACTACTTTTACGTTGTCCAGCTGCATATCTTGCCACTCTATTACGTTCTTTTTACCTATTTTTGTCATACCATGATCAGAAACGATAACTAAATTAACTTGGCCGGCAAACTCTGTATTGATTTTTTCTACAAAGTCAGCGAGTAAGTTATCAAGGCTTGAAATAGCATTAATAAGCTCAGCTGAGTTTTCACCAAAGTCATGGCCTGCATCATCGACACTTGCGAAATATCCGGCAATAAAATTTGGTCGCTTCGATTCAGGTAAGCGTAACCAATTGAGTATTTGATCAAAACGCGCTTTATTAGGCGTAGAGTGCTGGTAAGGGTAAAAGTAACTTGCGGTTTTATTTTCGACTGGGGTTTCAGATTCAGGCCAAAAATAAATGGCTGATTTATTACCTTGCAGTTCATTAATATGCCACAAAGGCGCTGCGGTTAACCATCGAGCATCATTCTTTCCATCACCAAGTCGATAGTTTTTGCCAATCTTACGATTAAAAAAATCGTTGTGTACTATGCCGTGGTTAGCAGGATATTGACCGGTAATAATACTTAAATGATTTGGGAAAGTTTTGCTGGGAAATACCGGTAATAATGCCTTGGCACTTGTCCCTTGTGAAACTAAACTATTTAGGGTTTTAGGCTGATAAGTTTCTAAGTAGCGTTGTGCGAAACCATCAATAGATATTAGAACTAAAGGTGTTTTAGCTGCACTAATAGCCGAAAATAAACAACAAATAAGTAAACCAGCGCTAAGTTTCATGCAATATAACCGTTAAATATGCTTTTAAAAGCGTAACATAATGCATTCAAAGTTTTTGTACAAGTGAGTCGTTACGAGCATTCACTTATTAAGCTGAGTTTACAACTGTCTAAAACAAATAACGCACGTAAATTCGTGCGTTATTTTCTAATTAGCAACAATATAACTTATACAAATAAGTCTAAAACATTCGCTAAATCTTTTTTCCCTTCAGTAATTTCTTCTGGCGTTAACCCTGATAATTCATGAGGAAAAACTAACCATTCAGAAGACTCATGAACATAGTAGTCAGGCACTAAATCCACTTTAGAATTTTGTGGTTTATACCATGGACATGCGATACGCACGTCAGTTGGCATATTATTACGACTCAATTTTTTCAATTGAGCGATTAGTGCTTCAATACTGCGACCAGAATCAAATACGTCATCTACGATTAATAAACCGTCATCAGCATTAGCGTTTTCAATAATATAATGTAAGCCGTGAACTTTGATCTCTTTACTTTGTTGGTTAATACCGTAATAAGAAGAGGTACGAACAGCAATATGATCAGTTTCTACTTTTTTAAAGTCGAAATATTCTTGTACCGCAATGCCAATAGGTGCACCGCCTCGCCATATTCCAACAATAAATTGCGGTCTGAAACCGTCTTCATATACTTTCGCTGCCACACGAAATGAATCTTCAAGCAATTCTTGCGCTGTTATAAATCGCTTTTCCATTGATGAGTTAACCTCAGTTATTGAATTTTGTCTTAGTTGGCTATTATAACGTGTTTTTCTTTGCTCTGAGTAGCCTAGTTAGCTTTTTTATAGATTTTGATCAAGAAAGATCAGTTGTTGATAAATACTATCAACGGCTTTAGTAAAGAATTGGTGGTTAACATTCTCGTAAGTATCGGAAGTTTTATGATAATTACTATGCGTGCCAACGCCAAAATAAATAAATGGAATGCCCTTTCGATAAAAGGCTCCGTGATCACTCGCTATTTCCCATTTTATGTTGTTATCTGGATCGCTATGCCTTGATTGTCGAAAGCCTTTTTTTATTTTAACTGACGCTTGCTTTTGATGCTCAATATAAGCAGATAACTGAACTTCATTTAGTAGTGTGTTCAAACCACGACTCATATACTGCAATCGTTTTGTTTTTCTATTTCCAGCAATCATATCTACATTGATGTTAAGCACAATATCACTTAATAAGTGCTTATATTCTTCTACAAATGCTTTAGCGCCTTTTAAGTTAGACTCTTCGCCGTCTGTAAAAAGTAATATTACGCTATAGCGCAAAGGAGAAGCGCTTAACATTTTAGCGAAATGCAATAATGCAGCCGTACCTGAAGCATTATCATCTGCACCATTGAAGATTTTTTTTCCGTGATTACCTAGGTGGTCAAAATGAGCAGATAAAACGATAAACTTGTTAGGGAAATCTGAACCCGGTACTAACGCCACTACATTATTACCTTGCGTTGAATTGAATAGCCCCTCTATTTTAAATGGTGCTAAATAGCCTTTACTAAGCGGTGATATATTTTCTTTAGACAGTTGCTCTACAAGGTATTTTTGTGCTGCTTTACCGCCAACACTACCTACTTTACGTCCTTGTAAGTTATCAGAAGATAGATATTTAAGGTGTTGAAGTAAGCTTGACTCAGGCAAGACGGTAGAATTTATCACGTCAGACTTTGCAACTCGCTCGTTTTGGTTTGAGCAAGCTGCAATCATTAACATAATGACAACACAACAGTATGTTTTTTTATATACCACGTATTATTTTTACCCTTTCACTTGTCTTAAAATATCTAATTTAGCAACATACTGAATGTCTAGTTGCTTGACTTTATTTTTTGCTATCGCCTTTTTCATATAGTTTTGTGCTGTTTCTATATCATTCAACATATAGTAAACCTTGGCTAAACCAAAATAAAATTCATGAATATTTTTATTGAGTTTTATTGCTTTACGATAATGGTGTATGGCCTCATTGTAGGCACCAAGATAAAACTTTTCATCCGCGAGTAATGCGTAATAATAAGGGTTATTAGCCCTCTGACGCATAATAAAATTATCCAACTTCTTAGCTTGCTCATACTCACCATTAAAATGCAGCAGCATACTTAGATTAGACATGGCAGTTAAGTTATTACTATTAACATTAATTGCGTATTGATAAGTATTAATTGCTAGTTGGTCATAGCCATTAAAGCGATATAAAATCCCTAAATTCCCCCAAGCAGCAGAAAAGCTAGGATCTTTCATAGTAGCCGCTTTAAAATATGCATAAGCAGTAACATAGTCGCCATCGACCATAGCATTTGCGCCTTTGTTATTATAAAACATAGCTATAACATTATTCTTATTGATGATTCTCTTGGGAAATGATTTTTTTACTACAAAAGGGTCAAAATCAATTTCAGCAATACCTCTATCTAAAAATACGACTCTATTAGGAGATTTTTTTGCCATGACTCGCAAGTTTACATGCCCTGTCAGCATGTTCATCTTTCCATTTCGTACCCAATATTCAGGAACCTTAACACTTTGAAATACTACGTCTAAATCTGCAGCTTTAGCTATTGCATACGCCATAATAGTTAAAGATAAACAATTAGCCTCTTTATTTTGATAAGCTTGGGATGCTATGACATTAGCGCCGGCCTTATAAGCTAAATTTGCTTGTTCAGAATCGAAAAAGTGTTTCAATAGCTTCATTGCCTTTTTACGATTATCTCGTTCATTCGATAATTTATTTACAACCATTGCTTTCATATCATCATTTAAAGCGAATATAGCTTCTTCACTCTCTATATAAACAGCATTGTGATTTTCAAACTTTTCATCTAAATATAATGACGCCTCAAGTTGTGTCACAGAATGCTGGTTATTTGTTGGTGATTGACAACCCGACAATAAAACTAAACTTATACTAATAACGATAGTAATAGCTATTAACTGCATAAACGCTCCAAGAATACATAGACTTGATATATTTTAATCATAATGGATTTTAATTAACTGAATGGTATTTTTAGCAAATATTAATAAAAAATTACAATTTAGCTTAAGCCCTCTCTCCTAATTATCTTCAAAAAATACAAATATTAACGACTATAAAGTCTTTAATATTATAAACTAAGGTAGTTTATTCAAAAGTAAGTTTTCAAAACTAGTAATTGTAATTAACATGCGCAAGGAATGTTGAATGAAGAAAAGTATTGCCGGTTTATTGCTAGGAAGCGCGATAGCAACCAGTATTATCATTGCTGTAACAAGTTATCAGTTATATCAGCATAAATTTGTCACTATAGATGCTAAATTAACTGAAATATCAGGTATTGAGTTTGATAAGCGCATGAATTTATGGGCTATTAATGATGGAGGTGACAAGCCGAAACTTTATCAGGTCAACAGAGATGGAAATATTAATAAAACTATTACCATTACTAATGCTAAAAATATTGATTGGGAAGACATGACTCAAGATGACTTTGGGCACTTTTTTCTCGGTGATTTTGGCAATAACGAAAACTTACGAAAATGGTTAACAATATATAAAATAGAAAACCCTATCGATATTAAAGGGAATACAACTCAAGCTGAGATAATAAAATTCAATTACCCTGAGCATAAAATTTTTCCACCCAAAGCTGAAGACAAAGAATTCGACGTGGAAGCTTTTATTTATTATAAAAAACACCTATACCTATTCACAAAAAATCGAACCGTGCCTTTTAACGGGATTACTAGCTTATATAAAATAGGTGATCATGCGGCTAACTTTGATGCCGAAAAAATAAGCACTTTTAAAACATGTACAATTGCAGAGAAACTATGTTGGATAACTTCTGCCGCATTAAGTCCTAGCCGAAAAAAACTTGCGCTCCTAGATTCACAAAGAATATGGCTATTTGAAAACTGGCAAGGAGATGACTTTTTTTCAGGTGATGTTTACCGAATTGATCTTGGAATTGTGACGCAAAAAGAAGCAATTACTTTTTACAACGAAGATTATATTGTTTTTACTGATGAAGAGTTTCATGGTATTGGCCGGAATGCATATGTTATTAACCTGAACGACGTAGAGAAGCATAAGTTGTAAGAACATAGAGTAACGCATAACCATTAAGTGATTGAATATCTATTATATTAAAATCAACATTACAAAAGTGCTCTTTAATCCAAGCCCAAGTACTATTTAAGTCATTGTGACGCATACTATGATGAATTAGAGAATATTTTCCTTTAAAATAGGTTTGTATCGCCTCATTATCGAAATTCAGTTACCTTAACTACCTTATATAAGTACTTTATTTAACTGAAAGAGTCACAGTGTTTTTTGGGGGAAAAATTTAAAAAAAATCAGCAAGTGCCACGTAAAAATACACTATACATCTATCGCAATATAGTTTGTCTGAGACGATATTTTTTTCAACCAACGTTCAATATTAGGAAACTTTGTTAAATCAAAGCCACCTTCATCTGCAACATTGGTATAAGCATATAGCGAAATATCAGCAGTAGTGAATTGTTCACCAATCAAAAAAGATGTTTGCTGTAATTGCTGTTCCATTATCGTTAATGCCTTATAACCCCCTTCTTGTTTAGACTCATAATCTGCGCGTCTATCTTCAGGTAAACCAAGGTATTTTGCGATAAAACGCGCCACTGCAATATAAGGTTCATGGCTATATTGTTCAAAAAACTGCCATTGTTGCACTTTCGCAAGGTCGAATGAGTCTATAGGTAATAACGAACTACCAAAGGCTAGGTAATTAATGATGGCATTTGATTCAACGATAAATCGTCCATCATCAAGTTCTAATAGTGGTATTTTACCGTTAGGGTTTTTATTCAAGAAATCTTGGTTTTTTGTATCACCCTTTAGAATATTAATATCTATCCATTGGTAATCTATATTTAGCAAGGCACAAACAAGTTGCACCTTATAACAGTTACCTGAACAGCTATCTCCGTATATTTTCATATTTATTATCCTGTTAACTAAACGTATTAATAACTTATCATTTCGATTAACGAAACCCAATAAGATAGTTAGCTTATGAGTTAAAAATAAAGAGTCCTCCAATAATACGGCTTTTAAAAGATATTCCTTACTTCGAGTAAATTGATAAATAGTGGATAACAGTATTTAACGACTATTATTAAGCTACTAATGACGAATAGTTAACTAGGGGTAACGTAAATGAATGAAGATCTAAAAGGCTTTGTAAAAGGTATTGTTTGTGGTTTTACATCGTGGACTGAAAATGAGTTCTCTATTCGAGTAAAAGCCGATATAAAGCCTTACATTGCGGGACAATTCACTAAACTCGCTTTAAAAGATTCAAATGGTGAATGGTCTAGACGTGCCTATTCATTTGTCAATTCGCCTAATCACAGCAAAGGCCATCAAGAAATGGAGTTTTTAATTATTGATGTTGAAAGTGGTAATCTCAGTCCTCACCTTGCCGCATTAAAGGTCGGTGATACAGTCTTTGTTGGTGAGAAAGCAAGTGGCTTTATGACACTCGATGAAATACCAGCAAGAGCAAAAGATTTATGGCTGTTATCAACGGGCACGGCAATTGGCCCCTTTTTATCAATATTATCAGAGCTCGAATCACAAAAGCGTTTCGAGCATGTTATTTTGGTTCATGCAGTTAGAACTCAACAAGAGTTGGTTTATTTGGATTTCATAAAGCAGCTACAACAAAAATACGCTGGTCGACTTATCTACATACCTATCGTGTCACGTGAAAAAATAGCAGAAACTCTATCAGGCAGGATCCCAGCACTATTACAAAATAAACAACTAATAACCGCTGCAGGAATTAACCCAACGCAAGATGATAGCTTTTTCTATCTTTGTGGTAATCCTGACATGGTACATGACACTCGTGATGCATTATTAGCACTTGGCTTTGAAAAGCACTTAAGACGTTCGCCAGGTCACTTCAGTTCTGAAAATTACTGGTAGCAAAATTAAAAGTGAAATTAAAGCCAAACATAATTTAATTTAGCAACTAGCATCATTAACAAACATTATTACGACCTCTTAATAATTCTAGCGATTATGTTTACTTCAATGTTTGAAAAATTAACAGCTAATTTACCCCCTATATTATTTACAACATGAGTAAAAAATTAATACCTTATCAATGAAACAGGCATTACTGATAAAGTTATTTTTATTGTCGGCTTGCCGTTGAATATGCTCAAAGTACTCCCGTTTAAGCAGCAAGCCTTTCGTAAATCATCATGCACTATGAGTTAAACTAATTATTTCCCACCCATCATTAACAACCCCTATAACCCCTGTAAAAATATAATATTTAATTCATTGATAACATTAAAATTAGTATAAGTAAATTTATACAGCCTTACCTTTCTTTTATTTTTAAATGCATTAATAGTAAGTAAATAATTACCAACCAACATCATTTGGAGTTATCAGAGTTGCTGCCTTGTTGGTGTAAGGGTTATCAGGGTTGTCACTATAAATTAAACGGAGTTGCCAGGGTTGTTATATTGTTTACTTACGGGGTTGTAGGGGTTACAGTGGTTACAGCATATTATGAGAGGTAATAATGATGAAATACCCTGTTCAAGCACTAAAAAATAATGGAGAAAATTACTACACGTTTTCTGTTGTCGATTTACCGGGTTGTCAGGTAAAGGCACTCTCTATGGATGAAGGATTGTCTAAACTTAATGAAGCTATGGCAGCTCATTTAAGTATTTTAGTGGAGTATGGTGAGCAAGTGCCGCCAGCAAAATCGATAGAAGAACACATGCAGTTATCAAATCAACCTTTAGCTATTTGGGCAATATTAGAGTTTGATATCATTCCGTACATGGGGAAAAGCCATAAAATTAATGTCACCTTACCTGAGTTACTGATTAAAAAAATTGATGATCGGGTTGCTAAATCATCTCAATACAGCACACGTTCAGGGTTTATTGCCAGTGCTTGTATCGCAGAACTTGCGAAATAATTTCGCAACGTTTCTTAAATTTCAGGTAAAATAAACGCTTATAGCGAAATACTTCTAAGGTAAGAATGTGACCATTAAAAATGCAAACCTACTGCTTCTTAGCAGTTCACGAGTGGGTGATACAAAATATTTAGAACATGCTTTAAATATGATTAAAGCTAAATTAAACGGTATTACTGAATTATTATTTGTTCCTTATGCTGGTGTAACCGTTAACTATGACGAGTATACGCAAATGGTACAAAATGCTTTAGATGCAATTGGCGTTAAAGTTACTGGTATACACCAACATGAAGATCCAGTTGCTGCGGTTGCTAATGCTAAGGCCATTGCTGTAGGTGGTGGTAATACCTTTCACTTGTTATATCAGTTATATAAACAGAATTTAATTCCAGCGATACAAAGTAAAGTGGCAACTGGAATGCCGTATATTGGTTGGAGTGCAGGCTCAAACATTGCAGGCTTATCGATTAGAACTACCAATGACATGCCGATTATTGAGCCAGAAAGTTTTACCGCATTAAACTTTGTCGACTTTCAACTTAACCCTCATTACACAGATTACAATCCTCCGGGCCACAATGGTGAAACACGTGCACAACGTTTAGCCGAATTTATGGTTTTAAATCCTGAGACAGCAATTGTTGCAATTGTTGAAGGCACAGCATTAGATCTTGCAGACAATAGTCTATGCTTAGCTTGTGACAGCGGCAGTAATACGGGTTATATCTTTAAAGCTGGTGATAAATCAACGATCACCACAGAAGATGATTTGAGTGACTTGTTATAAACGTTTTTAACGTAAGCTTTTAAAATATAATATTTATAACAGCGTAGATAATTTAGTGATATCTATTTTCTGCGCTGCTTTTGCTATATCAGACTCGAAATCTAATTCAGCCAACTTAGGAATTGGTAATAAAGCAGTAAGCTCTGCCATATTTTCTGTTAAATACGGCATATCTTCTTGGCAATTTGCTATCCAGCCAACGCATAGCAAACCGTCAGAAATTATAGATTGATAAGTTAACACGGCATGATTTAAACAGCCTAGTTTCATATTAACTACTAAAATAACCCGTTGCTTTGTCACTTGTACAAATTCAGAGAGGAATTTTCCGTTTCCTAATGGTAATCGCCAGCCACCAGCTCCCTCACAAATAATAATATCAGCACCAAGATTGACTACTTCTTCATAACCTTGCTCAATAGTTGTAAGGGTAATTTCTCTTTGCTCTTTGGCGGCAGCAATATGTGGAGCAATAGCGGGTTCAAACGCTATTGGGTTAACTTGCTCAATTGTTTGCTGACAGTTTGCTTGTATTTGTAATAATTTGGCATCTTCATTTATCAAAGCACCATTAACACGCTCACAACCTGCTGATATTGGTTTATAAACCGCTACTTTTTTAGATTTTGCTACCAATGCGCTAACTAATGCTTGTGCAACATAAGTTTTCCCTGCATCAGTGTCCGTAGCAGTAATAAATAACTTCAACATGCTTAAATATTCACTTTACTCATTATTTTGATAACTAAACGCTAATCACTTAACTTAACCACTAAACCAGAAAACACTTTATAGGTTGCTGGATAAATGCCACTTGGCTCTTGGAAATCTTGATAACTTGTCGTCATTCTTTTCCATTTGTCTTTACCTGCTAAGCCTTTGCCTTGCTTTTTAGGTACGTGGCTTGCCCCTAATCCTTTTAATTCATGAGCAAGATGTAAAACATTTTCATACTCTAGAATGATATCTTCTGCTTTATCATTGAGTAATTTACGATCGTTACCATTAAGTAAAGAACGAACTTCTTGTTCAGGTTTAAAATCGATCACGTGTTTATCGTTATCAACTTGCGCCCACGAAGATTTAAGTTCAAATAAAGTGCCATCAACTAAGGTACAAAATACGAATAAGCCACCAGGCTTTAATACTCTCATTACTTCATCAATGACCAGGTCTAACGGATCACACCATTGAATCATCAAATTTGAATAAACAAAATCAACACTGTTATTTTTTAAAGGGATCTTATAAGCATCAGCTTCAAGCCATTGAATAGCAGAACTACGATTATCCTTAGCAAAATTTAACATTTTGTTAGAAATATCTAAGCCAATCACCTGTTGGTATCGACTTGCTAATAGCTCGGTAAAAAAGCCGGTGCCTGAGCCTAAATCTAAAACGGTTAAATCGTTTCTATTGGGTAACCAAGGCATTAAATGTTTGCCGCAATAGCGTTGTAAACGTGCTGATATATCATAAGAAGCACTAGCCGAACCAAATGACCTTGCTATTTTGTACCGATTATTTATTTCGGACATTACCTTACAACCTCATTAATACATTTTGCTAGGTAATTGATATCCTTATCTTTATGGCTAGCTGTTATAGTAACACGTAACCGTGAACTGTTGGTAGGGACTGTTGGTGGACGAATTGCCGTTAGCCAAATCCCTTTATCTCGTAATTTCTGACAAACATCTAACGTCGAAGTTTCATCGCCAATTACAATGGCATGAATTGATGACGCACTCTGAATTAATTTTACTTTATCACTGAGTTTTGATGTTAATAATAGACTTAACTCTTGAATTTTTATCCGTCGCCACCGCTCTTTTTGGGCTAACTCAATACTCTTCTTTGTAGCCCAAGCCAATGCTGGCGAAATTGCTGTAGAATAAATATAGTGCCGTGAAAAATTTATCAAATAATCTGCTAATGCTTCATCACACGCAACAAATGCCCCACTTGTTGCTAGCGCTTTACCAAACGTTGCCATCACAACATCTATGTCAGCATTCGCACTACTACCTTCACCCTTTTCACCGACTACGCCAATACTATGTGCGTCATCTAAATAAAGCATCGCATGGTACTGCTTGGCAATTGTTGCTAATTCTATAACATTAGCTTTGTCACCATCCATACTAAAAACACCTTCTGAAACAATAATATTATTAATTTCTTTTATAGCAGTCTTTGTTTGGCTTTTATTAAGTAAACGTGAAAGTTGCTCGGTGTCGTTGTGCAAAAAGCGCTTAACTTTTGCGTCACTTGCGAGTGCACCATCAATTAAAGATGCATGGCTTAGTTTATCTAAATATAAATGGCTATCTTTATTACCTAAGGCTTGCATCATAGCGGTATTTGCCGAAAAACCACTGGCAAATAATAAGCACTTAGGTTTATTCAGCCAATCACAGATGTCATTTTCTAATGCTTGATGGGCGTAAGAGTATCCAGTGATTAAACTTGAGCCACTAGCACAGGTACCGAAACGGTCGGCGCCTTCTTGCAGCGCTTTATTTATCTCACTATGGTGATTTAAGCCTAGATAATCATTCGATGAAAAATTCAAGTACTGTTTATTATTAATGGTAACTTCACGACCGCATTGCTCAGCAGCACATTGACGTGCTCGGTAACGAGCACGTGCTTTTTGCTGTTCAATATTGGCCTTTAGAAACTCAAACGCCATGGTTCGCTAGTTAACAGCGTTATAGAAAAGGTCGCTATTTTGCTGATCAACAACCGCTGTTTTCAAGCGTTGCTCATCATCATCCGAACTAGCAATAGTTTCTGTATTAATTCCTAAGCGTTTGAACAACATCATATCTTTATTAGCTTCAGGGTTGCCTGTAGTTAACAATTTACAACCGTAGAATATTGAGTTGGCACCGGCTAAAAAGCACATTGATTGCATTTGTTCATTCATTGCGTCGCGACCTGCTGACAAACGCACATGGCTTTTTGGCATCATAATACGTGCTACGGCAATACAGCGGATAAATTCAAAATGGTCTAAATCAGCAACGTCAGATAACGGCGTACCTTCAATTTTCACTAACATGTTAATTGGCACACTTTCCGGCTGTGGAGAAAGGTTTGCTAATTGAGCGAGCAATGACGCACGGTCTTTACTTTCTTCACCTAAACCAACAATACCGCCACTACATACCTTCATACCTGAACTTCTAACATTTGATAGCGTATCTAATCGGTCTTGGTAAGTACGTGTAGTAATGATTTGATTATAATGCTCTGGAGATGTATCTAAGTTATGGTTGTAATAATCAAGCCCAGCATCTTGTAATTCATCAGCTTGTTCTGAAGATAACATGCCAAGTGTCATACAAGTTTCTAACCCCATGGCTTTTACACCTTTTACCATTTCTACAACATGTGGCATGTCGCGAGCTTTCGGGTTACGCCAGCCAGCACCCATACAAAAACGGGTCGAGCCTTGATCTTTAGCTACCTGTGCAGCTTCTAATACTTTTTCAATCTCCATCAAGCGCTCTTTATCGATATCTGTTTTATAACGAGAGCTTTGTGAACAGTATTTACAATCTTCTGGACATGCCCCAGTTTTAATCGATAACAAAGTACTAACTTGTACTTCATTCGGATTGAAGTTTTCACGATGAATAACTTGTGCTTTAAACATCAAATCATTAAAAGGCATATCAAATAAAGCTTTCACTTCGTGAGCTTGCCAATTGTGACGAATTTCGCTTTGGTTTAATGTTTGCTGGGTCATAGTATTTCGCTCGTTTTGAAAATTGCATCTAATAATATTAACGGGTAGTCTATGCACCAACACCAAGATGTCAACTAATTTACCTACCCAAGCCTTACATATGAACAAAAAACAAACAGAATTACTCGAATTTGATAAAAATCACGTTTGGCACCCGTATACCTCCATGTCGAACCCGCTACCTTCTTACTTAGTAGAGTCAGCAAATGGCGTTCATATAACGCTAGCCAGTGGCGAAAAAATTGTTGATGGTATGTCTTCATGGTGGTCGGTTTTACATGGTTATAATCATCCGGAACTAAATAACGCCTTACTCAAACAAACAGAAAAATTTTCCCATGTTATGTTTGGTGGCTTAACTCATCAACCCGCAGTCGATTTATCTAAAACGCTAATCGAAATAACACCAAGCGGCTTAAATAAAGTTTTCCTTAGTGATAGCGGCTCAGTTGCGGTTGAAGTGGCGCTAAAAATGTCGTTACAGTATTGGCATAGTAGAGGTAAGGCTGAAAAGTATAAAATATTAACCGTTAAAAATGGTTATCACGGTGATACGTTTGCCGCAATGTCGGTTTGTGACCCTGTTAATGGCATGCATCAATTATTTGAATCTGTATTGATGAAAAACATATTTGCTCCGGCGCCTAAAGCCGCCTTTGATGAAAAATGGGATGCCTCAGAGCTTGACGAGTTAACCAATTTATTTAAACAACACCACCATGAAATAGCAGCTTTTATTATTGAACCTATAGTTCAAGGTGCTGGCGGTATGCGTATTTATCACCCTGAATACTTAAAAGCGTGCCGTTCATTATGCAATGAATATAATGTACTACTAATAGCCGATGAAATTGCTACCGGTTTAGGGCGAACAGGGAAGTTATTTGCCTGTGAATGGGCTGATATAAGTCCTGACATTATCTGTCTAGGAAAAACATTAACCGGCGGCTATATGACACTAGCTGCAACTTTATGTACTGACGAAATAGCGAATACCATTAGTGACGGTGAAGCTGGTTGTTTTATGCATGGGCCAACCTTTATGGGTAATCCATTAGCTTGTGCAGTTGCCAATGCTAGTTTAGCCATTTTAAAGCGTGATCAATGGCAACAACAAATAGCCGACATAGCTTTATTATTTAAAGAACAGTTACTGCCACTAAAACAACATAGCCGAGTGAAAAGCACGCGAGTGTTAGGCGGTATAGGTGTGGTAGAAGCAACACAAAATGTTGATATGGCGGTGATCCAAAAACGCTTTGTTGAGCTAGGTGTTTGGATCCGCCCTTTTGGCAAGCTAATTTACATTATGCCGCCATTTGTCAGCAAAACTGAAGAGCTAATGCTTTTGATAAACGCCATTAGCAATGTACTGAATGACGATGCCTGCTTTAAAAATGATTAGCGTGTAATTAGCCAACTTTAGCTTCAGATATTTGCACCAAGATAAAGCTTACCCAGGCGATGGTAATAACGAGCAATAGTAATATATTGAAATGCGTACCATCGCTTTTACGTCGACTACGATAGTTATCTAAAATTAAACAGAAATAACTACTCAACGCACTTAACCATAAAACAATATAAAGGTAACCCGTTAACGGGGTTAGCCAAAACTTTCTAATTTCAATATCACGAAAGCGCAAATAGCCGTAATCAACTTCAGGGGCTGCAAAATATGACATTATTAGTGCAAACGCAAACAAGCCCCAACCAATAATTGCCAATGTTCTAACTATATATGTCCATATATCAGCCGCATTTCTTCGCTCTTTTTTCAGTATATTCATACATCACACTGCCTTTTTAAGCTAATTTTCAACTTTTCGTTTTATATAGACCGGATTTAACAACTTTTACTTGTTAAACCCTATAAGCAAGGTAACATATCAATCCTTAAAAACTGAGCACATTTTGACAGAAAAGAGGTTTGTAAATGTCAGTCATTGCAATTACTGATATCTTGGCAGGAAAATACCCTGTTAATGAATCAATTACTATCCACGGTTGGATCCGAACACGTCGCGATTCAAAAGCCGGTATTTCATTTTTAGCTATACATGACGGTTCATGTTTTGATGCTATTCAAGCAATTGCTCCGAGTAATTTAGATAATTATCAGACTGATGTATTAAAGCTTACTACGGGTGCAGCGGTAAAAGTTACCGGCATTTTGGTTGAGTCTCCTGGTAAAGGTCAATCGTTTGAACTTCAAGCAGAACAAGTTGAAGTATTAGGTTTAGTTGAAGACCCTGATACTTATCCTATGGCAGCTAAGCGTCACAGTATAGAATTTTTACGTGAACAAGCACATTTACGTCCGCGCACTAATATTGGCGGCGCAGTAACACGTGTTCGCAATACTTTGGCACAAGCAGTACACCGTTTCTTACATAGCAAAGGTTACTTTTGGATCAGCACACCATTAATTACCGGTAGCGATTGTGAAGGCGCAGGCGAAATGTTCCGCGTCAGTACACTTGATATGGAAAACTTGCCATTAAATGATCAAGGCAAAGTTGATTACGACCAAGACTTTTTCGGTAAAGAAACATTCTTAACGGTTTCAGGTCAGTTAAACGTTGAAACTTATTGTTGTGCCCTTTCTAAAGTTTATACTTTTGGCCCAACATTCCGCGCTGAGAACTCAAATACAACGCGCCATTTAGCTGAGTTTTGGATGATCGAGCCAGAAATTGCTTTTGCCGATTTAGCTGATGCTGCAGACCTTGCAGAAGAAATGCTTAAGTATGTTTTCCAAGCGGTACTTGATGAACGTGCTGACGATATGGCTTTCTTCCAACAACGTGTAGATAAAACTGTTGTTGATCGTTTAAATTCAGTGATTAATAACGACTTTGTGCGTTTAGATTACACTGACGCGATTACTATTTTAGAAAACTGTGGCAAGAAGTTTGAGAACAAAGTCGCTTGGGGCGTAGATTTAAACTCTGAGCACGAACGTTATTTAGCTGAAGAACATTTTAATGGTCCAGTAGTTTTACAAAACTACCCGAAAGATATTAAGTCTTTCTACATGCGCCTAAATGATGACGGTAAAACTGTTGCTGCAATGGATATTTTAGCACCAGGTATTGGCGAAATCATCGGTGGTAGCCAACGTGAAGAACGTTTAGATGTTTTAGATAAGCGTTTAGCTGAAATGAATTTAGATCCAGCTGATTACAGTTGGTATCGTGATTTACGTCGTTACGGCACCGTTCCTCATTCTGGTTTTGGTTTAGGTTTTGAACGTTTAGTTGCTTATGCAACAGGTATGCAAAATGTTCGTGACGTGATCCCATTCCCAAGAACGCCAAACAACGCCGCATTTTAATTCGTTGTTTAATTTTTAAGGTAAAATAAAATCTTTATTGCACTACTTCATTTTGTAAATTAGATGAAGTAGTCGGTTTTACTATTAAAACGGCCCTCTTGAGGGCCGTTTTCTTTTTTAGGCAAACAAATATCATAAGTTTTCTAAGGGTTAAAAACTTTGCTTCAATTGATTATCATGATTTGACTTAGCTTTCATGTACTAAACAATTATTATTGCACCAACTGAATTCAATTCATCGAAATTGAGCACCATTAAAGTCCCCCCAATACCTTATTTTTCTTCGTTTGAAATGCTTGAGTGCAGTTTAAAATCATTAATTCCTGAATTTTTTGTTCTCGTTTAAAACACCACGAAAATCCTATTTACAACAAGCTGTTCCCTACTTCTAAATGCCTTGGAACGATTAGAGTATCTACTTAATACAGTGATTAATACGGCGTCTGAAATGTATGAATTTTTGTCGTTTTATTGGCTTGCCAATATTTTTTTAACTATCAATACTCTTGTTTGAACAGGTAAGAGGTTAGACCTTTCATCTATCTAACATTACGTAATTAATATCAAAACAGGAATTACTATGAAAAAAATAATGACAGCCATAGTATTGAGCTCTTTCGCACTAATGGCGAGTGCGAGTGCTAATCAGGGTATCGCCTTTATACATGGCACAGGACAACAAACTGACGCTTACAATGATTATTGGAGTGGTGATTTTGTTAATTCAGTCCGACAAGGCTTACCGAACAGCAGTAAATATACGGTGACAAATTGTGATTTTGACCAATTTATGTGGGCTGAAGCCGCTGCGGGATGCCTAGCAAACCAATTAAATAGTTTTATAGCTAACGAAAATATTACCAGCTTAGTGTTACTGACCCATTCAAATGGCGGTAATGTTGTGCGCTGGATCTTGTCAAACCCCACATATGATTCTCGTTATCCGAGCATAATCAACACTACCAGCAAAGTTATTGCCCTAGCACCTTCTAGTTTAGGCACCCCCTTAGCTGACGCTGCGACTCAAGGTAATATCTTTGAAAGTACATTAGGCTGGTTGTTAGGTTATAACTCTGATGCTGTAAAGCAACAGCAAGTGAGTTGGATGGCCTATTACAATGATAATTGGTTGTCTGGTACTAGTGGACGCCCTACTTTACCTAGCACATTTAAAGCCGTTGTCGGCTCAGATGTAGATTCTGCGATTTGGGATAGTGACAGTTATTGTGGCGGTTACCAGTACCAAGTGGCGCTAGAAACAACACAAAACTGGTTAGATTCATGCTCAGATGGCTTCTTAGAGTGTAGCTCTCAAAGTGGTGCAGGTACGGTTTGGTTTAAAGATAAAGAAAAAACCCAAGGTAGTGAACCATTAAGTCATCACCAAAGTCGTCGAGATTGCTTCAATCTCGACACTATCATCAGAAATGACATTTAAGGAGCAACTCATGAATAAAATTATAAAAATCAGTTTGTTGAGCGCTTGCATTAGCCTGTCCATAAGTACCAGTATAAACGCAAACATATTATCACTTAGCAGTTCATTTGCAGCGAAAACAACACCTTTGATTGCTGCTAAGCGAATGAAAATAAATAATACCGAGCTTGTTGCTATCAGCGCACCGCATCATAAAATAGAAAAAAAATCTCTCCACTTTAGTCAACCGCTAGCGCAAGCCAGTACTTTGTCATTTGCTGTGAAACCTTATACCAGTATCAGTGATGAGTATTGGCTAGAAGTAACAGGGAAACAACTGAACTCAGGTATTGCCTTAGCTATCACTAAACCTGGTGCTCTTATTCGCTTATCAGGCAAAGCAAGTAAAAGTCCATCACATGTTAAAAGTATTGCTATTGACCCTGAAAAGATTGAGCTGTCTAAAGGCAAACAAAAACTGGATAAAGCATTTAGTCAGAAAGTATCACAGGAACAATTTGCCACCGCTAATATATTCCCAAATAGTAGCGCTGTTAAACTTGAGCAACGAGTTGGTCGTGGTGAGTTCAAACTCAAAGTAAATCAGGCACTAAATAGTGAGGAACGTTACTTAGTCAATGTAAAAGAAAAAGGCTCTGAGCATAAGCTAACATTGTCTATTCCCAGCCAAACATTAGTCGCTAAACAGCATATAACGCTTGATATGTCGATTAACAATAGCAAAGGAAAGTTGACAAACAGTAAGCATAAAGCTCACATTAAAACACCGGCAGGTGACATTTTACCGGTAAATTACCGCGAGCTAAACGGTAAGTACAATATCAAGCTTCCTGAAATGACTGCTCATGAAAATTACGGAGAACTTTATGAATTACACATAGCATCACAAGGTAATGATAACGGTTTAAAAATCAATCGTAACGGTAAGGTCGCTTTTGCTATTGCAACGCCAACCGCAAAAATGACTGGTAAAACCGTTGTTAATTTAACTCATGCCACGGTCGAATTAAATATTGCTAGCGAAGGCCGTTATGAGCTTAGCGCAATTGTTTCAGGTATCAATAAACAAGGTAAAGCGCAGCAAGTTATGCTGAGTCGTTCAGCTCATTACTTACAACCAGGACAACAACAAGTAAACTTAAATTTTGATACGCAATTATTAAAAATATTACAAGTACATCCCCCGTTTCACCTAAGTAATCTACGCTTAGTAGATCAAAGCCGTATGGCACTGTTACAGCAACAATAATTGCTGCAGCTCTTGAATGTTATCGTTTGCTAAAACGGGCTCAAGAGCTGATTTTTCTTTGTAGAATCTAAATTAATTTATTAAGGCATCTTTAAAAATAAGATAATTCAAAGCGGAAATGTGAAGCGAAACAGAGAGAGCTGTTAGTAGTCCCGCTTGAATAGTTAGTTACAACAATTTTTTCGATACTTCTCTATAGCTAAAATAAACTCGTTAGGTGCATCTACGCCTAAATAAACAAACTTACCGGAATTGAGCTTGATCTCTATATTTGGATTACCTGCTAAATTGAATCTACTAATATTACTCGAACGATGTATAAATTTTGAATTATATTGTATGTAATCAATATCACTTAAAATAATTATTAAAGGATTCCACATTCCATACCTTACAATAATGCTGTCTGGCACAATTGAAATAGGCCTAATTGCAATGGCTTTATACTCAGCAATAAAAAAGACCAAACCTAGAAGAGTTAAACCCGTTGTAATATTGGCTGCCAACGGTGACCATAAAAAATGTAAAAGCATATGCATAACGGGTAATTCAAATAAAATTATGAGAATAAAGCCCAATTGATTGCTTTGAGTACCATCTTTCTTATGACAACTAAAATGACAATCACCAGAAAAGTTTTGCTGCCTTATCTTTTTTGAAAATAATGCTTATGTCCAAACTCGTGCCTCAAAAGAGATTAATGAGCTTATAACACCTTTGCCTAGAATTCTTTCAATTGACTTTAATATAGCTACATCTGGGTCTGTATCTTTAATAAGCGAAGCTTTTATAGCCGAAAAGACAGTAAAAATAGTGGTAACTTCTAAAACGATCAGCGCAGAAATAGCAAGATAACGCAACAACTCAAGGTAAGGCCATACAACCTTCGTGGTTTCAGGAATAATAAAGCTACCAAGTAATATAATCAAACAACCATAAACTGCGGCTTTGATTGCAGCTTCTTTCTTCTCTTTAACAAACCAAAACATAAAACAGGCAAAACAACTAAGCCATCGATTAGCAAAAGCCATTCTGGCTTTTCTACGCCAAACCCATTCAGAGCGTTAGTGCTTTGATAGAAAAAAGTCCAGAAAACAGAAATAACTACGAGAAATATAAATGGAATATTACTCTTAGCAAAAGTTTGCATTTACACTCCTTGTCATTATAAAGCCCCGCATAATTGACTTGTCAGCAGAAAGTTTAAGCAAAAATAATCTGCTTAATTTCATTGTTTTTGTCAATAAAATAAAACTTAAAACTATTTTCTTGCACAGAAGAGCCAAACTTCATAATGTCACCCATTGTAAAGTCATGGAGCAAGAATTTTTTTGTGTTGTATGCTTTTAATAAATTTAAAAGCTTTGACTCTTCCCCTTGTGGAATTTCATGGTTCGAAAAATAATAAGTCTGATCTTTAAGTGTTAACTCAAGATATTCTCCTTGGTACAAATCATATTTTGAAGTTGTTGAACATCCACTCAGTAGACTAAACAAAATAATAATTATAAATAAATAACGCATAATTGACCTTTACTGTTAAAGCCCTGTTAAGGGAAAAGTTGTTATGTATTTATACTACTTTGTTTTTATTGGTAAAACCATATTACAAATAAACCGACCGAAAATAATGAACCAATGGCTAAGGTTGTTGGTGTATTGGGGATCTTAAAAGAAAAGCATATAAAAGATACTACAAAGAAACATAAATAACTCATTATGAAGTTCAATACAGTATATGAACTCAAGCTCATGATTTTCAAAAATAAAGGGATAACGTGGTTGTGGTAGCACTAAAAAGTAACCTAACAACGCCACAATAAGCAGCCAAGTATGATTGGCTAAAATATGAAGAAAAGTGGAGTGTAGCCAACTGTTGTCCTAATTTATTTGCTTGTTAGCTGCTGTAACTTAGCCGCCATTCTCGTATATGTAAAACTAAATAACAGAGCAGCCAAATTAATATAATATCCCAAAAGTAAATTAAGAATACTACTGGGGTAAATATGAAACTTATAAATGATTCATATATAAATAATCGATTTCCTAAATCACCCCCCCAAACTAGGCACTCCGAAGGGCCAGCCGGGGATAAGTCACATCCTGCAAGATCTATTAACCCCATTACTATTAAGTTACTAATAACGGGCGTACCAAATATGATAACCATAATAATGCCGAAAGAAATAAGGCAGAATTTGGAAAGTTGTAAAATTAGACTCATAGTTCGAGACTTCATTGGCAGGTAACGCCTCAATAGTTGGTTAAAATAAGCGACGAAGGAGCAAAAAACAACTGTTTTTTGTCCTGCTTTATTGCCTTGTTAGGAGTATTAATTAGTGCTGCTGACCTAATGGCGCACCATTTTCTAATTCTTTATGTATTCCAAATAGGTATTCACACCTTCAGCCCAGTGAGGATTAGATTTCTTAGTTTTAAGAAAACAATCAGTAGCTTTAGGGTAATTAGATTTGTCGTAATAACAAAGAGCAATATACCAATGTGCTTCAACATTATTTGGACGACGCTTTAAAACCCTGTGACTAATTTTAAATAACTCTTCATATTTGGCTTGTTCAAGCATTAAGTCAGCGCCTTTAAACTCAGTGGGTCCCTCAGATGCAGGTGTTCGCCACATCGTAAAATAAACAACACCTAAAATTGTAAAATAAGCTAAATATAAAAAACCTGTTAGCCAAGTGAAACGAGTTGTTAAAGTATCAATCGATTCAACAAGTGAAGCTAATTCCGATGCTTCCATAATACTCCTAACGCCCCATTAAGGGGCTGATAAATGTTTGGCTAAACTTGTGTAGCGAAGCGAAACTGAGCCAAACTTTAACAGTCCCGCTTGATTGGCTTGTTAGTTACTCTTGCCACCTGCATGATAGATTTTAAGATTATACGGCTCACTTTCGCCACCTTCTGGCGATACAGCGATAATTTGTAAAACGAAATCAATGCTCTCCTGATTGTCATAACTGCCATCCAACCAGATAAAAGACATAGAGTTTCCACTCGGGTAGTACCTAGAAGGCATTACCTCATAGTCAGGAATTACATTAGTTTCAAAAGTGCCTGAAACAATCTTTAACTTATACCCTGTAGCTCTAACTGGATTTTCGTTTTCAAATTTTATTTTGATGATTCCAGCATCCGAACATGAACCTCTATTTCCATCGTCATAACCACGCTTAATAGATTCTAAACTTGCTTTTGGTAAAGCCAATGGATGATTTTTCTTTTTGTAAAGAGGGCTAATAACAAATTCATCATAACCAGGAGCAAAACTACAAGCGTTAGCTGTATTATGTATTAAAAATAGCGTGATAAATAATAGAATGCTTCGCATGACTTCCCTGAGTAACTAACGCCGTTTTAAGCGGCTTGTAATAGTTTGCTAAAATGTGCAGCGAAGCGGAACCGAGCAAACTGTTACGATTCCGACTTGAAAACCCTTGTTAGGTTTAAAATGCATAGAAGTAAACAGCTAAAAATAACGGAATATATAAAACACAGCTAATACCAGCAGCAATGCGCATTCTATTTTTTCCCATTATTTCCGTTGCATAAGCTAATTTAGGTGACCAAAAAATTGCAACAATTGACCACAGTACACCTATTAATAACCACGCTTGCCAAAATATTGGAGATAAATAAACTTGATTATTTATATATCCATAAAATGCAACCAAACCAATAGACATAAAAATGGCATTAGCAGACTCTTCTATTTTTACACTTAACGTACTATCGTCAGAGCCTTTGATATATCCAAAAACTTTGAAAGGAAATGGTAAAACTAAAATAACAACAAGTAACCAAAATGATATTTGCCAGAACATACAGCCTAACTCCTTTTAAACCTAACGCCCCATTAAGAGGCAAATAATTGTTGGCTAAAATAAGCGACGAAGGAGTAAATAGCCAACTGTTATTTGTCCTGCTTGAATGGCTTGTTAGTTGTACGTTACCACCAAATTACCGTAGAACTTATTATATAGAACAAAACAAAGCTGTAGAATAATTGCATAACTGAATAGCTAAAAGCGTCATTAGTCAATGTTACAACTCCATGTCGACCTAATGTCCAACCTTTTAAAAATGAATGTAACAGCGGCAGCCCCGCCATAAGCATGATAAGAAGAGATAAAAGCTTATCTCCACCTTCCATTTGTCCAAATTTTGATGATAGTGCAAAGTATAAGCTGGCAAAAAAGCCAACGAATAAAATAAAAATAATACGTATAGGAGAGCAACTTTTAATTATGACAGCTTCACGTTTTTGAGTTTCAATTGATAACACTAGATTATGAGCTTCCAATTCAGTATTTCTAGAGGCAAGCTCAGAAAGTAAAGAATTATAATTACTAGGAAATTTTTCTCTATCTATTTCTACTTTTGCATCCAATAGCTCTTCAATAGAATATGATGAATAGTTAATGCTGATGGCGCTCTCCTTGTACAACTAACGCTTTGCTAAGCGGCAATAAAATAGTTGGCTAAAATTAGCGACGAAGGAGCAAAAAGCCAACTGTATTTTGTCCTTGTTAAACAGCTTGTTATGTTTATTTATGCTTGCCTTGATTTATTGTTTTGTAGTAATTTCTTGATTTACTTTAGCTCGAATTTCAGTAGCACGTTTTTCTGAGTTGATATTATCTGCGCTTCCTCGACCTGCTAATGCAGAAAACCCCAATAAGAATAGAACCCCAGAAACAATCGAGAATAAAAAACTCTCAAATAAAAGGTCTGAGATGGCTATAGTATTTGGATTTGCACTAGTAGTCTCTTGAATTAGATAACCCAAAAAAACAACAGCAGCACCAATGTAAAATCCATTTCGTCGTTTTCCCAACTTAACGAGACTCCCGATAAACATAACGCCTCGTTAAGAGGCAAATAATATGTTGGCTAAAATAAGCGACGCAGGAGCAAAAGCCAACTGTTATTTGTCCCGATTGAACAGCTTGTTATGTGCCTAGTCGCATACTACTTCGTTGTTTTTATTAAGAGTAATTACAACTCTTTTATGAATTTCATTATTAGTAACGTAACCACAACTACCACGAAACATAACTGAATTTTTACTTTTGAATTGGTAGTTATAAACGCCATCGCTTTGTTCTAGGGAGTAGTGCAATGTATTCTCCTCACCATCCATTAATGCTCCGAAGTTCAAGTTGGAACTTGGTAAAGCTACCTCAACTTGTTCAATTACGGCACCTGATTTATTTACGATGGTCACGCTAGGCATTACAAATGCGCTGCCATAATAGGCAACGACTATTAGCACAATAAGAGATATAACAATTTTGGAGATGAGCTTCATACTGCTTCCATAGGCACATAACGCCCCACTAAGAGGCAAAAAATTGTTGGCTAAAATTAGCGACGAAGGAGCAAAAAGCCAACTGTTTTTTGTCCTTTTGAGTGACTTGTTAGCTTTTCATATGACATGAATAAGCTATATCAAGTGAACCACTTTCTTTTCCTTTGTGCTTCCCTGAAGGATACACTACGTTAGACTTTTTAAGGCTAACAGCCCAGTAATCTTTTTTATCATAGTTGTCTGATAAAAGAAGAAACGTTTTATTTTCAAAGGTAAATGGGGAAACACGAACTAACATCATAGAAACGGATGAGCCGGGCCAAATTTTAAATGGCCAGTGGTACATCGATTGAAAATACGGCAAGTCTCGAACATAACTCAAGCTAAACTCTTGTTCTGGTTCGATTTTGTAATCAATATCTTTGCTGTGTATAACCAGCTCATCACTGCAAATACCTCGTAACATACTACACCTATGAGAGGCCGTGATGTGACTTCCATCATTAAAAAAGTCTCCCTCCATCCATTGCACTTTAAGAGACACTTTATGTCCATCGACAGAATTATACGTGTATTCCCCCGAAGTTTGAGGTATTAATGAAATTCCATCTTTTACATTTGATTCTAATGGTGCATTAGGCTTGTTGGCTATCCTAGCTTGTAGGTTACTACACAGCCGTTCATTGATACTATTAACGATTTTTACATCTATTTTTTTTAAATCTAGATCCGAAGCGCCAACAAGGTTGGGCATAAATATAATTAGACCATAAAGAATGTTTTTCATATTGAATGTGCTACTCAAGTTAAAGATGTAAAGCTAACGCCCTGTTAAGGGGCAAATTGTAGTTGGCTAAAATGTGAAGCGAAGCGGAACCAGCCAACTGTTATTTGTCCCGCTTGAACAGCTTGTTATAAGCCGTTTTTAATTAAACTTTGAATAAATACCCAGTATTACTGCAGCACTAAACAATAGGTAAGGCATTAAAATAGAAACAAACTCAGAGTCAATAAGAAACATTTTAATTAAGAAAAACGGAAATAAAATTAGTTTAAATAAAAACCCGAGTACAACAACGTTTTTTTCCTCATCGTTCAAATCTGGAGGAACGGTATAGCTATGGAAACTACCATCGTCGTTTAAACTGATATTTGTTACAAACTTATATTTAGCGACCCAACGTTTATCAATTTTTGCAAGATTCGATATCATTGAACATCCTGATTCTTTATGGATATTTATTTTATGATGTTTAATAAGGTACCAATTGCAAAGTTTCTTTGTATTGAATGATATTACATTCTTATTAAATGAAGTACTCAAGGTGCCTTTAAATTGTTGCCAATACCTAAACACAAACCAGCATAAAAGGGTCCAGATGGTTATTGTAAGTATCGATGCATTGGTAAAATGAACATTAATTAGTTGCAAACGAATTTCTTGAGAATCAAACTTAGCACCTGCAATATAAAATATAATAATTGAGGCAGCTGTAACAGTTAGGTTTCTTCGCTCAGGGCTTGAATCTTGAATTGGCAAAAATTGAACTCCGAATTTCGATAAGGCTTATAACGCCCAATTAACAGGCAAAAAATTGTTGGCTAAAATAGGTGAACGTAGTGAA